>NZ_ANHX01000030.1 GCF_000316035.1 Paenibacillus sp. PAMC 26794
CTCTTAGTCGAGATCGTCCACGCTTGGTAATGCCAGTTTTACCCTTACGCTTACCAGAACTATTTTCTTTTAAATTCAAGCCCGCCAACCGGATGATTTGTTGTCCGTGGTCGTAATGACTCAGATCGCCAACCTCAGCCAGAAATCCTGCAACGGTAACCGCGCCAACGCCTGGTATATTCAACATCTGCGTTGTTCCCGGGATCTCACTCAAAATGTCCATGACCTGATTCATGGTCGTTTCCACCTGTTTAGAGAAAAGCTCAACCTGGTCGAGCAAGCTCAGAAGCTCCAGTCTCGCAGCTCGTAACCCTTGGGTAAGCCCGATGGATATCCCGGCTGTCGCAAAGAGCTTTTCCGCTCTCTTGATACCGACTCCACGCTTCACTTCCGTTCTCCAGTGTGCGAGAACGCCTCTGGCGCCTGTAGAGACGATCTCTTCCGGTGTCGGAAACTGGCGCATTGTCATCAAGGAAGTTTTGCCTTCCCAATCTTTAAACACGCTCAAATACTCTGGAAAATAGCGGTCGAACCAGTTATGCACACGGGCCTTGACTTGGTTTAAACTCACCATAACCTTCTCACGGAAATTCATGAGGATGCGTAATTCGGCATATTCCATCGCCGGCAATTTGGGCTCCGAATACTTCCCGTTTCGAATGAGATCTGCAATGACTTTGGCATCCTTATAGTCACTCTTCGTCGGCGAGTTATCCTCAATTTCCTTGCTCTTGTTTACATGATGCGGGTTCACAATGACGATCTCGATATCTCGAGCTTCCAGAAAAGCAGCTAGCGGAAACCAGTAGTGCCCGGTAGGCTCAATTCCGAAAACAATGTCCGTTTTCAGATGAACCTCCTGAAGTTCTTTCATCCATGTTACTAGCTTCGTTAACCCTTCCTGATCGTTGTGGAACACGCAGTCTTTTCCTAATTCAATGCCACGGAAATCTACCGCTCTAGCTACGTGAATCTTTTTGGCAATGTCTGCTCCAATGACTAACGTATCTTCTGTAATTCGCGTAATCCGTTGATTCTGTTTCTGTTTCATCTTATACTTCATGATGTGCGCCTCTTTTCGTATGTGGGTATTGTTCTTGTCCGGAACAACGATTCCCAGTATACTAAAGGCGCATTTTTCATTCAAAGCTCAAATTACTTCATTACAGGAATGGCTCTTAAATGCTCCATCCAAACCTTCATTTCCGACTATTCATTCCTTGTCATTTTCATTAAATCAGCCACACTCTATTATAACATTTTTACCCAGTAGTTCTCTATTTTTCTTGTGCTTTTCTACTTAAAGACAGAAGCTTTTTCCCAACAAAAAAACGACTGACATGAATGTCGATCGTTTACAATCATTGGGGTTTTAAGTTGTAACTTACTTCGCCCGTTCCAAAACTGCAAAGTAATTTCCTTCATTATCAGCAAAGTTGAAGACACGCCCCGTTGGCATCTCGACAATCTCTCCAACCGTTACATGTTTACCAGCCAAGTCGGCATATAACTGATCCAGATTTTCGGTGAAGAACATTAACGAAGGTGTGCCCAGATTTACACCCGCCGACATCCGCTCCACAAACTGCTTGTCATGAAGAATAATGCTCGTCTGCGAATTTGGGGTAGGCGCAATCTCAATCCATCTCATACCCTCGTCAAGGTTTACTTCATCCACAATGTGGAATCCTGCAACTTCCGTCCAAAATGCCAGTGATTCATCCTGATCGTTGACATACAACATAACCTGGCCGACTTTGCTAAACATGGATCAATCACTCCTCTGATCATCTAATCTCTCAACATCCTGCTTATCATTCCTCAAATTCCAATAGAGTATAACATGCAGGACAGCATTTTTTATCATCTTTCTTTGCAAGTACATGCAACTTAAACTGAAGTACACTTTTATGCTTCCACTACAATTAGTTTTTTGAAGTTCCCTTATAATGTTTTAACAAGTGAAAGTCTATGAAACCCCGAGGTATAATAATTCATATCAACACCTTCTTTTTGAAAATTCATTCGTTCATAAAATACGAGCGCTGCTTCATTTTCTTCATGATCAAGTGTGTAGAGCATGACATCACCACTGCCGAATTCAGCTATTTTTATACATATTTTTGTAATTAGTCCACGTGCTACTCCCTGTCGAAGGTGTGATTTGCATGTAACAACGCCAACGATTTCATATCGGTTAACAGTAGGCTGAAAGATATAACCAGCATGACCTATGACAACATCTGCTTCGTCAACCATGACATAATAAGCACTGATACGTTCATCCGTCATTTTTAAAAATAAATCCCAGCGCGCAGGATACTGATCGCGTATAAACGAAGGGAATTGAAAATCATGATCCGTCATCATTTTCAGCACTGCTGGCTGATCAATCGCTTGAAAAAGGCGAATAGTCATCTTTTTATCCCCTACCCTTAGTGTGCATGTAGACATCTTTTAAATTACCAACTTCATAATATGGATACTCTAGTTTTTGTTGAACTTGAAGGACGATCTACGTAGACGTTTATTGCGTGGCTTTTAACTTCTTCGTAAGATAAAGTACAACATCGTCGTCCATAATCGTTTCTTCACCCGGCTGAATGTAATGATCATGTTTGTGTACACCGTGACCGTCTGGTATGTACCCGCGATGGGCATATAGAACTTGCGCTTTGCCATAATCGGAAAACACACCTACACCAATGCCTGCTACATCCGTTCGTTCCAGAATAACTTCCTCTGCTCGGTCCATCAACCGTGAACCAATACCTTGGCGCTGGAACTTCATTAGTACATTAAAATCGTTAATTTCGGGAATGCCTTGTTCCCTGAAAGACGGGTAGCTGGAATTCCACAATACATTCACGTATCCGGCAAATTCTCCATTCAACTCGGCTACCAAGGTTACGCGTTCCCCATTCTGTTGTTCAGCCAAGTAATGAAGATACTGCTCAGGGGATCTCCCCCAACCCTGCTCCTGAAACGCCTTTGATATGATTACAGGATCGTTCTCATTTAATAGTCTGATATGTACACTCATTGATGAATCCTCCTTAAAAGATATTTCTAATAGCTATATTCCCAATCTATCCCGAAGCGATGTGATGTGAGCAACATGATGTTTGCCATGCCAAGTATACATGCCCAGATTGTAATCCAGTCTTGTCGTTTCTTCCGATGAGGGATGATAAAATTGTTTGGCATAATCTGCATCTGTCAGCGCATTTAACAGAAACACCCAACGACGATGGAGGGCATCCAGAATCTGAAGCGAGAATTCGACATCCAGGTCCCTTGAATCACTCAGTTCAGCCCAACGCTCTTCATAATAAGGTCGAATCGTAGGTGTATCCTCTGTCAGTGCCAACTTGAAACGAATCATACTGTTCATATGGCTGTCTGCCATGTGGTGAATGACCTGTTTGAGCATCCATCCACCTTCTCGATACGGCAGACTTAATTGCTCTTCATTCAGTCCCTTTACCGCTTCTCGTGCGCGTTCAGGCAACTCAGCAATGTCCTGAATCCACTTCTCCCGCTGTGCCAAAGTAACTTCACCCGTGTGTACAAATGGTCCTATCGGAAATCTTTCATCCATCCATCATTCCTCCTTGTTTATATGATTCAAAATAACTTTTAACATTATCTAAGGAGCATATTCCATCAGCCAACAGTCTCTCATCTGTCCTTCGTGCTGCTCATGTTTCTCCAACAGCTTAATCCTTTTGAATCCACATTTCTCATAACAGGATATCGCTCGCAAGTTCCAGGATTGAGGGTCCATAACCACTTTACAGGCTTGTTTTTCATTAATCAGATAAGCCACCATGGATTGTATCAACTGTGTACCAATGCCTTTATTCCAGTAGTCTACCTCACCAATAAACTGGTCCGTTCCATAGATGATCTCATCCGTGTCTCCATAACCATACTCCGTTCGTTCTTCTTCCTCAAGCTCATAGAACTGAATGTATCCAATGGGATTTCCTCCATACTCTACGATACAACAAGTAGCATCATCCTCATGATTGTAAAAATGTTCTCTTACCAGCTCCAGGTCATGCGGCCGATCACGCCCTTCATAGTATTGAAGAACTTCCGGGTCTGACAGCCACTTCACCAGATAGTATTCATCTTCTGTATCCAAGAAACGTACGGTGATTTCGTTCGATTCATATACATTCATCATTCTGATTACTCCTTATTGATCTCCAGTTTCTCACCCGTAACCCAACTCAGATCCTTCCCTAACAACTGCTCGTTATGAACATAATACACCATGGGATTCTCAAGCGGTTGAGTCGTTCCATCCAAAGATCTGAGCGTTAACCGCAACTTGTAACTCCCTATCTCATCAGGTATCGCAAATCCTATCAGACTATCAGCTGATTTCATGGTTTTCCCCTGCGCCTTCAGATACTTTTCCAGAATGACTTGATCCAAATAGGAACTGCCGACAGACGAAGGCATGTACCACGCATCGTCTTGTTCTTCAGTGAATGTGACCCCTTCCCATCCAGGCACAACGGGATACACTATATGTTGATCCTTGTCTTCTCTTTTTCGCGTTATCTCTAACTCTATCTCAACTGCATCCGTATCAATCTGCCTGATTGTGCCTGCCATCACAACATCCTGGGCACTCATACTTGGAATTACATAGCTGTATATGAGCAGAATCACCAAGAGGATTATCGTTATTCCCGTAATCCAAAATATTGTACTTTTACGCATCTGTCTGATCCTCCCGTCTGGTTAGTCATACTTTGAAGTAGCTCATTCTCTGTTAAAGATTGAGTTAACCTATCCAACTCAGGGGATGCCGTCCAATCACTGGAGGTATTCAATCCATGCTTGATGGTATGTATCGCGCTATGTGCAGACATGTATATATTATGGTGGATTCCAGGTTGGACAATAATGTGCTCTCCTGCGCGCATCACTCGAATCGAAAGCATCTGATCGTCTGCATAACTGGCATACGCAATCCATCCGGTTTGCACCACATAAAACTCCGTTAGATTGATATGTATATGACTGTTTTGCCATGCTCCGTGGGAAGAGGCAACGGTTCTACAATAATAACTGCCATCTTCTGATACCATTTTATATTTCTGTTCCCCGTTCGCCATCTGCTCGAAGCTGGTTTTGACACCCGTTTCACCATATTTCTGTTCTGAAAATTCTGTTTTCAATCGACTTCAGCTCCTTATGGCCTGCCAAATATACTTGCATTCTCTTACAGCAATCCTACCATCAACCTGGTTCTCCTTCAGCTTAACTTCCAGCTGTTCCCGGTACTCAGGCTGTGTATAATCCGGGTTTCCGGGGATATCGGAGAGAAAGATGGCAAACTCTTTTTCATCTGAGAAAATCATAAGTGCCTCGTTATATTCCTCAATCTTGATCTCCTTAAATGCATTTCTTTCCAAACGCTCACGTACCTTTGTTATATCCGTATGAATACCAATCATAACTCCACCCTTTTGCAGCAATCTCCCATGTTCAATAATGGAAGTTGGACCTCTGCGATCATAGATCAGACCAAATTGCTTATCTTCAAATGGCATCTTTTCTTTTGTGCTAACGCAGACAAATTCCACATTTGTTATCGTGCTTGAATAAAGACTGTTTTGGGCTATCTTTATCATCTCTTCCGAATTATCAAACCCTATAATGTGATCGGTATATTCCGACATTTTCAACGTAAACTCCCCATGTCCACAGCCTGCATCGAGCACGGATGTATACTGAGGCAGAAGCTTAATCAACCGCTCTTCAAAAATATCTTCAGCAGAGTTACCTTCCAGCGTATACAAAGCTCTACCCTTGTATCCCCCATTACGTTGTGCAATCATATCGTACCATTCCATGCTCATAGAATTCCTCCTGACAAAAATTCCCTTTATTTAAACATTCGACATAGGTACGTCGATTCTCCTGTTTGGATATACGATATATCTTTGCTAAAATATGAAACGCTTCTCTTCCAGCTTCCGTATTAAGGTCGAAGCCGTATGTATCCCATATAATAAACCATCTGATCTGGAGGTAGAGCGCATGTCATTTTTCAAGAAAATGTTAGCCAGTGTAGGTGTTGGAGCAGCCAAAGTAAATACGGAATTGCATACACCAGAGGTCACGCCTGGAGGAATCATCTCGGGGGTCGTGTACATTGAAGGTGGAGATGTGGAACAGAACGTAGATCGAATCTATCTTTCAATCAAAACCCATTACATACGGGAGCACGATGATCGTAAAGTAAAAGAGACAGCCGTTATAGCCAAATATCTGCTCACCGAAGGTTTCACATTACAGCCTGGAGCCAAATTGGAGAAAGACTTTTCATTTGACCTGCCAGAAAATCTGCCGATTACACTGCATCGTGCAGAGGTATGGGTAGAGACGGGCCTCGATATTTCAAGCGCTGTAGACCCTTCAGACCGGGACAGACTGCATGTTGTTCCTAGCAAAGACATGAACACCGTGCTCGATGCAATTGATATCCTTGGTTTCAAACTGCGTGAAGTGACCAATGACTATGCGCCAAAGCTGGGCGGCAATCTGCCATTTGTACAGGAATTTGAATTTGTACCAACAAACAAATTCCGTGGGCATCTGGATGAGTTGGAAGTGCTGTTCTATCCGATGGGCGATTCGCTCGAACTGCTATTACAGATCGACCGCCGCGCTCGCGGGCTCAGTGGAATATTCTCCGAAGCGATGGGTACGGATGAAAGTTTTGTCCGCCTGCATCTGTATGAAAGACATCTGGCGCGGGGTGCGCACTCTGTCGCTCAAGGACTGGAAGAGGTTATTTCCAAACATATTTAATCAATAGTTTGTGTAAACGAATAAAAACCGTCCTTTATCAGACAAATCTGATGAAGGACGGTTTTCCCTTTTCAAAAAGGGAATCAAAAAAATTGGGGGATAACAGCGATCGGAAGGTTGTTCTGTACTCGGAGTGTCCGTGTAATTATCCATTAGTGAATATATATTAATACACTTCGGTACTTTTTAGACTCAACGTTTCGCAAACAAGTTGGGCGAAGGCATCGAAACTGCCACAGGATCGCAGGCTTTCCAGCTGTTCCTCCTGCCGGATCAATTCTACGAACAAATCATAAATTCCCATCGCCTGTTCGTAATCCTCTTTGCAGATAGACAACATAAATACAGCATGCACTTCATTCTCCTCATCCCACGGAATCGGCTTCTCGAGCAGACATACCGATACAGTTGTACGGGTTGAACTCAGCTCCATGGGATGCGGAATCGCCATGCCTCTTCCGAGCGCCGTTGAAGCCATCTTTTCCCGCTCCTGCACAGCGGGCCAGAACTGCTCCGTCACAATTCCCTTCTCCAACAGTGCCCTGCTCATCTCAGCCATAAGTGTCATTTTATCAGGCTGATCGGACCGAAACATGAACAACGCTGGATCAAAGTAACGCAGCAGCGTCATTTCCTCCTGCTCATCACTGGTTCGCACCAGATGAGTGATCGTTGCCATGTCGCGTTCCGATGGAATCGCAGCAATGACAGCTGACGGCTTGCCTTTGGACTCCCGTAACCGGATCGTGGAAATAACCAAATCTTCAGGCACACTCCTCATCTCCTCGTACTCCCGTAGCGAAACTACACGTGAGACCTCCAGCTCGGCAAATAACGAACGCAATCTGGATTCAAGAATTCGGGCTGTGCCGTATCCTGACCCACAGACCAGCAATACGGATTTCCGTTTGCGATGAGGAATCTGGTATTTACGTTCCAATGCTGCACCAATGTGGAGAGCCAGGTAACCGATCTCGCTGTCATTGATTTCATGAGGTACATATGTCTGTAGCCGTTTCACTGCACTGATCGTAATCTCATAGGCGAGCGGATAATATTTACGTATATGTCCCAGCAGTGGATTCCGCATATTCATGCCATGTTCCAACCGCGTAATCATGGGCTTCAGATGGGCATATAGATCATTCGGCAAGCGTTCATCATCCCGCAGATCATAGGTGTAACGATCATAGATATGACCCAACATCTGCTGTACAGCAAGATATAACGGGTCACTTCGAAGTCCATTCCAATCGGTAGTAGTCATTTTTTTGCTAACAATATGCAGCAGCAGATAATCTCGCTCTCCAACTGGACAATGAATGGAATATAACAACTCCAGATCCTGAATAATCTGCTGCGCAAGTTGCTGATCCTGAACATTCGCCTCCACTTTCTCGAATTGCTCCAGTTCATGTCCCTGCTTAATACGTAATACCATAACTGCCAGATGCGTAATCAGATCTTTCAGTGCCACATCTGCAATACGAACATCCTGTTTGCCTACATGGCGAATAACGATCTCGCGGATGTGCGCGGGTTCAATTGGATACAGCAAACGTTCCTGCGCAGCAGTCATGCCTTCCGGTCCCAGTTCTTCATCTCGCGCATCAGCATACTCCGCAAGGCAATAACGGAACCTTTGCTCGTCTCCGACGACCTTCACACCATGTCCTGGCTTGATCTGAAGCTGAAGCTGATAGTTCTCCAGAATCTGACGAATAATCTTTAGGTCATTGTTCATCGTTGCACGGCTTATAAACAGCTGATCAGCGAGGTCTTCCATCTTGATATGACCCGGTTCACCAAGCAACTTGAACAATTCATAACGGATACGCTCATCAGGCGATCCAGGTACGGGCGCACCTGCTTGCAGATCATCCTGTCGTCCCTCCAACAGTGCATCATAGCGCTTTGCATCATGTACACGAATGGAATATCCCCGTCCACGCTTGGACTCCAGGCTCCCGCCATACCCTGCAAGGATATAATCCAACTTTTTCAGATCATCCCGAATGGTACGCACGGTTACCTCCAGCTTGTCTGCAAGTGCTTGGCTCGTCCAAGCCTGTTCCTGTCCTTCACCATGAATGAGGTGGAACAGCTTTTTCAACCGTTTAGTTGGAAAAATCATACCGATATCCGACCTCCCTTCTGATCATCGTTATAAGTTCACTAAGTATCATGAACAATGAATCATTCTGCGTACAGGTAACTTTCTGAATGCTGTTATTCTGAAATTTTGCTTACAAGTACGGTCATCAACTTACAATGTGCGAGTTCCGGCAAACGAACGACCTCTTCTCCATCGGTTAACCTCTGCTGAGGTTCCAGTGGTTGTTCAGCAAGAGATACACGCTCTGCATGTACAGGCTGATTAAAGTGTATGTTCACGTTAGCAGACTGTGACAAATACGGATTGAAGACACGTACAATGTAACCCTCACTCTGCTCTGCTTTCTTGAAGCTGCTTAATATCACGTTGGAATCGTCGCTGAACGACATCAGGCTGTAGTCGGGTTCCAGAACACGTTCCTCATCGCGGAAAGCAAAGATCAGTCGCCCGTTCAAAAAGTCACATAGCTGATAACTGCTGATTGGTGTCAAATATTCACGTGCAGCACGGGCTACATTTGCTTCGTCGAATCCAGAGGTCTGGATATGCAGGCCAAAGGTAAAGGAGAGCTCCCCAAGCAATTGCGCGTCTGGTGTTGCTACAATTTTCTCACCGGAAGCCCGGCCAGGACGATACAACAGATTTTCCTTACCCATGAAACCGAAAGTGCGGAACAAGGTCAGGGCAATGGTGTCCATTTTCTCGCCAATAATCTCGTACTCACGTACCCCTTCCGTCATGACAGCCAACCCATGCGTACCGTTGTTCACCCCCGCATAACTCTGCATCGCTTCAATGGTAATCGGTTTCTCCTGCCATTGTTCGCGCTCCCATACCTCCACTTCTGGCAATGAGGTTGGACGAGCAATCACACCGAAAGGCTGATCTGCAATGGATAGTGCGGAAGCAATTCCTGTATCAAAAAGGACACGCAGACGGTGGCTAAACACCTCATTCTGTACCTGAACCTGGAAGCGGATCAGCTTCTCTCCTTTGCGAAGAGATATCTGCACCTGCATTGGCAATGCACCCGACGTGATGCCTGCGGCGCGCTCTTCCAGATCATAGGGCACATCCAGCGTGAAACGTAGGGATAGTGTCTGGGATACAGACGTTTGGGTTGTCGTTGCGCTCATCTGGCTGCCTGCCGAAGAAACAATCAGATCCCGCTCGGGTGGAGAATAATTGTAGGAATCTCCGTCATCCCCGTTATCTTCGAAGACCATTTGATCTGCATACACCTGCCCTGATCGCTTGTCTGTAATTTGCAAGGTGCCATTCGATTGCAGTGCAATGATGAAATGTTCATTTTCAATCGCGTCTCCGTTACGTCGCTCAATGACCGGTGCAGCTCCCTGACTGAAATCAAACACAATCTGAGTGTAGCCCATTGCCGGAACCTCTTGCAGTTCCACCAGTAATTTAGCACGATATACCCGTTGCGGCAGATGCACTCTGCGACTTGGATTGAGATCGATGTGCTGTCCAAGCACATAATCGGTCTGGTCTACTTTTTCCACAATGGTATAAGCCAGCTCGCGCCCCTTCGTATCCCGAATCACAAAGGATTCTTCCGGAATATAAGCTTCGATCTCGTTAACCCCGCCTCGCGTATACGGTAGCGTGTTGAACAGGGTGAACGCAAATGTCTCCTCCTGCTGTATCGTTGAAGCAATCATCCTCATATGCAGGTCAAGCAGATTCAGTGCGATATCATAGGCCTGTTTGTAACGGAACGCAACGTCCTGATTCGTTGTATCGCTGTTACAGCCACCGATGCTGTCATGTGCCGCATTCTCGAACAATAGTTTCCAGATGTCCTCCACAATGCGATGCGGGTAATCATGTCCGAGAGAATGGCTAATGGCAAGCACAGGTTCGAGCGTATTGGCGATCAGATTCTCAATCCGGTTATTTTGTTGCTTTAGATCCGCACGGGTGGAAAAAATGGACTTGTGAATGCGCATGTGCTTGGCTTCCATTAATTCACCCCGAAGTACAGGTAGATCCTGACTATCCGCTTCGATCTCCGCCAGAAAACGTTCCGGTTCATTCATCACATATTCGCGCTCTGTATCCAGCGCATTGAACCGTTCAATCAACTCCGGCAGGTTCAACCGGACAGGAGCCTGATCAAACCCGTTGGGGAAATAGATATGTCTGGTGGAGGCTTTGCGTTCAAGCGCACCAATCTGTTTCTCCAGATAAGGGACCAGATCTTCCTCATTTTCGGGAATGTTACCGCCGTAGTAATAGCCAAATGGCATCTGTACAGCAAATACACGACTGCCATCCGATCCTTCCCACGTAAACTCGGTGTGTGGATTCGTATTATCTGATACGCCACGCCAGAAAAGGAAACGTTCAATGCCGAACTCCCGATAGATTTGCGGCATCTGTGCCGATTGTCCAAACGCATCCGGGACATAGCCGACCTTCATCGCATGTCCGTACTTTTGTGCTGTTTTCATACCATAATACAGGTTTCGGACCATCGATTCACTGGAAATCACCAATTGATCCGTCTGTGTGTACCAGGGGCCTGTCATCAGACGTTTGGTGGTAACCAACTGGCGAATGCGCTCTTCATCCTCGGGACACCAGCGAATGTAATCATCCAGCAGCGAGCCCTGTGCGTCTAGCAGGTAATAATGAAACCCGTCGATTCGCTCCAATGCGTTCAATACTTCCTTCACATGTTTGACAAGATACACCTTGGAACGGGAGGTGGTAAAGTACCATTCCCGGTCCCAGTGTGTATGTGGAATCACATGTACTTTGGTACGATTGCTCTCACTCATATCTCTATATCCCTCCAGTTGCCTTTTTTTAGTCAAAAACGAGTTCGATTTCTTCCCCGTTTTTCTTCACTGAAGCTTCCTGAGTCTTGGCAGGCTGATTCTCTTCTTCATCACGGAAGTTCACCAGCATGGTGCCACCCGCCACGATCAATGCGCCGACAATGCCTCCGGCAAGGTACGCGATTGGGGTACCTACCGATACAGCTCCATATAAGCCGCCAATTGGTGGCATGATGATATGTGCTCCCAGCAATGCAGTCAGGGCAGCACCCGTTGCACAGGCAAACATGTTGACCAGAATCATTTTGGCAGGGTTACGCAGTGTGAACGGAATTGCACCTTCCGTGATGCCGATCACGCCCATAATGACTGCACCTTTGCCAGCCTCCTGATAGGTTTTGGAGAAACGTTTCTTCATCAGTAGTGTCGCAAGGCCATAACCGAGCGGTGGGATGCAGATGGCAATGTTGATGAAAATATTCGGCAGATAGACACCGGACAGGAACAGGGCGTTGCCTGCCATCCATGCGGCTTTGTTGACAGGTCCGCCGAGATCGAATCCGATCATCGCGCCCAGAATAATCGCAAGTACAACGGTATTTGTGCCGCTTTGACTCATATTTTGAACCCAAGCAATCAGATACTCATTCAGTGCGCCCAACGGGCCACCGAGAATGACCGCCATCAGAAATCCGGTTAACCCTACGGTAATCAGCGGTAAAATGATTAACGGTACCGAGCCAGCGGCCGGACCTGTAATCTTAACTTTGTTTTTGACCCACAAGGTGATGTACCCGGCAAAGAAGCCTGAGATCAACGCGCCCAAGAAACCGGCGTTGGTCTGCTGTGCCAGCACCCCGCCGATTAGACCTGCGGCCAGCGCAGGTTTGTCGGCAATGGAGTACGCAATATAACCGGACAGGACAATCGTCAATAGTCCGATGCCGCTCCATCCTACATTTTGCACGAGATATAAAATATGCAAGAATCCGCTTCCATCTTTGTACGGATCAAGATCAGTAATGCCCATTGATAGTGCGATAATTTTACAGATGGCAACGACCAGGGAACCCGCGATAATGACCGGCAGCAGATAGGAGATACCTGTCATTAGATGTGTTTTTGCTTCACCAAACCATTTTCTCATCGTACTCTCTCCTCATGTGGAAGGTGGGGTTAAGCTTGTGCGTTCACAGCCTCGACGGCTTTGGTTAATACCGCTTCTGCCTGACTTACGGCATGACCGATTTTGACACGTACGACTTTTTTATCGCCAAAACGATCCATGTCTTTCACCGTTTGATCCGCTGCAATCAGTACAAAATTCGCTGCAGCAATATCTTCTTCCGTCAGCTTATTGACTTGTCCCATAGCTCCCTGCTGTTCCACTTTGATCTCATATCCCAGTTGCTGAGCTGCTTTCTCCAATGCTTTGGCGGCCATAGGGGTATGGGCGAGACCTGCGATACATGACGTTACACCTACGATTTTCATTATGACACCAGTCCTTCCGTATATTGATGAAGCAACGTATATACATCTTCCGGCTGTACCGCTTCTACGATGGCCTCTTTGAATGAATCTTCCAGCAGTAAGGTGGCAAGTGAAGAGATGATTTGCAGATGGGATACGTCTACATGACCTTTAGGCACAAGGATGGCAAAAATAAATTTTACCGGCTTGCCGTCATGAGATTCCCAATCAATGGGCTCCACCAATCGAATGACCATCACTGCCGGACGTGTTACAACTTCACTCTGGGTATGGGGAATTGCAAAGTGATCCTGAAGTCCGGTGGAGTAGACACGTTCGCGTTCCCACAGATCAGCCGCAAGCTGTACACGGTTTGTAGTGATGCTGTAACGTTCTGCCTCTGCGGATATGAAATCCAATACGTCCTCTTTGCTATGCAATGTCTGATCGAGATAAATCTGATTGGTTGTAATCATGATTGATGTCTCTCCTCCTCTCTCTATCCAATACGATAAGCGCTTACAAGATCATTGTAACGAATTCCTTCACAACCTTGGAGCTAGAAAATTTCCCCTTCGAAGCGGAAAAACATTAGCGCATAGATGGGCATGCAATGAGACAACATGCTGGAATGACAAAAACCCCGAGTCGTTTAGACTCAGGGCAGGGTTCAGCAGGTTATACAACAACGGGGCTGCACAATAATAACCGGACAGCAACATATCATATTTCATGGATACCCGATCTCAATATTGCTTTGTCCAGCGCTGCATAGCTGATCGAAGACCGTAGTATGCAGCGGCGAGCAAAACGAATCCGGCAACAGCCATGATCATGGCTGTTGTATCCCAGCGAATAATAGTTCCAAAAGCAACCTTGGATTGCAATGGGTTACCGTAAGCAGCCGTGTTTGTCAGATCAGGTACGTAATTCATAGTCATAATCATGCCTTGAACAACATTCCAAGCTACAAAACCAATGATGAATAACAGGGTAACGAGAACGGATTCCATCGCTAATCGTTTGTTCATGCTTGTCACTTTACCTCCTCTTCCCAATTCAATTAGACAAGAAGTGCTGCATCTCCTGTTTGAGACGATCTTTATTGGCATCCACATACTGATACAGCAGGTCGAAGCTTTCTTCGTTATCGGATTGCATGCTTAAATTGCTGGCTTCCAGCTCAATGTGCTGTAATACCTCATGAATCTGTTCCCCGTGTGTTTGCAGGCTTGTCGTGATGTCGTCTTCGGACAGGCCATTTACATTATCTCGTAATTGCCCATGCGTTACGCCACTTTCGGACAACATCTGTTCTATGTTCTTCAGGATCACGCTATCTGCATCATTACCGATCTGCTCCATCGCTGCTATTGTCTCACCGAGATACTGCCCGCTGGCATTCTCAAGGAAACCGGTCATCCCGTTCATGGACAGCTCGGTATCCAGATCAATGATTAGAATGATATCTCGCAATACTTGCGGAAGTTCCGGCCCACTCTCTCGAATCGTCGCAAATTCAGCCCGATAAACGTCCATGGCAACACTCCCCACCACTTCTTCACCTGACATCTCCTCAAGCTGATCGAGTGGTAATAATTCCTGTAGTTCTTCTTGTAACTTGTTCATCTTTCTCTGCCTCCTGTATCTCTCTGTCTATATATACGCCGACACGTTATTACATCATAGCAGAATACGCGATACAAGTTGAGTGCTTGCTGTTATGTATGCTTCTAAAGATATGTCTCTGCAAAGTTAAACCAGTTCGCCCGTTCAGGCTGCCGCAATATGTACACGCTGCACATACGATCAGCCTGAATAGCGGACACGCTGAGCGTTAAGGTGTGACCCCGGAAATCAGAGTACCATTCTGATGCAAGGTTACCCTGTTCCACACATCATAGGAAGTCTGCGTTGGACGGAAGGAATAGTCATTATTTTCGTTGAAATTGCTCCAATTATCCTTGTGAATACGCAGCTGAATGTCTCCCGTCTGACCTCCCGCTGGCAGAGACCCTGCACCCGAAGTAAAACCAATCTCGACATAGGTATCTGCATTCGTGCCCGTGATACTTCCAATGCTGGTTGTGATGTTGGCTGCTCCGATCTGTGCCCAATCGATGACTGTATTTAATCCCTCGGAGCCATCTTTTGTGAAGTAATAACGGATCTTCAAACCACTCAGGTTCACAGCGGATGTACCATTGTTTTTGATATTAAAATAGGGCTTGATATGATTATTCGTTGCATCGCTATCTGCCGCACGATATTGTAGAACCAGATTCGACGTTGGCGTGGTTGTACCCGCCTGTGGTGTCGCACTCACCTGTACCGAGCCTGGGCTACTTCCCGCGCTGTTCACGGCTTTGATTTTGTAATAGTACGTGGTTCCATTCGTCAGAGACGTATTGGTGTAGGTTGTGCCGCTCACATTCGTGGCTACATCCGTATAGGTTCCTCCGCTTGTTGTCGCACGCTGTACAATATAATTCGTTGCTCCGGGTGATGCGCTCCAGTTCAAGGTTATTTGTCCGTTCCCCGGCGTGGCTGTTACACCTGTGGGCGCAGCCGGGATTGTGACAACTCCTCCACTACCGTTATCTGGAACCGGCTGATATCCAGGGGTGGTATAGATCGTATTCAATGCAGAGGTTGCGAGTGTACCGTTCGGTCCATTGACCACGGTCTGTCCCCAATCGGTCAGGGAACCTGCTGGACCGTTGTTCAGATCAAGGTATTCTACACCGCCCCCGTTACCGTACCAGGACCAGGCTAACCAGCCAACTCCCTTTTGCTGTGCGTAGCTCAAGATCGTGGCTTCATCCACATCACCACTGGTGTGCTTAAATCCAAATTCACCTACAATGACAGGCACGCCAATGGCCAGCGCTTGATCAATGTTGTTTTTGACCGTTGCTGCATCACCGCCTGCGTATTCATACATATGAATGGAGAAGATCGTGTTTGCCAGCGGATCGGCATTGAACACATCCAGTCCACGATTAAAAATCGCTGTAGGGTACTGCCCCCATCCTGCGGTATCCACAACAAGCGTATTTTTGATGCCCGCCTGACGGAGTTCAGGAATCACTTGTTGATATCCATCCGCCCATACCGCGGTTTCCCATGAACCGTACCATTCATTCGCAATGTTCACGATTACGCGATCTTCCTTGCCAATCAGGGCATCCTTAATGCTGATAAAATAATCCGAGGCTTTTCGCAGTTCTGCAATACTGTCCGATCCGGTGGCATCATGTACTTCCAGCATAACGGTTAATTGGTACTGGTCACACAACGCCAGAATCTGCTCCACATCCGCCAGTGAATCTGCCGTCCAGCGACTTCCGTTGGACAAGACAATTCGCACGGTATTGGACCCTGTCGCAGCAATGGCCGGAATGGCCGCTTGCAGATCATTTTTGAACCAGGTATGGGCATGATTCACCCCACGCATGACAAAAGGGGTCCCTGTAGCATCCAGCAATTTGGTACCGCTTACATGAAATCCTTTGACAGGCCCGCTTGCAGCGGAAGCTGGATGAGGTGAGTACGCCATAGACACCAGCATGAGTGACAGAGAGAACAGCATTGCTTTCCGAACCATGTTTCCAATACGCTTCATAACAAAACCTCCTTCATGGAATGGGTTAAGCTATTCACACGGTATGTAGACACATAGAAGCCATACAGATCAACGACATGGATTATCTCATCACTCACCTCCTGGACACTCTTAATATACTATAAAATGTCAGAAAGTGTTGGGATTATCTAGAAGATTTTAAATGATTTTATATAGAAAAAGACATGACCTCATTGAACTGGATCATGCCCTTTTATTACATACCATCTATGTGTTGAATTTACTGAACGGGACTTTGATATCAACAACCCCCTTTGGCTCAAATGATTTCGTTTCCTGCATTCTATTCCACATTACCTGTGGAGTGCCCTTTAGGTCTGTTCCGCTCTGAACGTTGCCAATCCAGATGTCTTCTGCTCCCGGATGTTGTAAATAGTGCCTGAGCGTTGCTTTGATCAGAATAGACGAATGTAAGTCCAACACCTCATCCAGTGGTATCCAGAATAACTCGCCTTCATCCGAGGGCACAAAATGTCGATGCGTGGTCTCTCCGAAATATACAAACTGCTGCCAAATCTCACCACCGTTAACCTCCAACAGAATATATCGAAGCCTAAAGTGTTCGACATCCTCTTGCTTGAACCCAGTCTCTTCTTCAATCTCCCGATAGCTGGCGCTCATGGGTACGTTCAGTTCCCCTTGTTCCAGATGTCCGCCAATGCCACCCCAGAATTCAAAATCAAACAATCTGCTACCCGCCTTCTTCATCATCAGCATGTCTGAGCCATTGCTCAAAAACGCTGTAGCCATCTGTCTAATCTCCATATGTTCCTCGCTTTCCAGACTGTGATTATAGGAATCTACTTGTCTATATAACCGTCTTCTAAAGCAGTTTCTTCAACTCACTTAGATGCTCAATCGTATGTAAAGGACCCGACGTGATGCTATCCTGCCACGGCTGGTTGACCTTGATCCAGATGGTGCTCATGCCTACGCTTGCTGCTCCCTCAATATCGTTCACGGGATGATCGCCAATGTAAATGCATTGCTCTGGTCTTAGACCGAAATGATCGAGCGCAAGCTGAAATATGCGTGGATCGGGCTTTTTGACTCCTGCCTCTTCTGAAACAATAATATGGTCGTAATCCTCCCGGATACCGAGTTGATCAATTTTCCCATACTGAATATCGGTCTGCCCATTGGTAATTAACCCGGTTTGGTATTTCCCCCGAAGATGCTGAACGACTTCTCGCGCCTGTTCCATCAGAACTGAACTTCTCACATACTCTCTGCCATAGAACTCCATCAGTTCTGCATGTGGCGGATGTTCTGCCCAAGGCAGTTCATTCAACAACTCGTTGAACAGAAGGGGTTTGTTCTTATAACCATCTTCATCGAGCTCAATGATTCTTTGGAGGATATCCTCCGTGGACTCAAGATGGGCAAAGTAGGTTTTAATCAAACTCCGAGCGAAACCGTCAAAGGTCATTGTTCTATTCAGAATTGTATTATCCAGATCAAAAATAACGGCTTTAATATGATCCATCTTCCTTCTCCCCCAATTCCAGTACATGCGTTATCTTCTCCATACTTGTCACTTCTCTGAATCCCAAGTTGTGATAAAAAGATCCAGCAACCGGTTGATCCGTATACAGAACCAGTCGAGCGTAATGATTTTTCGCTTTTTGAATAACCGCATCCATCAGCCTGCGCCCAACCCCATGTCTTCGAAATTCTCTCATCACATAAAGCCTGCGAATTCTTCCGGTATCAGGAACTTCAGAATAAGGATCTCTGTTCAAACCGCAGATCCCAACCACCTTATCACGCACTCTGCATTCAAAAAGAACTTCATCTTCTTGCTCGAATGTATTGATTCCTGTCTCATATTCATGGATTAATCGCTCGATATGTCTGAACCCCTCACTGGAGCTTTCGGCCAGCATCGCCACTAAATCGTCATGATTCCATACCGATATCTCCTGTATCCGCATGGTGTAACCGCCTCCATCATTTTAAATCAATGGTACACATGCAAACCCAACCATACATTGAACGATGGCCGGGTTTATCTTGTAAAGCTCATTCTCATTTTTTCTTTTTGTGATAGTGATAACCCGTGCACAGACCCTTTTGTTTGGATTTGGCTGAACAGTTATGTCCACCGTTCTTATCCAGTCTGCCTGGATGAGCATAAGCGGAAGAGGATATACCAACAAGTACGACAAGAGACAGGATTACGATAACAACCTTTTTCATAAGTCACCCTTCGATCAACACCCTATGCTTTAGGGCTTAATACGTGCTATATCATTCTACATGAAAATCCACAATTTGGATATCCTTCATCTTTTTAGCTGATCCATTCTCATAAAATCTTAAATTGCTTCAATGCATGGGTGACTCCATCTGCACTTGCCCGCAGGGTGACATTATTGGCGCTTTGTTTAATTCGTTCTCCTCCATTTCCCATCGCAATTCCGATTCCCGCATACACTAGCAGATCCACGTCATTCTCCCCATCGCCAAAGGCCATTGTATCCTCTCTGGATATCTTCAGGTAGTCGAGAACTTTCTCTGCGGCTATGGATTTGCTGACTTCGCTCGCTTCCAGCACATTCACTACATACGGATGAAATCTCACGAATCGTATAGAAGGAAATCTGGATTGGAATTTATCCGTCTCCGCTTCATCCGCATATAAGCAAATGCAATATACGTCCTGTTCCAACGTGCTGATTTTCTGCGGGGAATTCATGAGTCCAAGCGTATCTCTTAAGGCGTCAGTAACACGACCATCTGCTGTACACAACCCGTTCGTATCAAATGACTCTGTAAAATATGAAATACTGTGCCCGTGCAACTCGGCAAACTCACTGAATGCTCTAACCATCCGTGCTGAAAGTACAGACTTATGTATCACTTCATCACCTGCTTTGATCAATGCTCCGTTGGCCGAAATAATTATATCAATTCCGAGATTTCTGAATTCTTCGCATAAATTATAGGGCCTGCCTGTGACGAGTACGACTTGAACGCCTTTACGAATCAACTCCCGGATCGACTCAGCTGTACGCGGTGATAAACTCCGATCTATTTCGCTCAGCAATGTACCGTCCACATCAAAGAATACAGCTCTAATCAAATTGTTCTTCCTCCTCTGTCTTCAATTTAAAAAGAGCAAGTACAGAATAACCTTGTTTGGTCTTCCTGCACTTGCTCTTGCAATTAACGGGTCTGAACATCTTGGGTACGTCCCATGTACCATGATTGAAATGATTTCGCCGTATCCAGGGAAATGTCATGTGCCCGATGATGCAGTACTGGTTTGGCACGGTTTACCGTATGAATGGAAGCCACACCGAACCAACGCTGTAACACATTACGGGTGATCTGCACTTCGATGACTTTCTCACGTTTGGAGATGAAGAGGGTCGAAGTGAGCGCACCGGTTCGAAGTTGAATGAAATTCTGATGCAGAATGTATCGGGTATGGAAAAAGTCCATCACTCTGCATGTTGCAATCCACACAAGCAGAATCGCGGAAATCATCCACCAGGCATGCTTCTGCCCAAACACCAATGGTTTGAAGTACCACAATAAACCCGTGATCATGATCCATCCCCAGCTTGGTTTGAGCAGGCGCAGCCATAGTGATATTCGTGGAAGTTTTTCCATCTCCTGCGTAACCCGATAGGATGGCAGGATCTCCTCAATCAGGGTATAGGCTTGCTTCACAGGCAAGAAAGGATAGAGCGAGTTCACCTCCTGCTCGGATTCCCCCAGACTACCTGCAGTGGCCAGTTCTACTTCCGCTAATCCAAGCAGCCTTTTCATCGGTGACTGTGTAATTTTCACGGCCTGGACTCGCTCTTTCAAGATTGAAAATGACGTTTGCTCCATCATGCCCTTCGAGATATAGATTCGCTTGGCATCCGAGGTGATCTGGAAATTGCCATACTTTACAAAGGTTCTGACTATGCCCAGAGCAATAGATATGATCAATAAAACTAAAATCATCAAACCGGCAATCCACCAGGAATCGAGCCAGGTTAATAACAAACTTTCCGTTACTTCTTCATCAGGGAAGAAGTCCTTCACCCAGGAATAGAGCGTAGCCAGGACCGGAATCAGTACGAGAAAACTAAGCGAGGTAAAGGATGCTTTGAATATGTCCTTGCGGGTGGAATGATAATGAACAACCCGTTCCTGTTTTTCTTTTGCAGGTAGAGACATGACTTCATCAGTTATAAAAGGTTCGGATTGCGCCTCTCTCTCTTCCATAACCTGAACTGCATCCAACGTATCATGTTCCTCTGTTGCTCCTGCTGTTTCTGCTTCTTCAGCCATATGACCTGCTACAATCTTCTCCAGCTGTTCTGCTTCGGAAAGTGAAACAACGTGTAACTGAAAGGTAGCATCTTCTCCCTTAATTCCGGTCTCGAATCGAATCGACGTCACCCTGAACAAACGATGAAACAGCGTTGTATGACGATTCACATTCTGGACCTTGGTATACGGTATCGTCCTTCGAGTACGGTTGAACACACCACTGTAGATGTGAAAGGCCTTAACGTCTGCTGTATAACGAGAAGTAAACCACTTCAAGATGATTGACACGATGCCGATGGAAATACCTGCATAAAAGGCGATTCTTCCATAGAATATCCATTGGGACTCCGAGCCCTGACGGAAAACAAACAAAAACAAGACGATGGCGAACGAATTCTTCACCAGTTTCCACAGACTCCACAGCATCGTTAATGGATGATGTCGCTTCATATCGATCATTCGTCCACCTCATTAATCCGCGCATAGGACGCAATCTGATGACGGAGTGCAAGTGCGACTTCCTCTGGCAATGCCGGGATTTCATGCGATGAACCCATCGTGCCAACCGATACGGAATAGAGTCCATATTTTCGCATTAAAGGTCCCTGATTGGTCGTAACCGATTGCACTTTCGCCATGGGGATGATCTGATGTACCTTGGTTAGCGCCCCACGCTTCAGTTGCAGGAACTCCTCATTCACATCATAGTACCAATGCTTGTATAACCATGAAGGCTGGATGAAAATATCCCACACCGCATAGAGCACAGATATGGCCGTAAAGCCCCACAAAATCCAACCAATCCACGTCTTCCATCCATAGATGGAGTCGAGTATTAACAGTACGGCAAGGATCAAGAAACCTATTACATTCCATATGATGGCGCTAATTCTCCACAAGTTTACCGCATGAGGGGACAGCCGTTGCTCGGGTGTATTCCACTGGATTGACATATGTTCACTCCTTTTGTCCTCGGGTACATAAAAACACACATGATACAATGTACGAACAATCGTTCACGATCGATGCAAAAAGATAAAGAGATGGCCCCTATACAATACAGGTCGTCATCTCTTTTGTTCATTTCATTTTACTTTAGTGCATGTTCAAAAAGACTGGTTTTCAGTACCGAGAAGATGGGATGAAGCTAGAAATGGAGTAGCGGAGCGTAGGGAAAACTACGTGAGCAACTACAATGTTTCCGAAGGAAACATTCTTCGTAAGCCTCCCGCTTATTTCGGCTGAATTCCATATTCGATGCTGATGATGCCACTAGGCATCCTTCGTAATCAAAAGCGGGCTTTTTGAACAACCTCTATAAAATCCTGTACTTCACACAGCCAAACCATATGATCAGTTCCTTCGCCCCAGTAGTTCTTCGCCACCACATAGGGTTCACCGAATTTACGTTGCCACTTCTTCTGTGCGATCTGGTAACCGCTATCCAGGCAGAATTGCTGAATTCCCAGCCGTTGCAGTTCAGTAACCAGTGCGAGAATGAGCGCCGAACCAACCCCCTGTCCTTGAACTTCGGGCAACACATACAGGCTACCCAGTTCTCCGATCTCGTTCAGCCGGCCCTCTGTACATTCTCGAATCTCCTTACCACACGGTCCAAACGAGATTGTGCCTACAATAACATCTCCCATTTTGGCGACGAGGAAAAACACACTTGGTTCTATGTTGTCCTTTGCTTGCAATGCCATGTGAATCATCGCTTTTTTGTGTGATATTTCATTCTGGATATCATCCAGAAGCGAGCCTATTCCCTCCTGATCAAATGCTGCGGGAATGGTTGTCTCGAACACCTGATACACTCCATCTGCATCCGATCGCGTCAAAGGTTCAATGGTAATTTTGTCATCCACAGGTTCTTCTCCGTCCCATATACCTTCTTAATCTATACGTCGCTGAATCAGTCTTCTTAGTTGATTCGCATCCTCAAGAGGAATGCTATATCCAGTATGCGTGTCTTCCTCGTTTACTAACAAGCCTTGCATCTTGGGATCCATTCCTAGTGAAAAATCATACCTTGTTATGGAGCTGTCCGCATTTGTTATGCTCATCTTGTACTGCGTACCATAATCAATAATACCCGGCATACGCTCTGCCTTATGTATGGCCTCCATCATGATTCGAATCTCGTCAGATCGATCAAACACAACATCTTGGCATGGTTCCAAGGCAAGGTTGGGATTACACGTTAAAGTGATCAGTACAGGAAGCCCTTCTTCCGCGTTCGATTCATTCGGTTTGCTACACCCTGCAATGAACGTGGCAATGACGACTATGAGCAACACGCCTATATATCTCACCATACTGTGTTCCTCCCGACTTCGTGTTAATTAGACAAGTAATGAACAGAGAAGTAATAAATACAGTATATAATGAATAACTCAACTGCACTAACTATCTATATTCATATCAAGTTACGTAACTCCGGGTCCCATGAAGACAACATAGAGATCAGTCGCTCTACGGTCTCTTCCACGAATACCTGAACTCTCTCACCCGTGATGAACTCAGGAGTAATTCCCGGTTCTTCCCCATTAAGAAAAGAAAACGTGTGGTCACGCCAGCGTACAATCTCATCAGCAGTTAACCGATCCGTCATGTCAAAACCCGGTGAACTGTTGAGCACCTGCCATACCTTTTCGCTCCAACTTGAACCTTGATAGAGATTGAAATCGATCTGGTCCGTCTCCTGGTAATATAAACGCGCTAGTTCATCCTTCGATCTGCTACTACCTGTATGTTGATCTACCTTGTTGACCCGTTCCACGAATTCAGGATGCACACTACGGAACCAGTAATAGTCTGTCAGCACATGCATAAAGTATCCTCGCACAAACCACTTCCATCCTTCATCGGTAAGTTGTTGCATATAGAATGAGTAGAGATCCTTCAGTTCACCAACGTAATCTCCATCATCTTTCGGGTTAAAATGGGTGTATTCCTTATCATCTCTGGTTGTACCTTCGCGCATATGTATGGAATCCGGGGCGATATTCCCCAGATAGAATGAACCTCGATCAGCCTGCATTTGCAGCGAGTTTGCAATCAGATTAGCAATATTGAGATGAACCATAGGTAACGGCATAGAGTTAATCTCCTTTTAACGGGAAGTATTCTACTATACTTAGTAAAAAGAAACGATATAACCTACTGGTGCAACGTACAGATCACTGGAATAGTGAGACTTCGATGTTCCACCTTTTTTTCACCGTAGATGCGTGATTATCCCTGAATTCTCTCCACTTGCATGCGGTCAAACAGCTGCTCCAGATCCGTATGGTACTCCGGATGCTCCTTCACAAGAAGACTAATGTATTCCGACCCACACTCATAGAAAATCAAGCGGTTAAACGGGGCTGTGTCTCCCATATGATTGCTTTCTTGTCCAAATTTTGCCCGAATCAGATTCTCAATATAACGCGCGTAACCCTCGTTCCACTCCAACCAGCTCCAATACTCGGCTTGTTCTTCATTTAATGAACGGAACAGTGCCTTTCTAGCTGTGTGTACTAGTGTGAGGTCTTTACTCTTCAAAGCAGACAACAATGAGTTAATCCGTTCCACAACGACTTCATCTTCATACGGAAACTCATAATCCAGTTCCCATGTTACGCGCTTCAGCTGGTCCATTTTATGCTTAATTTGAAGACGGTTGACGATCCGTTCATCATATTTCTCATATACATAACAATGAACATATTCGTGGAACAGATAAACTTTCTGCTCCAGATCTTTGAACGCTGCATCCGTTACAATCGCACACATTCGTCCGTTCATATGATGCACCGGCATCGCAGCAAGGCATTCATCTGGAATATATAAATCGTCCGGTACCGTCTTCACCCACTCATATTGCTGCGTTTTGGACGAATAATCATAGATATATAATAAAGCTTCATAGGCTACAACCACTGGATAATGTTCTGCAAATAAAGGATGTATGCTAACCAAGTCTTTTTGAAGCTCGTTTAACTTGTTAATTTGCTCTAAAAAAGCTTCCATGTTATGAACCTCTCTTTACTGGAATGATGCGTTAATCATACTAGAATAGAAAAGATAAAACACTGAGAGAAAAATGATAATTCTGTTCGAATGTGACCTAGTGAACGTTAAAAACGCTCTCCAATCTAAACTTTTATGATTTGGTCAAGATTCCCTGATCCACGGATTTCTGAATAAGCTGCTGCGCATACTCCCACAATGTTTCGGAACCGTTCGCAATCTCACGGTTTCTGTTTAATACCTGATCACTTGTAATGTTATATTTTTGCCACGTATCTCCCTCATTCTGATGATTGTGGATCAGAGGCTGCAGCCGATCAAGAGATGAGGCAAATTGTGCTTCAGGCGTCTGCTTTGCTTCAAACTCTAACCATAATTGGAGTAGTTCTTCAGCCTGTTCCTTAGGCAACATACCAAACAGCCGATGAGCCGCTTTGAGTTCACGATCATATTTATCCGTATTCCCCACCGTATCGTAGGCAAAAGTATCTCCCGCATCGATCTCAACCAGATCATGAACGAGAAGCATCTTAATGACTTTGAGGATATCCACATCCTTGTTGGCATGACTCAGTAAAACCAAAGCCATCATCGCCAGATGCCAGGAATGCTCCGCATCATTTTCAAGCCTCTCACCATGGATAATTCTCGTCTTTCGTTCAATCGTTTTCAGTTTATCAATCTCAATGAGAAAGTGAATCTGATCTTGTAATGATTCGCTCACAGCACATCCTCCTTCATTATCCGATACCCATCTATGTGGATAGATCATACCAGTAAACTCTATAGTTAAAATCGAGTGACATCCCCACACCTTGTGCCAGACGAATTGAGCCTGCATTGTCCGGTGAACAATCCCAATACGGATGTATGCCTACACGACTGCATTCATCTACAAAAGCTTTTGCCACCATCGCACCATAATTTCTTCTTCTGTAGAGTTCAACCGTTTCAATATCAACCGCATGTGTCTGATCTGCAATAAATGCCGAAAGGCAAACACTCGCGATATCATTGTTATGCACTGCAATATAACCAAAGCCATGTTGTAAAAAATCATCTATTGTCGTCCAAAAGTGAGAGATTTTATTTTTCAGGAGTGGAGAATTGTTATATCTTCTCTCTCCTAATAGTACTTCATCTATCCCGAGAATTCTGACTTCCTCGTCCTGTGAAGCACATATGTCGAGAGGTACTTGCTGACTTATCGAATTTGGATTCAACTTGAATACATGCTGACTATCACTGGAGATCTCTCTTTTCCCCGAGATGTGCTGAAGAACATCTTCCCAGGTTTCATCCACCACACCAATTTCAACAGCATGCATATGTAAGTTCAATAATTCAGGTTCAATACGTTCCCGCATGTACTCTTTCAATTCTTTCAGAAAGGGTTCACTTCGGGAATCTCCGATCAACTGAAAACCAGATTGTCCATGTATCCAAATTAGTGCTGCTGTTATATTCTCTGCATCATCTACATAGATCCGTCCCGGATTCAAGCCAGACGCCACCGCCTTGACTTCAATATTCTGACACGAGTCCGTGAGATGTTTTACTTTGTGGAAATCATGTTTATTAATCTCAGTAATCATAGGTTCATTCCTCCTATAACGACAGCTCAGGAATTATTACATCAAGCGTGTAATCAAACCAAGTATATATTAAGCAACTCTTGAATCCTAAGATTATGCTTTTCCAGCCAATTCATGTTCCTCTCAAACTGTTCAATCATAAATGTGAAGTTGTGTTCAATCGTTGCTCCGGCATAATGCTGACCAATATAGAAATGAAGTACTGCTATATAATAGATTTTTGTAAGTAAAGGTAAGTAACTAAACTCAAGCGCTGAATGCTTGCGTTCACTGCCATATCCCTGAAGAAAGGACTCGATTATTTCCATTGACCCTTGGGATTCCTGAACCACATGATTAAAGCTAATTACAAATTCCATAAAAGCAGCATCCACACCAATAAAATCAAAATCCAGTACGCCTGTGATCTCCTCATTCTGAGCCAGCAAATTATAAATCAACAAATCATGATGAACCAACTGTTGTGGTAATATCTCTAACTGCAGATTAGAACTCTTAATTTCTGTGATCATTTTCTGATAAAAGGTAACCCTTGAAACTGATAATTCAAAAGGTAGATTTTCATAAAAAACCTTAATCGATTGACGATTAGCCAACGGATGAATTTCGTACACTTTAGTAAATGAAATTCCCCTGTAAACTTGCTTGCCTATTGGGAACCCTTGCATTCGTGTCGAAAACTCACCCACCAGCTGCCCAAACTTCTTAGATTTGTCTACGCTAGACAATTGGGGTACAGTACCTTCTAGAAAGGTAGTAATAGCCGCAAGCGTCCCGTCTTCTAATAATAAATAGTGTTGGCCATCTATAGCACTATGAAAGAGTGGGATCTGAAACGAAGAATGAGTGCTTTCAAGGAACGCTGTCACTTTACATTCCAGTTCAATACCATCGATCGTTTTGAGATGTCTGTTATAGATACGAACGATAAACCTCTGTCCTTGTATTTCAAGGATTTTGGTCGTATTCGTCAAGCCAAATGGAACGGCTCCCAAGGTATACTCGGTATCTTCGAAATAATGAGAAATGATTTCATTAAATCTTATATTCATAGATTCTCGTCTCTTCATCATCAAGCAGATATCCTTTACCGATATAGGCCCAGTTATTTTTTTCATAATAATCAGTCAGATCAGTACACAAATACAGCTTGTCATACCCTTTTGTTTTCACCTCATTCAATGCATGGGTCTGGAGTTGTCCACCCAGGTTCTGGCCCCGATATTCTGGATCAACATGAAGACATGCAAACCAGGGAAAGAGATCCTGCCTGCTATTCAGATCGCTTCGTAATAATGCGTACCCACCGATAATTCGGTCTCCGTCCAGCATCACATAAAATCTTGGTACATCACTATCTGTCTCCACAGAACGCTCTATACAATCCTGATAGAAATGGAAGCTTGATTCCGAGCCCCATTGTTTCCAGAAATACTGTACCGCCTCTTGCAGCACGTCCGGCTTCTGCCGAATATCAAAAATTTGCAACATGTTAATCTCCCTTCACGCTTTTTGCTTTCGTATAGGATCAGGTGTCCAATTCAACGTTCAGTTCACGCACAAAAATAGCCGTCCCCTTCATTCTGACATCCATATCCTCACCATCCCGAATCACACTCACTTGAACCTTTCCATCTCTTCCCATCTCATGCCCTTGCTCTACCACAAACTGTACCTCATCAATCTCCGGTTTCACATAGGTTAAATAATAAGCACCCATCACCCCGGAGGCTGTTCCAGTCACTGAATCTTCCGTCGTACCAGAGTAAGGTGATGAAAAATGTCTGGCATGCATCATGGCATCGGAATCACGGGTTTTGAAACAAAAGGGATGTAGAGAAGCTTTGGGATTATCAATTAAAATTCCTGGGAACAGGGAAGAATCCGGTTTCATTTTCATAAAAGAGTTCAGTTCACGAATCGGGATTAATAACGTCCAGGTTCCTGTACTTCCATAAACGATTGGCGTGGAAAGGTCTACATCATCCAGAGTGAGGTTTATGGCGCTTACCAGCTTCTCGATATCCCCCTGGAACGGTATAAACTGCGGCTGATCATGTTTCATTTCCATGTAAATGGTGTCGGCATTGCGCTCAAATCGTATGGGTAATGTACCTACATTGGTTTCAATCGTGATTAACTCTTTGTCACTCAACATCCCACGCGTCTTCAAACCATACATTGATGCCATTGTGGCATGACCACACAGATTAATCTCATGGCCCGGCGTAAAATAACGTAATCTGACGTCAGCTACTTCAGAGTTCAACACAAATACCGTCTCATTAAAACCAACCTTATAAGCGATCTGCTGCATCTCCGTCTCACTGAAATGATCCGCATCAAAAACCACTCCTGCCGGGTTCCCTTGGCCGGGAACTGTAGAGAAAGCATCATAATGATAGACCGTAACATCACTCATGATTAGACCCACTCTCTCTGTAATCTAAGCGACGCACATTTCCATATAACTCTACGCTTTCATCATTAATTACAACCCCGCCACCATCTTGGCACGCATAAACCGCCGTACGATTAACACGGGTATACTTACTTAATGAATTCAGGGTGTCTTCCGAACCATCCCAGTGCGGTGCGAATTCAAAATCAACGAGTCCCAGTGCTCTCATATCTTTCAGATCTACATTGTTTTCATCTGCATCTTCCCCATACCCTGCTATCTCGATCGTAGGTGTAGTCAGAATACTACCTGCGCTGACCCCAATCAGAATGCCGCCACTCTTCACATAGGAATGCAGCAAACCAAACACATTTCTCTTCTGTAATAAACTTAGAAAATAAAACGTATTTCCGCCGGATAGATGAATCGCATCACATTCGAAAATAGAGCCAAATGTTCTCTCCTCATACTCCAGATCAAGATCGTAATATTGAATGTTATCTATTCCTACTTGATTGTAGTAACGTCTAGTGTGTTCAAAATACTTCCGCTCCGGGTCGGAGCATGAAGGGATATATCCGATGGAAGGCTGTTCACTGTTGAATAAGCTTCGTATTCTCTGATCCAATTTATCGTTAGATTTGAATACCAAATCACTTAGCAGAACCAATGTAGTCATCTTATTTCCTCCCGTACCTATTAGACTGACTTAAACTCTCTATCCAAAATCGAGAAAAAATACTGGTCTGTCCACTGATTGTTCCACCATAGTTCTTCCTGGTAGACGGCCTCCCGTGTCATACCCACATGCTGCATCAGTGCTGCTGAGCGAACGTTTTGTGAATTACACATGCCGACGACCTTATGAGCTTGTAACTCTTGAAATGCAAATTGTAACAAAAGTCGGGTAGCTTCACTCCCGTATCCGTTGCCTGCGTATTCTGAAAGCACACCGTATCCAAGTTCCCAGCTTTTTCGGTAATCCACATAACTCCACATCTGAACAATACCAATGGGTGTATCTTCCGGATCATTCAAACGGCGTATAACGAAATCATAGGCATAGGGTTTCTCTTCTGCGACAGCAAAATGGCTGCGATATTTTTCACGGACCTTTTCCTCATCCGTTTCAACAGTTTCCTCAAAGCTCCATATGTTTGTGTCACATTCAAGTTGACATATGAAGTCGAGGTCCTGCTCTGTGACTGTTGTTATTCTTACCTTCTCTCCCACAAATTCCATGTGGATTCATCTCCTTTGTGTTATGCCATCATTCCCATAGACTACTGCATCAGCCCGTTAATATATCTTCTGTGACTCGCAGATGCTTCTTGAACCCACAAGTCCAACTCTACTCTACTCACAAAAAATTTATCCTGAACCTTAATGAACGGAAACATTCTCCCATCAAAGAAACCTGCCACCGTGAAACTCCCTTGCTCAGCCTTAATAATACTCATTACCTGTTCTTCAGTCATACTCAGATACTCGGCAGTTTCTTGCATCGTCAATAATACTTTATCACTTGGCACTTCTTGCTCTGCTGCCTGAGTCAGTTCACTATTTCTCTCCTGAGTCGTTAGCAATATACAGCCAATAATAAACGAGATACCTAAAATGACACTGGCTAAGAGTATAGAGAGCGGAATAGATTTCATTGTTTAGGAATCTCCCATTCTGTATTAAGCAAACCTCTACCAATATTCCATTTGGCGAGCAAAGCTCTCTGTTTATTTTCCAGATCAAGGTATGGTGCTGCAACGCAGGATAACGTGTCAAACATATGGATAAAATGAGGTCCTTCCTTGAAACGTCGAAGGCCGCCATACTCTTCATCATCCGCTGCCCATACAATCTTTTTAATACCCGACATTAATATGGTACAAGAACACATAGGACAAGGTTCACAGGTAGTATAGAGCGTCAGGTCTTTCTTCGTGAATCTCTTGTTGTCTACATCCAGCAAATGTTTTCCTGCCCCACGAATGGCATCCACCTCAGCATGTGCGGTGGGGTCGCAATCTGAGAAGACTCGGTTCCTGCCTTTACTCACGACATTCCCATCCACATCGACGATTATCGCACCAATCGGATACGTCCCTTTAATAAGTGATTGTTCTGCTTCTTCCAGAGCCAAAGTCAGATAGTCATAATCCGATAACTTCATTGAAAATCCCCCTAAGTGCAGTTATAGTCGCTTATAAAGCAGATTCCTTGTGTAATGTGTAGTAAAAGAGATTGTCTACTAACTCAGTGGACTTCGAAAAGTTCAACTTTCCTAACAAGCTCTGCGATTGAATATTTGCCTGCTCCACTGTCGCTTCAATAAAATCAAGATTCATCTTGTTCCAGCCGATTTCGATAATTGCGGTTAAAGCTTCCTGCATCAGCCCTTGTCCCCAATAGGACGAAGATAAATCAAACCCAATCTCCGCCTTCGATGGCGACTCCTGATTCCAACAGTGAAACCCCGCTGTGCCTATGAATTCGCCATCTGATTTATGGAATAGACCATATCTGCATCCAGAATCATCGATGTGAAATTGTATGATTTCTTCTGCTTCTTTTACGTCACGACAAGGCTCAATATCCATAAACCGGGTTACATCCGGTTCAGCGAAATGTTCATATACAACCTGTCGGTCCGCTATGGTTAACTCTCTGAGGTTCAATCGTTCAGTCTCTACACCAGGAAAATAAGCCATGACGGAATCTCCTTTAATCGTTAAACGTTTCGGATTGTGTACTGTCCTGCTTCACCAAGAAAATCACTTTTGGTTAGCCCTTCTTCTCCGAGTAACATCCTGTAGTTCGATATCGTACCATCATGGGAAATGATAAACGTATTGCCGCTCTGTTGCCTGCACCATTCAAGAAGCTGTTCAGCTAATTTCTTGAATCGATGTGCATCCATCTGATTAATACTTTTTTTCCAACAATCCAAACCCAAATCAAGCATTCTTATGTCAGTATACTGATGGCTGAGTTCTTCCTTGGAATAGATCTGATCGCAGACGAAAGGTACAAACTCTGGATTTTGAGGAAACATTCTTGGGCCAACCAGCGGGCTGAAGAACACAAGATTTTTGTTAGGGATCAGAAGCTGTGCTGTTTCAATAGTACGTTTTGTTGGACTGACCAAAATGACGTCTTCAGGCGCAAAAACCACTTGTTTACGCAACGCTATGACCTGACTTTTTCCCAATTCAGTGAGGTCAGGGTGCAGGCAATTTAATTGTTTAGGGTAATCCATCAAATGTTCGCCATGACCATGACGAATAAATGTAATGTCCATAGGCACCTATTCCTCTATTTCTGAATGAAGTGTTTGATGCCTTTTACATCAAGGAGATTAGTCAGTTCCTTTTTCAAAAACACAGGATATACTTCCATCTGCTCCAGTTCGTCCAAGGAAAACCATTGGAAAGTTAACTTACCGTTATCTTCTAATCCTTTGAATTCAGTTTCACTATATAGCTTATGGGCTTCCGGCAATGTGATGAGATAATAAAAGCCAACTTCATGATACTTCAGACCATCATACTCAAAGAAATCTTCACTAACATATGCGAGCCTTTGCGCTTCTACATGAACACCCAGTTCCTCCATCATCTCTCGCACAATAGCCACTTCTGTTGTCTCGTTTAATTTCACCCGACCTCCGGGCAGATTCCAGAAATCATCCTGTTCAGTCGTATGCAAAAGAACTCTTCCCGCATCCATCACAATACCTGCCACACGGAAGTTGAATTTGTTGTTATTTTGTTCATACGATATATTATTGTTATCTGCAGTGGTCATCTCGCTGACCACCCATCAGCAAATCCGTCCATGAATCCCATGATGAATGAGGGAATGATGAGTACGAGCAATAAAATTAAACTGGCTATGCCCCATCTAAGAATTACTTTCCGTTTGCTTCGAACACCTATAATAATTAAGATTGCGGTTATTGCAATTAAGGCTACTCCATAAAATGTCATAAAACTAACCTCCGGTATGTATTCGTATTTCATTAAGATTACTGCAGAATCTTTTCTAGCTTATGCCTACAAGCCTCGCGGTCATAATCCGAGTTGTCCAGCCCTACCTTATCCATTTGAAGTAACCCATAGATTTCTTACTCCAGCTTCTTTCTTTCCTGCAAAACCTGTACCGTACCCTCAACACCCTGATAACCCTGTGCCTGCCCCAAACCCTGGTTCGTATAATAATTAATGAATCCCTCTGACCATTCTTTTGGTCTTTCACTAACCGCCTTATCAAATGTATAGGATATATCTTTCTGGTCGATATAGATGAGAAGCGGGTTCAGAGCATGAATGATACGCCCCAGTTCCAATACATACTGCACGTTCTGCTCTTTGGATTGATTGCATTTTACAAGACCCATAGTCAGTGGATTCTGGATAAAACAACACTCAAATATCGTGATGCAATCATCATTCGTGCTTAACACGTTTTGGGTAAACTCTTGCCACTTCTCGGTGATCAGTTTAACATTTTGCTCAAAAGGAATTTCGTAAATATCTCGGCTGAAAATATCCTGTACAATGTGATCGGGAAGTTCTATTCCCCATTGTTCTTTCATCTTACGATAAGGAATCAGGAAACCTTGATCATGGGCAATCGCATTACTTTCCAGAACCTCTCTGTATTTTTCATGTGTGGTTAATAGGTTCCCGAAATCTCCAGTATGATAAAAAGCAACACCTTCGTAATCAGCAGGGTGATCCAGGTTTCCTTCTTGAAATAGTTGTACCGTCTTGCCTTGTTCTATCAAAATTTCGGATACCATTTTGGCAACCGTCGACTTGCCTGAACCCGGTAATCCTTCAATGAGTATTAATCGCCTAGCCATCATTACATCATCCTTTAGGTTGTATAAAATTTTCAGCTCCATGATCAAGACAGTGTTCTACTGTGCTTAATCAATGTCTGCAAAAATCCATTGCGCGTTATCGCCATCTTCTTTCTTTTTCCAAAACACCATCGTATTGCTATACTCTTCGTTGTTCTCTTTTAACTCGTTAACCGTCACCACTGCCTGAAAGAGCTTCCTTTGCTCCTATATAGTTATGTCGCTCATGGGAGTAACCTTGAGAACTTTGTATCTTCCCATACCTGATATAGGAGATTTTGGATCAAAAAGATTCATATATCGCTTTTCATCCTCTTCGTATAAATAACGCATACGGGCATTTATAAGTTTGACGATTTCCAATTTGTCCCCTGTATAGTTTGTTTCATCGAGATACTCTGGTGGGATGTCGATATTTCTTCATCCTGTTGTGCATCTTCAGTGTTTTCCTGGTTCTGACAGGCCACTAGAAGTAGAAATAATAATGAAACTACGGTTAACTTTTTCATAGTCAGCCCTCCATTCAATCATGGATAATACTCCCCTGGTAAAGACCTTAAATGCCTTTTATTTAAAATAGAGACTTCCTATGTATGTAAAATTTTCTCTCAAGGTACATCATAACCCATAATGTGGAATTTGCGAATAAACGAAGTTAACCATCTCTGTTTCTATCGTATTTCGCGCAAAAAACCACACTTCTCTGCACGAGTTACATCATGCAAAGCGCGTGGTTATCAGCAGAACTTTCACTCAACTTTTGTAACCGTCCACAATCAATCTAACTATCTATCAAATAACATATTCATTATGCCGATCGCTTCAATCTGGATCTCTTTTTCTTCAGTATCCGCAAAACGGTAACTGTATGTTAAAAAAATCCCTATGTGCCCTATATGTTTGCCTTTATAATGAAGCGTCTTTTCCTCACCGTCGATCGTCTGCGTAAACGTCCTGCCATCATTCACATCATACGAAGCATGGATGTCATGTTCACTTGCGATCCACGCAACAAAATCTTCTTCGTTTGGATTGGTCATTACTAGAATAACGAGCAGAACAACAAGAACAAATGCCCGTTCTTAGTCCTGCGCCCTTCTTGCCACCATGCTGTGTGTTTTCACCCTTCATCTCGTTCACCCGTTTCTTGAACAGTAATCTCTACGTTCTTCGCCAAAACCCAACCACTCAATCCATACGAGGATGAGATCACCATGTACTTGTATTTCTCCTCGATCAGCCGGATTTGCAATTCGTCATAGGAATCATAACTGACAGGCCAAGCTTGACCCTTCCCTGACTCTAACAACTCTCGATTATAAGGGATAAAATGCTCTATTTCCCACTCATCCAGATCGAAAATAATGCTGCCATGCAGAGGTGTATCAAACGCATGGGCCATTACACCAGAGAATAAAACATCCATATTTTTCGGTACAGCATGACTTGAACGTGTGCGCATCCTGATTCTTTTGTTCTCTAAATCAACTTCGTAGCTTAATATGATGTTGTCATGCAAACTTGGCATAGTCCCCCTCCTTCCATACCTTATAAATCCGAATCAAACACCATAATATTGTTTATAGTGTGAGACCCATTCCGTTTCGGAGAAATTAACAAACTCATATGGCTCTAGGCTCCAATCCGTACAGCTGCAACAGTTCTCCCTCGTTCATACGTGTACTCCTTGCCTACTTGAGAATGTTATTTAACTCTTCCGCTTTTTTCCTGCTATCCATTCTAGCATAAAAATAAAAAGAGATGATGTGCAGCACAAGTTTTCTTCTCGTACATATAAAAAAACTACTCACTCATGAGTAGCCCCCTAGAATCCATATATTCATATAACCTTACTCAATCTCCAGATACATCTCCTGATTTTGCAGAATCATCTCATTCATGTGTGCAATAGCAGCTTGCGCTACGGTCTGATATGCAGCATATAACATCTCTGTTCTTTGAAGCAAAATCGGGTCCTTATCCAGATCCGTTGCTAACACCTCACGCCACTCTTCACCCACTTTATTTTTGTCCTTAATGAGACTTTCAATCTGTTCAAGTACATTCACCATTTCATCTAAATGAAAAAAGTGCATCCCATTTTTTATTCCATTCCAACTCTTGATCTCAATGATGTTATAGGCCGAAAACCAATAAAATTCTGCCAGACTCTTCGTGTGATTGTGATAGGAATAGAACAGAAATAAGGCTTGTTGCCCTTCGTGTAACTTTCGGTATATCTCTGTTTTGGCTGCCATATCTCTGCCACGTACCGAAACAAGCATCGGTTCAATACACAGCCAGCTAAGTTACTTTGAATATATATCATCTGGTCGAAGTCTAGCCTTCATAGTATGCTCCTCTCTATTCACCACTTTAAGGATTCTCTGGTGCTTCCACTGCCGGGTCATTCTCTCCGCCCATTCTGCGTCTGGATGTCTCCATCTTGCCTGTCGAAGGCACATGGTCAGACGCTTTAGATAATCCGAATTTGGGCATGTTGGCGTATATGGTTTCGAAGGAACCCGACTGAGCCTTGTATGTTTCATGATAGATTCCTACTGTTCCGTCAGTACCAATGGATCGGTTGAATTTTTTCCAAGCTTCCAAGTGTAATCCACCCCGTGCGTACTTCTCCAATTCATCGTACGAGCGCCAGTATTGTAGTAACGTCACCCCTCGCCAGCTTATAAAATACTCTGTACTCAGAAATCCGGTCTCTGGATTCATATACAGTTCTTTAATCATCGGACCCATGGACTTAAAGACAGGCAGCCATTTGTGTATAGCCCACAGACGATTGATCCTCATTCCGATGATAAAAACAACAAATTCTCCTTCAATTTGAGCTGAATATCTTCCTTTATGTATGTTCGCCACGTCACCCCTCCTTCTCGTCAAAAACATTCGATTTCATCGGATCTGGACGCCCCTTCCTATTCGCTCATAGGCATTCAGGGGGAAATCAAAACTCCACCGTTTGTGATATTCCTCCAGTCCCATTTCCTTCAATTTGCTTAGTTCTCTGTAAAATAGTTTAGTCAACTTGACCAAGGATAACTCCTCAGACATAAGCAATCGCCCCTCTGTGACGGCTTCCGTGCTAAAGTTATCACTCATCTCATACACCATGAATTGAACGATTACCTGCGAACGTTTCTTGATCCAGAATCGATATTCTCCAGGTTCGGTCTGCATGGTCATGGTTACCTCCGTGGCTCCTTTGTGCAATGCAACGAATTGACGTGCTATCTCATCCACCGCATCCGACAAAAAAGAAACCGGAATCTCAATCTGTTCTCCCTGATCAGGTTGAACCAGGATATCCAGCCACCCGTGCGGTTCAAGCGTCATAACGATGTCCATAGTCATTCTCCTTTATGCAATTCTATGAAGCAGAATAACTGGAAACCCATTTTCAGTTATAACCGCTGTGCCGCAATATTCCCGTCATTTACAGCTAAAATAATCTCATTAATCTTCGGATGCAGCTTGCGAAAGAATTTGTGCAGTGCCTTCATTGCTGCGTAAATCTTCATACACATTCCATTTTGTATACAATTGTTTTAGCGCTAACGCCGTTTTATGTATGAACTCTTCCATAGCTTCCATGGATAAAATATTTAAATTACCCAAAGGTTCGTTGTTAGGGTTAGCTAAAAACTCCAGTTTCTCTCCTCTATACTGATAAACCTCAGATTCCAGCAAGCCGCCTAGATCAAATGCTCTCCCCACTTTCAACTCATTTAACCAATCATTGGCCCTGTTCCAATTCCGTAAAATCATAAACTCCAGCTTTGTGACATCCTGTGTATACACGCTTCTTCCGTTGGGATGAACTTCATATGCAGGATAGATATCGAATGTCCACACGCGATCCGTATAGATATGGGCGATGTAACCGCACAGATATTGCAGGAATTTGGGATCACTATAGGCTAACTTCTTTTGGGTTTCAAAAAAGTCTTTAAGTTCTTCGTCTGTTGCAAATCTTCCTGCCTCTGGCATGAGGTGGGTTTTCGCCTTTTCTGTACGAAGATTAGTTCTTACATGGATCGAATCAGGAGCAAGGCTCCCCAATAACAATTCAGGGAATGGCTCGGATATCAACTCGGATGCAATTGCAAAATGTACCATCGGCCAAGGCAATATAAAAACTCCCTTCTTTATGAATGCTTCACTTAAGACTTTATGACCTACAAAGCTCAGCAACCCACTCCAAATTTTGAACAGAAAATGCTGGAATAAAAGGTTGAATTATTGCCATGTTTTTCACCATAATCTAACCTCTATTCATTTTGAATTATTCTATTAACGCTGTCACTTGCGTAGTAATTTAGACTCTCCTTGCTTCAAATCTACAAATATAGGCTTCTGCACATTGTTAATTGTGGAAATATCAATCACATCCAGACTTTTAAAAACAAGCTGTAATGACTCCTTCTGTTCATCTTCAAATAAAAGAGTTAATTGATCATCACAGAGTTTTCCTTCCAACTCCGCAATAACGTCAAATAAAAACATTACAAATACTACTTCATTTCCATCCGGATACGTATAGTGCATCCTCTCGCCCGTGTAGATGGAGGCCAATTCATAAGAACTCACCTCAAGCCCTGTTTCCTCTTTCACTTCTCTAATCATGGTTTCTTCGATTCGTTCACCTGGCTCCATACCACCACCGGGTAATCCCCAATCTCCATAATCTGATCTCTTTTGCAGCAGAACCCTCCCCATATGATCTCGAATAATAGCTCCACCCGTAACTACAATACGACTAGTCATTATTCTTGCTCCTCTCTGTTGGATTACTTCAACAGTTCACAATTTCAATCAGGAAACTTTCCTATTAATTTTATATACCAAAATGCACAATGCATTTCCCATGTACCTCAGCATACTTTGCCATGTTCTCAACCTTATGTAATTCGTTGATTAATTCAACTTTGTTGTACACGAGTTTCTCGTAGTAGCCCTTCCGTTCTTCTCCATCAAAACAGTAACTCCCTGTTAGAACAATCGGATCTGTCGCATGACTAAATAGTTCAATCCAGGCCCGAATCAGTTGATGAAACTTTAACAAAACATCCTGTTCTTCAATAACGGTTATTCCATAGTTGTTCAGCCCACTACATCTCATACAGGTAGATGGATTCCATGTATCCAACCAGCAAAGGGAATCATAGATGTACGCAATGTTCCAAGGTCGCATGATTCTCTGTGGTTAACCCACTTTTATGTATCATGCCATGAGAATCCCAGGAGTAGAATGTATGAATATTCCCATTTACTCGCGTTTTGTTTTCAATAACAAAATGATGCTTCGGCATACCTACATGCGCCCCCTTACACGCTCACTCCCATAGACTCCTCTTAATTCATCATAACCCATGTATTGGTAAATGCGAAGTTGTTTTGACTCGATAAAATCAAAAAAAGCCTCCACAGTCTTATTCGACAGTGGAGACTCTATTAGCATCTATACCTTCATCAGAAAAGTCACTAATGAAAATGGTCTTCATAACATAAATATTAAGGTGTAGCAGTAATCTCCCCCGTACCAACCATCTGCGTTGCTGGGGCAATATAATTTCCTGCATCATCCCCTGTAAGAGTATACTTAATTGTTATTACTTTACTGGTACCAACAGCTGCATTATTGTATGTCGCTACAGCATTTACTTGTACGTCATCCCCAGAGATCACGTTAGTTAATTGACCTGCCGTTACATTTGCTGCAAGAGTTCCGTCATATACTTTGGAGAGTATTAATGTCGGAGCCGTGATCATCAATTGCTTTGCAGTGATCACACCAACTACTTTAATATCCTTTGGTGGAGTATAATTCCCTACTTCTACAGGTGGTCCCAATAGAGTATACGATATAGTTATCTTCTTATTTGTTCCTACATTTTCATTATCATAGACTCCTGAAGCACTTACCGTTACGTCATCCCCAGGACAAATACCTTGTTTACCTATTCCTGCACAAGATCCATTCCTAGAACCGGCTAATACAGTTGTTGCAAAATTTCCATCATACACTTTGGAAGTTGTTATCAGATCTATGATAACACCTGTATCCTCACTGAATTGTACATAAACAGTGTAGTTCGTATTGCTCACAGGAACAATATATTTGCCACTATCCGTACCGGCTATTGTGTAAACCACAGATACAAGCGCCGCTTTAGGCGGGGAAGTTGTATCATATACCGCCTCTGCACTCACCGTCACATCCTCACCTGGAACAACCCCAACTAAGGAACCTGCAGATACGACTACCGATGAATCTCCATCTGGCTTCTCAATAACAGTCAACATCGGCTCGCCGATCGTCAACTGTGCGGCTGTAATGGCCCCTGTCTGGGTTGTATAGTTTGAAGGCGCAATATACTTGGCTGCATCTGCTCCGCCTAACGTATAAACTACAGTGATTGTTTTACCTGTGCCTATTATTGCATCATTGTAGGTGGCTGCTGCACTTACAGTTACATGGTCTCCAGCAGCAACTCCAGTTAGTGAATCTGCTATTACGGTTGCCGATGCCGTTCCATCATACATTTTCTCGGTTAAGAGTACTGGAGTCGAAACGGTTAACTGATTTGTACCAATAACAATCTCTGCCGAAGCCATCGATATATTGTTCGCGAGATCAACGGCATATACGACATACGTACCTGACGCTAATCCCACTGTATTCATTGTGGCATCTACGTTTGCTGTCACCGACTGTTTCTTGCCAAACAACCCTGCAACAGATTGGTTTAGACTCGTGATTGTTTTTGGTGTTGCGGAAGGAACCAGATACACATATCCACTTTCATTGCTTCTACCTACCACAGGATCTCCACCTGCAATATGACCACTCGTTACATTGGACAGTGTAGGAGCGATTGTATCCGTTCCACCAGTGGATGGTGAAGTCACAGGTACATTTGTAGGAACAGTTGGAGGAATTGTAGTTATGACTTTATCCAACAGTCGAATTGTAGTTTCAAAAGTCGTACCACTTTTAGCAGCGGAACTCAGCGTCACCTTTTCAATAGTACCCGTGCCTAGTATCTTAGCGACTGCATCTAAGAAAAGGTTTACAATCGTTGCATCCGTGCCTAAGTTAAGTGTCGTCCCCGTTGCTTTAACTGCTACGATAACGTCCTTAATACGGCCTTCAGGAATATGCACCTGAATCCCGCTGCCTTTAACGGTTAAGGAATCAAATGTTCCTTTCAAACCTACTTTCGACCCCGCAAGTAAACGCTCGGATAACGTAATCTTGCCGAAACCATTACCCGTAGTATCCGTTTCTTGTAGCGTAGCAGGGGATTGAATGGTTAATTCTCCAACTGTCGTTGAACCTTCTGTAATAATGAGAACAGGTCCTTTTTTCTTATCAACGATAAGGGTAGATGTTACGGTATTTTTTAAATAGATGGTACTAACGCCCCCACCCTCTACCCGTGTCACACCTTTAATCGTAACATTCGTAAGGTGTACATCTCCTTCTTGGATACCTTCACTAAATAATAGGTTTCCTTTGATGATCATATTCTTCAATGTAACCCCAGCCGTGCTAATGAGCACATCCCCATCAATGGTCTGCATCCCCGCCTCAGGGCCATATGTTCCAGCTAAGCTGTAATCCGTTGCTCTTGCATTCACTGAACGATCCAGCGCAACGACTGCTTCAGCACGAGTGATCGGTTTATTCGGATTGAAGTTATTATCGTAGCCCTGCAAGATCCCTTTAGCTACAGTAGCATCCACCGATTTTTTAGCCCATGAGGCTATTGTACTCGAATCCGTAAAGGGCTCCCCAGTACTAGCTTCATTCGATAGATCCAGAAGATCATCGATAATAACTGCAACTTCTTGTCTACTAATGGGTTTATTGGCACCGATTGTACCGTCCCTATAACCCTTTATATATCCAGCCTTTACAGCTTTGGAAACCTCAGCATATGCCCAGTTAGATGAATTAACATCCTTGAAGGATACAGATGCTGTTTCAGTAAATCCATATGAACGATTAACCAATGAGAAAAATTCTGCTCTTGTTATAGTATTGTTCGGTTTAAAGCTGCCGTCTTCATAACCATGAATAAAACCTTTGTCGATCCATTTCGTAATTTGGCTTTCTGCCCAGTTTCCCTCGATGTCTGATGCCGAAGATTCAGCGGCACCAAATACTACATTAAACGATGAAAACAACATAACTGTAATCAATAGAGTGGTCACAAGCTTTTTAGCACAATTCATGATATTAGTCCTCTCACTCATAGTATGATTACTGGATCTTATTCGCTCAACTTATCACAAAGATCAGCAATAGTATACATAAAATACTGACCATGAAATATGGCTGAAAAACCCAGTCTGTTAAAGAGTTTACAGCCCAAATTCGGATGTATACAGTATACATTTTCTTCTGCTCCTCTCTAACAAAATCAGAGCTGAAATATAACAAAAAAGGACACCTCATTGTCGCATCCATAGGTATCCTCGTGTATTAAATTAGGTGGTGAACTAAAGTGCTGGATCACTAGTATCTTCAATTCTCGCATTCATAAAATCCTTCGTTCAATCAGAAACGCTGTCCCTTCTTCGCGGTACATCTCTATAGATTCATTGGCCACATGATCATGTCTCAGTATTCCCATATAATCTGTTCCAGGTTTCTTTGGTCTATAATCTGAATCCACCGTGTAGATATTAAAGTGCACCTCATCTTCATCTTCTGACACATCTGTTTTATCCAAAAGTGCAATCACTCCATCTTTGCCAAGAAACCGAAATGGAGATTCCTGACGCTCTATAATATAAAAAGGATATGTGATGTTCTCTATCTGAATGAATTGCTGGTATCCCTTAAGCTCATCAGGTATGAGATCCATGTACTGGCCAGCTGCATCTTCTGCCTGAAACACACCCGAAACCCACTTCAGACTCCCCTTGGTTGCTACGATAATGAACAAACTAATCACCTTCTAATTTAAATATTATTTCTCTCTTCCACGCACAAAAGTCTGAGACAAAATCCGGTGGCTGCCAGCGATGTTGTCAATCTCAATGTTATATTCAGACTCAGTATATTCAATCTGATGTTGCTCATAATATTTTTTCCAGAATGAAACTGCTGCCGCATTATTAGCAAGCTGTTCTACTTTGAATGTACCCTCAAATTGAGCAAAAACCAAGTCAACCGCTTGTGCTGCCAGCCCCTGTCCGCGATATTTTTTGACCAGGAATAGCTCTTGCACGGTATAATCCACACCTTCCGGCACATATGGAGGTGAGCACACCAGTACGAATCCAATAACCTTTCCTTCATACTGAATCAAAAACGGATGTAATTCATCGCGTTCCAGATATAGATAGGTGTTCGTTGGATCATATTTCCCCTCTTCAAGTAGATCCTCGCCAGAAAATTCAGACAGATCATATAAGTACAAGTTGTACAGGTTGAGAAACAATTCCTTTTGTTCTGCCAAAATACTCTTAATGTGTACATTCATTTTCTTTGCACATCTCCCTTAGTTAATGAGTTAGTTAGTGATCCATACATAACCTTTCCGATGTCCACAGCAAGCTTGCTGTGCCCTGTTCTCAATATATCCTTTCAACCACAGCAGATATAGGCAAAGTTTGGTTTAAACTATGGAGTAACCTTAACTTTCACAGTGGACATGAACATTTGTACAAAAAAAGACTACCTACAGAATCCGATTATTGGTCTTATCTTTATTTTTCACCAAGTATCCATTAGCACTTAGCTAATAATTATCGAATTATATAGGTTCAACTAAACTTTTTACACAAAAACGGAGAGGACAGAAATAACCTGAAGAAGCGGAGCGTTCGCCTGAAAGCTTTCTGAAAGAAAGCT
>NZ_ANHX01000031.1 GCF_000316035.1 Paenibacillus sp. PAMC 26794
AAACTTTTTACACAAAAACGGAGAGGACAGAAATAACCTGAAGAAGCGGAGCGTTCGCCTGAAAGCTTTCTGAAAGAAAGCTGCATCGGAAGCATACACTATCACCGGATTTCCCCTTTAAAAAGGGAATCAAAAAAATCTGGGGATAACAGCGATCGGAAGGTTGTTCTGTCATTGGAGTGCTCACCTCTTTAGTTGAACTTATATAGATAATCAACCACAGGATATGAGATCACATTGCGATCTCTGTACGTTGAAGTCACCGCTTCGGGATGTGTACTAAGAATTCCGTTTCGCAACATCACCGGCCGAAATCCTCGCTCCATTGCTCCGTTGTAGGTGAATAGAACACACTCCTCTGCAGCAAAACCTGCGATAATCACCAATTCAATTCCGTGACTCTTCAACACCTGCTCCAGGTTCGTCTGCCAGAAGGCATTGGAAGCTTCCTTGGTAACCGTGAGATCCTTCTCATTCACATCCACCTCGGGAATGATGCGATACTCATCTAACGCTGCCTCCTCCATGCCCTCCACATCCTGCACGTGAACGACCGTATGATCATTCGAGCGCAGCACATTAGCCACATGGTTAATGTACTCACAGGCATGGTCTATCGAAGTCTGATCCATCTTTTTCCGCACAATACTCTCCTGCATATCAACAATCAGCAAACCTACCTTCATCCAATCTCTCCTCATAAATAAATTTTACGCCGCATGGTTGAGTAACTTCCCTTGTTAAACTGAGAACTTAATCTTTAAATAATTCATTCAGCATCCGGTCGCGGTTCTCCAGAAAGCTGCGAGTAATCTGATAATGATCGGTCTCCTCATAGGCTACCTCTTGAATATGGCTATCGTCAAAACTTAAAATCTCTGCCCCCGGATATCCCAGCAAAATGGGTGAGTGCGTCGCAATAATGAATTGCGAAGTGCCTGACAGATCGTGGAGGATACGCAATAAGGAGAGCTGCCTAGCTGGAGATAAAGCGGCTTCGGGCTCATCGAGCAGATAGATGCCTTTGGAACTGAAGCGATTGACGAACAGACTGAGAAAAGACTCCCCATGTGATTGTTCATGTAATGAACGCCCGCCATAATATTGGAGCGATGCTGGCATCTGATCGACATGTGATGCGAATTGATAGAACGATTCAGAGCGCATGAAGAAACCATTCGTTATTTTGGGCAACCAGGCCAGTCTGAGATAATTCCCGAGCGAGGATTCCGAAGCATGTGTCTCATAGGTATTATTCCTGCCGCCCCCTGCGGTATTGAATCCACATTGATGAGCGATGCCTTCGAGCAGCGTAGATTTCCCTGAACCATTTTCACCTACAAAAAAAGTACGTT
>NZ_ANHX01000032.1 GCF_000316035.1 Paenibacillus sp. PAMC 26794
AGCATTTTCACTACAAAAAAGTAACGTTATTCGTGAGCTCCAATCGTTCCAAGGACCGGATCGCGGGGATGTCAAAAGGATATTGGTCCCGATTCCCGATCTTGGCCGACATAAGTTCCACACTTCGAAGATACATAATCATCCTCCCACATTTATTTTATATAAGTTCAACTAAAGCATATTTACACTCTAACTTCGCACTTATCTCCAAATTAACATTCCGTTTACTCTGATTGGTCCAGCCACGGACGAATGATATCCTTGCGCGTTACAATCTCCATCGTTTTCATGATTTCACCTAAAATATGGCTCCTTATTTCCTCTTCCATCGTAACCTATTTCCGGGTACTTATGAAACCGTTTCAACCAAAAAAGAGCAAGCCATAAGCTTACTCTCTCTCCAGGGTTAATAGACAAATCTGCGCTGCGCCCAATAGCTGAATACAAAGATGGATACCTCGGTCAATAACTTGGCTGCGAGCAGCGGAATAATCAGTTTTTCATTATAAAAATACAGTAAACCATAGTTTAATAACAGCACCAGCAGGACAAGTGAGAAATATTTGGGCAAAGACTGCCGAACCTTCGAGGTTCTTCCAGCGGAGAACACGTACTTTCGATTAATCGTATAGTTGAAGATGGAGCTGCACAGTCTTGCTGCGACAACCGACAGAAACAGATTATGCGTGAAATACTGAATAACAAATAGTAGTCCAAAATCAATCAGAGCGGACAGCACCGACGATGTGCTAAACATCAGGATTGGCATATAGATCCGGAACGAATCAACCAGCGGGCGGAAATGGGAGGACTCATTGTGATCCAGATACACCGTATCAATAAACTCCTCCGTAATCTCATACCCTTCCTTGTGTGCCGTTAACAGCATGTTCATCTCGTATTCAAACCGATCCCCGGGAATCTGGTTCAGCCAATCCAGCATGGAGTAGGGAAAACCGCGTAGACCCGTCTGCGTGTCATATACTTTGATACCTGTCGTGAGGGAAAAGACGGCCCGTGTGACTGTGTTGCCAAAACGGCTACGTGCTGGAATTTTACCACTGAAGCGACGGCTGCCAAGTACAATTCCTGGTGTCGTTTGTGCGAGCAGCACTTCGAAGATACGCTTAATATCATGTGGCAGATGCTGCCCGTCACTATCTGCGCATACCACACCGCCCTGTGGTCCGTACTCCTTAATATACTGAAAGCCTGTCTTCAACGAACTGCCCTTACCCAAATTGACGGGATGTGTCAGGACCGTACAGTCATAAGCTTCTGCCGTTTCAAAAATCCCACGGTAATCTGGGCCACTACCATCATCCACAATCACAATGGGTCCAAGCTTAAATGTCTGTAACTGCAGAACAAGATTCAGTAAACGTACATCGGGTTCATAGGATGGAATTAATATCGTCATGATCCTTGTCCCTCCGTCAGATATAGTATGTCACTTACGCCACGTTCCTGGTTGCGCCCCAGCGGATTATTGACGACTCTGCCCATAAAATACATCGTGGATGAACCGCCGCCGTCCAGATTGTAGGCTTCGGTTGCTCCGAGGCCTTTCATGACATCGGCCAGTTCTGCCAAGGTCATGCCACGGCTGTTGTCCTGCCGTCCCTCCACCACCACGAAGACGTAATGATTGGGAGCAATCATGCCGATCACAGTTCTTGGATTCGCGTCCTGGATGGAGCGGTTGCCAAAGTTGTTATCGATTTTCACACTGCTAAAATCACTGACAATCTCGCTATCCTGAATCAGAATTGGCCCAAAGGATAACGTATTGGTTGCCCCTTCGGCCAGCAGTTCCGAGGAAGATATCTCGTTCTCGTTATATGTTTTCATCGTTCCGTCATTGAACAGGGCAAGTGCATCCCGCGTGGGGCTGTCCCGATACAGTGTTCCATTTCGAATAATGACACCATCATCGCGGAATCCGTAATAATCACCATTAATGGCAAAGATCGCATTGTTGGCTGCGGCAATCTCTGACGTATTCTCGGTAATGTTCGTTCCAAAGCTGTTATCCGCCAACGCGGTTCGCAAGCTGCTTGCATCTGTTAGCTGAACATCAGCAACATAATACGTAATCTGATCCGAGCCAGAACCTGTCTGTTGCTTTTCAATATTGACCTTCATATCATCACTCGAATAATTCCAATCATCTGACGTTGCATTCACTTCAATTGCGGCGGTCGAAGTCCTGGTGGAATCATTGGCGTTGCCTGCTGTTGACGTTGCTGTGTTCTCATCCGCTTCAACCACCTGCACATGCCGGATCAGGTAACGGTCAGCCAAACTGTACAGGATTCCACCTACTGCAAGTACGATGACAAGTGTGATGATGAGCCATCTGCGCTTTCTTGGGGAGATTGGTCGTTTATATGGGTCTTTCCGGGTTGGTTTCTCATCCATCTTCATCATGTGAAGCTCACCTCTTCATCTAAGTTCTTAAGGCCATATTAGGCCGGGTAGCTTAAATGAATCTGAAAGCATATCAATTGAACTAAAGATGATTTACACTGACACTACAATGACAGAACAACCTTCCAATCGCTGTTACCCCCAGATTTTTTTGATTCCCTTTTCTAAAGGGGAAAATCCGGGGATAGCGTATGCTTCC
>NZ_ANHX01000033.1 GCF_000316035.1 Paenibacillus sp. PAMC 26794
CTTCCGATGCAGCTTTTCTTCAGAAAGCTTTCGAGGCGAACGCTTCGCTTTTCCAGGTTTTTTCTGTCCTCTCCGTTATTGTGTAAACGAATAGTTCAATCAAAAAAGGTCATCCGATTTCCTATTAAGGAAATCAGATCACCTTGATTTTTAATCTATATAACCCTAAAGGTCACTGTTATCGTGTACATATCTCTTTCAACATACATATCACATATCTTCAATAACTCTTCCTGTCATGCGTCTGCAAAAAGAGCATCGTACGCGGGACAAGGCCGCTTTTCCAGGAATTCTGTTAACGCCGGGGGCTGCTGGGCATAGATATCCTTCAACAACGTTCCATTATAGATGTTACCAATCACGACAGGATGACATAACTCACAGATGAGGATATCCCCGTTGCCGTGCAGGTGCAGCTGTTTCGTGCCATCCACACAATTCGAGAAATACACACCAGGTTGTTCACGTAAATTCAACTGTTCAGCGAACCGATCCATGCAGGTGAAATAGAGCGTTGTATCTGGCTTTTTATGTTCAATCAGCTCCGTTACAGATCGAATGAGGGACTCTCTGGATACAATTTGACTCCAATCGGTATGTGGCATCTTAATGCTGTTCTGGATCTCATAGATGCGAACACCCAGATCATACACCTTATCGCTAATCGCCTGCATGTTCGCTTGGTTACCCTCAAACAGTAACGTTTCCAATACCGTCTCCAGACCGACTTCAGTACACAAACGGATATTCTGCTCCAGTCTCTCATACATGCGAGGATGCACTCGGTAGTACGCAGCATACGACTCCGCATCGGTATAATTGAACGAAATATGAATGTTGGACAAGCCTGCATCTCGCAACGCAAGAATCCGTTCTTCGTTCAGCAGACTGGCATTACTATTCAATTGTGTATCAATGCCATGTGCTGCACAGTACGTCACAATCTCCAGGCAATCCTGGTATTTCAGTGTTACTTCTCCTCCGGATAATCGCACTCTCTTGAGACGAGGAAGCTCACTAATAATACGGATGACATCCTGACTATTGATGCACGCTCCATCATCCCGATTGTAAGCGCAGCAATAGTCGCATTTATAATTGCAGTTCGATGTCACCCCCACCTCAAGCCCTTCCAGCTCATATACACCGGGTGTTTCCAGTTCAAGTGATTTATATCTGTTTTTGGCTATCAATTCGTTGTACCTCCTGGTTCCTTCATTCAATCCACGTTTGGATAACTTGAAGATTATAGCGGAAGGAATCCAGTTCACGATATGACATTATGTACGTTGGTTGCGGAAAGGCAAAAATAAAACCCATATCCTCAACGATCGGGAATGGGCCAAAGCTTGGCATATAATTATTGAATTAGACAATATAAAATACGATACCTTGACCTTTCGATGCAGCAATATGATAGAACTTCTGAATCTCAGTCAGATGTGATATAAGGTAATCCCAGAACCCTTTATTGTATGACATCCTTGTTGAATTCAGGATTATAGGCAAACTCATGGCTCGCCGGCATGATGAATGACACACGCCCTTTTGATCAAAAATATGTTCTTTATTTAACACGAGTATAGAAGTCTTCTTTTACGATAGCATACATCTTCAGATCCTGAAGCTCATTTTTCACCCTCATGTATTTCCTCAGCACACCTTCGAATTGCATGCCTGCCTTCTCCATGACCTTGGCGGAACCTGTGTTTTTCACCAAACATCTGGCCTGGATTCGCTCAAGCCCCACTTCGTCAAATCCAAATTGGATGATTCGTTGCACCACTTCGGTCATGTAGCCTTGATTCCAAAATTGATCGGATAATACATATCCCAGCTCAACTCTCCTGTTATCGCTGTCACACCCTAGATAGTTACAACTACCAATCAGCCTCTTGGTGTGTTTATCTTCAATCCCCCACGGGCCTATTAGATCCGTCTCATAGCGACTCATGACAAAATTTAAAAAAGCTTTGGTGTCTTCTTTGCTCTGATGCGCGTCCCAGGTAGTGAACTCCGATACAGCAGGTACAACGCAATAACTATACATATCATCCAGATCATCATAGGTAAGAGGCCGGAGTAAAGTTCTTTCGGTTTCCAACATCGGAAATGGTTCGAAGAAGCTTTCAATCGTTCTCATAGACTCACCCTCATTGAGATTGTTAGGAAAAAGAAACTCACAGTAGTTCGGTCCGTATTGCCTAACTCATCTGTTCTAAAAATCAAGGCCACAATCGGAGTGTCTTCCACTGCCCATCTTGCATCACATATTGGACTCGTACATGCTTGCGCTCCGAATCTCCCTGCCAAAACTCCACCTCTTGTGCATTCACGGCATATAAACGCCAATGAGGTGTAATAACACTGGGGTCACGGCTTATCTTTTCTTTCTGAGCTTCGATGGAACTATCCAGCACTTCCTCACGATCCAAAACCTCACTCTGATGCCCTGTCATGGCAACTGCTCTCGCTCCTGCTGAACGTTTGCGGAAATCATCAGCGCCCGCTTGATCTCCCTGATCCTCGGCAATTCCCCTTATTCGAATCTGTCTTCCAAGTGAAGGCCAGTAGAAGGTGAGAGCCACATGAGGGTTCTCCTTCAACTGCTGTCCTTTTCGACTCTCCGAACTGGAGGCAAAATAGAACGTTTCGTCGATTAGATTTTTCAAAATCAGCACCCGCGCATCAGGATAACCGTCGTGATCCACGGTGGAGATCGTCATGGCATGAGGTTCTTTCACTTCGTTCTCAACCGCCAATCTCAACCACTCCAAAAATAGCTTCCCCGGCCGCTCCGGCAACTGCTCCATATCCCACGTTGGAAATGGTCCGGATAAAGACTTCAAACGTTGCAGCAGTTCAATTGGTTGATCACTCATATCATCGCCTCCGTCTTCTATTTTATACCATTGTAATACATTGGAACCTATGAGTCTGTACTTCCTGATTAAGTCGACTTATCAGCTCTTGATCTAGTAAACAACTAATCTAGATGACTTAACACATTTGCGCTGCTAAGTTTCCAACCATGCCTTCCCTTTTCAACGGCATGTACACTGGTGTTGTCCATGGGATAAAAGCTGGACTTATTGCTCCATTTCCTCTCCTCAAGTAGATAATACAGAATATTAATCACTCCGCCGTGAGTAATTAACAGAACATTGGACTTGACTGTTTGTTCCTCTATATCTCTAAGAAGACTCTCGAAAGATGTGCTTATCCGGTTGTAAAAATCCCTTGGGCTTTCTCCTCCCGGAAAAGGGGAATCCATCTCAAGGGTGTTGAAATAAACTCCTGGGTAATGTTCTTCAGCATCCTTATGGAGCATACCTGCCAAATCTCCGTTATTCATCTCCCGCCAATCTTTCATTAAGCTAGCCTGCATATTTAATTTCTTCTCAATTTCCCGTGTTGTCTGTACTACACGAGGAAGATCACTGCTAATGATCGTATGTATGTCGTAATCCCCAACGTAACGATGCAAATGCTCTCCCAGTCTCTTGGATTGATTGATCCCCTGTTCCGTAAGTCCACGCTCACTCCATCCGCCTCGATATCCTTCCTCGTCCATCCCATGCCTTACCAGATAAATTTTCAAGATCTCTCCTCCTTTTCACATTGAACAGGTTAACTTTACATCTATAACTACTTTCGTATGTATCAAATAAACCCGACCTCAGATAGCTTCTATCCAAGATCGGGCATTTCCTGCTTACCATTCATCTCACAAATGTGTTATGAACTCGCTCGGATTTGATAAAATAAGGAATCCAGATGGCGCAAGTGATGACAGATTTAGCAATTTCTCTGATCGAGCTTCCATCTTCCAATTCTTTTGCTAACGGAATCTGGAGCAATAATAGGTAATCAATAATGCCAACAATCAGACTGAGACCATAGAAGATGATCATCAGACGGGGTAATATTGCTTTCTTGCTATAAAACGCAAAAATTGTATATCCACTGAATAATAAAAACAGCGTATTGTACACCATCTCAAAAATAAGTACTGGACCCCACAATGGGTGATAATAGTCTGATTGTTTGGAAGTTAGCATTTCCCAAGTCTCAGTTGTGAATGTGGGGATTATCTGCTGAAATAATTGCACTGCAAGTAGAATTACCGTAACAAATAATCCAATCTGGATGAGAATCAGCCAACCCCCTAAACCCGATACGCCTAGTGGACGGTAGTCTGTCTTTTGCTCTTGAATATGTGGTTCCACCTCGTAACACTTCCTTAACCAGTTTTGTTTTTCTGAGATGAGTCTTCCTCGTAATTTCAAATTGAATCTACGGGTGATACTTACCCCTTACTTCACGTGCGTTGTATGTATTGTCACACTCTACTTATAGCGATCTCTCCGCCCTCCTCTTATATAGAATTTTACACAACTTCCTTATTGTACTACACGTGTCAAGGACGAAGCAGCCATTTCAAAACATCGTACTCATTCACTGTGAAAGCAAAGAAGGCCTTCGCTATACTTCCGCCATGTTCAGTAAAGTACACGTACGTCATAATCCTCTTATACAGATGCGGGTGGTGACTCTGCATTTCGACTACGAAGGAGGATATGGATATGCCCAATCCCAAAGTAAAACTTTTGCCTTTTGCCAACATTTCAAACTATGTCGAGGGCTTCGAAATCGTTTCCACCCAGTGGGGCGGTGATGGCCTTGTCTATGTGCTGCTGATGAATCAGATCCCCGAAAGAAAACGAGGTATGTTCGTTCAGAGTAAATTGTTTTATCAGGTAACGATGAAGGAGATTACTTCCGTTGTGGATTAAAGGAAAGGAGTAATGAGAGTTATTTCTTAAAAGACAATCCCTCTTCTTCCAAAGCGCTTCGCAGTTTGGGCATGGCAGATGGCCCGATTCCGTGAAGTTTCAGGATCTCTTTCTCAGTGTACTCCGCAAGTTGCAGTAGTGTTGTGATGCCTTCACTCTCCAAGGCCTGTCTGGCGGGAGCTGACAATAAGGCTAGAAATCCCTCTGTCGGTTTACGTTCAGCTTCGCACGTCGGACAGGTTGGGCAATCACTTTTTTATAATACGAATGTCCTTGTTCGCATGTTCTGAGTGTTCCTTTATCGTTTGCCATGTGGGCATCCCCTCCTGGATTAAGTATTCAACCAGTTCTTAATATCTGAAATCATATTTTCGTATTGTTTCAAAGCCTCTAAAGTCCTAATGACTTGTGATGTTCCTAATAACTGTTCCTCTATGTCCGTACATTCAATCCACAGTGACCGTTTAAGACTATACTCGAGCCAGTCCAACTTTCCAGCAAAACCAATATCCAGAACCACTTCCCAATTGGCTGTTAGACTCCCCACTCGCTTCTTATATCCACCTATAAAAGCCAAGAACTTTTCCTCGTTTATACTTCCAGAGCTATCTACTGACCAATACACAGCTGTTTCTACCAGATCATGCATCGGATTAATATAACCTGCCGATTCCCAATCTATAATAATAGGAATGTCTTGTCTCCACATCACATTCTTAGGCTCCAGATCTCTGTGACTAATAACATTATCGGATGCTAGCATTGAAGATGAATTCTTAGCTTTCATGCTCCACTCATACAGCTTATCCATATTGGAGTCCAAAATCTTAATCCATTCCGAATTCTCATTTTTTCCTTTGTTCAGATAAAACATCCAATCTATTTTTTTAGAATTAGTCGCCTGTGAACTATCCAATTCTAGTTGTCTAAAATCCGTTTTATGGATATCTGCAAGGATCGTTCCCATCAGAGAACTGTTATTGATAGTAACTTCATCTTGTTCCAAGCGTTGCCCCTCAATCCAATCAAAAATTAGATAGAATTGATTATCAATGTTATGCATAGAAGCACCCTTTAACCTTTTTGCAGGTTGAGCATGGATATGTTCAGCTACCACGTTTGCTATTTTTTCTGAATCCATATAATTTTGCACAGCAGCAGGTCTTATCATGATCTGGGGATTCAATGCCTTAACTGCATAATTAGCTTGCGTGGTTTCGATAGCGTACATTCGATGAAGAAGTCCACCTGAAATCGGTTTGGGCGAACTGATCAATTCACCAAGCTGTAATTCATTACACAGTTTCTCAAAATTTAAATTATATTGAGTATCGTTCATATGTTATCCCCTCTCATTTTGGCTATTTGTCTGGAGCAAAGCTTACATTCCGTACTCGGAAAAAACGGCTGCATATTTCTTTTCTAATATCGTCCAGCGCTTTTCGGCTCCGTATTTGGCGTGCAGTTGCTGTAAATAATGCTTGGCTTCTTCCGTATCGCCGGCTTTTAGCAGGAAGCGGAAGCTTACTTCGCTTAAATGTAGCGCTGTCTTGTCCATATAATAATGAACTATATCTCTGGCCCCTGTTAGTGAGTGTAGGAATGACATGCCCTCTTCCAAATGCGACACCAGTTCTTTCGATAAAGCGTCTGGATCGATATCAGGCGTTAAGGTATAGTGGGCCGGAGCGGAAGGGGCTATTTCTCTGATTCGGCAGGTGAAATGAGATATGTCCTCCGATATGTCTCCATTCAATCCAACGGACTGCAACTCCGCAAGCTCGGTGGAATGAACACCACAATTAACATAAAACTGGACTTGACTAGTGGTGTTATACTTTGCTTTTTGAATGTTGAACTTGTATGCGAGGTTTCCATCCGCTTTGTAGAAATTCAGATTTTTCTTGGAATAGCCGTGTTTGGCAAATAAGGGTTTGAGGTCTGTATTGATGATCTTCTTAAACAGTTCCTGCATAAGATATCACTCCCAAGTCAGAGTTTTCAGAATCATTCCTGTTCCATTTTATAAAAATACTGTTGCAGCTCCCAGTCTCCATTATCCAGTTGAAAGACGACACATTGATCCCCGACAAACGGAATGATGCTAATATTGCTCACCAGCGTTTCATCCACGATGTCGTGCAATCTGAACTCCGCCTCAATAATTCCCCAATGAATCGACGTACTCAGCGCCGGAAATAGTTCCGCACTCAAGCTACTCATCCGCATCCGTTCCTCTCTATCTAATTCCACTATTCTTCCAATTATAGTCGAAAACACAGAAAGAAGGCCACCTCCCCAACGGGAATACGTGACCCTCACCTTACGCTCTCTGCCCTTAAGCCTTGGATCAGTATTCTCTCCAGACTCTCAGACCATGCTCCTTCTAATGCTGCACCAGTTTCCCATTTTCCAAAAAAAGAACCCGGCTACAGAGCGGCAAGATCCGCTCATCATGCGTAACCATCACTGCACTCTTGCCCTGCTCTTTCACGAGCCGTGCAATCATGCCGACAATATCCAGCCCACGTTCCGCATCCAGACTGGCTGTTGGTTCATCCGCGAGCAGGACAGCTGGATCGTTCATCAACGCCCGTGCAATGGCGACCCGCTGACGTTCTCCTCCAGACAGCTTCTCCGCATACGCCTTCCGCCGATGGGTCAAGCCTACCGTATCCAACAGCTCATCTACTCGTTTCTCCGCCTTGTTTTTATCCGTTCCGGCGAGCTTTGCAACGACCATGAGTTGTTCTTCTACTTTCAGATACGGAATGAGGTTAGCACTTTGAAAAATAAAACCGAGCTGCTGTAATCGCACATCGGATATCTCCTGTTTGCTTTTGCCCATAATAGAAGCCCCATCCAGTAGAACCTTTCCTTCCGTTGGCTCAAGAAGTGCACCAGCAATGGACAAGAATGTACTTTTGCCCGAGCCGGAAGGCCCCATCACAGCCACAAGTTCCCCTTCAGCAACTTCAAGGTCCAACTTGTCCAGAATCGTCCGTTTGCTGCCGCCATCTTCAAAGGTCTGTGTAATTCCCTGTAATACCAATCGGTTTCTCATGCTGCTGTCCTCCCAATCGCATCAAGTGCATCAATTTTGGTAACCTTCCACACCGAGAATAACGAACCCGCCACAGACATGAGAATGAATAACACACAGGTCAGAGCGAGGGTGGACAAGCCTAATTGAAATGGCATCGATGCTGGTAGAATGGACTCGAACAGTCGAACCAACAGTACGCTAATGACCAGACTACCAACTGACAAGACCAAGACTTGTAAAGAAACGCTACCCGCCAGATAAGCATTCCGAGTTCCGATGGCTTTCAATATGCCGAACTGACTCGTTTTCTGAATCGTGATGACGTAGAAGAATACCGCAAGCACAAACGCCGAGATGACATATAGAAAAGCGATCATCATAAGCAACGATCCCTGTTCTTCCTTATAACCAGGAATAGCCGATACGGCATCCGACTTCGTGATGACTTCCGTATTAGGCATTGCAGCACTCAGGCGGTCTAGCTGATCGCCTGCACCCTTAATCGCAATGGCATTGTACACAGGAGCATTAGCATTGGTGTCGGCTGAACCTTGCGAAGTTCGTGAACCTCCTTGAAGCGTAAGCCATTCCTGTTCATTCAGGAATACCACCGGGGAGTGACTGAAGGACTCATTTTGAACAAATCCACCCACAGTCCACTCCGTTCCCGAAGCTTGATCAACCAGGACGGTGCCAATTGTGACGCCGGATTCAGACAACTTTTGGTCCACTACAACCTGCCCGTTCGTCTGATCTGTAATCGTAGATCCTTCGGTAACCGTTGGAGCGAGCCAGCCTTCCGGGTTCACCATGAACAGCGTGACATCAATCTTTTTTGTGTCGCCGGTTGGACTGACGGTTGTCATTTTCACACCGAGTGGCTCAGCGTTCTCTTGCCCCACTTCGGAGCGAGCTTGATTAAGCTGATCCTGATCCACTTGTGACCGGGTAAACCGATGATTCGAATCCTGCTCCAGCACAAAGTGGGTTGCTGCCATATTTTTGACCGAAGCTGCGTTATCATACGCCAGCCCCTGTGCAAGACCTGTAACAAACAGTACCAGAAATGAAACCAGTACCATGATTGTAGCAATTAAGGCATAGCGCCCTTTGGCATACCTCATTTCCCGAATAGCCAAGTACATGTTCTGTGACCTCCCTCTTGATAACCTAAGTATAGGAGGCGAAAATGAACGGAAAATGAATAACAGATTACATCTGCGGAAGTGTCACGGTGAAGAACGTACCCTCAGGTGAACTGGAAACCTCGATCGTACCGTCATGAATTCGGATAATTTTCTGCACAATGGCAAGTCCAAGCCCGGTTCGTCCGGAAGAACGTTCACGCGCACGATCCACCCGATAGAATCGATCGAACAGGAAAGGCAGATGCTCCGCAGCAATCCCGTCTCCTGTATCCCGAATCTGAATCACGCACTGGTTATCCATCTGCTCCGCGTGAATCTCGATGCTTCTTCCCTGTGGCAGATGATTCACCGCATTGCCCAGCAGATTCATCCAAACTTGCATGAGCAGCACTTCATTGCCTACTAGCTGGATGGATTCGGGCACCGAAATCCGAAGCAGCAGTTCTTTTTCTTCGAGTTGCCATTGCAACACCTGAACCGCTTGCCGGAATTGATCTCGCAGAGAGAACTTTACTTTGCTCAGATCTTCGTTGCCTTGTTCAAGGGAGGACAGGAGCAGCAGTTGTTTGCTGAGCAAAGAGAGATGACGGCTCTCTTCCTCAATGATCGATGCATAGTGCTCCCGTTCCTGTTCAGGCAGATCCCGATCCCCCACCAATTGGGCAAAACCCTGAATCGAGGTCAGCGGTGATTGAATCTCATGCGATACATTCGATACAAACTGCTGTCGCGCCTGATCTACCCTTTCCAATTCACGACTCATGGTCATGAAATGCTGGGCCAGTTGACCAATCTCATCCCGCCTTGCGGTAGGCAATTTCAGATTATATTTTCCTTGCGCAATGCGCTTGGTCGCCTCGGACAGACGTTCAATGGGATTGACCAGATAGCGGGTACTGATCAGAAAGATCAGAATACTAATACCCACCGTCAATGCTCCAATCAGCGCAAAAAAGATCCGCAGCTCACCGAATTGCAGAATTACATCCGGACGCATAAAGAGAGCGTAATTCGCATTGCCTAGCTGTAGATGAATACCCACGGTATTGCTTAATTGATTATCGAAGAACCCGGTAATGAACGGTTTGCTTGGAAACTGGGCGACGCCATGGTACACCTCACCATTCAGCACCAGTTCTACAGCTTGCTTGTCCAGATCTTTCTCACGGAATTCGCGGCCGTAGAATCGGTTGTTGCCTTTTCCATCCGTCACATAGATTTCGTACCCGAGTGCGGCGGCATTGTTCAGATACTGCTCCATCGTGCCGGGTTGCTGTTCCACAAATTGCTTCATTTGCGTCGCGATGCCCACCAGCTTCTCATCATTAAAATCCTTGAGCTTCGTATGATAGTAGATGTTGGACAAAAGAAAACCGAGCATGCCGCTGACCATAATCACCGCAATCGTAATGAGGAATACCCGGACGTACAAGGTCCTCAAGGTACTTTCACCTCCATCTTGTAACCAATGCCCCGCACAGTCTGAATGACAAAATCGTCCGTATAATCCGCAAAACGATCACGCAGCCGCTTGATGTGCACATCAACGGTACGGTCATCTCCTTCGTAATCTGCTCCCCAGACGAGCCGAATGAGTTCATCCCGTGAGAACAAACGCCCCGGAAACTGCGCAAGTTGTGAGAGTAATTCAAATTCTTTCATTGGCAAAAAGAGAATGGATTGCCCATCGGTAACCTCCACATTGTTACGGTCAATGACGATTCGGTTCATGCGGATGATATCGCTGGATGTGCGATGGTACCGACGAAATAACGCCTTTACCCGGTAGACTAATTCTTCCGGTTCAAATGGCTTGGTCACATATTCATCTGTTCCTTTCAAATAACCATCTCTCTTGTCGGATAGCTGATCTCGTGCCGTCAGCAACATAATTGGAATGTCGTAATGCTGCCGAATGTAATCACATAACTCCAGTCCATCCATGCCTGGCATCATGACATCAAGGATCGCCAGATCGATCGGCGTTTCTTGCATCAGTTTGACCGCTTCCAATCCATCCTGCGCTTCATGGACCCGATACCCTTCCTTGGTCATGACATGCCGCAGGAGTGCTCGAATATTGGCATCATCGTCTGCCAGCAGCAGATGTTTCATAAGGTTGTCCGCCCTTCTATGTAACGAGTACATCTCACTTTGATCCTGCACAGATGGTAGCATAAAAGCAATCTCATTCGCCAGCACATGCATGGAGATACACTCGACATGTTTATATTTTCTTAAATTTGGTTGACACTACTAAGAGGCACAACTATAATAAATTCATAACATATGAACAAGCGCTCATATATTCATTTGTTGGTGAGTAACCATCGCTAAATATCATTTATAGCCACAGTAGATATCATATTACATAACGGAGCTTCGCTCCAAAGGAGAGGATTTATATGTCTGGACATCATCAAAATCAGAACCAAGGGCACGATCATGGACACGACCACGCTCACACCACCAATAACAAGAAAGTGCTGTTATTTTCCTTCATTATTATTACCATCTATATGATCGTTGAAGCCATTGGTGGATTCATCACCAACAGTCTCGCACTCATCTCGGATGCAGGACATATGTTGTCCGACTCCATTGCACTCGGGATTGCCTTGCTGGCGTTCACTTTTGGTGAAAAAGCGGTGAATACTGGCAAAACGTACGGGTATAGAAGATTTGAAATTTTGGCCGCCACGTTAAACGGAATTACGTTAATCGCCATTGCACTCTACATTTTCTACGAAGCGATTGGTCGATTTATCAACCCTCCAGAAGTCGCAACCGTAGGCATGTTAATCATCAGCGTCATTGGATTACTCATCAATATTCTGGTGGCCTGGATCATGATGCGTGGCAGCGATACGGAGAAAAACCTGAATATGCGTGGCGCTTATCTCCATGTTATCAGCGACATGCTGGGATCGGTTGGGGCCATTGCAGCGGCACTGCTCATGATGTTCTTTGGCTGGGGTTGGGCTGATCCACTGGCGAGTGTAATTGTCGCGGCGTTGGTATTGCGTAGTGGGTTCTATGTCACCAAATCATCTCTGCATATCTTGATGGAAGGTACACCGGCCAATGTGGATGTGAATGAACTGGTGCAGACCATCAAACAAGTCGATGGCGTCAAAGGCGTTCATGATGTACATGTCTGGTCCATTACCAGTAACTTGAACGCGCTGACCGCACATATCGTGGTCGATGGAACGATGGATGTTTATGCATCCGAGATCCTGGTTCAGAAGATTGAACATATGCTGGAACATAAAGAAATCAAACATGTGACGCTCCAAGTGGAGTCCGAGAAACATCTGCATGACACCTCGGTACTATGTACCGTCAAAGGTGACGCACCAGATGCCCATGCGCATCATCACCATTGATATCTGTATAACAAAATATAGTTATATCAAAAACAGGGCAGATTCCCGTTGAAGGGAACGCCCTGTTTTTGTTTATAGAAGTTCAGCTTTTTGCACAAATAGAAAATGGAATAACCTTTACCTTGTCGCAAGACTCTGAATTACTTGTATTTGGAGAGTAATTTCTCTTTCTTCTGATCAAATTCATATTCTGATATGATATTTTTCTCTTTTAATTCACCCAACTGTAGCAGTTGTTCATGAACATTCACAGGGGTCTTTTTTCTCTTGCTAGATATGATTAGAGCTAGAATTGAGAAAAGCAGACCATACAGGACAGCCAGAAGTCCCAAAACTGCCGCTACCTCCGCACCTTCTTGCGAACCATCTAAAAAAACTGCTATTAATAAAAAATTAAGTACGTACCAAATAAGACTGACGATCGATAATGCTTTCAATGAATGTTCCTCCTAAATGTTATGTATGTTTCTATTCAAAATCAGGAAAGGTCGGTCAGAAGTCTAAACATTAACCTCGTCCCAGTTTATAATGACGTATCCTAGCTGAAACAACAGGATGACAATATAACTGATATTGATTCCCAAACTGGTCTTAACTTTCTTGATCTGATCCAAGAAATCTTCTTTGTTCATTTTTCCGCGTTCCAGCTCGGACTTCATCTTTTGTTTTTCTTTCCACAACATGTAGAACTCAAGTATAGCAAATACTCCCCATGCCAATGGATATACCAGTAACACTGCATTAGCAACTGACAACAGCATAAGGGAACCTTCATCCAAACCTTTCTCCATTCCTAGCTTAAAGCTTACATTCACACTCAAAGTCAGAAATACTAAACCAAAACCTATAAAACTTAAATACGGTGTGAATCTGGAGCTGCGCAATACTTCCCCTCCTTTCGGATAATAGAACCCTAGCACATATGCCAGGGCTCTTCGATCCAAAATCAAATTCTCTTTAAGAAACTTTGACCTTATAAACCGCATTACCAATCTAAAAGTCACAGTATTAAGTTACTTTCGAACTGTCCATCTATTTCTTCTGTGCCTGTAACAGTTGATCATTAACAAATGCTTTCAAGAAGAAGAGTTCATTCCCATTAGGCTCCCGCAGCTGTTCCTTTTCAAAAGATGTTATCGCCTGCTCCAAGGAAGTAGATGTCACCGCTCTGCTAATGGTTGTAAGCTCTCTCCAGAATACATCCATCTCTTCCAGATCACAGATAGACTCGTGTCCGAGAATGAAATGCTCTGCATCATACATCTGGATATCTTGTATCATGTGGTTAAGCAAGGATTGTTTAAAATGAAACATTTTATCCGTTGTTGTTCCATAAGGACTATCTCCGAGAAAAATAGTCTTCTCTTCCGGAATATAAACTATTGTTGAATCATCCGTGTGCGTACTCTGAATCCTCTCCAGCATACAGAGCTTGTTCCCCAGATCAATCTGGAGGGAATCTTTAAAGACGATACCGGGCTTATCTAGTAGAAATGATTCTCTCCTCGGGATTTCCGCCTGTATAATTTCCATACAATGCGCGCTGATTATATTGGCATCTACATACTTGCGAAGTGACTGATCATCGAAGGAGTAAGATCTCCATTCGTTCAACCGCTGTTCTGTCAACCGATTAACGATGATCGTCGCACCGAATTCATTCATTCCCAAAAAATGATCCCAATGCGCATGAGAAATAACCACATACTGAACGGGCGGCACATCTAAGCATCGAATCTCCTCGATAAAGTCTCTGGCATGTTGAACTGAATTTCCACCATCAATCACCAGACTATGTTTTTCCCCACACACCAAGCCTAGTACCGGTCTTTCTCTATCATTATCGTTGGACATATAATAAATGGAATCGCTTAATTGATTTAACATGTCAATTCTTCTCCTCTATATGAGTATTTTCATATCATAGGCAGAGAAAAACCGCATGTTTATTCAAGCTAATACATGGATTTTTCTCCGTTTATGGATTTACCAATGGAATCACCTCTTTCAATCTGTAATCAATATTTCAACGCTATGTTATGTAATGGCAACCATTATACTCGTTATCAGCATCAACAACGTTACGGGCGCCCAGATTCTTCGTTCCCATACACTTCTCGTAATCAGATTCAAAATCGTCCCAAGTACTAAATACGCGACGATAAACCACATCGCTGTCTCTGCAAAAACAGACCACTGAGGCCAAAGCAATCCTGCTTTACTCAGAACAATGATACACATGAATGCCAAAATTGCAATCTGGAATATGCAAGCAAAACGCATGGAAACGGGATATTTCCCGGGAAACTTTCCTCCCATGGCGTACTCTCCCCAGGGCACACCTACCGCTAAAGCAACCTGAAAGAGAATCACGATTAGGATCAGGATGGTAAATGCTATTGCTGACGTTAATACGATCATGACCACACTCCTAAATCATAGGTAATTATAATGGTTTATCATAAGTGCCCGGGCTTGATCACAGTTTAACGGTTCAGTAAAAGGTAATTCCAAAAAACACTCCAGTTGCCATTGCTGCGTTTTTAGAGCCTGCTTACTTGTTGGCTTGTCCCAAGGCGGATATACACGTATGGCGCGCTTGCCACCTTTGCCTTGATCCGATACGATATCTCGCTGTAACAATACATGTTTCGGAAATACAAATTGGCCAAAATGGCTACCTAAGCGCGTACTAATGACATACATATCTGCTGGATCTGATACATCATATGGCTGTGTCGATCCATCCTCACTACGCTGCCACAGGGTAACAAATTGTCCGATCTTGGTTGGCGTGGTTTTGGCGACGCGAAATCGAATGGAGAGAGAATTTAAGGTGAACACATACGCCCCGTATTCAGCATTTTGTGCTTCTTCATGTGGTTGTGAGCAGATAAAGCCACACTTGTCATAGATAAGTTCTTTACTGGCAAGTAAGTCGCCATGAAGTACATCGGAGGTCGTCCAAGCATTCGGACGATTCAAACTACTTTTGTTATCCAACTTGTGATATCTCTCCTGTCTTGTATAGTCTGATCTAAGGCATTTACGATAGCTGTAAAAAGTTTGTTAGTTCAAAGTTCCTGACATAATCGCTTCCATTCATGCCAAGCCTTCAAATACTCAGGCAGATCATCAGGATGATGCTTGTTACTCAGCCCAATTCGGCAATATAGATGGACCAGAGCTTCCTCTATCAATCTGGATTTATCCATATCTACTTGCTCTAAAAGTTCGAACGTAGCAAATAATGTTTCGGTGTTGATATCATCCGGCGAAGAGCTAAAAGCATACAAGAAATCATAGAGGATAGGTCCAACCATTGGAGATGGGTCAATAACGCCGATGAGTTCATTTTGATCATATACAAAATTATGAACCCCCGTATCGCCATGTAAAAGAAACTTCTCTTCTTCCTCATGAAAGAGGCGATCCACTTTGGATTGAACCAAATTATAATCATCTGTCGTTAAAATACTTCCGATATTTATCTTTGCTTCATGAATACTAATCTGATTGAATTCTTTCCATGTCCTCTGCGGGAACTCTATTCTGCCCCATGATTTCGTATCTGAAGAACGCACATATGTATTGAATAACTCTTTCACCAGATGAGTTAACCAGTCTTTCTTCTGTCCCCGATTGAAATGGGTCGTACCTTCCATATACGTATAAATAAAATAAGTATTATCCGGATCAGTGAACAAAACTTCAGGCAATAACGAAGAATTCTTATACGTATCCAAAAACTGCTGGGCGATGTGAATCTGTTGGGATTCATCTGATTTCAGAATATAGTGCTTATTCAGACTCGTACTCAACCGATAAACACGTCCAGCTGTGGTACCTGACAAACTTTGAATTTCAGATATTTCTTCGTTGATATGATGCATCTTGAATAAGTTATTGATCTCATTTATCGTTGGATTAATTAACATACGGTTCTCCTCAATATCTAAATTCCCTTCCATGAATGATCCATTGTACGGCATCCCAAATATCCTCTGCAATATAATCAGGTTCGGTCTCCGTCCATTTGTCTCTGAATTTGGTTAATGAAGATTCCCCCCAGCCTGTTCTCACCATGATCTTGGTCGCTCCTACGGCATGGGCAGCAAGCATGTCTGTATCTCCTACATCTCCAATAACGATGCATTTGGATAAATCCAGACCGAGTTCCTCTGATGCCTGTAATAACATTCCGGGTTTGGGCTTTCTGCAACTGCATTCTTGCTCATGCGGACATATATAGGAGTGATCAAATCCATACTCGCGAAATTGCTCTTCAAAATCCTCAACACTTACTTCTCCACGAGAAATTCGATATTGATTCGTAAAAGCCAGCACCATAATTCCTTCTCGTTTCAAACGCATAATTGCTTCTTGAGCATTGGGGTATAATCTGAAATCTCTCGGATGAATAAAATGACCTGTACCACCAATTGTTCCATCTCTGTCTATAAAAACAGCTTGTACGTTTCCCTGTGGTTTCATCATGGTCTGTTCCCTTCTCAGAAAAATTTCAAGTCGTGTCGTTCATCTATACTTTCTCATCGATAATATGCTTGCTACCATCTTGCTGCTTATGGTGTTGCAATTTTTTAATTTCAGTTTTTAGATAGTGCACTTCTTTAATTAGTACATCCAGCTTTTTCGATGTTTTGGATGAATCTATCGCATACCGTACAATGGCAGCAAAGATAAGAACGACAATTAAACTTATAATTGAGATCACTAAAGCCCAGATAAATTCCAAAATGGTGTCCAACTCCTCGCTGACTTAAAAACGTTCATTGGTTAATAGTACCATTTTATTGAGTTTAAACTAAAGGAAATATGCTTTTTTAATTCATTAACGAGCCGTCTCTTGTTAAATGTATATTTAAGACATATTTCGAAAAAGGATCATTTTTACTCAAAAGTCCATTGAATTAATCCGTCCTCCTACTTAAGATAAGCAAAGCACCTAAATGAGAATAGATATCAGTAGAAGGAGTGGCAGATGAATGACATTTACTAAAAAAGGATTTTCTATAATTAGCATGATCTTTGTGCTTATCTTCGTACTTACTGCATGCGGCGGGGGAACTGTGAAGGAGGAGACTGGGGCGGTACAAACAGAACAAACACCGACGTCTTCTGCAAGTACATCTACAGGGCTGCGTACTGTGGAGCATATCCTTGGAAAAATTGAAGTACCCGCCGAACCTCAGCGCGTTCTTGGATTATTCGTCGAAGACGAGATGAGTGCACTTGGTGTTAAACCAATTATGCAATACTCAAGCGGAACCTATTATCAGACCTATCTTGAGGATTATTTAAAAGATGTACCGAAGCTCGATACAGCTGCCTTTAACTTTGAAGCAATCATGGCGGCGCAGCCAGATCTCATTATTCTGGGCTTCCAAGGTTGGGCAGATGGCGGTACGTATGAGAAATTGTCTAAAATTGCTCCCACCTATGTATTTACAGGTAGTGAAATTCAATACCCGCAGAACTGGAAAAAGAACTTGCTTACTGTAGCTGATCTACTCGGAAAGACAGAACAAGCACAAGACGTAATCAAGAAGCGTGAAGCAGAAACGAAGCTTGCCAAAGAGCAATTACAGGTCGCCGCTAAAGGCAAAACAGCCGCTATGATTCGCATTCATGCCAGTAAAGAACTTCGATTATATGGCGGTCCCGGAGGTCAGGTAGGCACAGCATTATATGGCGACTTTGGATTAGAGCCTGCCCCGATTGTACGCAAGTTGGCATGGGGAGAGGATATGGACATCCAAGCCATCTCGATGGAAACTATTCCACAGATCGACGCAGACTATATTTTCCTCGCTGTTGATGAAGGACGAGAAGAACAGGCTACGGAGCTTAAAGAAAGCAAGTTATGGAAGACGATCCCCGCGGTTAAACAAGGTCATGTCTATGAAGTCCGCGGTGATGTATGGATCACGAATGGTCCACTTGCTTATGAGAAAAAAATGCAAGATGTCATGAAGGCGATCATTCCTGACTAATAACCAATGACAAAGAAGAAGCTAGTTCACCTCATGGTTGACTAGCTTCTTCTTTGTCATTTAATATAATGATAATAATTCTCATTTGTATGCAGGAGGAATCTGTTACTTCATGAACATACGTACTGCGCATAGGAACTCCCCACTCCCTCCTACTGCATTTCATTCCTATTTCTTTAGGTTTGTTGATATTGAATCTGTAACCATTAGCACTACGCCTAAGCTACTCCCCGATGTCAGTCTGAGTTACAGGCTGATTGTTGTATCTGAAGGTTCAGGCAGCATATATATAGACGACAGTTGTTACCGTGCCGTCACTGGAAATGGTTATGCAGTCTCTCCTGGCGCTAAGCTCGTTATCTCTTCAGCCGTTGAAGAACAGGAGGTCTTGCATTATTTTAGCGTGACCTTTGACATCATTTCTACTCAGCCTGACGACGACATGTGGCATCCTTTCGCGAATAGCAAAATTACCATTGATCCTTTTGTTCGTACACTTGCAGTGTTGCGCAAGCTAATTGCCCTGAAGCGTCCTGAGAGCGAAGAAGAACAACTAAGCTATCATTTCCGTTTCCAAAAATGGATGCATACATTGCTTAAGCAAAATATAATTAAATCTGAAACCGTGACATCTTTACAAGCGGTGGAAAAGTGTGTTTTATTTTTGAAAGACCATTTTAATGAAGAGATTAGTACGAAACAATTGGCTGAACAGGCCGGGATTGGTGTCAAGCAATTCATTCATTTGTTCAAACAAATCACAGGCGTAACGCCTCATGAATATATATCAACGCTCCGTATACGCAAGGCAAAGGAACTGCTGATCGTTTCCAGACAACCACTTGCTGAAATTGCAGAGCAGGTCGGCTATCTGGACAGTTATTATTTTAACCGTCGCTTTAAGCAGATCACAGGCTTCCCACCGCGAGTATATGTCAACACGAAACAGTACAAAATCATGTCGATGAGTTATGTATGTGCGCTGCTGTCACTTGGCATCAAACCGATTGGCGCACCTGCCTATCATTTGGGATATTATGCTGGGCGTTTAGGAGACAACATTACGAACATTGGAGACAAATCGATCCTCTATTATGACAGAATGAGAGCCCTGAAACCGGATCTTATTATCAGTTGTGACACGATAGACCATGAAACACAACAACAACTGGAGCATATCGCTCCCATCGTGACGATCCCTTGGATGGATCTCCATGCCACGGAACATTTACAAGCCATTGGTGATGTATTTGGGATGGAGAAACAAGCAAAGAGCTGGATTGACGATTACGAATTGAAGCGTGAAGTGGCACACCAGCGAATCAAAAATTATGTAAGTAAGGATGAGACCGTTGGCCTGCTCCTGATTGAAGGGTCCGAGATATATGTGCTGGGAGACCGGAATGCGGGCGAGATTATGTACCGTACCTTCGGCTTGCAACCACCGCCACTTGTTCAACATTTGCTTGTAGAGCACCCTAACCAGTATGGTAGAAAAGTAGAAGTCGAACAGCTCTGGCAATATGAAGCAGACCGATTATTTGTCATTGTATATGGGGCTGAAGCTACCCTAACCTATAAGCAATTGCAGCACAACCCTGTGTGGAGGCAGTTGTCCGCTGTCCGTCAAGGTAAAGTGCAAACCATGGATTCGGAAAAATGGATCTATTATGATGTTCTATCACTATCAGGACAATTGGATGACGGGATGAATATACTCGCGAAACGATGATACGTATTCTACATGCTTCAAACCGATTGCAAGATACACCGGATTGTCTATTTACCTTTCTCATCAGAGTCGTCACTTTTTTGGTAGAGATCGAGGTGCACACTTATTTTACCAAGTTGACGACTCTTGCTTAGCATCACTACACCCTACTCCTCTTCTACAAGAATGTCAGCACAGCGAACAATCAATTCAGGCATATTCTCTCCATCAAATAGAACATGAAGCTCATATCCGTTATCGATTCGATACAGCTCTTGATATAGCCAGTAACTGCCTACAATCCCACCGTCTTGCTTGATGATTTCGGGTGCAACCAGCGTAAGTTTATTTATATTGGTGAAGCCCCCACGGTTGTCAAAACGAATGACCACCTCATCACCCGTCAGCAGTTCTGTCACTGTACAATCATGGTATTGAATCCGCCCATGTATTTCATCGGAAATATCCTGTGCCATCATCACTTCTCTAAATTCTTTCGATATGCGTTCCATTTCTCTTCTATTCTCTGCATTCTGTTTATTCAGCTGGAGCATAACTTCTCTCGTGCAATAACCCAACGTAAATACACGAATATCCGCAATTTGTTCAACGATTTCCTGTGGCAAATTCTCCGCCTTGTATTGAAAATTCCACTCTATCGATTCTTTGTACTCTTCCTTACATTTCTTCTCATCAAAAGGAGGGCGCACATCATATTCTGCAATGCGTTTCTCGATATGCGCTCTTTGTTCCGGCGGCATGTGAAATACGATCTGATCCTCTTCTGTCACTTCTTCCTCGAAAACAGGCGAAAACATTACTTTATAGTGGGAGGAATAACATTCATGTAAGAAAATGTTCAAATCAGTATTTGTGTCTTGTTGCATGGTATCGATTCTAACAATTCCACTTGCAAGTAACGCCTTTGCAACTGAATCGATTGAGACCATTAGTGCATCTAACAGCATATTGCCTACCGTTGTCTCTGATTATGTCGATTCAATCAATAATAGAGACTGGAATTCATTTGTTCAAACTTATTCACCTGATCGTCAACAATTTTATCAAGGATTTTCAAATAAAGAACAAAAAGAAAATAAAACCGGTAATATCTGTAGAATCTATAAGTGTATTTGAGGCTAAAAAACTTCCTTCCAATAATATACTAAAAGTAGAGCCCTATTTTGCTGACATTAGCTCAGCATATACGGATATCGGATATTACTATGTTGGTTTTAAGTATACAGTCAATAAAGAAAGTGAATTCTTCTACATACGATTAAGAAACCTAGGGAACAATTAAATTTGGAAAAGGCTAAAAATGGAATTAATGCTCAGAGTAATTCGGGCGATATACAACCTCTAAGTGCTACTAGTACGCCATCAACATTTAAATTGTATATTACTGGTTCCGGAACAATCACCAATATCGGCTTTGACACTTACGCTAAGAATGTATTGCCAAACGAGTGGTATGGATCATGGAAATCAGAGTCATTGAAAGCTGGGGCAGTAACAATTAAGACATATGCATGGTATAACGCCACTTATCCAAGAAAACCTGCAACAGATTATGGGGCACACTTGACAGACCGCTGGCAAAATTACCAACATTATGTTCCAAATTCTGGACTAACAGCTACAAATAATGCCGTTAATGCTGTATCAGGAATTTTCATGGTCAATTCTGATGGCAAAGTTTTTGACGCTCAATATAGAGCAGGATCAGAAGGGGATATTGGTACAGCTTGGGGTGGAGTGTTAAGTCAATGGGGCACACAATATATTGCACAAAATTACCCAGAGTATAACTACTACACTATACTAAGCTATTATTACAGTTTTTCTGATAAAAGTAGTGGATACATCCAAACTGGGAACTATTAATCATTTAGTTCAGATTAAAAAACGTCAAACGTAAAGTTTGGCGTTTTTTTAGAATTTCATTTAATTTTTTTCTATAATATAGATTATTCATTCAAAATTATAGAGGGAGGTGATGATAATGACAAAAAAAGCATTCTATCTGCTTCTTTTTTTCCTTCTTCTTCTCACTGCGTGTACTTCAGAAGACTCTGCAAAAAATCATGAGACTGAGGATGTGCAAAGAAAAGAGTCTGCACCTATGATCACGAGTATTAAGACTAACTTCCCTGAAAAAGAAGGTTGGGTTGTAGTCCCTGCAAACAGTTCTGATTTAACTGTCACTGTAGAGACGACCAACGCGGAAACACTTCTTTTCTGGTCCGTTCCAACTGGGACAGAGACATGGGGAGAAAGAGAACTAATCGGATACGATACCAGTGGGAATGATGGTTGGAAAATAACGTGGAATATTGCGGGTAAGTCCTTACACAATCGTTTAGTGGTTCAAGCATTGGGGAGTGATGGAAAAACGATCACTGATGAAACGATAAATATTACGAATGAGTAAGTTTGACTTAGATAATTAGTTAACGAAGATAAAAATAACAATGGATGCCCACTTTAGGTGATCGTCCATTGTTATTTTTACAGTTGTCTCTGAACTATTTAATCTTGGTAAGCAGCTTCTCTTTTTTTTACTCAAATTCATATTTAGTAATGATATTTTTCTCTCAAATTTCTACTTGTGAATTTGATGGAATTTAAAAGATTGGCGCTAAGCCTTCTGATTGAAAAACTTCTAACTTGGCAGGAGGGATGCTTTCTTGCAAATCTCCATTCATAACATCCATCGCTTCCCATTCGACGAATACAACAAAGTTTTCCGTGAGTATGGAATAATCGGACCAATTCGTCTTTTCATTAAGGGCATACGCGACTTCCTTCCACAAGCTCATGCCTTCCTCCCACCAATCTCCATTGCTACGCCAATACATAATAAGAGTTCTAAGCTTCTCAATTAAATCATGATTCGTAAGTTCTTGTTGATCAATTCCAGGATGCTCTCCTGAATTCCAAATGTTGTAATAGTAATCTTCGTTTTCATCTTTCTCTTCAATTTGTTCTTCTCTTATTTCTTGCAAACCTGGATCGAAAATAGGTGAATATACCGTATCGACTTCATCGTGTAAGTAAATCGACAGAAAACAATATGTTTTACCCGATTCATTTTCACATAGAATATCAATAATGTCTTTCACAGCCAGAATGAGTTCCTTTTTCACCGTTTCCCGGAGTATTAGAACTTCTTCAGGTTGCATCTTCACATAGATCACACCTTTGGTTCCATCTAACACTCGCTGGAGAATTCCTTGCTCATCATATTTGAAATAGGTGAGAAGAAGGTGATCAAAAAGAGCATTATTTTCGTATTGAGGTTGATATACTTCCACGAGTCTGTTGCCTTCATAGATATAGTCTTCATACTCTAATTTATTGAATCGAGTAAAATACTCCACTGACCGATAGATTAATCCGTCTTGTATCAAATATTCCTTGACTGAGTCCAATTCGCCATCGACATACGTTCTTGTCGTTATATGACTTTCTTCATATGTAACATAAGTGTAGCCATCAATTAAATCGTCACAGGCCAAAATCCGTATTCTACCTTCATCATCAAACTCATAATAGGTATCTGTCACTTCATACGAGATATCTCCAGGTATTTCACCTTGGCGCGCATACCAGTACGGAGAAATGTCATACCGTTTACTTGTCGTATATTCTCTTCTATGTACCCGTGCTTCTGCTTCTTGTTTGTAAGATTGATACTGTTCTTGTGCATCTCGATTAAGCTTCACATAATATTCTTCGTTAATCATTTCTCTCACACCTCTTCATTATTATGCCTCTAAACTTCTGAATTTCTCTAAAAACCTTCATATCTTCTGATCTCAAATTACATCTTCCCATCAATCCGCAGCCATTTCGACGGAGCCTTCTTGGCAAAATGCTTTTCAACAAAATCCAAAATATCATCAATGCCGGGCAATGCCGCATTTTCTTTTGCTTCGTCAAACGTCATCCATTGGTACTCGGTATGTTCATGATTTAACCGGACAACCTGGCGTTCATCCACATATCCTACGAATACGGGAGCGGTATAGATATTCACCCCCATGGGTGAATAATATTGTTCGAATTGATTGGCAGAATACAAACGGACTTCCGTAATACCTGTTTCCTCATGAACTTCTCTGAGTGCAGCTTCCCATGCCTTCTCGCCCTGCTCTATACCGCCGCCAACATAACACCACTCGTTATGCAACATACGACCAGCCCGCTTTAGCATCAGTACACGGTATTGATCGAGGCTTTTCTCCAACAGAACTACAGCTACGCCTTCACAACGAATGGGAACTGCTTGTTTCACGTGCTCTGTACCATCCACCTTCTCGTGCCCCTCTCTTCAACTTTCCTGAGAATCGAAATCCTCCATAACTTTAAATTTATCCCCGTGGATTTTATCCAAATGCTCTTCTCCCCAATAACATAAATGGTCCAAGGCAGGCTTGAGTCCCCAGCCGTAGTCGGTTAACTCATATTCCACTTTGGGAGGAACCTCCGAATATACCTTGCGCTGCACAATCTCGTCCTTTTCCAGACCTCTGAGCTGTGTTGTCAGCATCTTCTGCGTAATGTCCGGTATCAATCTTCGAAGCTCCGACGTGCGTTTACGTCCTGTCATCAAATGATAAATAATCAAAGGCTTCCACTTCCCGCCCATCACTTCCAAGGCCGCTTCCACGCCAACTCTATATTTTTTTGGAGCGTTTGTGCCTTCATGTTCCGTCATTTTTGAACCCCTCCATAAATAGGCTGTATCAAGGTAAAGCATAATCTTTTTACTGCTCTTCTTCTATTATTTGAGCCTATTTCGAGGCATCCATTTAGGGTACTTTAATGTTCCTATGGCACTTCATTCTTCCTATAGAACATCAAAGTGCGTACTTCCAGATGTTTTCATACCTGTTTATAATAGCATCAGCCACTGATTCATGGCTACAAGAATGCAATGCAGAAAGGTAGTGAACGTTAAGATGAACGTACTCGTTGTAGTATCCCACCCAAGAAAAGACTCCTTGACCTTTCAGGTAGCTGAACGTTTTGCACATGGTCTTACCGATGCTGGTCACGGTTATGAGATATTGGATTTGCATGGGATTGGATTTGACCCGATTCTCCGGGAGATGGATGAACCAGACTATACCCAAGAAAATCAGGTGTTCTCACCTGAGGTTGAAACCGAGATGAAGCGATTGAAGAAACACGATGCTGTGGCTTTTGTGTTTCCTCTCTGGTGGTGGCATCTGCCAGCCATGTTGAAAGGTTATGTAGATCGTGTCATGAATAACGGATTTGCCTATGGTGCAAACAAACTTCCTCATCAGCAGATATTGTGGATCGCTCTTTCGGGTGTGACGGAAGAACAGATGCACAAGCGCAACTATGGTCAATCGATCGCCAATCTGCTCAATGTGGGGATTGCCGATTATTGCGGCGTGTCCCAATCAAGGGTTGAGTTTTTATATGAAACGTTGGAATCCAAGCCTGAGCATTATGAGGCACTGCTGAACCATGCGCATCACTTGGGCCTGAACTATGCCAACGATATTCCGACTCCATGATGGTATGAGAAAAAAGGTATAACCCGAATATGAATTCTGAAGTTTTGTGGTACGTTCAATGGCGAATCACTACGCTTGAACACGGCAAAAAGGTCGCTCCGAAGAGCGACCCTGCTGTGTGTCTTGCATTATTTTACTGTCGAGAGAAGAAACTTCTCCAACATAGTGATATCGGTGATGCTATGGTTACAAGCTGTGTTATCCATGCATACGTACTGGGCAATGGAAGAAAAGTTGTCTGGCGAATGAGCCTTGGTCTTCACGTTGAAGAATCCAAGTTCCTGATGACGATGACAGAACATACAGTACCCTTTTTTGTTCGTGGGTGTAATCCGTCCCTCAATACCGAGGAACCTGCCTTCGTGCGGGTACACGATGAACAAGCGACTCGTGGCAATGTCAGTCCATCTCAGATAGGTTGTATGTGCGTAATCGATGGATTCGAGATCCGGCACTTTAAGCTTCTTGGCCTTTGGAAACAGCTTCTGAATCTGCTTCGCTGATACTTGCGGATATGGAATCAGATATGATTCCAGCCCGTTCAGATACGTCTGCAATTCATGTGCCGTCTCATACGTGGATAACTGCTCCAGCAGTTGCTTCTGCTCCGAAGTGAGTTCATCGAAGATGCTCACCGCATTTGTGCCGACCGTATAACGGACGGTTTCCAATACTTTGGGATCCACAACCGAGCGTAGCGTTTTCAGCAGGAAATCAGCTTGTTTTTGAATATAATTAAATTGATGATTCTGAATAAATGGTGTTTGCATGGCGTTCAGCCCCTTATTTTTATTGGAAGAACAAATAAGGTGCAAAGCCTGAGGGATGAAACGTTATGTTAATGTTGATTCCAGGGCAAACGATCTCATTTTTGTCGCGCCCTACACAAAGTCCGCCCCTATTCAGGCTTTGCGTAAGGCTTTCTAGCGAACGAGCAATCCGGCATCATCCATATTGCCACGTCATAACCCCCAATACGATAGATATATCGAAATTATAGCAGGGCAGCATAGTGTAGGCAACGGGCTTCGTTCCAATTTCCTCTGTTCAAGAAATATGATTACATCTCAGGCTTCCTTCCCATTTTCCACGAAATGATCTACTGCTGACTTCTCAATGGCCAACCCTTCCGTGTAACGCTCCATGAACAAGGTAAATCCATTCACGTCCGCCCTATTTGGAGAAACCTCTTGGCCTTCTGCGTCAATAAACACCTTAGTAGTAAGGTACTCCGCCAAACCCTCGTGCTGCTGCTTATTAACCATGTAGGAAGCCAAAATAGCCATTCCCCATGCGCCGCCTTCACCAGCGGTAGACATGACCGACACGGGAATATTCAGTGCGGATGCGCACATTTTTTGAGCGACTAGTGGGGTTTTGAACAATCCGCCATGCGCCCAAATGTGCTCAATCGTTACGTGCTCCTTCTGTGTGAGAATATCCAGCCCGAGCCTTAGTGCAGCAAACGCAGCAAACAGATGGACTCTCATAAAGTTTGCCAGGTTGAAGCGGCTCTCTGGAGAACGTACGAACAACGGACGACCTTTTGCAATTCCTGTAATGTTCTCGCCTGAATAGTAGCCATAGCTCAGTAAGCCACCGCCATCAGCGTCAGCTTTCAGTGCTTCATTGAACAACACACTGAATAACTGGTTCATATCGGGCTTCTGTCCCATAGCCTCATAAAACTCACGGAACAAGTCGACCCAGGCATTAATATCGCTGGAGCAGTTATTCGCAAGAACCATAGCCACAGGATTGCCATCAGGTGTAGTCACGATGTCAATCTCAGGGTATACCGTAGATAGGTTTTTATCTAATACAATCATGGCAAAAATCGATGTACCTACGGAAATGTTACCCGTACGTTTTTGGACACTATTTGTAGCGACCATCCCTGTTCCAGCATCGCCTTCCGGAGGGCACAGTGGAATATTGGATTTCAAGTTACCTGATGGATCTAACAGTCGGGCACCAGCTTCACTAAGATATCCGGCATGTTCACCTGCAGTGTACACTTTAGGCAAAATATCTTTAAGATTCCACGTGTAGCCTTTGTCGGCAATTATATCGTCAAACTTCTTCAACATATCTTCATGGTATTCCAGTGTGGATTCATCAATTGGGAACATACCTGAGGCATCCCCTATACCAATAGCTTTACTGCCAGTTAACAGCCGATGTATGTAACCTGATAGTGTCGTAATATAATTGATGTTCGTAACATGCTCTTCTCCGTTCAAAATCGCTTGATACAAATGTGCGATGCTCCAGCGCTCTGGAATTTTAAACTGGAATTTCTCGGTTAGCTCTGATGCAGCCTTCCCCGTTGTGGCATTACGCCATGTACGAAACGGAACCAATAACTCCCCATTTTGATCAAGTGCAATATAACCCTGCATCATAGCAGAACATCCGATTGAGCCAATTTTTTGTATCGTTACACCATAATTTTTTTCAATCTCTTGCTTTAATTGATGATAGGTTTGTTGCAACCCATGAATCATTTCATCGATATGGTAAGTCCAGTAACCGCCAATCAATTGATTTTCCCACTCATAACTGCTGGAACAGATGGTGTTAAAATTGTGATCCATGAGTACAGCTTTGATTCGTGTGGACCCAAATTCAATGCCAAGCGAAGTTTCCCCCCCGACGATTGCTTGTTTCAAGTTTTGATCCATCATCGTGTCCATCCTCTCTGAATTTGGAATTCACCCGATTAGAGAATAAAGTGAGCTAAATAGCCCAAGTCATGGTGTGAATTTCACGAAGAACGAGCAGAATCGGGGCTGTACGGACAATTACAAGGTTAATACCACCTGTACTTCGCCACATGCCAATATTTCACCTGTTTGAATAAAACCAAGAGAGTCATAAATTTTCTTCGCAACTACATTTTCAGGTTTGTAGGTGAGCTCTACAACTTTGGCTTTTCCACGTGGAAAAGTTCTTTTATCAAATCAGGAAAATTGAATTTGAAAATTAGTACTGAATATGCTGCTGGTGGAGATTATACTTCGACAGATATAACAGAAGGGATTAACAGATGGAAAAACACAAGTGCAAATTTAAACTTATCATCAGCTTCGTTTGCTTCATCTAATGTTGATATTAGGGCCATTAATGAACAAACATGGCAGAATAACGGCTGGGGATCGAACACATATGCGTGGACACAACCATATGATGGTACATTTGCTTGTGCTACTAGTTTAGCAACAAATAAGTGTACATCATCTAACAGTATTGATTATGCTGCTATTTATATTAATATAAGCAAGGATACTGGAGGACTTTTATCATCAACAAAACAAGATCGAAGAAGAGGTGTTATAGCTCATGAACTTGGTCATGCTTTCACTATTCACCATAACAGTTTAATTGGAGCAACTTCAGTTATGAAAAAAAACATGTGGAATGAAAGTAATTTTTCTTTAACACCTACGTCAACGGATATTAACGATTTTAATAGAGTATATATATAGGAGTGGGAAAATGAGAAGAATTCTGATTTCATTTAGTATTGGCTTTGGTTATATTTACTCTTCATCATTACATACAAATGATGCCCATAATCATTTAGCTGCTGCTATTCAAAGTGACTCTACAGCTGAAGAATTATCAATTCCTGAGTTGATTGTAAAAGGCATTGTAATTGAAGAGTTGCCTGAGGTGAGTCGAGAGACCGGTATTTATAATCCCAAAGTTGACACTTCATATTTAGTTTCTCCTGTAAAAGTTAAGATTGAAGAAGTCATTTCGGGAGATTTAGTTGAGAATGAAATAACCTACTTACAGAGAACAGAAAGTACTGATAAAATAAAAACGGATGATGAAGTTGTTTTAATGTTAAACCGTACATCAGATAACTTCTTTTGGTCCTATAATTTTAATGATGGTATATGGCAAGTGGATAACAACGGAATTGTTAGTTCAAGTTCAAACTCTAAAATGCTTAAAGGATTTAAAAATACAAACGCAACAGAGTTCGTTGAAGAGATCAAAGAAGAATTGAATAATTCGATGGATTAGGTAGAATATACAAGCCCATTAGCACTAAGTATATCTGAATAATAGATATACTTAGTGTAATATAAGGATGTGATTCATTTGAAAAATAAAAAGATAATAATTAGCGTTGTTACACTGTGTATTCTACTCATATTAGGTTTTCTGAGATGGGACAATCTTGAATCTGAACCCAGCGTAAACTTTGAATATAAGTATGATCGATGGACAGGTCAAAAATGGGTAGACTTTTATCCGCCTCTTGCTTCTTCCAATAGCATGGAGTTTCCACTTATATATATTGATGAAATAAGTCAGGATGATATAAATAAATATTTAGGGAAACACGCTCTTTCTGGAGAATTGGTAAACAAGTGGATTGAAAGAACAAAGTTTACGGATGGATATTTAGGTCTATTATTTATGAATATAATAGTGCTAATTTACAGTTGCTTTAGAATATTTGTTTTGAAACGCAAAAATACTTAAAGCTCGCATTGATAATATTCAGGATTATTGCCGCGACTGTGATTTTAGCGGCAACCTGAAATTTTTCATATTTTACCTATTTTGAGATTGTAAACACGAAATCCCCCCTTATTAATAAGCGTCATATCGATACAAAGGCATGATATAGTCTAAAACTTCCATGAATACCATGTTCACTAACCCACCGTTGACGCAATCATTTGATTCTATTTTAGCTCTTTGGAGGTTCATCCGGTTCACGAACTCAGTTTACATTATTTTGTGGTGGCCTTAGTGACCACATTATTATATGGCCATCCTTTCATACATACGAACGAGTTATCCTTCATACACAAAAAAGAAGCCACCTCCCTGGCCTTCCCCAGTTCAGTGACTCCATTTTAAAAACTATTCTAACCCCTACATTCAACTACTCTTTCACAGCACCTACCACGATCCCAGTAACAAAATAACGTTGCAGGAACGGGTACACAAGCAGGATTGGCAGTGCGCTGATAAAGATCTGCGAAGCCCGAATGGTCCGTTGGGACAGGTTCTTCACCGCTTCTGGATCAAGCTTCGACATATCGGCCTGCACGATGATCGTCTGCATGAATGTCGCGAGTGGCAGCTTCTCCGCATCACGGATGTAGATGATTCCGTCGAAATACGCGTTCCAATGCCCAACCATCATGAAGAGCGAAACCGTTGCAATAACGGGTACCGAGACAGGCAGATAGATTTTGATAAACGTCTTAAAGTGCCCTGCGCCATCGATAAATGCCGCTTCTTCCAGATCCTTCGGAACGGTACGGAAGAAATTCAGCAACAGAATGATGTTAAATACCGCAACCAATCCTGGCAGGATCAAGGCCAGCAATGTGTTCATCAGTCCCAGCTTCAGAATCAGGATGTACCCCGGAATGAGGCCACCGCTGAACAGCATCGTGATGACAAAATACCACAGATAGATGTTACGTGCGCGGAACACCCGCGTCTCCTTGGAAAGCGCATAGGCTGCAATCGTATTAACGATCAACGCAAGTCCAGTACCGAGTACCGTCCGCTCCACAGATACCCATAAGGAGGAGAGGAAGTTGGTATTGGCGAACGTCTTGGCATACGCCTCCAGTGTAAATCCAATTGGCCAGAACGTTACGAGACCAGCATTCGCAGGTGCGGATGCGCTAAGTGATACCATGAGTAAGTGATACAAAGGCAGCAAGCAGAGCAGTGAAAGGATGGTCAGTAACACATTGTTGAATATGCTGAATATGCGGTAAGGCATCGTTTTATGGTACATTCGTTTGTCATCCTTTCTAGAAAATTCGATATCCGGCGAATCGGTAAGCCAGTCGGTACGAGATCACAATCAGGATCAGGCTGATGACCGATTTGAACAGATTCACAGCGGTAGCGAAACTGAACTGCCCACTAAGCAGACCTTCTCTATACACAAACGTATCGATAATATCTCCTTGTTGGTAAATCAACGGACTATATAAGTTAAAGATTTGGTCAAAGTTGGCGTTAAGCACATTACCCAGTGCCAGCGTTGCGATTACGATCCCAATGGGAATAAGTGCCGGGATAGTAATATACATCGTTTGCTTCCAGCGTCCTGCTCCATCCACTTCAGCCGCTTCATAGAGCGCAGGATTAATGCCGGACAGTGCCGCAAGGAAGATGATCGTATTGAAGCCAAATTCCTTCCAGACATCACTCGCAATAACCGTGAACCGGAACCAGCTGCCATCCCCCAGGAAGAAGATTGGCTTGATGCCGAATACGGATACCAGGAACTGATTGACAATACCCGTTTGGGCTAGAATGTCGATCAGAATGCCGGATAACGTAACCCAGGACAGAAAGTGAGGAAGATACACGAGCGTCTGAATCGTTCTTTTCAGCGCCATCTTCCGAACTTCATTGAGCAATAATGCAAATATAAACGGAATAATCAGGTTCATGATGATCTTCGTACAGGCAAAGAACAGCGTATTCCACGTAATCTGCAAGAAATAATCATTTTCCCACATGTACCTGAAATGCTTCAGTCCTACCCATTCGGAATTGAAAAATCCCAGTGCAGGTTTATAATCTTGAAATGCCATCAAAATCCCGGACATCGGAATGTATGAAAATATAAAGACCATAATGGCCGCCGGCAACACCATAAAGTGCAGAATCCATGGCTGTTTGTAGCGTTTTTTTCTCTTTTTATCCAGCTTGTTCCCAACGTTTGCCTGCGGGATCCGCTTACCCTCCAATTTAGCCTCCATAGCGCTTCTCCTGTTCCCAAAAAAAGTTTTTGTGTGTGATCGGGTTCTCTGATATAAATAGTATCAAGCCATTCTGAGGTCTGCTATATAACATTGTTAGGCTTGATAGTGTTTTGTTAGGGTATCATCAGAAGAGGTAGTTTACACACGAATTAGAAGGAGACTTTTCATGCATATATGGAAGCGCTTAATGCCTTTTCAAGGTAAAACCAGATCCCGATTCAGTCTTTTTTCCAAAATAAACTTGTTAATTGTGGTCTTGTTCATCCCCATTCTAATCATGTACACCTACTCGAACAACGTCACCTATGATGTCGTCAGCAAAGAACTGCAGATCTCCAACACGAAACAGCTTACGTTTCTGTCCAGTCAGATCGACTCCCGCATCAATCAGATGATGGATTTCAGCCTGATTCTCTCCAGAGACCCGAATGTCAGAGCATTCAACGGCCTCAACATGTGGGATGATCGGTATGACCGGATGCAGACCCGTTATGTAATACAAGAGAAGATGATGCTGCAAACCGGCGTTACGGATATATGGCCCACCCGATATGCAGTGCATTCACAGCAGAATAAGGATGTCATCGCCAACTACAATCGAACCACAGGATATGATGAAGCGTATTTGAAAAAAAATATGAGTGGACAATGGACCTATGGGGACCAGGGTCCGGAATCAAAAGACAAGCTGCAATCCTTCTATTGGTTCTATACCGATTCCTTGGCACAGCCGGGGATGCTCACGGGAAGTAATCTGGTGATTGAAGCCAGCTTCAGTTATGAGAACATTCAAAATATGCTGGATACGTATAAAGCGGGCGGACAAGGCGATCCTTTCTTATATCACAAAGGATATTCACCGATTCTCAATCGCAGTGCGGACAAGCAATTATCCGCAGAACTCATTCAGTATCTGGATACGCATTCCCCGGAAGACACCACGCAGGATGTCGTGAAGCTGAACGGGAAGAACTATCTGGTTAGCTCTGTGAAGTCCACTTATCTGGATTGGCATCTGGTTGACGTGATCCCGCTGTATCAGATTTTGAAACCCATCTCGCTCAGTCAGAATCTGTTCTACACCTGTATGATTTTGCTGCTGGTGGTTGGCATCTCTGCTTCAATCCTCCTGTACCGAAATGTTCAATATCCGATCAAAAAGCTGATCAAAGGCTTACGCCGTGTAGAGCAAGGGGATTATTCTGTCCGACTGTATAGCAAAAACCAGAATGAGTTCTCATTCCTGTTCCGCCGATTCAACGATATGTCCCATCAGATTCAAGATCTGATCGAGAATGTTTTCCATGAGAAAATTAGAGCCAGGGAAGCTACGCTGAAACAATTACAAGCGCAGATCAATCCGCATTTCCTATATAATTGTCTTGGGTATATCATCAACATGGCCCAGATGAAAGACGAGCAAGCCGTGGTCTCCATGGCGCATAACCTTAGTGCATATTATCGCTACACCACCCGTATGGAACGGGAGACGTCGTCGCTACAAGAAGAGATCAAGCTGCTGATCAACTATCTGGATATCCAGAAGCTGCGCAATGGGCGGATTGAATATCACATCGATATCCCTGAGGATATGCTTGCCCAGTCGGTGCCACGATTAATGCTTCAACCGATGGTCGAGAATTCCGTAATACACGGTGTGGCGAAGTCCTATTCATCCGGGGAAATCCGAATTACCGGGGAGCGCTTGAATGGTTTTGGCAGAATATACATCGACGACGATGGTCCTGGCTTAAGCCCAGAACAATACGAAGCACTGAACTTGAAGATGCAGGAACCTTTACAAGAAGAAATGGGCTGCGGCCTTTGGAATACGTACCAACGAATCACGCACCTGTTCGGCAGTCATTCCTACCTCCTATTCGGCCCATCCCCACTTGGCGGATTCCGAACCGAAATCATCTGGGAGATACCAAAAGAGGACACAGATTCCGATAAAGGTAATACCGATACAAATTTAAGTTAATACAAACAATAAATTGACGATTTAATTTTGAACAAGATCACGTACACGATAACGCAGAGGACAGAAAAAACCTGAAGAAGCAGAGCGTTCGCCTTTATCACCAGATTTTCACCTTATAAAATTGATTCAGAAAATCTGGGGGTAACAGCGATCGGAAGGTTATTCTGTCATCGGAGTGGCAAGTGTACAGCTGTCTGGGTTCAACCACCAAGGGAGACAATACACCATGCAAATGATGATCGTAGACGATGAAGCACACTGGGTCGATAACCTGTCCATGACCAAACCATGGCACACACTGGGGATCGAACATGTGCATAAAGCATACTCGGCACACGAAGCACTACAAATGATCGACACGCACCCCATCGATATCGTGATCTCGGACATTCAGATGCCTGAAATGACGGGCATTGAACTAATTGAACGCATCCGCATCCGGGACAAAAAAATAAAATGTATCCTGTTATCCGGGTATTCCGAATTTGATTACGCCAAAAAAGCCATCCAGTTTGAAGCCGTAGACTATCTGCTCAAGCCCCCGACAGACGAGGAATTAATGGGCGCTGTGCAGAAAGCCATCGATCAATTGAACAACGAATGGGAAATGGTCAGTTCACTGACACGAACGCAGTTTACGTTGCGAGAGAATCTCCCCCATTTGCGGGGACGACTGCTCCTAGGAGCTTTACAGGGACAACGAATCGCCGCTGCCGAATGGGATCGGAAGCTCGCTAATTACGCTCTGCCCTTTCATACCGGGGATGCCGCATTAATGCTGGTTCGTTTGGAAGAAGAATTCGGACACTATGACAGCAATGATCAGACCCTGATCGAATATGCGATCATCAATATGGCGGAAGAGATTATGGGTGAGTTTATGGAAGTGTGGGGCGTCAAGGAGGAGCACGGATATCTGGTGTTTTTACTTCAGTTGAAAGAACGGAAAGGCGATATTGGCAAAGAAACCATTCTGGAGAAGCTGTCGATACAGCTTCAATCCAAAGTAAAACAATTTCTGAAAGGCTCCCTCTCCATCGTTATCACCGAGTGGTTCACCTTTCCGGATCAGCTTTACGATCGCTTCCGTCAGGCTTCCGCTTATTTCCGGCAGATCGTTGGCGATGAACGCGAATTCGTCATGCGTGTCAGCGATGTCGAGACACCTGCGGCGCAAGGTCCACTCGACGTGCTGTACACCCCGCCCACCTTTATTAGTTTGCTAGAGAGCGGACAGTGGGATGCAGCGGAAGAGAAAATACGCGCGGTCTGCGCGGAACTGGATGAGAAATGGTCGGAATCCTGGGAACACTGCATGGAGGCAGGTTTTCTTATTACGGCTTCATTCACCAATATTGCCCACCGGAACAAGCTGACTCTGACCACTTTAATGGGAAATGATGTCGAGGGTTTGCAAAGTGGGGAAGTTTTCGCTACCATCAGCAAATTGCGGAAATGGTCACTCAGTGTGCTGGGCAAACTCAAGGAAGGCACGTCTAACGAGATCAAGGACATCCGTTCCGAGTATGTGAAGAAGATTCAGGATTTCACAGATAAGAACCTGCATCTGGATGTGTCTTTGCGTGTGCTCGCTGACCATGTTAATCTGCACCCGACCCATTTGTCCAAAATCTATAAGATCGAAACGGGCGAAGGCATCAGTGATTACATCTCGCGCCTGCGCATGGATCGGGCCTGCCACAAGCTGGTCACGACCACCAAAAAAGTGTATGAAATCAGCATGGAGATTGGTTATATGGACCCGGCTTATTTTATAAAAGTGTTCAAGCGCCAGTTCGGCGTTACACCGCAGGAATACAGAGACCAGCATAAATAACATGACTGAAAACCGATCTTTTTGCACATTCACTAATAGAGTCCTATCAAAACTAAAAAACTCATATAGATGCACTCCCGCACAAATTGGTACAGTTACACTGTAAAGATCATACACCGTAGGGGGATTGAACAATGATCAAATTCAAAAAAACATGGTGGTCACTGCTCATGGTTATCGCGCTCATCACGATCACTGCGTGCGGCAGTGGCGAGACAGGCAGTGACAATGGTAATAATACGCCGGGAACTGTCGGCTCAGCTGAAGCAGAAGCTGCTTTTGCCAAAGGAAAATATGATCCACCCATCGAGTTCAGTTCGGTATTAATGCCGAAGAAATACGTGCAAGGAGATACCAAAGAAAATAACGTGCACGATCGCTGGATGCTCGAAACGCTGGGTATGAAGCATAAAGATACCTGGTATCCGGCCAATGACGATCAATACAGACAAAAGCTGCAACTGGCTATCGCTTCTGGCGAGAAACTGCCTGATTTCGTAACGGTACCCACCAATGCGGTATTGACAAATCAATTGATCGACTCCGGTCAATTCATCGCCATCGATGAGTTGTTCGACAAGTACGCGAGTCAGACCCTGAAAGATCACGCAGCAGCACATCCTGAACTGTGGTATCCGTTCACCAAGGACGGCAAGAAATACAACATGCCGATCATGGAGTACACCGATAACGACGATACACTGCTCTGGCTCCGCGAGGACTGGATGGAGAAGCTGAACCTGGAAGCTCCGAAAACCATCGCAGACCTTGAGAACATCATGGACAAATTCAAAAACGAAAACCCGGACGGTCTGTCTCCAGACAAAGTATTCCCTCTGGCGATCTCGCTGAAAAATAACACCAACACCTGGATGGGTCAGCTCGACTGGTTGTTCGGTGCATACGGCACAATCGAAGAGCAATGGAATAAAGACGCGAACGGCAATCTCGAGTACGGCTCCGTTAACCCGGGTGCCAAACAAGCCCTTGCCAAGCTGGCTGAATGGATGGATAAAGGTTATATCCACGCTGACTCCGCTCTGTGGGACGAAGGCAAATCCGCTGAAAGCTGGACAGCTGGCAAAGCAGGCATTCTGCCTGGCGCAAACTGGGTACCGGACTGGCCTGCACCTGACCTGCTGAAGAACGTACCTGGCTCAAAGTATAAAGCTTACCCTGTTCCAGCTGGCCCAGACGGCAAGATCGGTACGAAGTGGCAGAACTCTGGCGTGAACGCCAGTATCATGATTAACAAGGATGCGAAGCATCCAGAAGCCATCTTCCTGTACTACAACTACATGCTCGATAACCTGGCTAACCCGGCTGCGGGCAGTGAGTATGAATACGGCTTCGCCAAAGGTTATGACTGGGATATCATTGACGGACAACCGACCAGTGACAAAGAGAAGATCAAAGACTTCTCCAACGAATTCCCATTCCTGACAGGGCCAGCACGTATCCCGGATCTGTACATGAAAACACTCGTGAAGCTGGCCAACGGCGAGAAGCCTGAAACACCTTACGAGAAACAAATGGCCGAATTCCGCAAACCGGAAAACTGGTATGCAGGTAAAGTCGTTATGTCGCAAATCGACATCCGTAAACAAAACTATTTCACTGGCGCTGCAACACCAACCATGGTATCCAAATGGAACCTGCTCCGCCAGTCCGAAATGGAAACCTTCAACAAAATCATCTACGGCAAACTGCCAGTTGATGCCTTTGACCAATTCGTCGCCAACTGGAAATCCAATGGCGGAGATCAGATCACGCAAGAAGTGAATGATTGGTTTAAATCGGTAAGTGGGAAGTAAGATCTGGGTTTTGGAAAAGTAGAGAGTTAAAAAAACAGCCGAAGCGTTAAGTTATACGCTTCGGCTGTTTTTATTTAGATAGAGATTAAGGTCGCTTCCTCTGACTTATGCGTTCGCGTTAGTGGATCAAGCCTTCGTATCAATCTCCTCAGGCATCGACTGACCTAGCAAGGATACAGTGAGCTGAATTCCGTCTCTTAACCCTTGCATGTATAACCGCTCATTCTCTATTCCTTTACTGACAATGTATTGGCTCTCCCACTCAGCATATTCAGGTGTTTGCTCGATATCCTTGCCAGCAAACAATCCTTCGAACGCTTTGTCCTTTTCCTCACGTACACGACTCAATTCAGGATCATGTTCGATTTGGGCAGATACTTCATCTAGCCTCGCCTGAATCGCTTGTTCCAACCACGGTGAAAAATTCATTGCTCATCCTCCCTTGCGCATTATGTACCTCACTCATCATCGTACAACTCGGTTATGTCTCGCCTTCATTTCACTCACTCGTGCCACCAGTTCATCTACCCTTCGGCTCTGTTCCTGAACCTCGGGATTGTCCCACAACGGAATCGCTTGCTTCAAGGATGTCTCACCAAGCTGATTAAGCTTGCGCCGTTCCTTTTCCAATAAGTCAAGCAACCGGCTCATACATCCACCTCTCTGATGGGTCTAAGCTGCGCCAGGTCTTGTTAAGACTAGACGTGAGCAGCCATTTTTAATGCGATTATCGGTTTATTTCATTTTAATTCGATATCCGCATTAAAACAACCATTATTTCTCATACAATTTGGTTGAAATGAGGGGTGTACATAATGAAGCATAGACAAGAACCACCTGGCGACAAAAATATAATCGGCTCCAAAGTCGTAGCTATCCGTAAAAGTAAAGGAATCAAACAACGAGAATTCCTCGCCAGACTGCAAACACTGGGCTTGGATATCAGTCAGACCAGTCTCTCACGTCTGGAGGGGCAATATCGTCTTGTTCAGGATTACGAAGTAGTGGTAATTGCAAAGGCTTTGGAGGTTTCTGTGGGGTATTTGCTTGAGGAAGAAACTGAACAGTGAGAAATTAGACTAAGGCCACCTTTTAACGTCGCCAGATTACTTACGCTTTTGATGGTTGTTGGAATATTAATATGGCGCCTTGACCATCACTAACAATTTATTTCACTAAATCCTTTATATACAATTTACAATACATTACTTCTCCCTGGTCCTAGTCTAGAGCAAACAGCAAAAAAAAAAAAACCGAAGGGTGATAATCATTCTTTAAGTTCAGCTCTGATAATTAAATTTGTAATTGTTAGATTTCCTCTTTTCCTATTATTTTATAATTCCATTTCCCATTCTCTTGCTTCTATTTTTTTATGCTTATTCACAAGTTCAGGGTGATGCCATAAAGCTATAGATAATAGAGCAACTGAATTAACGAATAAAAAACGAAAACGCTTCTCATGTTTTATATCTCCTGAGTATTCGCTTCTAATTGTAAGCAGTAATCTCGAATAGGTGAATTCGAAAAGGCTATATCATCCAGCTAATGTGCAAAATTCATTTCTTATCTTTCTTATCAAATTTGCTTCTCTAGCTTCTTTATCTGTAATACAACCCAAGGCATGGCATAATTTAATTTTAGAACTAAATGCTCCTATGGGTGAATTAAAACCACTTAGTAATTCTTCTTTTGAGAAATTATCTAATAAGGTTTTATTAAGTAGTATTTCTAATTTTGACTCGACCATTGCAGCCCCAACTAATGCTGCTCCCCGATCTGTTTCATTTTGAAAATATGCTAAAAATTTAGATAGAGTATTAACATCCTCTTTTTTCATAATGTCGCTATCTCCAATTAATTTTTTATTTTTTTTAAGAACTAATTTTATTTAAAGCTATAAAAATCCATTAATTAAAATAATCATCTAAAAATGATATATTTAAGATGGTAGGTATAAGCTTTAACAATCAAATCATCAACAGAGCTTGTCATAAATATTCAGTATTTTCGCTTAAGGTTTTGTATTCACGGACCCTCACCACCTTAAAGACCGGTCGCGACGCTGTTAGGTGGTGCAGAGTTGTCTCCTGATCAAACTTTTCCGAACTCCATCTTGGCGACAGAGAGCGCATGTCCGATGCGTTAATATCTTGTTATATGACGATGTTATGACTTACTTTCAAATATACATTACTAATTTTTTACACAGTATCCCTGAAGATCATTAGTTCTTTCTCATATTTTTCTGAAATCTCTAGAAGAAGCAAAATAAGAGTAAAATTTATCAATCTAGTTGAAATCTCATAATATTCGTGAACCACTTCATAGAGTTCTTCCAACGTTAATTTAGGTTTATTTAATATAGGGATTACAGCAGATACATAACCTTTTTCATTAAATCCTTCAGGTACTTCAAACGTCACTTGTTCAAAAGAAAGACTCGAATCTAATGGTCCCTCTCGATGTATCATAGCATTTCTTGTTTCTCTCAGTATCTTGTGTAGACTTTCCCTAGATTCAAACATTTCAATTATTGGAATAATTCTATGTTGTGGATAAGTATTGATTAGCTTATCTCTTACTCTAGGAAAAGAAACATCCCTTTCTTTAAATCCAAGATTAAGAACTAAATTTAATGCATGTGAAAGTTTATCTAAAATACTAAACAATCTATATAATGTATTTTCGAGATAATACTCTGTGATATTTGTATAGTAAATTCTTTCTTTGGTTTGTCTTTTAGTTTGATACTTATTTTTGATTTTTTCTTCGTAGGTAGCAGTTGCACATATTAAAGACTGCCTACAAGTGTCCCAGGAAAAACAAATTTCTCTCCGCCATGAATCTAACAATGGAAAGTATTTTAAATGTTCGTTTAATGTAAACATAATTGAATCATACGATTTTCCAAACTTATTATATAATTTCGCCACATCCAATAAATTGTCCTGAAATTTCCTTTTTCTTTTGTATTTTAAATATGCAGTTTCGTCTACATTAAACATAAAAGAACTCCTTTCTTGATTCTTCGCTCTCTCATATAACGTTCCTGTATTCATGAACCCCAACGGAGTTGTCTGCTAAAATCCCTCTCCGAAATCCACCACACAGACCCAGGCTCCATCGGAGCGGATGCTTGAATATTATGTTATAGGATGTCAGCTTTAATTTGACCTTAGTTCCGATTCTTTAACTTCACATAAGCATCATATGTTGAAAGAAACGTGTAGAACATCCAAGGAAGATAAACATCATAATTATAGCTATTTTTTTGAGACACATTATTATGTCTTATTCCAAAATTGTTTAGTATATTAAAAAGATCCGCTTCATTTTTTCCGACTTTCTCTTTCAAATCATCTCGTATAAATTCCAGAGCATCTCCGATTTCTCTTACTGCTGACTTCTTATCTTCTTTACTAGATCCATGTTTTAAATATAATTCTTTAGCACGACGAATTTTATTATCTATATTATCTTCATCCCCATAAATCGCTGTATTATCGACTAGGCTTCTAAAGCCTTCTTCTACTGTGTTTCTGATATAGCCATCATTAGAAAGTTCCCAACCATTAGAGTACTGTTCAAGAAATACATTTATTTCATCTCGGAATTCTTTTGGAGCAATCGATTTTTTTTCAGGAATTGAAGTCGCTTCTTCTCTACCAAAATAATTTTCTTTTATAGTAACTAGAGGGTAATTTATATATTCGTGCAAGAGTTCTATTACATCAAAACTGTCTTCTTCCTTATAAAGTGATGAGTTCCTTGGGTGCTTGATATTTCGATTTATTTGACGCATACAAAAAGCTTCGAAGCTATTACCAATTATTCCACCCTCTTCAAATATTCTTTCCCCTAAAAAATCGATAAAATAATACCTTTCTTCAAAAGATTCATAAACTGCCTTAAAAGCCAGTTTCAATACCAGAGGTTTTACATCACCTTGTCTTTGAGAATAATATTTTCTTTCTCTCATATCTACATCATCCTTTATTTATCGGTTTGCTGATTTCATATAACGTTCCCGTATTCACGACCCGACGTATGTCGGGTGTCCAGCGAATGCTGGACCAAGGACGAATGTCCGCAGCGTGAATATTATGTTATAGGATGTCAACGTCTTCTTTGAACTACTTGCAAGCATTAGTTTTATTTAAATTAAAGCTAGCTTAATTATCTAGAAAATAAGCATACAAATTCATCACTACTAATATTTTAAATTGATGTGTTTTTATATTTATCCTTCTGTCTCTGAGGTCGTGGATGAGGTACATAATAAAGAGGGTTTTTAATAAATTTCTTATCTAACGATTTTAATACTTCATAACTATACAATTTATCTATCGAAGCCTCAAAAGTCTTTACTATAGCAGGGTACAATTTTTGTTGTTTATTGATCCCATTTTGCCCTTTCATACCCCATCCAAGGAAAACGACTTTAGCTTCTAAAATAGCGTTAGCAACAAACAACCAATTAATTGCTTCATAATCAAAATGTGAATTTTTAGTTTTACTACTTGTACCTTGAATATGACTAGAGATATTAACAACAAATAATGCGTGGCAATTTTGCATTTTCGCGACACTGATTAATTGATCAACTGTTTTATCAGTTTCATCGTGTGAAGCTCTGCTTGGATTCATCATAATTGCAGTTAAAATATTTCCACCTTGTTCCCAACGTTTCTCTAAAAAATATCGATTAGTACAAGATGTATTGAAAATAGCAACTCCTGGAATTTCGTTGATTGACCCCGATTTAAAATGTAACTGATATTTATTAGCCAATTGAGCAAACAACAACTTAATCTTCTCCTATTCTTTCTAAACGTATTTTAGAGATTTCTAATTTTTAA
>NZ_ANHX01000034.1 GCF_000316035.1 Paenibacillus sp. PAMC 26794
AATTTTTAATTTTAGTTGATTTCCTATAACGTTACTGTATCTACGAATCCGAGAGGCTTAAGGGAGCAACGCGACCGGGTCCGATGGACTTAGCCTCGCTGGGTTGTCTACCGAAATCGCTACCCGGATCACTTCTACAGACCAAGGACCGAACGGCCCGTAGCGTAGATACTTTGTTATCTGAAGGACACTACATCTTTGAGCAACCTACAATTTATGTTTCTCCATCATTGTGTCTATTGTTAAGTATTTTGAATCAATTACCATGCGCTTTTCAACCGTTTGACCCAACAGATCATAAAAGACAAAATTCGGTAAATTAATATTCACATTTCTAATACATGCACAAAAATCAAGGCTCTTATTATGAAAGTTCTCAAGTATTGTTATCAGTTTTTCTTTGGATGCTTCTGTAACTTCTATTCCTTGATCTAGACAATAAAAAAATGTGAAGTATTTTGTATGTGCGTTAGCAGAAATCTCAATGAGCTCGGTGAATTCTTCTTGTAAGGCATGTCGCTGTTTTACTAAAGGAAGCAATACGATTTCATATTGTTCCCAGGAATATGAGAATTTGAGAAATGCCTCACTTGCTTCGTTTTTCAGTAATTCAAACTCTCTATTATTATACGACTCTAATAAAAAATTTTTGTTTGCTTCAAGTAACAAGTTATCCTTGGTTAATTGCTGGATACGTGTATATGTTACAAATAAATATATTGATAGTTTTGAATATTTCTGAATTGCATCATTTATTGGATCTTTAATAAAATTAAATGTATTAATGTAAGTAGTTATTCGTTTATCCCTTCTTATGTTTTTCTGTCCAAGTCTATAGACATAAGTCCAACCAGAAACTGTGACAATAACAGGTACAATGATCCCAATGACCCATTTAACATTGTCTACTGTAAAAATAGCTTTCATTTATTGTATTCTCTCTCAATTAGTGTATTTCAGATAACGTTCCCGTATTCACGACCCGACGCATGTCGGGTGGCCGGCGAATGCCGGGCCAAGG
>NZ_ANHX01000035.1 GCF_000316035.1 Paenibacillus sp. PAMC 26794
ATATCAAAAGAATACTAGGTAATTACTGCAGCAATAATACAAATCATTAAGAATATATCCACGTTTCTTTTCTTCTTAATTGTCTGCTTTAATTCACGTTTCTTTTCTTCAATGGTAGTTAATGAAGTATAGTTTGGAAAGTGTTCGTCATCAATTTCATTCCATATTCCATCTTTATTAAGAGAATATATGTTCATATTATTGTTCTGGTCAAAAGCAAAAATGTAACCTGGAATATTTAAATGACTTAGGGCATGTATATATCGATGAATTTGGCGTTTAGCTGATTCCAGACTGCCAGGTTTTATGATTCGTTTAACCTCTATAATAGCTAAATAGTCCTTATTGGATTCATTCATGAGAATTATATCCGCAAATAATCTTTGTGTGGGATCGGTTGAAATGGAGACTTCTTGAAGAATAGAGTCTCTTGTATATCCTTTGGATTTAAGAAATTCGATAACAATATTATTGGTATACAGGTTTTCATTAATTCTTGTCATGGGTTTACTCCTTAAGTTCAATTTCGCCTAACGTTCCTGTATTCACGACTCGACGTATGTCGAGTGTCTGGCGAATGCCAGACCAAGGACGAATGTCCGCAGCGTGAATATTATGTTAGAAGATGTCCGTTTAATCCTCTACTAATTTAATCTGCCTTTTAAATAAAATACCGATTTGTTTTATAAGATCTGAATATTCTTCTTTATACTTGCTATTATTTCTTATTACATCTCTAATAGCTTCTTCATCTCTAAAGTTACTAGTAGGACGATTTCGTAAATCAATGAGTTTTTCTTTTCCAATCTTATATTCCGAAAACTTATCTAATAATTCAGATAACCTTTCATAATGCCTATCCTCAATTAATAACATGCTTTTTTCTAAAGTTTCTTTTGTTTTACTTAGCTGCTTCGAAAAATCTTGAAGTGTGGCTCTTCCAGCTCTTTCCCAAAGTCTATCTGCAACAATTTTCAATTCGTATAACGATCTATATAAGTCGTTATACAACTTAAATTGATGTTCAGAATACCGAGCAAATAATATTTTGGATTTTTCAAGTTCCGCTTTTTTGGCTTCTAAATCGTTTAAGTAACTAGCCTTTAATTTTTCAAGATCTTCTTGATAATTCTTTCTATCTTTCTCTTGAATACGAGTAGCCCATATTTTTCCTAGCCAATTTGAAACACCTAAGATGATTGCTCCGGCACCTCCTACAGAGAATACAGCAGTAA
>NZ_ANHX01000036.1 GCF_000316035.1 Paenibacillus sp. PAMC 26794
TTCAAATAATGTATCAGGCTAGATTAAATTATTGTGCTACTTACTCATTATTTACATTCAAAATCTCAACATTAGCATTCTGTAATATTTCATATAATGACGAAATGTTACTATTGGACTGTCTTCTTACTTGAAGATCTCTGAATCGCAGTATTTCTCTAGAAGCACTAAATGTAAAGAAACATTGTTTTTTTGCCCTCGACAGAGCAACAAAAAATGCACACATATCTTCACGTCTCTGAGTGTTAAAACTCCAAAAGGCATCGTCTTCCAATCCTAAAAAAATCACTGTATCGTATTCTAGTCCCTTACTTTTATGAATTGTCATAATAGGTACGCTAAATAGCCCTAAGAAATCAGAGATGCCATTATTCCAATTTGAATGTTTCAAATAAGAAGTAGTTAGTTTTTCCACTGCATCTTTGGTTATTCTTTCAAAATAATTTCCTCTTGCATATTTAGGATGTAAGCGAAATATTTTTTCCAATCCTACAAATCTGAAAATTCTTTCTACAATTTCATTCATGTCTTGTTTACAAATTTCTTTATCGTCTGAAAGTTGTTTTAAATCATTTTTCAATTGTAATATATGCTTATTTAAATTAGATTCCATATTCAATATCTTAATATGATCCAGTTCTATGTCATAACCATTCACAAAGATTAGCACTTCTGATATTCTAGTCCAAGAATCAGGAGTTTTTTCTCCTGTCGCCAATCTTATGAAGTCAATAATTAATTGAACACAATCCTCTGCTATTAAATCCTGATATTCCTTTTCTATTCGTGCATGTATCCCTTGTAGTTCCAACTCATTTATTAAAGCGTTGCTGTATACCTGCTCTTGTTGTTTTACAAGGATACAAATATCTCGTGGAGAAATATTTTGTTGACGAATTCGATTTGCTATGCTCTTAGCAACAAAGTTGGCTTCATGTAAATGAGTCTGGAAATTCCAAACTTGACATAGTCCCTCTTGGTTGCTATGTTTCGCAGATACTTTAGCGTCTGTAGCATTTTGATTTATTATTTTAGCTAGAACATTCTGGATTTCAATAAGTCTTGGTGCCGACCTATGATTTTCTGTTAACTCAATTTGTTCAGCTTTAAAGTCATGTCTAAATTGCTCAAAAGCATCCGAAAGCGCCCCAGCCCAACCCATAATTCTTTGTTTGTCATCTCCTACACTTGTCATTATTGTAGACTTTCCTAAAAAAATCGTCTTTACTAATTCATATTGTAAATAAGTTGTGTCTTGAAATTCATCAAGAAAAACATGACTGTATGTTAATCTAAGTGCCTTATTTATCAGAGGATTAACTTTCAATAAATAATCAGAAAGCTTTGAAATCATGGGAAATGTTAATGTACTTTCAAGCTCTCCTTTACCGTGAACTAGAATATCCCAGAGCCTTACAAGAATCCAAGAGTAAATGTCTTGTCCGTCTTCGAATATAGGTAAATTATCTTCAGACAATCGCTTATACAATACATTAAAATTAATTTCATGTTGCCAATTAGGCAGGTTAGGATGTCGTTCAGTAATATAACTGGTAGCAATATCACGTACTTCTCTAGAACTAAGTACCAAACGGTAATCCTTTTCTGGTCGATACATTTCTGGTATACCCAACCTGAAACGATCTAATAATTGCTTGGCAAATGAATCAAACGTTCTTGATTCAAAACGTGCTGCTAGTTCCTTACCACATCTTAATTCAACTCTTTTCTTTAGATTCTCTGCAGCATCCGCTTTAAAACTGATCGCTAATATTTTTTGAGGCGAAGGACATAAATTGGTCTGTAAAAGAAAACAAGCACGTTGTGCAAGTAATTCCGTTTTACCTGCCCCAGGACCTGCTAAAATAAGATTATTAAACTCCTGTCTTACAGCTATATCTGCAGCTGGTTCTAGTGTAAATCCATCTGCTGGAGTCCACTCTTCGGGTTTAGTATATAACATATTTTCATGTATTCCTTTCAAGTATCTCATTAGTCCGCTGTACAATGCGTTTAAAAACTTCTGGCATATCTCTCACTAAATCTTCATCAGTTATTTTTATTAAAGCCTCGATATGTGTGCTCGGTTTGCTTCTTCCAAGAAATAGAGTATTATACCAAACCATTAGCTCATGTTGTTCTGGTGTATAGGTATAACCTATTGCATTTTCATTTTTTAATGCAGACACAATTCCTCCTTTAACCTTCTTATCATAACTCTGCGGTTGTTTAATTTTATCTGGAATATTCGGTCCTTTAGGTACTGTCCCTTTATAGGCTTTTGGGAATGTTTCTAACATAAGAAAATCCAAATCCATAGGTGAAGAAAAGAAAACATTATAGTTGTCTTCCATCAGTCTTTTTATCCAAAGGTTATCCATTGATTTTAACCATTCGGGGTCCATAGAATAGTTATCAAATTCTTCAAGATCATCATCACTCAAAATTTTCTTATTCTCTCCATACCATACTCCTAATAATTCATCACGGTTTCGTCCATTAAGCATTAACTGCTTGATCGCATATTTGATACGACTCCAACCTCCACCACCGCGTTCGCGATCTAGATCCAGTAATGTAATATGAGGAATATCTAACTCATTCAGTAGCTTCCACATATGATTAACGTGTCTGCCACCCAAAGGAACAATCGATATTCCATAATCATCAACGTAAATATTATTAACTTCCAAAACTCTCGGAATTACGATTTCCTCAGAATCCCCTTCTCCTAAAATTACTAACCGTGAAAAATAAATTTCAGGGTAGGCTTTAACAGCTTCCTTTATATAGGTATATGCTTCTGATGTCTTTTCCGGTAAAGTAACTTTCTTTACAACTGTGGTATAACTATTAGGATCAATTCTCAAATGAGCCAGATTCTCTGGATTAACACGTTTAATAATTGAAGCACTGTGTGATGTCAATACAACTTGGGCGTTACTCTTCTTAGAGATATTTCTTAGATTCTCCATCACTCTGCCTAGTAGATGCGGCGATATATGATTCTCTGGCTCCTCTACAGCAAGGAGAGTTAAAGAAGCATTTGATTTTCCTGTAATTTTAACTTCCGCTTCAAGTAGCGATGATACTAGAGATAAATAGAATAAAGATCTTAGCCCATCACCCAATTTATCAACACTATACTCACCTAGCTCATGAGTGGGAGAAAACGATACCTCAATTTTTCTTAATATTGAAGCTAGTGTCGAGCTGTTAAATTGTAAATTGGCATCTTGGTATCGAGTGTCCTTGTGGTACTTCTTCCATTCATCACCAATTACACTTCTAATCTGAGAAACCCCATTAATTTCATTGAATAGTTCATTCACAGGCTCCATTTTGCTCTTTATAGTCTCATCAATATCGTCTGGCCAAGTAATGTTATTTAAAATCCTCCATAGTATTGTTCCAGAAGCATTACGTAATTGTGTTGAAGGTTCCCTGACTGCAGGTACGTACAAGACTTGTATTGCAGAACGTTGATGCGGTGTGACTGGGACCAGATCCTCTTCTGTTTCTGTAATTCCTTCTGCTACAGTTATAAAATACAAACGTTGCTCTATTTCCCCTTCTGGAGTATTATCAGCAGCCCATTTCCCTACTAACCTAACACGTAGATAAGGGGCTTCAGCAGGGGAACGTACTACTAGTTGGTTAAAAAATGGTGGAATACTAGTTATACTTTGCTCATCCAACTCATTATCAGCTAATTCAGGAAAATCAATTCGAGCTTCAATTGATAATTCAAGTTCCTTGATAGACTCAACAAGGGATTGCTTAGGAATATGGAAATCTGATTTTTCTAATGTCCGATCATGCGAAGAAACTCCAAAAAGCTTAACTAACCCATGTATTAGTGCGGTCTTACCCGAAGAATTCTCTCCTACAAAACCAGAAAGTTTATTCAAAGATATAATTCTCCCCTCTTTACCGAAACTCCTAAAATTCTTCAAATACAATTTTGATATTTCCATAATAATTCTCTCCTCAATATTAATATCTCTTTAAATAGTCTTTAATTTTTAAGGTAGTTTTTCAGTAGTTTCGGATAACGTTCCT
>NZ_ANHX01000037.1 GCF_000316035.1 Paenibacillus sp. PAMC 26794
AGCGTGAATATTATGTTAGATGATGTTAATATTCTCTTTGAATGCACTAATCAACTAGTTGAGATATGATGTACTTCTTGCTTCTATAAATATAAGTTTTTGATATTAAGAAAAAAACTTTTAAAAAGAACGAAAACTCTTCAATATTATTTATGCTTGATTCAAGGATTGTTCGATCTTCTCCTTTTTTACCCCAACTCACCATTATTTGAGGTTCATTAATAGAATACTGAATTTCAAACCTGAAAAATTCTCCATTTTCTTTTATATACCATGTTGATTCAGCATAAATTTCTAACATTAAAATATTATTTTCGAGGACTGATACAAAAGCAGAAACTAAATCAAAATATAATTCTATATCTTGAATCTTTGGAACAACAAATTCATGCTCCATCTTATTTCTAATAGCATTCAATCTTGATAAAGACCCTGAATTGAACACACTTGCCTTTTTAAGAAATTCTAATTTCTTATCCATGCCAAGTCTTTTACTTTTAAAAAATTCAAAAAGATTGTATGAGTAAAAAAAGGTATCAATTTGACAATCCATTGCTCTTTTGATATTTGATACACAATTTATTAAGCTTAAGTCATCTTTCCCCTTAAGATCAGACTCTGCAAATTGGAGATAATCTCTAGGAGACAGTTCAAAAGGGGGATGATTGATGTTTTCACCTGAGAATCCATCATTTTTAAGCTTCTCAAAGTTCTTCACTAGAAATTCTTTTAATTCTTCTTTTTTATTCATTACAATCTCCTTATGTTAATTTCATCTAACATCTAATTTATGTACTTCGTAAATACCACACATCCTGCATGATATGTGAACTACGTATATGATAACC
>NZ_ANHX01000038.1 GCF_000316035.1 Paenibacillus sp. PAMC 26794
CTAACATGCGTATATCGCTGAGTTGTTAGTGCACTCGTGTGACCAAGTAGCTCCTGAATGTAGCGCAGGTCTGTCCCGTTTTCCAGTAAATGAGTGACGAAGGAGTGTCTCAGCGCATGAATACTTACCTTTTTCACAATTCCTGCGCGTTGTCTAGCTTCTTCAAAAACCTTCTGTACGCTCCGCTCAGTAAGATGTCGATCAGAAGATTGCCCGGAAACAGCCAACGATTGGGTCTATATTCATCTATGTATTTCTGCACTATATCCCAGGGAAGGCTTGAAAGAAGCGTTCTCCGATCCTTTTGACCCTTTCCCTGTCGCACAATGAGTGTCTGCCTTTCAATATCCAGATCGGTGCAACACAGACGCACAACTTCACCTACACGAAGCCCGGAAGAATAGGTCAGAAACAATATGGTCTTATGTTTAGGATTGGTTACGGATTTGAGTAATTGTGCAACTTCCTTTTCGGACATCACTTGTGGAAGCTTGGTCTGCTTCTTGGGACGAATATCTGGATATCCGTAGGATGATGGAGCACATGTTTGCAATAGAAGCGGAGCGCGCTAATGGTCTGATTCACGCTTGAATGGGAAATTCCCCGTTCCAGCAAACCTAAACAATACATCTGAACATTAGAAGTAGTGACATCCGTATCTTTAAAGCTAGGGCTGCTTAGAAAACGCTCGACCTGATTACAATACGCTTTGATCGTTTTGCGACTATATCCTCGTAACTTTAGCGCCTTCTGTAACGGTTCTTTGCTCCAGTGGTTGTTTCCCCTATTAGCTTTCCATTGCTGCAGTTCTTCATTGTCAACCCACAACTCCGGGGTAATCTGAACTTCATCTGGATCAAACTGGCTCGTAAACTCCTGGATGGCCGCAATAGTGTAGGGTATGATCCACATTTTCTGTTTGGGTTCCCACTTTCTGCCCGTAATCTGGCGAATGCGCTGAATATATGCAGGGTTATAGGGGCAACGAATATGCAATGAATGAGTAGAACCTTTAGTTATGGTGATCTTCTTTTCCGTTGTAGTATCATCGTTCATAGGAAACTCTCCTTTGTTTGAGTCTATGTCTTTCTCCGCAATTTTGTAGAAATAAAA
>NZ_ANHX01000039.1 GCF_000316035.1 Paenibacillus sp. PAMC 26794
GGCTATCCTCATCCAAAAAGGGAATCAGATGACCTTCCGATGCTTTCGGAACATATATGATCTTCAAAAGTAAAGATGGGCACAGCAAGTGCAAACAAAAAACTGCCACTCCATGTAGCTTCAACAAAGCATACCTACTGTCAATTTGTCCTCATGGATAACAGTAGTCGATTGAACCCGCAGGTATTTCGTCTGGGGATATACTTTTACCCAAACATATACCGATATTTTTTTACCGGCTATAGAATGGTTAATTTGAGTAGAAACAACTTCAAATATTTGCTCTTCCCCATCCGTTTTTTTTGATGATAATCTTGTTTACCGATCATCTCTTTGATTGTTGAAGGAAGTAGTTCATCCAACTCTTCTTTGGCCCCCATGACGATGGTTCCGAATTCCGGTGTATCGAAGACTAACCCCACGCCAAACAGCATTTTAGTTTCCATTCGGTGGCCTCCTTATCTCTGATCTATGAATAGCTCGCCTTTGACATCTCGCACTCTGAGATCGGCATTACGAAGTCTAACCATCGTATCTCTCAATAAAGCATACCGTTCAGTAGAATTGAGTTCAGGAGCAAACCTTGCTGCCCGGATACTTGCCTGAGCCTCATTAAGAGCATAGTTCTTTTTGATGACTTCAGGAGGAAGATCATAAAGCGGGAACGCTCTACCTGCAATCGAAGCCTCATAATGTCCAACGATCTCGTGAGCTATTGTAGCATTCATTGAAATTCGAGTATTGGCACTCAAAGTCCCTACTCCAGGAGCTGCTGCTGGTAAAACATCCGTATTGATAATCAAGGATTATACAACATGCCTGTATTCCCCAGGTATCATAATAACCTGGTTGTGCGATTAATTTACAGTTATATGGATATATGCGCTTATCTTAGTTGTCTCTTTCATTGTAACGAGGTCATAATTAGGGGTTGAGACTCCAACAGTAGAGATAGTAATACTAGCAGCCTTAACAAGCTTTTTTTTTATTTTGGATAAATTATATGGGAATATATCCTAATGTAATTACATGTGGAGAGAAGACCACCACTAAGCGGCTCCGTTTATTATTTAGAAAGTAATAGAAGTTTTGAACTACTGAGTTTTAAATGTTGTGATTCTTTAAAATTCAATATTAGTATTACCTTTTTTTAATCCGCTTAGATATTCACTATTTTGTTGCTAGAATAAAAAAATACGACCTACAACTAAGTAGATCGCTCTTGAGAAATTGTCTTATTATACAAGTCTTCTCTCTTTATTAAAAGTATCTCTGAATAAAGTTTTGGGTCTGTACTTAATATTATTTCCCCAGTAGAAGTGCTTTTTATAATGTAGTACTTCCTATTTTCCAACCTTAAAAAATAGTTATACTTCATTTTCACTATTGAAGGGTACATTGTACTAGTGAAAATAATTATGCCTAAAACTACCATGATAAAAAACTGAATTATAATATAATTCCAACTTAAAGGATTTCTGAAAAAGAAAATCCAGCTACTAAAAGCAACAGCATTAATTAATGTTAAATATAAAACTATTAGAACTCCTCTAGTTATTCTTTGTTGATCATTCATTATGATCTTTTCAAATGTTGATGTCTTAATCATAGCAAAAGATTTAATCATTATACCAAATAGGGCGATTAAAGATGTTGCACCTAACAAGCTTAGAAACGTTGTTACATTCATCATTCCAATTTCCTCCTTAATATTTAATATTTCGCCATTTAAGGAACAGATAATTATTTAAAAAGCAGGTTTAGCAAGAGTGGAGCATATTCAGTAACCGATTTTGAAAGTATTCAGAGTGTTGAGTGCAGACCACATAGATACGTGTCAGTTCTTGAATTAAATATCCATGAACGTTTTTAGATTTAAAATTAATCAGATAGGCGTTAGCACTTTAAAGAGAAAAGTGATCACTCGTCCGTTTTGTGTGGGTTCTTATCTTGAATTGCATTAATAACATCTGATAGTTTAGGTCGTTTGAAAATGATTTTTCTGTAAACTTTAGGCCCTATAAAGTGAACCTTCACATCGTATAAAATTGAAATATCTTCAACGACGATGTGACCAACTTCGTGAATATCATCAGTAAGTGAAGGTACAGATGTTAGCATCAATTTATTATTAAAAGTAACTTTATGTATCATTAGCGGTTCATAATTATATTTTTCAAGATAAACCCAGTGATATATTGCCTCTCTCTTTTCAATCCATCCATTAAAGAATGACATGACGACAAAGTACACCACAAAAACAAAAAGGATATAAGGCAATGTGAATTTAAAGGTGCTGTCACTAAGAAAGGTATCTCCAAGCAAAATAAAAAATAGAGCAATAACTGTTCCAATTGCGGATAAAGCACTAATCTTCACTATTATTCGATAGAGATTTTTTCTTGGAGATAATAAAACTCTTTCATGCTTATTTGTAAGCAATAACAAAGTCCCTGAAATAATTACGATTAACACAGGAGTTAGGAAAGCTATATAAGTTTGATAGCTGCTGAGATTTTCTAACATTCTATTCCCCTCTTTCCAGATAATATTAATAATATCGGCAGAATAGAGTTAAAGTTTTATATATGACAGATTGTTAAGCCAAGCGCGATAATAACTTTGTGAAAGATTCGAGAGTGGTTCCCCAACCCAAGCATTTTCGTGGTCTGTGATTGATTAAATCGAGTTAATCGGCAAGGTCCTCACCCTGTACTTAGACCGACTCCTTAATGAGATTAACAACCCTTCAATATGCCGAGGCACAAGTTGCCAAAAGACGCACTAACACAAAGACAGCAGCCCCCGATAAGGAACTGCTGCCTTTACTCCTTTTAATTGACCCCATTTAATATATCAGTGATATATAGGCGTCATCCGCCGAGCCATTGTATTGCTTGGAATATCTACATCCAGCGTTTGGCACTCTAAACATACAAATTCCATCCCACAATAAAAGCAGCCAAGATAAAAGCCGAGATGCTAGACAAGATGCACATCACCTTTTGCTTTTTGCTGTAACTGTTCTTCCGCAGTTTGTAGATAAGCAAGCAAAGATACGCCACTGCTAGAACCACATATAGTAGGTTAAACATTAAATTGATGCGTATCGAAGAATAAGCAGGATAATTTGGAAACCTCAACTTCGTTTGTAAGATGAAAAGATTAAGAAGGAGTGCCACACCTGCAAGGTTAATTGCAAGATGATATTTATTAAAATTGGTGGTAGGCTTTCCTCGTTTATTTCGTTTGTTAAGAAGCATCCGGATTACATAACCGAGCAAAGCAAATAAACTGAAAATGGCGGCAAGCACAGCAGGAACAAAAGATATCTTTATCAAGTTCACCTTTGCATTCGAAACAGGCAAGTAATCAATGTAAGGAGTAAAGGAAATTTTATCAACAACCCCATCATGCTCGACAACATTATAAGAACTACTTAATTCAGCTTTTGTGAATTTCCTGATATCAAGGGCCGTAAATAAATTAGTAAATCTAAATGCTGCCCGTCGTGCGGATTGAAAATATCCCCCCCCCTCCGAAGTAACTATATTAGAATTGGCGTTATCACCGAAAATTTCTTTAATAAGTCCATAATAATAAATTTCTTCAAAAGACTGGTTTGTCATGACCACCATCCCAAATTTAGATTCGGGATCAAAGACAAGTTTGCTGGAGAATGCTTTCAAATTCCCCTCGTGCATCAGTGTAGGCACCCAGTATTCCATCTCAACGAACCCATGCGCAAATCGCGGAGTAGAAGTCCCGTCATAATATAGACTTGTTGACAACATTTCGTTTAATGTATCCCTGTTCTTAAATAATACATTGTTATCATCCACAGGCATCAACGCTGCAAGGAATTTGCCTAAATCTTCTGCTGTCCCAATCGCTGCCCCTGTAGGATAAAACGTTACGTATACTCTGTTCTCAGGGATCAGTTTTAAATCTTTTGTATACCCTTCAATCTCATTCCTTCTTTGTACTAGGTCTGGATGATCCTGCCCCGTTGGATGAATTGAAGTGTCGTTCATATGAAGCGGTTCGAAAATATGTTGATTGACATACTCATAAAAAGGTTGGCCACTTATCTCTTCCACGATGTAACCGGCTAGACCAACGCCGTAGTTCGAATAACCCACTATGCTATTTGGTTTATAAATCTGTTTCGGCTCATTTTTACGCAACGTTTCTCCTAATTCTAACGTTTCATCCTCAGAGTAATAAAACACCTCGGCCGCTGTCTGATCTTCCCAACCCGCATTGTGATGCATCAGGTTCAATAGGGTAATTGGATCATCGTATTTCAGCTTTTTGAAGAATCCCTCTGGCAGATATTCTTGGATATCCGTCTCCAGATCAAGCTTTCCTTGTTCGACAAGCTGCATCACACTCGTATAGACCAACAATTTAGAGATGGAAGCCCATTCAAAAACGGTAGAGGTATCCGCCTTTCGCTGATTCTCAATATCTGCATAACCATATGCCTTATTCACAATAGTTTCACCGTCTTTGATAGCCACAACCGAAACGGCAGCGGTATACTTCTCATACGAGGCTACATAAGCATCAATCGTCTCCTCTAAATTGGATAAAGGGATCCTGGATGGTGTAGTCTCAACCTGTTTCTCTTCAGCGTGGGCAGGTACCACTATTGCCATAATGATAAATATGAATGACAGAACACAAGCGATTACTTTGTTTACCGTGTGATGTCCACGAATCATCTGCATTAGCTTCTCTCCTTTTATATGAAATGTTAATTTCATCTCTTGTTTTCACGTATGCGTTTTCAAAAGAATCCACGTGGCTCCAAATTATTTTCAAATGCAATTACACTCCATTCAGGAGAGAGGTCGGAGAATTTCACCTTTCCAATTAACGATGTTTATTTCTTTATCTTTCAAGAGGCACCAATCAATGATTTCACCTATCAATTTTGGCGTGATGATCTCATCGCTCCATTTCGGTGTTAGTACTCTTCTGTATCCTATATATTCTGTTGTCCAGCCTTCGAATTCTTCTCCGATGATGACTATATATGGGGGCTTGTTCTTAATACTGTGTTGTCCCACTTCATAAGTGACGATTAACTTCTTATCCTCAGAAACGATATGTAATTTGATTATTCCTTCATCGTCAATATCCGGTTCAACATACCAATAAAACAATCGATTGGAGCGAACGATTTTACGTTTATATTTTTTTCTTACGCCCATAACTCACCTCACATATTCCTTTTTCTCTGTATGCAGTACTTCAACAGTTTGCCCATCCACATGAACACTTTGTTATCCGATGTTGATGGGCCTTATGATTCATTCATTTTATTACTTTGTTATTCTTTCTTTATTGCCTGATATGACTTCATGAATTTCATCATATAATTGTAAATCTATAAATTCTTCATGAATCCATAGTCCTTCCTCAACATCTCCTCCCCCCATACCTCCACCGATCCCATCACCAGGAAAGAGTTTTTCGTAATATAGTCCTTGGCCTTCTCCATCATTACAGTCCCATGCAATGGTATCTAAATCTTTTAATAGAGTATGTAATGTCTCTTTACTACAGTTTACTAGTTTCATAGGGCAAGACAAATAGATCTGTCCTCCATAATTACATATGCATCTGGAGTATCCAGAGCTTTCTTAAAACTGTCTATAAATTGACTGTTCGGTAGTCCATTTGCTTCATTAAGCATATGTCGAACAGGGCTATGGTGCTCTGGAATTACACCCAGCTGATTGTTATCATCTTTTTTTCTTTCCATAAAGATACACCTCTTTGTTAGATATAATTTCTTAAAGTCATCTCAAATTAGTTATTTACTTCATTCATTCCTATAACTTGTTCAAATGCTATATTAAATTCTTTAACATCAATGTTTAACTTGATTATTCCTTCTTTATCAAGCTCTTTTGTATCTAATTTAAAAGTACCTGTCAGTTCTTCTGAAGTATCACCATCAATTTTCTCATTTATGTCCAATTTAATGTCTCTATCAATTAATCGCTCCTGAATCTCCTTACTTATAATCGGTTCAACTGTTTTTAACATTATTGATTTATTGGTTCTATTCCGTAGATTTAAATTGTATGTTACGACTGTAATACCTGCATCTTCTTCGCTCTCCCCCAGTCCAAATGAAATAGAATTTATTATCAACCCATCCTCAACAATTTTATCCGCCTTCACACTGTATGAAATGCAACCACTTAGGGCCACTATTATTAAAAGAAATAGTAAAATCATTGAACGCTTTTGATTCTTCAATTTGGAAACTCCTTTAATTTTTTGGACTTGCTTGTTAATCGTTTACTAGATACCAACAGGGATGATTGAACAGACTGAGAAGTGCAAATTCGTCCATTAACCCCACTGATATAGATCTAAGATAAATACTTCATCACTTAGCGAAAAATAAATCTGTTCCCAATCAAACTCATCTTTACATTCAACCTCTGTTACCAGTCTATAAGCTTTAACATTTGACCCCTTCAAAGAATTCTT
>NZ_ANHX01000040.1 GCF_000316035.1 Paenibacillus sp. PAMC 26794
CTCACGTTATTTGACTCTTTATCTAGTTCTGCAGGCGTTTCTCCATCAGTGTCCGGATATTCAACACTTACGCCAAAATTTTGTAAGCGAAATAAAGAGAAAAACCATCTTGCGGTAATATTAAATATCTCATCCTTCCAATCATCTAATTCGCTTAGTCCTACATATTTAATATCTTTGTGATCTTTTAAATTACTATTAGTATTATGAAGTTCTATTGCTCGTTCTATTGGTGAATCAATTTTTATAAACTGATATTCGTGCCCATAACATCCTCCGAAGTGAGTAATTAAATTACTTACCCCTTCTAAATATCCATTGATTTTATTGAATAGTTCATGATTCATACAGTCACATCCAATATCTTAGTAAATTGATTTTATCTGTTTCACAATTAAATTCCTTATTTACTCCATAAACTCTTAATATCTTCTACTATAATTTTTGTAATATGTTTGGATGAATCCTGCGGATACAACCATACTGTTACGATAAGAGTTAAACATATCGTTAATCCTAGAATAACTCGCCCAACAACTTTAAATCCGGTGTATTTAAGCAAAAAATAAACTAAACTAGCTAAGATCAGAATAATCATACCATTCACCAAAAAGGTCATGGGCAAGCTTATAATCCTGCCTAATCCGGTGTTAGGATATTTTAATAAAAGTAAAATCTCTAATACTACAAATGGAACTGACAGTAGAACAATATAAAAAAAATGACTTTTGAATTTCCTCTTCACCACTGAGCTCTCCTACTCCAACTCTTTTAATACAATTGCACATAACATTTGGTGTTTACGAGCCCGAGAACCCTAACTGACCAGTAATTATTATTCTTGCTTCCATTGATGTGATTCGTGTAGTTTACCAGTTTCATAAAAATACTTTAGCACTTCAAGCATGGGTATTAATTCTATACAAATGTTATCGCAATAATTTCCCAACTGACCACCAATCACTAGAGAAATTTCACTATTTCCCCGCTTATCGTTCATAAGCGTAAATATATGTTCATCCATTGTAATAGACACTACAAAATATTCCGGTCCGCCTCCAACTAATGCTGAACCCGTGTCTGATACCTCAAAAAAAACTAATGTAAATTTATCTCCATCGAGTTTTCTCAAAACGTAAACTGTCTGCCCATGTAGGGTTCATAATGATCTCTTCATTAAATGTGGTCCCATTCCGTTCATCAATGCTAATAGAATTTATCACTTTTTCTTTTTATCTTCCTTCTTTCATCACACATATCCATCTTCAGGTTCACCAACATCAAAACCCAACACTTTTGTCGCTTCCAACTTAAATGTTTCTATCCAAGATATCCATACATCGCTATTCATCTGTGCATAAAATGATACCCCATTAGGCTCAACGGATGCTTCAATGAAAACATCATCCTCTTCAGTTCCAAACCAATATGGAATTCCGCTTTTATAACCAATCCACCCTGGCATGCGCTCATATACTTTAGAAACTTTAGCCCACACCTCATCAGGCAGGTCATACCTTATATTTAGGTTGCAATTATGAGAGTTTATGTTGTTCATTTACATTCTCTCCTTCTACCTTAGACGTATCTCAAAATTCATCCTCTATTTTTATGTAAAGTACTACAACTCTTCCACCACTTGCTCATAGTTGTATCTCTTGGTCCTTACACACTTTTCTCGTTATCATTTTTGTATATTTTAATCTCGTGATTTCAATCAGGTCATTTGACTGCATCATATTCAGAATAGGACTATCTTTGATTAAAACTTTGCTATTACCTCGTCCCAACCCTTTAACTATTATGATATTTTTATTCTTCTTCACATCTACAATTTGTCCGATCGTTATGAATTGCTCTTGTTTCTTGAGATCAAGATAAGTTACAAGGCCCAGTATACAAAATATAATAAAGCTACATGTTGATAATGCAGTTGTCCATGCAGGAGGATGATATACAAAGTATCTGGTAGCTAATTGAATTCCAATTATAAAAACAAATAAAACGATGAGTAGGAATTGCTTTTTTAATTTCCCTTTAGCTTTTTCGTTCATAGTCTCTCCTTCTAATCTTTACGGAGATGAATCACAAAGTCTTGATTCGACGTATGATATACAACGTTACCAGGCTCTACTCGAAAAAACTCTTTATTTGCATCTTGTTCTGATACGGTGCGAATTGGTGCAACTTCATCTACAATTTTTTTGTTATCTTCCTCATGATATTGAATGATAGAAACCAGAACAAATTGGTCAGGGAACAGTTCTCTAACCTCTTGCCATTTCATGTGTTATACCTCCTGTTATTCGTATTTGTTCAACTTACTATCATTTTAACATATAGGTTAGTCAAAATAGTCAACGGCTCGGCGACAGGCGAGTCTCACCTTTTCTAGGAGCAACTCATAAACTGCTTAGGCCACAGAAGCATTCAAAGGAGCCTAGAAGTAAAAAACAAATTGAAAGTTCTCAACCTTAGATGAGTAAAGAAAACAACGCCCCGTCTTTTTAAACGAGCGTTGCTTTTCATTATGCTTAAATGTTAGCTTTTCCTAGTTCACAACCAGCGATTATCAACTTATTTTATAGCATTGTAAAGCTCAGTCATTTGGTCTGCTAACTCTGATTGTGGCTGCATCCGCTGGTGATTTATATCAGTAGGCGTCATATATAACATTTCTTTCCCCTGCTCAAACATAGTGACATGAAACAGAACCCCTGTTGTATCTTCTTGTTCTTGATCAAGTACGATTTTTATGTGGCGTACTTTTCCAATCCATTCCTGAATAAGTGCTTGATCTGTAGTTGTTTTTTTTGTGCCATCACTGCCACTCATTATTTCAATAGAATCAACCTGTGTAATGTCGCCAGGATAGAAGGTTTCTAATTCCTTTGGTTCCTTGCTTACTCCCGCCTGATTGGACTGACTAGAAATCTGACAACCGCTAAGAATCAAAGTCAACAATAAAGCACAACTTAAGGTGTAAAGTGAATATTTTTTCATCATATTCCCCCCTTAATCATTAAACGAATTTTACATTTGAATTGTTCCATATGTTTAAAAAAAAACGCTGGGGTAACCAGCGTTTAACTTAGCACAACTTCTTTATTCTTTGATTTTCCACATATCAGTAACCGAACCATACTGCCCTAATAAAAGATAAACGTTAACCCCAGTGCTTGCCCAATTGTCATGTACAATTGCATATTGAGGGTTCGACCAGTCACTGGTATCTGTGTATGTTTCATAACCAACTAAATTTACTAGATGACCTCCATCTGAACCTTCAGGAGTATATCCATAGTTCACTAGACGTAAGAATGGAGGAGTTTTAGCATTAACTTCGGATTTCATTTTATTAAAAGTTGGTGATGAATCCCATGTTGTAGTGAAGTTCGAGTAACCCTTCTCAGAAGTGTATGAGTTCATCCCTGGAGCAATTTTACTAGAATATACTCCGTAGGTATCACTGTGGCTCATTAATACTCCTAAACGATCCGCAACATTTTTCCATAAACCACTAGATGATAAGTTGGTATAACCTTGATTCCGCCAGTACATAATTACATTGGCACCAGCCGTTGGAACACAGTCGTTACCCATACTAGTATTATCATTTTGTTGATAATCAGGCACTCCATTAACAAAACCATATTCATAATTAATAATTGTATTAATACTAACATCATTATTTAATGATTGGCTTTCACTTGAAGGAGCTAGATCCAATATATCTGCTGCTTTCAACCTGTTAACTTTTATCTCTTGCAATGAATCAGCTTCAAAGGTCTGATCTGTACTTAATTCTTCGAATGTATTGCTATCAACTTTGTTTGCGTAAAAAAGTGGGCCAAAGTAATAAAGATTGTTTTCATCCTCGCCTTGACCTGGATAGACACCTCCCGTAGCAAATTCAATGAGAAGTCCAGAGTTATTATCAATAATAAAATATCCCGCTATGCCGCTTTCTCTTTGTAAAACTACAAGAGATTTAGTGATTTCTTCATTCTCATCTTTCATTCCAATAATTTTACCGGCGGTAACTCCTTCAAATTCCGTATGTCCTAGCTGTATACGTTCTTCAATTTTTTGGTTTGCAATATTTAAAATGTCTTTACTCGCCGTTGTAGAATCCGCTGCAAACGCGCTAGGTACAAGAAGGGTAAACGCTAAAACTGCTGAAAGTGTTAATCTCGCAATTTTTTTCAATTGAATTCCTCCGTATCTTATTATAATTGGCGTGTAGCTGGATACTCATAGAGTATCAATTGCAAACCCACCCCCTCTTTCATAAAAATGCACGAGTGACTCGCCACAAAAAACTTATTTTCCCATTCTTGGTGAATATCTATAAAAACGCAGCAAAACACCAAAAGTTACAGTGATATTTTGAAATTAACAAAAAAATCTGATTATACAAAGTGGATACTATACAAAGTCAACTAAATGTAGTTTCACCGCAAAGGTATACCTTTGCGGTACAACAAAAAACGAATAAAGGACCGCTAATCACACATTGATGTAGACTTTGGTCTCAATTATGATACGTCTCTGTTTGAAGAAGCTCTCCACTAATTCAATGAATTCTGAATATATGGTAAATAGGGGGAGTCTCAATCATAACTCCCTCTCAAGCCAACAATGCCTGTTCAATCTGATCCACAATGCCATTGATGCCTGTTGGTCCATAACAACCGATCCATGTCGCGGCATCTACGGAGTGTATTTGCTGTCTCTCATCCGTATCGAGCATCCCCCAGACACGTTGCTCTGTTGCCGATATACCCTTCTGCATGATCTCATTGCTAAGCAGGAAGTAGTGGCTCGCCTGCACAGCCGGTAGTCTGTCAACGGAGATATGATAGGCCGTGTCGGTGGTATCTGCTACAAATAACGGAACGGGCAGACCCAGATCACGGTACAGCACAGCACCTGTACGATGCGAGGCAGAATGTACGCGAACGAGAGAATCTAGCGGACGAATCAGTGCCACGCTCTTACCTGCCAGTACTGGAGCAAGTTCTTCAGAAAGCAATGTGGTTCGTCGGTGATAATCCGCAAGTATACGTTTTGCCTCTGCTCGTTTACCAGTTAATTCACCGAACAGGCTAAGAATGGTCTGCCAGCTCTCATTGCGTTTAAACATAAGAACTGGAGCGATCCGGCTGAGCCGTTCATAGTACTGATCATGCACCTCGGTGCAAATAATCAGATCCGGCAACAGTCGTTCCACAGCAAGCAGATCAGGGTACTCATACGTTCCGAGTAATTCGGTACCCTGAAGTCCTGCCCTGATATATTGCGGGAAATGGAACGTTCCACTTCCTAGTCCCACACTTCCTGCTGGAGACAATCCAAGCGCAAGCAAATGATCTGCATATTGCACATCAAGTACAGCGATACGCTGTGGAGAACGGGTGACAGGATATTCACCTCGCATATGGCATATCACCGGACCTTGGGCCGACTCGTACGAAGAAGCCATCCGATTCCGCAGCAAGGATTGAGCATAGTTTGCATCTGTTTCCTTAGCGGCATCAAGCCGATAACGCAGCGGAGGAACCCCATAATATTTCTTAAAGGCCCTACTGAAATAATACATGTCGCGGTAGCCCATCTTGTCAGCAATTTCCCCAATGGACGCATCCGTATGATGCAGCATCCGCGATGCATTTTCCATACGTAGCTGGATGACGTACTCCATCGGTCCGAGCTGCTTCTCTTGTTTGAATCGTCGCTGCAACTGTCTTACGCTACATCCAGCGAGAGCTGCCAGCTCCTTAAGCTCCAGATTCTGGCGATAATGCGATGATATATATGACACGACTACATCCACCATGTCAGACTCTGCTCCCCCTTGACCACGTTCATACTCCATGATCAGTTCATAGATCATCCCCTGGAGCAACGCATGGGCATGAAACCGTTCCAGTCCTTCGCCACGACGCCATTTGGCAACAATTTTTTCCGCGTTCTGGATCCATTCTGCCTGAGTCACAGGGTTCTGAATAAACGAATTTTGCAGCGGATGTTTGCGATAGGAGGGCATGGCATGGGAGGCTCCTTCCATGGAAGAAGCCTCGTACATGATCACGATATAATAAAGTTCGTCTGATCTGGCCGTAAGCGTAAAGGATGACCCCTTCACCACATGACAGGCAAAAGAAGCTCCAATGTGGCAACCCTCGCCATCCATTGCAAGCTCCCCTTCCCCTCCATATGCCAGCAGCAGCACATTTGAAGTTAAATCCGTTTCGTGTAAAACGCTGCCTGTCTGCAAAGTACCGCTATACCCGTCAAGCATCTTGATCGTTGTATCACTCCATAGACTCGTCTGTTCTTGCAGCGGCATTTCTCTCATCTCCTGACAATCGCAAAGGTAAAGTTGTTGCTGTTGTCATTTTAGTTGAGATTCTTTCTCATTGTCAATTTTCGGACATTTCCGGCAATATTCCCCTGACATCTGATAATAGAAACAGCAGGTAATTCGCTCGCTTTTGGCAACATGCACATTGTCCTTACAATCGGTGAAGCGGGTTAACGGATTCTTCCTCTCACCAAACACTTCCCCGGATGCCACCTGCGTCAGATATGAAAAGTCCTCCCGAATGATCTTACTTTCCTGCTCATTCTCGGCTTCATCAGGAGCGAATAGTCGGCCTATGCGTACCATGACATTCTCCCAGAGAATACTCATCGAAAGAGGCGCAATCGCAGCAAGTGTCTTTAACAGGGGTGTAAGCTGTACCGCAAACATCTCCTGGGCCACCTTTTCCCGCCATACTGCCCTGTCTCCCTTAAGTCCTTCAGCCTGCAGTCCATTCACCGCTAGAAAAGGAAATCGTGTGCCGCCCTCATGATCTGAGAGCGCCGGATGATAGAGAAAGCTGTTCTCCAGCTGAAACGAGACATGCTGATGATGAAAAGTCATCGCGGTCACCAGCGGAGCCGTCCACAGATAGCCAATTCGCTTGGCTAACATCGAAGCGGCAACCTTCATGTCAGGCGCATCGATATACTCCTGAAACCAACCGATATACTCTCGGCATGCCGCTTCGTCATGCAACTCACTTAGAGCAATGGTACGGACACTATGTTCAGGCGGCTCACCAAGCAAAATCGAATGATCCTCCACGGTCTCTTTCCATATGTCTGTCGAGAGATACTGGTTCATATTAATTCGATCCGAGCAGGGCTTCCGATGCCTGATCTACAATCAGATTAATCGCAAGAGGTCCGTAGTATGCAATCCACAGTGTTGAGTTTACGTCATACGTGCGGTTATTTTTCACAGCATCAAGGGACTTCCACACGGGATTACTCACCATAGCTTCTGCCTCTGCCGCAAACAGCTCATCCGACAGCACAAAATAACGATCTGCCCCAATGTCAGGAACCTTCTCCATCGAGATTTCAACAGAGGTATCATCCTTGATCTCCTTAACGAGTTCAGGCATGTTCAAGCCCAAATCCTGATACAGAATGCCGCCTGTACGATGCTCGATCCCATGAACACGAATGCCTTCTTTTCTCGGACGAATAAGCGCTACCGTTTCATCTCCCATTTTCTCTGAAAGCTTCGTCTTCAGTCCAGCAACTTTCTCCTCATAGGCAGTGCGCACTTTCTCCGCTTCGTCCTGCTTGTCTGTAATCTTAGCAACTGTGGCTAACGTATCACGCCAGTCTTCGTAAAAATCAAGTACCAGGGTAGGTGCAATTTTGCTTACACTCTCATACTGTTTCTCCTGGAAGTCCGTCATGATAATCAGATCCGGATCCAACGCTACAATCGCTTCCAGATTAGGCTCGTCCCGTGTACCCAGTACCTGTACGTCACTCGGCTGATCTCCTAAGTACTCTGGAAAATCGGTGTTACCTCCAGCGATAACACTACCTGCCGGCTTCTCACCAACCGCTAACATCTGATCCAGAAACTTAACATCAAGCACTGCAATTCTCTGTGGTTTTTCGTTTAGCGTCAGCTCACCCTTCATGTGTGTGATCGTTACAGGAAAAGCTCCGTCTGTCTGTGTTTCTGCATTCGCAGGTGTCTCCGCTGGCGTTGCCGCAGATTGTTTACCGCTATCTGTACCTGTTCCAGCACCGCAAGCCGTCAGGACAAGAATAAGGGCCAACATCAAGCCCATGAATAATCGTGATTTGTGAGCAGCATATGCCTTGCTTCCAGCAGCCTGCCCCTTTGTTCCTTGATTCATGATGAATCCCCCTTATGTATAATACTGATAATGATTTTCATTATCGAAACATAAAGAGAGTATAAACGATCTCCGCATCGCGTTACCATGTACTTTTGCGACATTTGAGTCGGACTAATGCGACATCGTAAGCCGCTTATCCACCCTTTAATGTTTCAGTGATATATGCTTGCAGTCTCCCCCTATCTCTACAAAAAAAATAAATTAGTATATTATTTAAGTGAGCCTAATATTTCTAAACGTAGAATTCTGTTCTGATTAAATACAATAAATCGATGCCCAATGAATATTGAGACATCGATTCATATCATCTAATTATGAGGTGAATCATGAGTATGCGACCAAACATGAAGTATAGCATTATTATTAGCGCAGTTATTATTGTCGTTGTTCCTATTATCATTGGATTTTATATGTTGAACAAGGTTGTCGATCCTGACGAGACAATGGTTACGAGAACTGAAGTTTCTCCTGAGCTTATTACTATAGAAGGTGGATTTGCAGACAGTATTAGCAGATATCACGGCTACTACCTATCACATGATAACAATTCACTTTTCATTCAGATTAAAGGCAGTAAACTTCCTATCGGTGGTAGTAAAGACTTCACAATTTCATTTTCTAATCCTTATGGGAGTGTTGATGAAATCTACTTATTAGGTCCTGGCAACTCTAAGAAAAAGATTTGGCCGAATCCCTAACTTTCATTGAAATAGATATCATATTATCTGACGCAATCAGCTGCAGTCTCTTAGTCTCTTAGTCTCTTCTGCTTAACTTCTTAAATGCCGAGTATTCCTGATCGGACTTCATATAACTTAATATTTTTTCCGCACATGCAGCTGAGCTAAGCTCTTCCGTATTCACTTCCAGATCATATTCATCATAGGAGTAGATGTAGTCCAACTGGGAATGGGCAAGTCCAATCTCGCGATCTCCCCTGCTCTGCTCTCTTCTGGTAAGTTCTTCTTTCGAGGAATGCACGCCTACAAACAATATCGGATAATCCGAAAGCAAATTATAAAAATCGTTAAACCACTTGTCATTGCTGATAACCGTATCCACGATGACATTCAAACCCAGCTCCGAAAACAGCTTAATGGTTGCACAGTACAGCGAATTGATGGGGTCGAACAGGATATCGGTCATCACATGGTGTTCCACTTCTCTTGTTGGTTTCATATCTGGATATGTATTGTCGATAAACTGATCATAATTATGCAGAAATTGATCTACAGATAGATGATGAAACGGAATGTCTCCCTGATTTTTCATTTCCATCGCAATGCTTGTCTTCCCCGAACTTGACGTTCCGTTCAAAAATATAATGAGTCCTCGTTCCATATTGATCACCCTTATCATTAAAATTGGAAAACGCTGTTCAGCCGAATTACCACTCTCTCCATTCTTCCGTAATATCTTCATCCTCCTGAATGTCTAATCCAGCCAGCCTAGCCGCCTTGTCTATAAAATCAGCCAATTCTTCACGTTCCATCGTTTCAATAAAGTAACCATTGGCCTCATTCATTTCATTAAACCTAAGCACAACTTCCTCTACAGCCTTCATCATGCGCTTGGAATCTTTCGTTTCTTGTAATGCTATTAATTGGTGCAAATATGTATCCAGGGCTTGATCAGACATGAGTAATCTCTCTTCTGTGAAAAGCTCATCTCCGTGTTTAACCATTCTCTCGTTCCATAGTTTCGTTGGTTTTTCATGAAATAAGTTTTGTAACGTCATTGGAGTCACCCCTCTAAAATTCTATACTTTACCTGTAACCAAAATTATGAACAAGCGTTCTCGCTTATTCACTTTCACCCTATTCGCTCCATAGCCTTGTCACGTTCTCTAATTCCATCTCGTCAAATTGTAATCGATAAATGTCCGGTTTCTTGGTTTGATTCATAAAATCCAATCCGTAACTCGAATCAAAGTAGTTCATCATCAACGTCATTACATGTCCGTGTGTGCCGATCGCCACTTTTTCACCCTTGTATTCTTTTAAAATCTGTTTCAACACGCCCACTGCTCTATTCTGGCAAACCGTGTTCGATTCGCCTCCTGGCAATGCATAATCAGGGTCATCAAACATTTTCTTCGAAGCAGGCTCAAACTCTTCATCCGCAATCATATCATCTGAAAAATGCCTTTCCCGAAGATCCTCCATGATCTGAATATCTAATTCTAACGCTGCTGCCACACCCTCTAAGGTCAGAATAGCCCTGGCATAAGGACTTGAGACAATGGAATGTATTCCTTCATTCGTTAATATTTCAGTTATTCGTTCTGCATTCATCTTGCCCTCCAGAGTAAGTCCCCTCGTTCTTTCCGTTCCTTCCGTATACGGTGACTCCGCATGCCTTACCATATAAACGATGGTCTTCATAGGACCCTCCTTGAATTTCTTCTATCGAAATTTACTGCCTTCTTTAATCTATTTCACTTCTTTACAAGACTAACGTCAAATGATGAAGTTATCGATTTTTGTCTAAAATCATTGGGTATCACTTTAATCTCCACGTTTAGATGTATAGATTCAGGCAGATTCATTTCAGTTATATTCTCATAACCAATGAAGTAATAATGCTTTTCGTCCAGTTCTATCAAACCTCCACCTGTTGAGCCAGAAGTTGAAATTAAATGTCCGTCATGATAAAGCTCACAAGCAATATTATATTCCTCCAAACTGAACCCTTTCACTTCATATCCAACCTTGATTTGATTTTCCGTGTAATCAGCATTTCGTAAACTAATCGCACCACGATCGACCATTTGGGTCTGAATTGCAATATTTGCATCGGGCATCTCTGGTTTCCTTAATAAATAGCCTACTTTTAGGTACCATATAGCTCCTAATACAACTACAGCAAGTACAATCATTGCAATGATGAACTTCTTTTCTTTTTTATCCATAATCCTTACTCCTTACATCTTACATCTTTTCTGCCATACATCGTGAAGAAGTTAACATGCCAACTAAAGAGGGGATTGCTGTCTTCAATGGTCTCCTGTTTGACGTTCATATCTATTAATGTCAGTTGTGTTGCTTTGAAAATAATCATGCACGACTCCCCTGTTCATTTAGCTGATTATACATTAGTAAACGATCTCTGTAGCATCAATGTCTTCCTCTATATATTCCATACATGGCTCACATAATTGTTCTAATGACTCCGCTTCAAAATAATAAACATTGTATACAGCCACTTGTTTTTTACCCTTCAACTTGCATTGTTCACAGTACTTATTTCTTTGCTTATTCTTTTCAACGACTCTGGGATAAGCAACCCCAGCTTGCTCTGCCCCGATATCCATCAGTTCAACAAGACTTATATAACTTTCGCCCATATCATATATATATTCCAGCTTGTCTCCTGATTGAAATTTCAAATCTTGGATCTTCTTGTTTGCTCCCCTACCTTGTCCACCTGGTTCGATCTCTCCATACCCCTGTGCTGACCAAGCCTTTCCTCTGTAAAACGCACTCAAATGATCATCGTCGTAGCCGAATGACTCTCTAATCTTTTGATCGAAGTCACCTAATGTTTGAGTCTCCTGGATCTCTATCTTTCTCCAGATGGATTTTCTATGTTTGTTTGTTATTTTAAACAGATAAATTGCCATGGCAGATACACCTCTCTGCATATAAAATTTTAAAATATCCTATTGGCTGAATCATGTTCACACATTTCACTATTCTTTATACGTTATTCCATTTATTTCACACCACTCAATTGCGATCTCTCTGTAACACTGACCTTGATATCGATACCATGCTTCCAACAGTCCCAGATCTGCCGCTTTATCTTTGAATCTCCTAAAAGCCCCTTTACCCCGAATAGCATCGTCTAATATCGCGGATTGCTTGTCATCGATTAATGTAGCAATGAATCTCTCCATCATGCCGTATGCATTGTAATCCATTTCAGTTGGAAGGGCTGCATAATCGTCCTCATGTTCAATGAATTCGATTGCAATTTCCATATCCACTTGCCGCCAATCCGGTAATTCGCTTATTTCTTGCTCGTCAATGTCCTCTGCATCTCTCAGATCATCTTCGGATATGGAAACCACTTCACCCGTTTTCAGATTGATATACGCACCGGTCCCTTCAAACTGCATTTCAATATGGTCAATGATCTCTTGTAAATTCACTTTCATTTTACTCATCCCTTCAAAGATTCATCTATCTGACTAAAAAGTAATTCGATGTCTTCATCATCCTCAAGCTCTTCCATATACTCCGAGTAAAAGGGAGTTATATTTTGCTCATCTAAGACTTTCTTCTGTTTTATCATCTCCTTCCTTTTTATTTTATTTTGCAAGTCTGCTCTCAGCTCCTTTTTGTAGTTATCCTCTATGCTTATTCCGATCATCTCCAACTCTCTTACGGCACCCAATAGATCGATGGCAAAATGTTTACTGTAACCTCTGACAATGTTTTTTCCGTTATACGTACGTAACCATGATTTTACTGCACGAAGTCTGCCTTCACGGTTAAGTCTTTTATGTCTTGGTGTATTATTTTTCTTCAAATTAACCCCAGAACATTCCATTATGACCTTCGTCCACGATCTTGAGCTGTGTTTCAAAATCTTCATTCGGTTCAATATCATCGATGAAATGCCATTTGCCTTTACTGTCCTGCCAATACACTTTCCATACCTTCTCATCCAATCTGAACTGTGCTACCGGCATCTGTACCCATCGTTCACTTTGAAAGGCTTGTCTTTCTTCAATCAACGTCACATGGTTACCTCTGATTTTATAACTAATCTTCATCTGACTTTTCACATGCTCAGGTACTGCATTTCCAGTGTAATGGTCCATAATCTTTTGAATGCGTTTCTTCGTAAAATCATCCATGTTTTCTAACTATCCTTCCTTGATCCATTTTGCTTTGATTATATCACGATGTTTTCTCCGATTTAAATGATGCTTTTAGTGTTGTAAAGGTAAACCGGGACGCGACTTGTACAATGGTAAGCCGCGTCAGGGTGAGGTGCTGCGCCCAATGGGGCAGCGCCTCATGGGGATGCACCTCGTGCATCCGTGCGGTGCTCATGCTGCCATCTCGAGCAAACTTCCGTGATGGCAGCACTTGGTGCATCCACCGTTGCTACGCTGTGTGATGCACGCCACAAAGCGCCACGACCCCATAGCCGTGGCGCTTCCCCCTGCTGCATGATGCATTCGGCCATGCAGCTTGTGTTACGCTGCTGCGTCCCATAGGCGCAGCAGCTCTCGGGGAAAGCGCCGCGTCAATGATCGCGGTGCATCCCCCGAGGTAACTGATTGAGAATTATGTTATACGATGTCAACGACTTCTTTGCAAGTGCATTCTTTTTAGACTTTCAAATGCGTGAATACGTGTTAGAGCCCAGCTCCTTTGCGATCGCTCGTGAGTTTTTGCCCTGCTGGTGGAGGATTTCTTGCTACGTTTGATTATGCTAAGATGTGTGTAGCTCATGGTGGATTCTCCTTGTGTGAATGGTGTTGTGGTGACTTCATTCTACACGAATCCGGCCATGGCCCTTTTTTATTTATTTCCAATAGGTGTCGCACTTCATATTACAATCCATCGTCAAGAATGGATACCGATTAGAGTTGAAGGAGATGGAAGAAGTGATACTGATTTTTGCATAATTGGAGCATATAATACTTGGCTTCTTAACTAAGGCTATATAGAAACAGTCCACTCAATAATATATAGTTAAGATAAGTTGACGCCAATTGATGTTAGCTTCAACTACTTATTCAAAGGAGATATGATGTATAGAAAACTAATAATTTTTGCTTGTCTGATAGAAGTGTCTTTTTTAATTTTTTTACAATATCGTTACAATAATGTTTTGGATGTGATTGCTTTTATTGGATTGTTAGTTTTTTTCATGGTGTTGAGTTATTTCTTAAAAGTTAAACTAAGCAAAAGACGTAAAGAAATAGCACTTTTTTCACAAACACTCTCTTTGATATTCATTCCAATTTATGTAATTGCAACACTTCCTCAATACACGTATGAAAGTGCGGTAGATAAGGTTACTCAGAATTTAGAAGAGCCTTATGTGGTTAATAAGCAGAAGAATACGTTAATAAAAAATGAATCTAATGAAATAAAAAAAGGTTATATGTTTTCTGTGGAAAAAAATTCAAAAGTAAATTCATACGTTTTTGATCCGTGGACTGGTATCTATCATGAAGTACGAGATTGAGGTAAGACTGGCTACTCGGTTAAATTGTAATAATGAGACTTACTTTAAGAATCGGTTCGCCGATTCTTTTTTTCTTGTACGTTACGCTTCATATCATGCATACCTGCGAATACAAGACCTAGAACACCCCGAAAATCTTCCCGCAGACCAAGGCTCCGAAGGAGCCGCTGCTTAAATATTATGTTAGGTGATGTCGAATTAATCTTCATTGCTCTCACTTTCGAATTTCTTTTCCTGATTCTGCTTAAATGTCCTTCCAATAATATCTATCCACTCCACAGGGCCTGCTGCTTGACGCCCCAGTACTACAGCAGTCGCTGCACTAATACTTGAAAAAATCGCATTCTCATTAAATATATAGAATTCTCCGCTATCGATTAAAACTCCGGTTTCTATCAACTTATTTCGCTGCTTGATCCATCCTTCAGAGATTGAACTTGATGTTTGTTTACAGCTTTGAGATCCAGACAGAACTACATATCCTTTTTCAGTTTCAATTAATTTAGCAGAAGCTTTTTTGCTTTTCAGCGTATATACAATGTCGCTATTAACTGGTAGCGGCGCAACCACAGTCTCATTTGATTGTTTGAGAATAGAGGGAACCAAGAACATAAAATTAACTACTGGAAAAATCAACTTCATCTGTTCTAAAAAGTACTCCATGTCCGAAATATCAGCTTCAGGGAGAGTCGTTAGTTCCGGCTGATTCGAATTATCAATTTCGGCTGTTTTCGCATCTTTAGATAAAGAGATAATTCGAGATTCTTAATACTTTATATGAGACTTAGTAAGCATTTCGTCTTTGCTTATAAAAGCTACAATTTCAATAAAGTCCAGGTCTATTAAACTCAGAGCGCTCTATAATTTGGGGCAGAGAAGAGCGTTGTGAATATACAGCCTTTCCTGACCAATTACCGATTTCAATTGTTCTGGGCCCTGTTTCTGAGCCATCTACAAGAAATATAGTTAGTTTCTTTCCCACTTTTGTTTCTCCTTTAATTTGATTTCTTATAACGTAAATGTAGTCACGAACCCGAGAAGCTAAAGGCGCGTCAGCGCCGGGTCGAAGACTTAGCCTCGCAGGAGTTGATCGCCTGATTCCGCATCCTAACTTCTTACCTTTATTCCCTTCATCTATTTCGACCACTATATCATTCGTTATTGGTTTTATATTCATTTTGCAATGTTATTTTAATTTTTTTCGCATAACCAGTTTAGGTCCAATTTCATAATACGCAGAGAATCCTAATTTTTCATATACTTTGGCAGGTCCCATATAATCATATTCTGTATTTATAAATTCTCTATTAGGATACGCTTCTACAAAATCAAAACCCTCTTGTACCGCATCATCGCAAACGCTTTTCAAGAGTAATTTTGCAATGCCATTCCTTCTCATTTCAGGAGCAATTGCCAAACAGAACACAGCTTTAACTTTTATATCTGGAGAAGATTCCTTCTTATTAGCTGTACTCATATACATTTTTCCACATTGGCATTCAAGGCAATCTGCTTTTGTGTTAGCATTGCACCATCCAACAACCTTGTTATTATAATAAGCAAGATATCCTTGAATATTATTCTCGTTGACATAGGTAATTGCTATATTCCTTCTTTTATCCGCAGTAGAAAAGTCTTGACCTTCATAGGCAACATTGCACCAACACACACAGTAACATCTATCCTCCTCTTTATTAGTAAAGTGAGGTATCGTATCGAAAAAATGTAAATAGTCATCTAATAATTCAGGTGATAATTTTTTAATCTCAATATCCATTTTTTCATCTCCTCAAGTATAAATAATCTCCGGCAAAAAGCATTCATCTGAATCTAATTCTACAATTCCTTCAACATTACCTCTGCCTATTTAGACACGAATACAATCTAAAAGTTTATGACGCATATAAAATGAAGTTTTATCGCATACACCTACTGTGGCGGCACTTTTTCTTATGCTCTAACCCGAAATCATACATTGAGCATATGAGAATCACCTTTAATATTTAGTTTGCATTACTTTCGCCTAACGTTCTTGTGTTCACGAACCCGAGAGGCTTAAAGGAGCCAAATCGATTGGGTCCGACGGACTTAGCCTCGCACGGTTGTCTGCTGAAATTGCTTTCCCGATTACTCCTCTGTCAGACCGAGGGCGTCAGCCAGATGTGTGAAAACGTTGTTAGATGAGGTTATCTTGAGCTACTCACAAAATCCCTCATGCCCTCTCTTAGCATGCTAACCCCTTCTTCTACACTCTTCATATTCTCATCGTCATTCATATTATTCCTTGCATGTAATAACGCCGGTCTTAATGATTCTACTGAATTTCCAAATTGGTACATCCATTCATATCTAGGAACCATCCATAAATGAAAGTGATGTGTTGTATCTTCATTATAAAAATAATAGACCTTATCAATTCCCAATCGTTTTCTTTGTTCACTTCTGAGCTTATGGATTAACGAAATAAATTCTAATCGCTCTTCCTCTGTTAATTCATCCATGCAGTAAAAATGCCTCTTTGAAGCTAATATAACTAACCCTTTAATTGGGTAAGCAATATCTTGATGGACATGAAAGTTGCTTGATTCAAAAATCACTCCACCTGTTGAAGAAATCAAACCACTTGTCAATGCGCAGCTTACACATTCAACTTCTACTGATCTTCCATCAGCCAATGTAATTAGTCTTGGCATTATGCACCTCATAGTTTTTGATTTTGATAAGAACTTGCATCGTAATTTCATCTAACGTTACTGTATCCACGACGCCCCACCGACTTAAGCCACGTTAGGGGCGACCGCGATGCGGTTAGTCGGTGCGGATGTGTCGGCCTGATTCCACTTCCCTGCCAATTCCCTCCGGGCTGACCGAGGGAGCGTCAGGACCCAAAGCTTGGCCATAATGTTATCTGACGTAAACCTCTACTGTGAATTAGCTATAATCTTCTTTGCTAAGTTAAACTCATTACGGCATTCATAGTAATAACTTTTGAGTTTATATCCCCCAGCTTTAAATACAGGCTTATGTTGATACCACACTACAATTAGCGTTCCTTCAAAAAGGATTCTACGAAGGATATAAACTATTCTGTTAAAGAGAACGTTTCTATTTTGAGCAAATTTATGAAGTGTTTCGGATTGAAACTGAACATGTTTCTCCTCATCACTTAAAATCTGATTACATCTTCTAAATACATTGTCCACCCAATGTCTACGAAGGAGTGGGATTCCCTGTACCTTCATAAATCTGCCTAGATCTCTAGCGTGCCTCTGTTCTTCTTTAATGAATTCTATAAGCGCTTCATAGTAATCCTGATCTTGTGTCTGATGTACATATTCTTGCGCACGTTTAATTAGATGTTTACCTTCAGAGTTTTCTCCTAATTGAAACTGTTGAATTAACTTAATGATTATTTCTCTTTCATTAGTTGTTAATTTATAGTTGTCATCCCAATGAATATATTTGAGGTTTTGATTATTTCTTCGATAATATTGCACCCATTTCGATAATATTGCACCCATTTCGAGAATGTGATATTCATTATTTGCTCCTGAAATGTAATAGTTTTATGTCAGATAACGTTCATGTGTTTACGAACTTGCGTAGCAAGTTGTCACTGAATCTACTACTCAGCCAAAAGCATCAAAGTGACCAAGGCGTAGCCGCCGCGTGAACACTGTGTTAACTAAAGTTATTGCCATCCTTGATTATGCATCGAAATATTCTTTAGATTCTTATATGTTTTATTTTAGTAATTAAGCGGTCTATTTTCTTTTTTATGGTTCCCCTATTGTCTGGCTCTATCTCGACATTACACTCTCTTGCAATTCGACTAATTATTTCTTCTGGTGTCAAGCTATCCGTATGAATATGTATTTTAAACATATCCTGAGATAAAATAGAAATGCACCTATCAATTTGCTTTGCAGGCCAAGAGTTCTTATTATCACCTCTGCTTTTCAATCGCTTTAATAAAGTTTCACGGTTTGCAATTAAAGTAAAATGATTGACTACAACTCCATTTGATTTTAATTTAGTAATAATTTCATTAAAGTATTGAGGATTAACAATCGTCATAGGTATAATAATAATTCCGGGGAATTCATTGCTTATTGTGTGAAGAATTGAAAAGTTAATCTCTCTCCATATCGCATGATCTTGAAAATCGCCTTTCAATATTCGTTTAGGAACATTCTTTCTAATGAAGAATCCTACATTCTCGGGATCATAAACAAACGAATTTGGAATTCTTCTATTCAATTCGTAAGCTATTGTTGTCTTTCCTGATCCAAATGCCCCATTAATCCAAATGATCAATTGTTTCGCCCCTTTTGTTTTTATTATCATTGCAATAATTTAACCTAACGTTCCTGTATTCACGACCCGACGTATGTCGGGTGTCTGGCGAATGTCGGGCCAAGGACGAATGTCCGCAGCGTCAATATTATGTTAAGTGATGTTCCTCTGAATTACCTATCAAATACGTCTTGAAAATATTTATCCATTAATCCCTTATTCTTAAATCTATCTTTAATATGTTCTTTTGCTCTTAAACAAGCATTTTTATAACCTTCACTTCTCATACTATCCGCAAGAAAAACCATTTCAATTATTGGATCACTTGGTTCCAACTCGTATGCTTTTGAAAGCATGTTTTTCCCTATGCTTTCCCAATGCTCATAGTCTCCAAAATGATGAGGAAACAACGTTATCATATAACCGAAAATCAATAAAAATTGCGTTTCTGTCGAGAAATTATGTATCCCTTCCTCTGTAACTTCGTTTAATGTCAATTCAATCATTTCATAATCGTTTTCATTAAGACCCTGAGTAACAAACGTATTTCCAGATTCGACACTCAAATACCAGGATAAAAAACCTAAATTCAAGCATATACTCAAATCACGCTTCCCTTTGTCCCACTCTCTTTTCGTCGACAGAAAGGCTTCTTGATAATTTTTTGCAGTCTCAAATTCATTTATCTGATCTCCATCAAGCATCATTTACCTTCCTTTCAATTTCGCCTCGGAATTTCTTATAACGTTACTATATTCACGAACCCCGAAGGGGTTGACTGCTGAAATACCTCCTCGAAATCCATCTAGCAGACCAAGACTCCGAAAGGAGTCGCTGCTTGAATATGCTGTTAAGTGATGTTCCAGTCTTCCTCGAATCACCACTCAATCTCTAATGTCTTTTATCTATTATGAACGAAGTAATTTAAGTCTCTTTAAATCAATATCAAATTCTCCTTCTGTCAGTACATCGAGTCCCAAAAGTCCGTTAATGTTGTGATATTTAAATGAAGTAAAGTCTATGTATACATCCTTTAAAATGAAATCCCCTACCTGTATACCGTCGATTCGCTTACTGAAGGCATGCTCTTTACCTCCGATTCCGTAGCTGGTTATGATTTCATCGTCCATACTCACTAGTATCCCAATCTCATCCACTTCATCTTGTGAAAGCAAGCTATGACTAGCTCCTGTATCGATCACGATGTTCGATATCACTTTCTTCTGCTTATTAAAATGGACTGTTATTTCCGTGAATAACAGCCCATCTCTATATTCAATATTCATTTAAAGACTTCTCCTTAATCCTATATTTTTCCGTACCTTAACAACGATTTGATCTTTGGAAGTATGGTAAACCAGAGTCTTGTCTCTGCTGTTCAATAATTCGCGAGTTGCCTCTTCATCACTGATCGGGCCAATCACGGCCACATCATCAATGATCTCTTGATTGTCTGTTTCTTCAGAATGAAGAACTTCGAATTTTACGAATTGATTCGGAAAAATCTGTTGAACTTCTCGCCATTTCATCATTGTCCCTCCTCTATTTTGATGGTTATATCATACCATTTCTCAAGCCTATAGTTCTCACTGGAATTTCACTTAACGTTCCTGTATTCATGAACCCCGAAGGGGTTGTCTGCTGAAATGCCTCTTCGAAATCCACCTCGCAGACCAAGGCTCCATAAGGAGCCACAGCGTGAATATTATGTTATATGTAGTAGGCCGCTTCTTCGAATACTCCTTCAAATACTTCTTCTTAATTCCTGATTAAATAGTTTTGGCTTATTTGTTTCTATAGCTTTTAATAGTTCTTCTCCAAAAATACAAATTGATTTCTCCCATGGGTGACCTAAATACCCCCATGAAAAATCCTTCTTAATAAAAAAGTAGTAGTCCCCATTGGGATATAAAGGGATAGGCCATTCATTCAGCTCATTCCTGGGGCTATCAAGCCGTGGGTTAAACAAATATGATTCATGTTGCCAATCGAGTACATACAAATATTCATCTTCATCAGAGCACTTAATCATAGCCTTTGTTATACATGTCTCTAAATCACTATATAACTTCTCGAAATTTGGTCCATATAGATGAGCAATATTATAAACAATAAAGGGACTAGGCGGAGTAAAACTTGGCCATTCTTCCTTATAAATACTGGGTTTGAAATTAAAGTTTTTACATACTCTCTCCCATAATTGATAGTTAAGAGAAGAATCGATCTTCATCCAGTTTTTCATAGAATCACCCTCATATATTATTGTTTTCCGGCCTATTGCATATAACATCTAATTTATGCACTTCGTAAATACCACAGATCTTGTCTAATATCCGAACTACGTATATGATAACCTATGCGGTAATATTTGCGAAGAAAAAACTGGTGAAAAAGGGAGAATTATTGGGATGTTCAATCTCCCATATCCATACGATCCAGTGGGCTCTGAATACGCTGAATATTTTTCGTGCTGACATGCGTATAACGCTGTGTTGTTTTTGCACTCGTGTGACCAAGCAGCTCCTGAATGTAGCGCAAGTCTGTTCCGTTTTCCAGTAAATGCGTAGCGAAAGAGTGTCTTAAGGCATGAATACTAACTTTTTTTACAATGCCTCCACGTTGTCTGGCTTCTTCAAAAACCTTCTGCACGCTACGCTCGGTAAGATGCCGATCCGAAGATTGTCCTGGGAACAACCAACGGTTGGGTCTATACGCAGCAATATAATTCTGCACAATTTCCCAAGCAAGACTGGAAAGAAGAGTTCTCCGATCCTTCTGACCTTTGCCCTGCCTTACGATCAGTGTCTGACGCTCAGTATCCAGATCACTATAGCGTAGACGAACGACTTCGCCTACACGCAGCCCAGCCGAATAGGTGAGATACAGAATCGTCTTATGCTTGAGATTAGTTATGGATTTAAGCAATTGAGCAACTTCTTTTTCAGACATGACGTTGGGCAGTTTGGTTTGCTTCTTTGGACAAATATACTGGATCTCTGTCGGGTGATGAAGCACATGTCTGCAATAGAATCGGATCGCACTAATCGTCTGATTCACACTGGAATGGGAAACGCCTCGCTCAAGCAAACTCAAACAATATGTCTGGACATTGGATGTGCTGATGTCTGTATCTACTTGAGGAAGACTAGCCAGAAATCGTTCAATTTGACTACAGTATGCTTTAATGGTTTTGCGACTGTATCCTCTTAATTTTAGCGCTTGCTGTAATTGATCTCTTTTCCATTTGGGATGTTCTCCACTTATCTTCCAATTCCTCAATACGTCACTCTCCACTCACAACTCCGGGCTAATCTGCACATGTACTGCATCAAAAAGGTTCGTAAATTTCTGGATCGTTACAATCGTATTAGGGATGATCCACCGTTTCGCTTCGGATTCCCACCGTCTACTCGTTATCTGTCGAATGCGCTGAATATGTTCGTTGTTATAGGGAATTTGAATTGGACATGTGATTCTATAGAATTTGAAAAAACAAAAAAAGGAAGACCATTCTCATCCCGTACGGGATGAGAATGACCTTCCGATGCTTTCGGAAAAATAAGACGTTGTAAAATGTAAAGCTTAGCGCGGCTTGTGCAATGGAAGCCGCGTAAGGCTGAGGTGCTGCGCCCATTTCGGGCAGCACCTCACGGGGGTTGCACCGCGTCAATGATCGCGGTGCTCTTTCAAAGGCCGCTGCAACCTACATGGCAGCGGCTTCTTCTCCCAGCGGCAGCATGTAATACTGCGCCTGCTGCCCTTCATGCTGCTGGTATACAACGACCAGCAGCGTCCGGCCTTTCGCGGCAAGCGGGCTGGCGCCAGCTAGCACACGCTCAAGCCGGAACGGAAGCACATCCAATACGGTGTGCTTCTGCAGTTCCTTTTCGCCGAGACCGAGGTCGGCGAAAGCACGGGCACCCATGACCGTCTGTGCGGTCATGGCCGAGGTCATCGGCAACGCACGCGAAGCGTTGCCGTCTTCCCCGTCCGCCGCTCCATCCGCGGCGGACCCCGTTGCGTCGCCCGCAGCAAGCGACGCTTCAACCCCGGCTTCGCTGCCAATTACACCCGCCGCATCTGCGGCAGCGTCTTCCCCGGCAGCAGCCGAACTTCCCACAGCGGCACTCGGACCCGTGCCGCTGCTTTCCAGCCATGCCGTGCCTGCGGCGCCGGCAACACGTGGCAGTCGAACGTCTTCCGGACGTTCAGCCAACGTTTTCATGTAACCCGCCCACTGGTCTTTCTGAAGCGGATCTTCCCACCAGATTTTGCGTGGTTTGTATTTGTGACCGAGGAAATAATCCAGCTTCATCAGGCCGAGCACGATATCCATATGCGGCGTGTTGCGCGACTCCAGGAAGCTGTGCAGACGAGTGAACAGATCCTCCAGTTGGTGACCGATCTTCTGCCAACCTTGACCTTCCCAGTAATCCCCGAACGCCTGGAAGAAATCAAATGGCGAGTTGAACTCCTGCTCCATCAGATACTTCAGCGTATGGTCCATCCGGTGAGCGTTCCAGTATTTCTCCAGTACATCCTCCAGCCGCTTTAAGCGTACGATGTCGCTGAACGGCAGCACATCACTGCCCAGAATCTCATACGGCGCGTGATCCATATACGTATAGTTGTACTTTTCCGCATCCAGACGCAGACCCGTACCACGCAGCATTTTGAGGAATCCGAGCTGAAGCTCTTCCGGCCCCAGTGCAAACACATCATTAAATGTCTTGCGGAACGTATTGTAATCTTCCTCCGGCAATCCGGCGATGAGATCCAGATGCTGGTCGATTTTGCCGCTGGCTTTCACCTTGTTCACGGTCCGGCTCAGCTTGGTAAAGTTCTGGCGGCGTTTCACCAATTCATTTGTCGGATCGTTCGTAGACTGAACCCCGATCTCGAACCGGAATGTGCCTGGTGGCGCATTCTCTGCCAGATAGTCCAGTACTTCCGGACGCATGATATCCGCCGTAATTTCAAACTGAAACACCGTCCCCTGATGATTCTCGATCAGGAATTTGAACATTTCGAGCGCATAATCCCGCTTGATGTTGAACGTCCGGTCCACAAACTTGATCAGCTTCGCGCCCTTCTCGATCAGGTACAGAATATCCGACTTCGTCCGCTCAATATCGTAATATCGCACGCCGACCTCTATACTGGACAGACAGAACTGACAACTGAACGGACAGCCCCGACTGGTCTCAAAATAAACAACCCGTTTCCCAAGCTCCGGAATATCCTCTTCAAATCGGTGCGGTGACGGCAGATCGTTCAGATCCGCCTTCGGCCGTCCTGGCATGAGAATGACTTCTTCCCCTTTGCGATACGCCAGTCCATACACGAAGTGGAACTTCTTGCTTCCTTCCAGCTCCATTAAAAGCTGATGCAGCGTCTCTTCCCCTTCACCCATCACGATGAAATCCACATTTGGAATCCGGTTCATCCAATATTCCGTGTCGTAGGACACTTCCGGCCCGCCCAGCAGAATTTTCACGTTCGGCATAACCTTTTTCAGATTATCAATGACCTTGATCGTCTCTTCAGTGTTCCAGATGTAACACGAGAAACCAATTACGTCCGCCCCACGCTGGTACAGATCAGACACAATATTCATCACTGGGTCCTTGATCGTATACTCCGCCAGGTCAATATCAAAATCCTTCTCACTGTACGCCTTCAGACATCGCAAGGCCAAGGAGGTATGGATGTACTTTGCATTTAATGTAGAAAGAATAACCTTCATGGTTCACAACCTTTGCCTGGACACCCAGACCATATTTTTTGTAAAAGGAAAGCTGCACAGCCATCCTGCCCGGATGCTGTTCAAGCAACTCTCAAGGATAGCCATTCCATGCCTCATGGACATATCCATCTTTTGTCTTTTTGAAAAGAGTGGACACTCTTTTCAAAAAGACATATACACCCCGCCAAACCCAAACCACAACATACAGTATAAAATCAGTACATTCAGCCTACATGTTGTACAACATACAGTCAGCCATTTCTAACCCCAATGTCCACCCTTTGAATGACAATTCGCCACCATTTGTCCACTCTACAGAGACACGATAATCAACTTCAAACTCAACTTCAACTTGTAAAAGACCTCATTCGCATTCCATCCACAATTCGATATCCACATTTTACTGCCTTGAGCCTTGAGGCTTTAACCTCGAACCTCTTCCGGACACTTCACCCATATCATGGACGAACCATCGAACTCTTATAGAGCTTGTCTTCAAACTCAGGCAAGAGATACGTCGAAAGGATACCAGGGTCCAACACCTACCCCGCCCGGCAACTGTAGCATTAAACTCAGCCAAAGGATCGATCATTCCTTGCACCGGAGAAAATGGAACTGTCCAACGGATTGTGGAACAAAAGGATTGTACGGAGCAGGAAGATGCTGTGAATCAGAACACAGGCTAGCTAATTCTGGCGAATTTTCCAGACCATTTTCTAAGGAACCGAGGACGACTTATTTGGCCGTCGAGTCCTCCTTTTATTTTGTAAGGAACATCAGACACGTTATTGACCAAAATCACCCGACAAACATGCTGTAAACCGCTGTTTATTCCGATATAGCGAGTTTCAGATTTCTTAGATTGCTGCGGGCGCTTCAAACCCCTGAATAAGACGTCACAGGTTCGTTAACGCTTCCGCTCCATGTTCCGCCCCTGACACTCAATTGTGCTCCTGCTTTCGGCAGGTTTGAAGATACCCTCTAGATACATATCTATCATCTTTTCGAACATTTAGCTTTAAGCACATGAACTTCAAAGTTTGGAAAGTCAAATTTAACAATTCATACTCATTTCATACTCACTCATACTCGTAAAACGCATCATCATCCGTATCCACTTCTTCGCCCGATTGCTTCTGGAAAAACTCCAGGAACGGCAGTCCGTACTTGCGGTACTTGACCTCACCGACCCCTTTGATATCCAGCATGTCACGTTCTGTCTGTGGACATACCACACTCATCTCACGCAGGGTTGCATCATTGAAGATAATGTACGATGGTACATGCTCTTTGGCCGCCAGATCACGCCGAATCAGACGAAGCTGTTCAAATACCGTCTCATTAACCGCAGATGGCATCGCATCGCGTCCGCGGCGTCCACCATAGTTCGTACCCGAAGCTGTTGCCGCTGTCTTACGGACAACACGCTGCATCACTTCACGCTGGCCTTTGAGCACTTCCACCGCCAGTGGCTGCAAACGCACAACCGGATACTGTCCCTCAGACAGCATCAGATATCCTTCGGATACCATCACGTTGATGATCTCCGATATCTCGCGCTCTGTCCGATTGCCCATCACACCATAGGTTGGCAGAGAGTTGAAGCCATAATCGAGCACTTTTTTTGCACGGGAGCCTTTGAGCACTGAAGCGACCAGTGATACACCATACCGTTCACGCATACGGTGAATGCAGCTGAATATTTTCTGCGCATCAATCGTCATGTCTACCAGCTCGCGGTCGTCCGTACAGGAACTGCAAGTACCGCAAGGTGTATCGTCATGCACCTCACCGAAATAATCCAGCTGCGCACTGCGCAGACAACGCGTCGTGTAACAGTAATCCACCATCTGTTGCAGCTTCCTGTAATCGTTCTGTTTGCGGTCACCCTCCATCGGATTCTGTTCAATCAGGAACTTCTGAGTGATAATGTCCTGTGCCCCAAATAGCAGAATACACTGGCTTGGCTCTCCGTCCCGGCCCGCACGTCCGGCTTCCTGTACATATGCCTCCATATTCTTCGGCATGCTGTTATGAATCACGTATCGCACGTTCGATTTATCAATCCCCATCCCGAACGCATTGGTCGCTACCATCACTCGTATATCATCGTACAAAAAGGCTTCCTGGCTCTGGGATCGTTCATCGTCCGTCATGCCGGCATGGTAGCGTCCTGCAGGCAATCCCGCCTGCAACAAACGCTGATGCAGATCGTCCACGTCCTTACGGGTCGCGGCGTATACAATGCCTGGCTCGCTGGCATGCTCGCGCGCATAATTCAGGACAAAATCCTTCTTGCTCTCGCCACGCAGCACGCTAAACGCCAGATTATCTCGCCCAAGTCCGGTCACATACGTCTGCGGGTCCTGCAAACGCAGCAGCCGCAGAATATCGCCCATGACCTCGGGCGTCGCTGTAGCCGTAAAGGCCGCAACCACCGGCCGCTCCGGCAAACTGTCCACAAACGGCGCTACCGCCAGGTAGCTTGTCCGAAAATCATGCCCCCACTGCGACACACAGTGGGCCTCATCCACAGCAACGCAAGAGATCGGCAAATAGCCCATCTCCTCGCGGAACCAATCCAGCTCCAGTCGCTCAGGCGCGACATAGAGCAGCTTCAGCTCACCGCGCTGCGCCGCACGGATGCGATCATTCACTTCTTTGCCGCTAAGTGTACTATTAATATACGCGGCAGCAATTCCGGCGGTCGTCAACGCATCGACCTGGTCCTTCATTAATGAAATTAACGGAGAAACAACAAGCGTCAGTCCTGAATATAACAGAGCGGGGATCTGATAACAGATCGACTTACCGCCCCCGGTTGGCATAATGCCGAGCGTATCTTCGCGCTCCAGCAGGCTGGCTACGATCTTTTTCTGTCCCTCACGGAAGTCGGGGTAGCCATAATATTTTTGCAGGAGACCCTGCGCTTCTTCTAATGTAGGTGTTTGCACACTCATGTAAAGACTCCTTACTTATCACCGGCGTTCTTCCACCAGCTTGGTCCGATCCGATTCTGACATCCGAAAGTGGCTCATATGCCGCATCCTTGACAACAAAATGGCGTTCTCATGACTTGTCCGTCAAGCAAACGCCGCTCCCTTTAGTTTAACGGCCCAGCCCCGAATGAGCAACCGCGTTTTACTGTAAAACGTTTGAAGCTTCTTCATTTAAAATAAAAACAACCGTCCTGCCCTAGTTGGACAAAACGATTGCATTAATTTTGACAAAACTATTAAGTCATACAATAACTGTTTCACACTGGTGGTACTACTAATCTTTCAACGCCTCAACTTCAGACACAGTTAGACCACTTGTTTTGGCAATAACTGAAACTTCAATCCCCAATGAGAGCATGTTTTTTGCAATCTCAATTGCCTTTCTTTTTTCCCCTTCTACTAATCCCTTTTCTATCCCCTTAGCTATGCCCTTTTCCGTAGCCCACTCAATCATGGAAGCTTCGTCATGCAAATATTTCTGGCGCTCTTCATACAAACGACGCGCTTCCCGATCCTGACTCAAGAACTCCAGCGTATCCATTACTTTTTTAACCCCAGATTCATTCATGTTGTATCACCGCCTCTTGCATTCATACGATAATACAATCCTTTCCTCTGCATCAGTTGTTCATGCGTTCCATCCTCGGCAATTCGGCCATGCTCCATCACAAGGATGCGAGAGCACTGACGAGCAACCTCCATCCGATGTGTGACGAGTAACCCTATTCTGCCTTTCATAAAATTCAGCAAATGATTCATCACGTTCTGTTCTGTCTGAATATCCAGTGATGACGTTGGTTCGTCCAGAATATACAGATCCGATGACCTCGTAAAGAGTCTAGCAAGCGACAGTCGCTGTTGTTGGCCTCCAGATAGATTGGCCCCTTTCTCATGCAACATTGCTGCGTATTGTCCTTCCTGTGCCTCAATATATTCATGCATACCTGCCTGCTCTGCCGCAAGCTTTACCCTTTCCAACGTAGCGTCTATATTCAGACGGATATTGTCCTCAATCGTTCCTGAAAAGAAGGTTGGTGTCTGCGGCATATACGTCAGTCTGGATTGATTATCCATTTCTATGTACTCTGCAACATGTTTATTGCCCAGCAATACACTTCCTTTAGTCGGCTCGATCAGCCCTGCACACACTTGGCTTAAGGTAGATTTGCCTGCACCACTAGCGCCAACTACCGCAACCAGTTCACCAGGAACCAGATTAAGCGTAATCTGATCCAGAATCTTCCGACCACTGTCTTCATCGGTTACCGTAATCTGTTGAAGACGTAGCATAGCAATTTCGTACTCTTTATGTGCCCCTTTTTGTGTATTCCCTTGATCTTGGTTACACATTCCCTGTGCAAGCTCCTCGTGCTTAGTATTGGATGCATCTGTCTTCTTGTTCTCCGCCAATTTCAACCATGCAGAGATACGTCCAAATGCACCCACGCTGGCTTGCATCTGACTCCACTGGCTGGACAAGCCGAGTACTGGCCACACCACCAGTTCAAACAGCAGACTACTTGCAACAACCATGCCCGGAGACAAAGTTCCCCTAGCCGCTGACAAAGCAATAAGGAACAACGCTGCCAATTGAGCCAGACCAAACACCGCCATCGCCACATTATGCGACATGCTCAGGGTCATCTGCAACTTAGCCTGAACACGATTCAGTGATTGCTGTTGTGTCCGAAAACGTGCGAGAAACCACGGTGAAGAATTATACATCTGAATCACCGGTATCCCTTCAACATACTGTTGGATCTGTTCTTGGGACTCGCCTTCCCTGGATTCGACCTCATCGGACAGATGTACAATTCGCTGATCATACAACCTCGCCGTAAACCAGATTGCCCCTGCACTTACCAAGGCAATAACCGCAACCCATGCATCTGCTCTGTACAAGTATCCCAGCGATAGAGCAATGATGAATACAACCGTAACACCCTCTGCAATAGCCTCCACAACTTCTGCACCATGCTTGGTGTCTTCCTTGATGCGAAGCATCACATCCCCGGACTTCTGTCTGCGCACCCAGGAATAGGGCATCCGGTTTAACAGTTTCAACAGATCCATGGACATATCCCGTTGCATCGATTCCTTGAGCCATACCAGCACATAACGATGCATCGCGAGCAATACAATAAACCCTGCCAGAATGGCGATAAAGATCATCGCTGTAGCATTAAGCTTCTCCTGTCCCCCATCATGAATAGCATCCACGAAGAATCCCTGTACAAAGGCAAGTCCCCAATCAAAGACCGCATCTGCTGCGATAAAAATGAGCAAGATCGCTACAGCTAATCCATAAGGCTTCATCCAGCGAAAAATGACGGGCCATACCGTTGCCAATGATACAGCTTGCTTTGGGTCATCTGGAACATCACTTTCGTTCATCTGATGATGAGCTTCATTTTCATTATTTTCATTTATCTCATATGCTCCACTTTTCTCATGACTGCTTTTCATTTCAACATCATCGGCATATACTGCATCTTCGATCTTGTTACTCATGCTGTCCCTCCACTTCCGTATCCTGCTCCGCAATATAACTTCGATATCCGTTTGGCCGATCCAGCAATTCACGATGAGTCCCCGTATCTTCGACGCGTCCCTTCTGGATATAGATGACCTGATCTGCCCGTTCTATCAGCGATAATCGATGAGTAACTGCAATAACCGTTGTGCCTTTGTCAGCAGTGATTCGGGCAAAGAGATCATTCAATCGTTGCTCATGCCACGGGTCTTGAGATGACGTTGGTTCATCCAACAATAGAATATCCGGGTTCCTCAGCATCGCTCTGGCCAGACTAATACGCTGAAGTTCACCACCCGACATCGTCCCGCCTTGCGGCTGAAGCTCTGTCCCATAGCCGAGCGATTGACGCATAATCGCGTCATGTGCATGCGTCATATGGGCCGCAACCTTTACTTGATCGGCAGATATCTCCTCTTGTCCAAAAACAATATTCTCTTCCACGGTACCTGTGAAAATAAAGGCTTGTTGCGGAACATATACCTGATTGACATGCCCTGTCTGAACTTCATGCATATCCTTCAGTGAATTCTTCTGATTCATGACCTGGATAGAACCAGTAACAGGTGAATCTAATCCGGCTATTAATTTCAATAACGTGGTTTTCCCGCATCCACTTGGCCCCGTGATTACAGTAAGCTTTCCTTTCTTGGCCTCAAAAGAAATATCTGTTAACACTTCTTCTTGCTCCGCATACCTATAAGACACATGCTGCACGTTGATGCCAGCTGGTTTATATTGCTTTTCAAGCTGCCCTAAATGCGTATCGGACTGTACATATGTATTTGTACTGGTTTTAGCAATCGTGTTCTTTTTCTCCAAATCCAGCACCTCAAAGATTCTGGACGCATGAGAAGCCGAACCAATAAAATCATTCCACAACCCAGATAACGATTCAATCGGACGAGTTAACTGACTGCTTGCTACCAGAAAAGCTGCCAGTCCGCCTACATCCATATGTCCATTCAGGACCTGCATGCCGCCTAGATAGAGAATCAGAATCATGCCACCATACGTGGAGACCCGTCCGGCTGCTTCCGAAAGTCGTTGTAACACAGATACAGACATCGTATGTTTGAACACCTGATCCATTCGATCTTTAAAATGATGGTGTACATAACCCGCGAGTCCGTAACTTCGGATCTCAACCGGGGCTTGGATGATTTCAGTCAGTATCTCATCTCTTGACGCTGCGCTGGCATTCAACTGATCATGCTGTCTTTGTAGACGTTTACCGAGTCCTACCATTACAAGAGGATAGATCAATGTGAATGCAATGATAGCCAACGACAACGGCAAGTTCACCCAGCTGAAGTAAGCAAAAGCAAGAATCAGCTGAATGATATTTTTTGCAAGTTCAATGCCATGTTGGTTTATCCCCTTCTGTGCTTCCTTGGCTGAAGTCCAGATCCTAGAGGTTAGGTCACCCGTATGATAATGTGCCAGATCGCGTGTCTCTGTGTTGCTAAAGGATGAGAGCAGTAGAGACTGCACAGACAATAATGTCTTTTGCTGGAATAACGTCTCGACCCTCGTCATGAATACGGTTACAATCAATCGTAATACTACAATGCTAACGCCTATGATCAACCCTGAGTAGAGTAACGAAAACTGTGCTTCAGTCGCGCCTTTGACCAGTCTTCGGATCGATTCCAAATAACCGACCTCAATCAGTGAGACCATACATGCGGCGAAAAGTAACAGAATGATGAACATACGGTACTTGCCCGTTAGTGTCCATAATCGAGTTATCATGCCTAACGTTGTATAAGTTCTTTTGTCAGCAAACATGGATGGTTTCTCCAATCTTGTCATTAAATTATGTACTTGGTTATGATATCATCGGTGATAAGGAAAAAATGAACATTTATTGCTGAAAGTACTATTAGAAGTAGGGAGATTGATATGCAACACGATCTGCTAGACACATTGGATAAGCTATTCGACTACATAGAAGACCATATTCAAGACAAATTAACGCTGGATCATCTGGCATCTGTGACTCATATATCCAAATCCCACCTGCATCGCATGTTCAAACATGTAAGCGGACAATTGCCTGGAGAATACATTCGTTCACGCAAATTGGCACGCAGCCTGGAGCAATTGGTGAATCTGAACTGGAAGATTATCGATATCAGCGGACATTACGCTTTTGAACATGAACAATCCTACATACGTGCTTTCAAACAAGCCTTCGGCATTACACCCCTGCAGTATCGCAAACAGGGAGCTGGAGACCTTGAATTCACAGCCCGCATGACTTCGTCCATGATCACGATGCTTCCGTACGGATATATTTTCACACCAACGTATGTACGAAAACCGGCCATGAAACTCATTGGGCAACGATCCCACATTCGGTATGCAGACAATGAAGAACACTATGAAGCCAATTCAGCAGGCAACGACTTTTTTGAAAAACACTTTCATTCGATTCCTAACGTGTTGCAACCCAACGTATATATTGGATTTACCAATGAAATTAACGAGGATTACAGTACATACCAGCCGTCTGTAGAGGTCGCCAGTCTGGATCATATCCCTGAAGAACTGGACGGAATTGAGGTCCCGGCCAACCAGTATGCCGTATTCAAATTCGTCTGTGATTTCCATCCAAGTCTGATTAACATTGATCATCTGGACAGTGTCTGGACATTTATTGATGAATATTGGCAGAGCCATTCAGGGTACAAGAAGAGTGATCCATACTATTTTGAAAGAATTGATGGCAGTCTGGCTCAGGACCACTACGGAGAGTTGGACATTTATATTCCTGCAAAGCAAATTTCACTGTAGGTGGAGGTTCGATGCTTATGAATCAAAATACTCAAGCTAATTCAAGTTCATCAAATACAGATTCTCGCAAACCTTGGATACGTAGACACCCGATTCTCACTACAGTTACATTATTGATTCTTGTACTGTTTGCCGCCGTATTCCTGTATTTCTGGCTCCGTCCCTACTTCTCCACGTTTGACCGTTCTGAGAAAGGAGAATTGAGCTATTCGATGCCTTCGCGGAGCGGTGAATATACCGCCGAAATTTACGGTGTACCTTACGGTGGTGCGGCAGGCGGCGTTACAATCTGGGTCGATGTTAAGAAGACAAATGCCCCCGAGGATGCCACAAAAAAAACGATCTATCGTGCAGAGCACCACGGAAATAACCATCTCGAATGGGAAAGTGAAAACACACTCCGGATTGAAAACTGGAATGAATACACAGATGAGACCATTACCCTCAATATCGATGACGAAATATATGATGGATGGGGCTGGGCATGCAAAAGCTTACGAATGAAGGACCAGTCTGTGCGATGCCCGGCACGCGAAAAATAAAACAACTTAGCAGCTAATATGACGGCTCTGAACACTCGAGGTCTCATCTTGATGAGTAATCCTCACTGCACCGCATGTCAGGTTCTACGCTGTGTATGCCTTGTGAAAATCCCACCAAATGCTACTTTCATTACACCATGGCAAGAGATACACGCGGCACGAGAAGCGTAAAAAGCCCTACTCACCGAATCTTTCGGTTAAGTGGGGCTGCTCTTGTTCTACAAGTTATCGTTTATCAACTTATGCTTCATTGCGGTCTGCATAAGCTCAGTCACTAACAATATCGTAGCTATCAGACTTTAAACATATGGCAGCATTATAATTTATCTATTATATCTATTCTACCTCTTAATCCTCTTCTGCTTCTGCTTCTGCTTCTGCTTCTGCTTCTGCTTCTGCTTCTGCTTCTGCTCGCAATTGTGCCTTACACTCTATTTCCACTCAACCCTTATTTTCACCGATCCGCCCTATTGCATCCTACCAGCAACGGATTAGTTTTTGTTGTTATTTCACTTCTATTTCAATCTATTTTCTCTATTTCTACTCCCACTTCAAACTCTTCTGTCCTCATCTGTCCCAGTTCGTCTCCCTACTTACGCGGTGACACTTCACCACGTTCTTCCCGCTCTTTCATCTCTTTGCGTACCACCACTTCGAGCTTCTGCCGATTGGCAAGCAATCCGGGATCGTTTGGCAAGTACTCACGGGCTTTGGTGTTATGCATGAGTGCCTGCTCCCAGTTGCCCAGATGAGCATAACAAAGGGATAAACGGGCATGCGGCAACCATGTGCGGCAGGCCACAGGCACCGGGCGCAGACCCGGATCGCGGCTGCTCACGTCCACCGCCTGCATATACCAGTAGACCGCCGAGACGGGTTCCTGCCGTTCATGAAAACAGGCCGCAATGGCGCAGCAGAAGTCGGCATGTGGCAGATCATACTGGAACGACTGCAGCAATGCGCCGAGCTTACGGCCCGGCTCACCCAGTCGGTCATAACATTCCGCCAGCCGCGCGCAGGCAATCAGACGATCCTCGCGGTAACCGCTTGGCTGCTCCAGCAGCTTCGCGTATCCGCGTACCGCCGCCGCATAACGCTGGCGGTCATAACATTCGCCTGCATAATAAAACAGCAGGCGACCTTGGGCTACGCCCTCTTCGGCGATCCATTTGCGCAGAATGCGCACGTTTCGCGCCGAATGATGTCCCGCTTCGCGGCGATGCGTGACGGCAATGTCTGCCGTAATAACCTCGCCCCGCGGGAAGTTAAGCTGCTCGTGCAGCCGGCCATGCCAGCGGCACCCGGCATCCCGCTTGACCAAGCGAAGGCGTCGGTCCGTCACAAGTGGACTCCCCTCCGCTCCCTCGGCCAGCGTGTAGTTCAAGATCACAGCTTCCGTCTTCCCCCCGGACGGAAGCTGCTGCTTCAACACCGCAAGCTTCGCCCGTTCCGCGGGCAGCAGCACATCATCCGCGTCCAGCCACAGGATATACTCCTGCGTGGCCTTGGCGAATGACTCATTCCGCGCTGCGGCAAAGTCTTCCTTCCATTCATACGTGTAGACCTGGTCGGTATACTGCGCAGCCATGTCCATCGTGCGATCCGATGAACCGGTATCCACAATGACGATCTCGTCCGCGATGCCGGCAACCGAGTCCAGACAGCGCGCCAGCGTGCGTTCCTCGTTCTTCACAATCATGCACAGACTGATGGTGATCACGTTTTGAGCCCCTTCCTGTCGTACGCGTATTGCAAAATGTCATAACGGGTTTGTTCTTTCATTGACCAGGTACTGGTACTAAGCCACTCCAATTTTCTCTTCAAACTTACGATTAACTTGTAAACCAAGAATCAGCGCTACCACTACAAGAGGCTGCTTTAACACTCATTCTCCCAAATCTCAAAGTTCAATAAAGAATTCATTTCATTTCCACCTCGGCTAACGAACTGAGGTGACGCTATTTGGTGTATTTCAGCCACTTGGAAAATGTAACGAATCTGAGACCCGCTATTCTCGCATTATAGGCATCCATTCGTCGTTTATCGCAGCTTTCAGACGAAATAGCGTCGCTGAAATTCGTTACATTTCTCATCTCCCCAAAATCACCAAAATAAGGCGTGTGCGATTCGTTAGAATCCCCCTGCCCTTGCCGCTATCCATACCTTCACCATTACACTTCCCCACTCTCCTGACGACGAAACCGTTTCACCTGCTCCACCGCACTGTCCAGTGCCTTCTTGCGCTGTTTCATTACACGAAGGTGCTGTTGTTCTACCTCGGCAAAATGCACATGATCCAGCTCCATCCACTCCATCAGTTGATCCAACGTTGGCGACATATGCAGCTGTGTTCTCCGCCGTTTGCGGGCCACGCAACATAGATATTTATGATGAACTTCGAGTTTCAAGACTTCAAAATACGGCATCAGGGTCATCGCCAGGCTTCCCGCATAGAAGGTCTGCTTGTGGTCATAGAACGGGTGATACCCATACGGCACAGTCACAACCAGCGTCCCATCATCTTGCAACAGCCGATAAATCTGGATCAACAACGTCTCCGGATGAGCAAAATGCTCAAGCACTTCTCCAAGCAGCACAGTATCAAAGGTAGTCCTTACTTTCCATTGCGTAATATCCAGCATTCGAAAATCTACATTATTTCGAACCGGCCGGGATTCTTTCGCAAGCTCGCCTTGGGCATACCGGATACTCCCTTCCTCCAGATCAATGCCAGTGACACGAAACCCTTCCCGCGCCAGCAAAATAGACGTAATGCCCTGACTGCACCCGACATCCAGGATGCGTTTGCCTGTCGCCTCACGGCACATCCAGTGGATACGCGTTCTTGTCGCTTCATGAGAATCTTCCGAATTAATCTCGCCGTAGTAGCGTTCACTCACTCGATCATGATTCGCCATAGGTTTCTCCCGTTTTCACTCGGCGCATGGGCTGACCCAGTACCACAATATTTCCCCCATGGCATCCGGCCGTTGCATTGCGTGTATCGAAAATCAGCTTTGCATGATCTGCCATCTCCTGATAATTGAATCCCGAATGATCCGTCGTAATGATCACCAGATCAGCTCCTGTCCACAATTCCGGCACAGCAGGCCGAGACTGGAGCATCGTACCGTCATCCTTACGGAAGACAGGCACCATTGGATCGGTGAAAACCACATCTGCGCCCGCTACGCTCAGCAGCCGAAAAACGTCCAGCGCTGGTGATTCACGCAGGTCATCAATGTCTTTTTTGTAAGCCATACCCGCGAGTACAACACGAGCTCCCCGCACAGATACACCCTTCTGCTCCAGCAGCTCCGCGGCACGTTTCACCACTCTCTCTGGCATTTGCCGATTGGTTGCATCCGCCAGCTGAATGAATTGCAGCTCCGATCCCTGACGATTTGCAGCCCAGGACAGATAGATCGGATCGATTGGGATACAGTGCCCACCGATGCCAGGGCCGGGATAGAACGGCATATAACCGAACGGCTTGGTTGCCGCCGCATTCAGTACTTCCCAGATGTTTACCCCCATCTGTTCACAGGCCGGGGTCAGCTCATTCACAAGTGCAATATTGACACTGCGAAATGTATTTTCGAACAGCTTTGCCGTCTCCGCTACCGTTGTTGAACTGACCGGAACAACTTCGTTGAGGAACGAGCCGTAGAACTGTTTGCCATAATTCAGACAGGCGGGTGTGGAGCCGCCAATAATCTTTGGGGTATTTTTCACACCATAATGCACACTGCCCGGATCTACCCGCTCTGGAGAATAACAGACGTAGAACTGTTCTCCAGCTCGCCAGCCGTTTGCCGCTTCAATCGGTTGTTTCACGCGTTCCTCCGTTGTGCCCGGATAGGTCGTGCTTTCCAATATAACCAGGCTGCCTTCCTGCAAATACGGAGTCATGCCATCCACCGCGGCCGAGATATACGAGATATCCGGTTGATGCTCAGCGGTAAGTGGAGTGGGCACACAGATCACGATGACATTCGCCTGTCTCACCGCTGCATAATCGGTGCTTGCCGTGAATAATCCGGCCTGCATAAGCGACTGCAGGACATCATCTTCTATACCGATGACATACGAATGCCCGGCACCCAGCTTGGCTACCTTGGAGGTATCGATGTCAATCCCGTGGACTTGATAACCCGCCTGTGCCATCTCTACAGCCATGGGTAAACCCACGTAACCTAGACCGATGACGACAGCTTTCAGGGAGCGGTCATTAATATGTTGTATTAGGTTACGTTGCTGTAACTCTTCATTTCCTCCGTGCTGCTCATGCTGATGATTCTCTTCCATTCCTTCCACCTCCAAACGCTCCGCCTCCCTTCGATGGGCGTGTCTGAAAACTCCGAACGAGTTTTGAGACACACCCTAATCGATATAGCCACCTGCACGCAAAAACCGGGCAATCGCTGACTTGTTCATCATGGCACTGTCCGAGCGATAATCGGAGAAGTTCACACGAGACAGACTGCTGTACTGATCCGTCATGCTCTTGTCCTTGTGCTCCGGCAGGATGACATAATACTGCGCATCGTATTGGTACGTACGCGGCGCTTCAAAGGGCGAGATCAGCACTTCATGTAATTTCTCGCCTGGACGTATGCCCGTCACCTTATAATCGAAGGATGGACGACCTGCCTGTTCCAACATGACGGATGCAAGTTCCGTCATCTTGCAAGCTTTCATTTTCATCACAAAGGTCTCTCCGCCCACAGCCGCCTCAGCCGCCTTAAGCAATAAATGTATAGCTTCGGTACGCGTCAGGAAAAAACGGGTCATGCCTTTGTCCGTAATGGTCGGGCTTTTGCCTTCATCGATCTGACGACGGAACAGGGGCACGACACTACCGCTGGTTCCAAGCACATTGCCCCCACGGATACAGACAAACCGGGTACCTTCACTTAGCCAGTTGGCACGGATCATCATCTTTTCACCCAAGGCCTTTGTCATGCCGTATACGTTAATCGGATCTACTGCCTTATCAGTGGACACATCGATGACTTTGGCAACCTGCATACGTATCGCAGCCCGAATAATATTCTGCGTCCCGATCACATTGGTCTTGAACGCTTCATCCGGCTGGTCCTCGCAGACCGGAACATGCTTCAGCGCAGCCAGATGGAAGAGCACATCCACACCTCTGCATGCATCTTCCACTGCCCGATAATCGCGGATATCCCCAATGATGAATCGTAGACGCGGATCATGGTTGAACTCTCGCTGCATCGCAATCTGGGCGTATTCATTACGTGACAGGAGGCGAATCTCAGCCGGGTTCTGCTCCAGCAACACCTCAGTCAGCTTTTGACCCCAGGAGCCTGTTCCTCCAGTGATCAGAATCGTTTGTCCTTGAATCATGGATGAATCCCTCCCTGATCAGATCATGAATTCGCGTAGTACCTTTGCCATCTCATCCCGGCTTAACCGGTCTTTGGGCGGTACCTTTTTGGTTGAAGTATTGCTCGAATGCACGATGTTGACATAATTGCGCGGAGCAAGCAGCTCGTGCGGCAGTTCAATGACATTGCCATGTGTACCTCTGCCCGGAAGCTTGACCCGGTATCCTGCTGCGTATTCGGCTGTCTTATATAAGTAGACATAGAATTGCGGAGAACGGTGAAACGCTGGGGCCATCTCGTTATTCACACTGTCCCACAGATATCCGTTCTGGTTAATCAATGCCATCGTCTGAGGCTGGGGTTGAATATCGTAGAGCTGTTGAACAAAGGTTTTATGATACAGATCATCCGAATCCAGACGGGCAATATAGAGTTGCTCCGAACCTTTGGCAAACGCCAAAATGGCACGCACACTCTCCATGTTGGTTCCAAAACGAATATTCGAAGGAAGCGGCTCCTGATCCGCCAGAATCTCCCGCATCAAGTCCCCCGATTCCTTGGACAGCTTCACCACTGTGAGGAAATCCTGATTCGTCTGTGCCTTCAGGCAATGCAATGTGAACGTGCGGAAGATGCTCATCCGACGCTCCAGCCACTCCCGCGTTAATCGCTGCGGGTCCATTCCGTAATTGTTAAAGTTAATCTCAATCACAACTTTTCTGGACATAACATTCCTCCTCCTCATGAACGCTGCAAGTTACGTTTGTCGGATACTGACTCAGATTGTTTTCATAGTTTTGATGCCGTCTTCCTACCAAGACCATCTTCTATCTATCTGATCGCTTACAAGCGACATCTCGCTTGCCAATCCAGCACTCTATAACATATGAAACGTTGATAGAAGCGGTACCGACAGATGTACTAACTTTCATATAAATAGATTGATATTCAACCAAGGATGGCGCCCTTTGGGTCGAACGTACATATCGTTACGGTAGTCGCAACATAGAATAGAACAGTTCAATTTTCAAAGGAGGCAACCCATCAAATGAATTCGATCTATCTTGAAATGGAAGGTGTGCTTGATCAGCTCGAAGCGGCACTTCTGGAACACCGACCGCTGTCTCTTGTAAGAGTCGGTGATGGCGAGAATATCGTCATGTCTCAAGAAACGGTGTTGCCCACGGAACAGGTGCTTCAGGAGCGTTGGGCCATTAAGGCCAATTTAGGACAAAAGGGACTGCGCCTTCCCAACGTGCAGCTCCGTGACGAAGTGGCCGCTTCCCTGCAACGTGCGAGTATCGTCGGGATTCTTCCCCGTGGTGACAATACCATCAACGCTCCGGATTATCTCAAAAGACCCCTGACCGATATGGTGTTTGCACACTTTGGCATCTCTCCTCCGATGACTTGTCACGCCTGTGTCAATCGGGAACTGGCGCAGAATCCGCGTTTCTGGCAGATGCTTGCAGGCAAGCGTGTGTTACTCGTTACTCGTGAGATCGAGGCACTGCGTGACACGCTTGAACGTGAGCCGTATAATCTGAACATTGTGACTGCCCTGCCCTTCGACAGCTATGATCAAATGGATGAAACGCTGCACTGGATTCAGAATAATCAGCATACTTTCGATGTCGCTCTCTTCTCCTGCGGCGTCAACGCGGTTATCCTTGCTGAGCGAACAGCTGCACTCGCAGGCAAAGTTGCCATCGACTTTGGCAAAGCCAACAACATTATTCTGAAAGGCCGTGCCAACTGATTCTTGGGTCCCTCCACCTCCAGATCGGTAGCTGCTTCGAAACATGCATATGCTTGTATGACAAAAACCCCCGACTCCTTGTTGAGCCGGGGGTTTCATGCTGAGCGCTAGTCGAAACCTATCGCTACATTTTCGTGCATTTCTGGGGTTTCTAGGGTATGAAGCGAGCTCTACCTTGGGCGAAGCGATATTAAAGCACTCTGCGTGTTCACATGACATTTTTCATAACTAGCTGGTAGCTGCAATACCGTATAACATCTCCGGTCCGGTTCTTACTGCTGTGGACACGCCCGAGATGAACGAAGTATACACACTTTCCAATGCTGGTGGTGCAGACAGATCCTGGGCAGTGAACGAATGAAATTCGGCACCGCCATTCTGTCCAACCGTACCTTCAGCACGGTAGATGACATAGAATGGATCATATAGGAATCCCCGTACCAGCTCCACCACAAAGGTATCTCCCAGTTCTCCCGTAACACCTACTGTCCCGTTCAACGTAATAATAGGATTCGCCACACCCTGGGTCTGAAGACCAATTGCGCCGAATGCTTCCGGGGATGGACTTAGAGATAAACCGGGCTGTCCTACGGTTGCCGAGTTCATCGAAGTTCTCATATCGAGAAACACGCCCATCAGTAACACCTCCAATGCTATGGGATAACATATCCTATGAATCTCACAACTCTTCGGATTGGATGTATAGCAGATTCCATGAACCTATTTTTATTTGTCGACTGTTAGTGGTATATTGAACTGCATAACGAAATGAACGGATCGTATGCACACAAGCGGTACAGGCTGTTCAGAAGGAGATTATTATTCATGAATAAACGCAAACGTCCAACAGGCAAGACATCGGCCTCGGCCAAGGGAAAAACATACGCAGGTTCATCTACAGCACGTTCCGGCAAATCTAACTTCTCAAAATCATCAGGAGCTTCCGCATCACGCAATACGGAGGAGAATAAAAAACCAATAACTGCCAAATCATTGGCCGCACCGAAGAAAGCTGGAGGTAACAAATCCAAAAACGCCAGCGCATCCAAACGACCAGGCAATTCCTATTATCGCAAGCAGGAACCACCACGCCAGTACAAAGTGACCGAACCTGACGAACTGTTGAACTTCCTGTTGCAGCATTTGAAATCAGGACGGAACGCAGTGAAGTCCATTCTGGGTCGTGGACAGGTATCCGTGGATCAGAAGGTCGTAACCAAGTTTAATGAAGCGCTGACGCCAGGTCAGATTGTATATATCAAAAAAGAGGGTGCAGTCGCTGCTCCGTCCTTGACGGGTATTAACATTTTGCATGAAGACGATGATATCATTGTGATCCGCAAGGAAGCTGGACTGTTGTCCATTGCCGCTGACAAGACGGATGACCTGACGGCTTATCGCCAACTGACAGAGCATGTACGTCGCACCAATCCGCTGAACCGGATTTTTGTCGTCCATCGTCTGGATCGGGATACATCGGGTGTGATGATGTTTGCCAAAAGTGAAGAGGTGCAGCAGAAGATGCAAAACAACTGGAAGGAAAATGTGCAGGACCGCGTCTACGTTGCCCTTGTTGAAGGTTCAGTAGCCAAAGAAGAAGGCACCATCTCTTCCTGGTTGAAGGAAACCAAAACGCTGAAAATGTACTCTAGCTCTCGTCCGAATGATGGACAACATGCCATCACACATTACAAACGTCTGAAGTCGAACCGTGAGTTCTCCCTGTTGGAAGTGCGTCTGGAGACAGGGCGTAAAAATCAGATTCGTGTGCATATGGAAGATCTCGGACATCCGATTGCCGGTGACAGAAAATATGGTGCACGTACGAGAGACCTCGGCCGTCTCGGACTTCATGCACGCATACTCTCATTTATTCATCCGACAACGGATGAGTTGATGTCATTCGAAACGGATATTCCGAAGCCATTCCTGTATCCGTTCCGTGCAGATGCTCCACCTGCGAAATAACTGCACCTTGATCATGCCTGAAAGGAGGAACGGACACTGAAAAACCTGTTGATCACCGGTTACCGGGCACATGAATTGCAGATTTTTGGACAGAAGCATGAAGGTATTCCTTTTATTAAAAAAGCCATCTCCTCCCGCCTCACTCCCCTTGTCGAGGATGGTCTGGAATGGGTGCTGACGCCGGGACAATACGGTGTGGACCTGTGGGCCTGCGAAGTGGTGATTGATCTGAAGAAGACGTACCCACATCTGAAACTGTCGATCATCACTGCCTTTCAGAACCCGGAAGAGCAATGGAAAGAAGACAAGCAGGAGTATTACCGTTCCATCCTCTCGGGTGTGGACTATTACGGTGCGATTAGCAATCAACCTTATATCGGGCCGTGGCAGTTCACTGCACGGGATGACCTGTTGCTGCGCAAAAGTGACGGTCTTCTGCTCGTCTATGACGAAGATGCCGGGGAAGGCAGCCCCCGTTTTGTGAAGGAAAAAGCCGTGAAGAAACAGCAGAACGAGGACTATACAATCATCAGTGTCACTTCGGAGGATATCCAATCAGTAGCTGAGGATGAGCGCATGAATGATATTGCAGATTTCGACGATTCTTCATTCTGAAAAAATGTAGATCATCTCAAGTCCATTCATGCATAGCTGTCATCAGAGGGGAATCGTATTTTGAATGACGTACATATGTTTTTTTTCGAGGCAGGTTGGGTATAAGTAGTATTATAACTGCGATGATATGTCGTATGGGATAAGGGGAACTGCAGCCATGACAATTACGCCAGAGCAGCGCATTCAACTGCATGGATTCAACAACCTGACCAAGTCGCTCAGCTTTAATATGTACGATATCTGTTATACCAAAACCAAAGACGAACGCGAAGCTTACATTGAATATATTGATGAACAGTATAACGCCGACCGGTTGAGTAAAATTCTGAACAACGTCTCCGATATCATCGGAGCCCACGTTCTTAATGTTGCGCAGCAGGATTACGTGCCTCAAGGTGCGAGTGTGACGATGCTTGTCTCCGAAGGTCCAATCGTGGAGATCCCCGAAGAATCACTCGATGAATCTCCCGGCCCTCTGCCCGATAACGTTGTCATGCAGCTGGATAAAAGCCATATCACTGTGCACACCTACCCTGAATTTCATCCTAGTGAAGGTATCAGTACCTTCCGTGCGGACATTGATGTCTCCACCTGTGGTGAGATCTCACCGCTTAAGGCGCTGAATTATCTGATCCACTCATTTGATACGGACATTATGACGATGGATTACCGGGTGCGTGGCTTCACACGGGATACAAGTGGGCGCAAGCTGTTCATTGACCATGAGATCGGCTCAATTCAGAATTATATTCCGGACGAGATTAAGAGCAGCTTTGACATGATTGACGTGAACGTCTATCAGGAGAATATTTTTCACACCAAGTGTAAACTAAGGGAATTCGATCTCGACAATTATCTGTTTGGGTACACCAAGGATAAGCTCAGCAAGAAGGAACAACAGGAGATTACAGAATGGCTGAAGCTGGAGATGGACGAGATCTATTACGGCAAAAATATTAATCGTCCCTCTTAAAGAGGTTGTTCAACGCTGATCCATAAGGGCAAGGTCTAAGACAAGATTTCATGAAGGCAGGGTTCTTCTTTTCGGGGGACCTCCGGCATGTGCTTGTCTTTTTCTTAGTTATGTTGACAGTGTGCAACTTTATTTCTTATTATAGAAGTAACTGTATCAAACTGCAGTGAAGGAGACTGAGCCCGTGATCGAAACGAATACGACAAGACGTAACGAATCACTGTTACAAGCGCTTACTGCACAGCACAATGCCATTACCAACAACATAGCCAATGCAGACACGCCCAACTACAAAAAGAAAACGGTAGAGTTTCAGGAAGAGCTGAGACGGATCGTTGAGAATGGCAAAACAGATCAGCTCACCATGAAGCGGACTCATGACAAACACTTTCCTATCAGTGATCCCAATTCTTCCATCGTACAGTACCGAATTGTCGAGAACAACGAAACAGCCATGAACAATAACAACAATAACGTTGACATTGACAAGGAAATGGCGAATCTTTCGGAGAATCAGCTCATGTATAACTACATGGTTGATCGGGTCAGTGGACATTACAAAAAAATGAAGAATTTATTGAATGATCTGAAATAATGAATGTACAGCAGCCCGCGATGGCTGCTTTTTTTTGTTGTTTTTCACCGGAATATATCCAAATCGGTTCCATTTCTCGGTATCCTCTCCTGTTCGTAGTATAATGGGAAGAAACGAATGATTTCATATCGTATAAAAGAGGTGCAACATGTCTCCACGTCATTTAAATGGTTTTCTAGGTTCCAAAGTCAGATTAGCGGCCCCATGCCCGGAAGATTGCATGCGTCTCTCCCGCTTCACAGACGATTATGAATATTTACGCAACATGGATACCGATATCGCGATCCCGTTAACGCCGGATGAGACAGGGTCCTCCTCTGTCCGCCGAGACAACGGATTTGAATTTGCATTACGTACACTGGAGGGTAACCGATTCATTGGATTCACAGCCCTCTACCGGATTGAATGGAACAATCGCTCCGCTCGTCTGGCCATTGGTATCGGCGAAGAAAGTGATCGGGGTAAAGGTTACGGCAGTGATGCCCTTGCTCTAATTCTTCGATATGGATTCCACGAATTGAACCTGAACCGGATTGCGCTGGAAGTCATCGAATACAATGAAGCCGCGAGACGTGCGTACCTGAAAGCAGGATTCCGGGAAGAGGGTCGCCAGCGTTCTGCAGTTTTGCGGGATGGCATGCATTATGACCTGATCTCGATGAGTATCCTTGCCGAAGAATGGTCCGCACAGGCTGGGCTTCCCTTGTCATTCCAATCTACTCGTACTCCTGAATCTGGGGATAGGGTAGCGGGTGGTTTCTCACAGCGTAATGGGAACGAACAAGCTGCGCTGTCCTTGTCGGAATTAAGGTCAGATTCAAAAGGTGAATCTGAAATATCACCTCGCATCGGCGTAGGTGCGGTCATCCTGAATGAACGGGGCGAAGTGCTTCTCGCCTGGCGGAATCGTCAGCCCGAGCAGCACACCTGGAGTATTCCTGGCGGGAAAGTAGATCCCTATGAATCATTGGAAACTGCCGTCATCCGTGAAATCAAGGAGGAAGTGAATCTGGATATCGCCATTGACAGTCTGCTCTGCACGGCGGAGACGATCCAGCCACAACAGAAAGAACATTGGATATCCGTGCTCTATTCCACCAAGGTGATTGGCGGCCATGCTCGTAATCTGGAAGAAGGCGGAGCCATTGGTGAGATCGGCTGGTTCCCATTGAATGATCTTCCCTCTCCACTCGCCTGCTTTGCCGTGCCTGGGCTGGAAGCTGTGAAGAAGCTGTATGATGAATCCCTGTAAATTCTAATATTCTATCAGATGGAGGTATTCCTTTATGAATCATGCAGAACAGATGAATCAACTATTTCAGGCTGCACAGGCGGGAGATGTGGCCAACCTGCAATTATTGCTCGCTTCTCACCCGGAACTCACCAATACTGAAAATCAGGATGGGTTAACTCCGCTGGGATATGCCTCTCATTATGGACAAGCAGGCGCAGTTCGTCTTCTTCTGGAGCATGGAGCCGATGTTAACACCCTTTCTCATTCCAAGATTTCCTTTATTCCGTCCAATACTGCACTGCATGCCGCACTTGCGGGAGAACGTTCGCCAGAAGTTATCCAACTTTTACTCGAACATGGGGCATCCACGAGCATTCTGGATAGTGATGGACAATATGCGTTGCACTCCGCAGCATTTCATACGGATCAGATCGAACTTATCGAGATGTTACTTCAGCATGGAGCTGATCCAAACGTGCTAAACTCAGCGGGCCAAACCGCAATGGATATTTCACTTGAACGTGGTAACACGTCTACAGCTTCATGTCTGCGAGCAGCTATTACAGCACGTCAGCAATAATGATTAGATAACGTGAGCAATACCGCAAATAACCGTCAGGACTCTTTTTGGAGTACAAAGAGAAGGTCTGACGGTTATTTGTTGTTCGATTACATACCTTTTTTCAGAAAACAAGAACCGTTTGACGCTTTACACGGTCTAATACTCAACATATCCATGAAAGGAGGAGCCATGTGACCCCTATTCAGCTCACCATCGCCGCACAAAAAGGGGATGCCGAGGCTTTTGCAGCCTTAATGGAATTACATCAGAGCCAACTGTACCGTATCGCCTATGCCTACCTGCACAACGAAGGTGATGTGCTGGAAGCGATTCAGGAATCAACCTTCAGGGCGTTCCGTAAACTCAAAAAATTAAAAGAGCCATCTTACTTCGGTACTTGGCTCATCCGCATTCTGCTCAACTACTGTGCGGACGAACGCAAACGCAAAAGTCGGTTCAGTCCCGTCACCGAGATTCATGAATCCAGCAGTTGGGATCGTCCTGCGGACCCCGATCTTGCCGCCGCCGTCTCCACCCTTGACCGGGATTGCAAACAGATTATTATTCTGAGTTATTTCGAAGGCTTCTCCTTAACTGAAGTTGCCGATATTCTCGAAATCCCGACCGGAACTGTAAAATCCCGATTACATCGGGCACTCGGACAGCTCCGTGATCAACTGGAAACGAAAGGAGATACATCCTCATGACGGATGAACAAAAATCATTTGACGCATTGGAAAAACGGCTGAATGCTCGCAAGACAGAATACGAAACCATGCCTGTACCGGATGCTACCTATCAGGCTGTGCAAGCGGGAGTTCGCCAGGCGGCCCGTAAGCGCAAGTCCCGGCTGCGTTGGTATATGAGTTCCATCTCGGCAGCGGCCCTCATCCTGCTGTTTACCGGATGTATCCGTGTCTCTCCCGCTTTTGCGTCCTTGGTGGAACAATTGCCGGGAATGGAAGGCATTGTGAGCATGATTCGCCAGGACAAAGGATTAATGATGGCGATTGATAAGTCCCTCTTACAGCAGGTAGGTGTCACCGACGAGCATGATGGTACTTCATTGACCGTTGAAGGCATTATCACAGACGAGTCACGTATGGTCATTTTTTACACGATGAAAGGCATGAAAGATCTGGAGAAGGGTAGATATGATATCGATTTACTTGATAGAGATGGAAAACAACTGCCTGTTGCGTTTAGCTATTTCTCTCCTAAGCCCGCTTCAGAAAATGGCATTTATGAGGATAAAATCGATGTCTCATTCATAGAATCTTTACCGCCACAAGAGCTAACCGTTATATTTAAGGAACGAGGTAAGAAAACGAATAATAAGTGGAAGGTCACCTTCCCCGTGGATCACAGCTTAACAAAAGGTATGAAAAAAATCATTCCCGTAAACCAAACTATGACCGTGGACGGGCAGCGTATTCATGTAAAACAGGCCGTTCTGTATCCCACTCGCCTTGTACTTGACATCGAATATGATCGGAACAACACCAAAAAAATCTTTGGCATTCGTGATCTGCACTTGGTAGATGAGCAAGGCCGAGCATGGAGAACCGATTCATCTTCCATCGGAGGCTCTGGAAGTTCCGTCTTTTTCGAAAGCATGGACTTCTCCACTCCGAAAAAACTGACTCTGCAAGGATCTGGCCTTTCAGCAGTGAATAAGGATGAACTGGTTATCAGCATCGATCCATCTCCAGGTGAAATACATGGCGGCCCATCGAGTTTGAAATTGCTGCAAAGTACGGTCCAGGGCAAAAATCTGATCCTCGAGTTTTCAATTGCAGATGCTCAAAATGCTACTTCAGGGCTATCATTTACCAATATCGAGGACAGTAAAGGGAACCCTTTCGAGATTAATGAAGTAGGCTGGAGCCCTTCTGTCTTTGAAGCAAGAGTTGTCATTAAAAATGGAGCCGCAGCCAAAGGAAATCTGACAATGGAAATATTCTCTTACCCTGATCAAATTCGTGTACCGTTCTCTATCGAAATTCCTGTGACTCCCTAAAAGAAATGTAACAGCCATAATTGCAAGCCACATGAAGTAATCATGCACTATAATGATAATATTAAACATCTACATTACATCGATATGTTCACAGGAAAGGGTGTTTCCACAATGAATAATCGTTCCATCCGTTATCCGCAACCACTCGCGCAAGGGGACATGATCGGTGTGGCAGCCCCCTCCAGCGGTGTAGGCGAATCCCTATACCATTATCTTGAGGAGAGCAAACGCAATATGGAGCGCCTTGGTTTTGGCGTGATGGAGAGCCCATCGCTCCGCCATAACACCAAATGTGTGAGTGCCTCCAAAGAAGAACGCGCCGAAGAGATGAATGAATTTTTCCGCAATCCAAATATTCAAGCCATTATCCCTCCATGGGGTGGGGAGTTTCTCATGGATATCCTGCCCCTGCTGGATTGGGAAGCTTTGAAAACATTACCGCCCAAATGGGTCATGGGATATTCGGATATCAGCACCTTCCTGTTCGCATACACCCTGATCACCGGAACAGCATCCGCACATGGCACCAATTATGTTGATCTAAGATCAAACGCCCTCGATCCCGTGACTGCACGCTGGATTGATGTGTTACAGACCAAATACGGCGGACAGATCACACAATCGTCTTCCACACATTATCAATCAGCATGGAAACCGGAATTGCCTGGATTTAATCTGGATACACCTTCGCAATGGAAACAGCTCGGCCACTCGGAAGATGCAGATACCGCTGTGGCGTTCTCCGGTCGGCTGATCGGCGGCTGTATGGATACGATCACTTGTCTGATTGGTACGCCGTATGCACCCGTCCAATCGTATTTGGATCAGTACTGTGCAGACGAAGGAACCATCTGGTATCTGGAGAGCTGTGAGATGAACGCGGGGGATATCTATCGTCATCTGTGGCAGATGAAACAGGCTGGCTGGTTTGCAGGGGTGAAAGGTTTCATGTTCGGTCGACCTGCGGGTTATTCCGATACAGCCGATTTCAATTTTACCGATGCCCTATCCTCTGCGCTTGGGGATCTGGATGTCCCTGTACTGTACGATGTGGATCTCGGCCATATTCCGCCCCAGCTCACCTTTGTGAATGGAGCATTGGGCAAAGTCGCTTATGAAAATGGACGCGGGAGCCTTGAGATGGCGTTTGTGTAATCACCTTTTATAGGCAGATGCATACCTTGAAGTAAGAACTTATTTTGAGGAAGGGTTGTGCATCATGTCTGAATCCACATCCACGCCATCCATGCGTGTCGTGTATCAAGCCAATCAACCGACGCTTCAATCCGTGCAAAGTGTGCGGAATATGCTTCATCATACAGCCCGGCAGCATATAGGCAAGAAGGTACAAGTCCAGAATATCGATGGGCAAGTGTGGGAAGGTGTCATCATCAGTGCAGACCGGGGGATTTTGTATCTCCAGGTTACCCCGATGCATGGATACCCTGAACCGCGCGCCTTGTTTGGACCAACGATTTTGCCGCTTGTGCTGTATGAATTGTTAGTTATCACACTGTTAATGTAGTGGTACTGTGCCTTTATATCCGAACCTGTTCCAAGAAGCTTCGCTCCTGAGATCTTCAAGTATTGGGAACGAAGCTTTTTTATGGTCTTGGCAATGGTGCGGTATGATTCCTTGCGAGCGTGTGAAATATGATACAATGGTGTCGCACCACCCATATCTCATATGAAACGGAGCTTGATCCGGTTGGAATACATACGTCATGATTCATCACCCGTATCACAAGCCGAGACGGGTATGATTGACAGCAACCCTACTGAACAATCCCGCGTAATTGCAATCTGTCTGCTCGCAGGCAAAATCATGCTGCAAAGCGGTGGTGAAACCTACCGTGTGGAAGATACGATGAAACGTATGGCGGCAGCGCTGGGTTTACCCCATTCGCACAGTTACGTTGTTCCGACAGGCATCTTCTTCTCTGTTGATGCAACCGAACCCGCCAAGCTGATTCGTATCTCCGAGCGTACGACGGATCTGGACAAGGTCTCCGAGGTGAATGCAGTCTCCCGCCGCATCGGACAAGGTGAGCTATCCGCTCAGGAAGCCCATGATCTGTTGGTACAGATAGAAAGCAAGCCCTCCTCCTATTCAACGGCTGTGCAGCTTACAGCCGCAGCGTTATCCAGTGGTTGTTTTACCATTATGTTTGGCGGGGGCTGGAGCGACTTTCTTCCGGCGCTGATCTGCGGGGGTATAGGTTATGCAGCCGTTATTGCCTTTCACCGGTTGGTACGGGTCAAATTCTTTGCCGAGCTTACGGCATCCTTCGTCATTGGGTTACTCGCTTTTCTCCTGATCTATATGGGAGTGGGTCATGAACGGGACAAAATTATTATCGGTTCGGTTATGCCGCTGGTTCCGGGACTGCTGATTACCAACGCTGTACGCGACCTGATGGCCGGACATCTCGTATCCGGATTATCCAAGGGAGCCGAGGCATTTCTGACCGCCTTTGCCATAGGTACCGGCATTGCAGTTGTATTTTCACTTTTTATGTAAGACGGAGGAATGCAGGATATGCTCCATTTTATTGAACAAGCCTTAACCAGTTTTGTCGCTTCAGCCGCGTTTGGGATCATCTTCAACGCACCACGGCGCATGCTGCTCCACGGTGGATTTGTCGGCATGATCGGATGGATTATCTATATCGTGCTTGAATATGCAGCGGATGCGGTGCCTGCTACACTTGCAGCGACCATAGCCGTAGGTGTCATCAGTCAGCTATTCTCTCGCATGTTTCGAGCACCCGTTATCATCTTTAGCGTCGCAGGCATCATTCCTCTGGTTCCTGGTGGACTGGCGTATAATGCGATGCGAAGTTTTGTGCAAAATGACTACAGTGCCGCTATGGAGATGGCCGCCAAGGCACTCATGTTATCCGGCGCTATTGCCGTAGGCCTTGTGCTCTCTGAGGTATTAAACCAGATGATACGCCAAATTCCCGCCTCCCTTCGGGCAAAATCATCATCGAAATGACTATTCTTTTCACATATCAGCACACGTAAGGCCCGTTAGCATACAGGATAAAATCTTGTATAACAACGGGCCTTACGTGTCACTATCCTATAGAGCACTATAGTGCAGTGAGACAATCAAAGAAGTCTATTTACTTTACAAACGTATTTTTCACACGTACCGACTTTAGGAAATACGGGATAAAGATACAACATGTCAGAAGCGATCGGATTGTTAAATTAAATGCTGATGTTGGATCAAGCACATGCTGTTCTCTTGGAACTTCGATTCGTGCGATCATGATCCATGTCATGACTCCAATGAATACATTCACAATGCACAGCACAATCATCATGCGTGGAAACTGTTTCTTTTTCTTATACAACAATGCGAGATTCACGATAACAATCATTAGTAAAATGACGCTGCTTATGACCCCGAACCAAAGGAGCGGGCGTATCCCTTCAGTATAAAGTTCCGGATCAACACCACGGACACCCTCCCATCTTACCGGATCCATAATGACATTTACCTGCGACATATCCGCGATCAGAAGCACCAGTGAGACCCACAGGCCAATCTGAATTAAAATAAGCCAGCCGCCTAATCCTGAGATGACAGGCGGTTCGGGTCTGATACCAGTTTTAGGCTGCAGCGAGCTTGTATCCAGTTCCGAGTTCCTATATTTATAGTTCATTTCAGCCTCCTTTTACGATAGATAAGACACGTATTATACATTAGAAGCTATATTCTGTGTTATCCAAGAGAAGGAAAGAACCGTCTGGACTATGGTCTCTCTCTTGCATTCTATTGCGTAGCACGTTTCATTACCGTTGCAAACAACTCCGCTGCAACACCACTTCCTGACCTCATATAATGTTCTTCATCCGTATGATCAAATCCCATCCAGACCGCCGCAGTCCAGCTACTCGTATAGCCCACAAACCACAAATCCCGATTGCCCTCTCTTCCCACACCAGGTAATGCAGCCTGTGTTGTTCCCGTTTTCCCTGCTACCTTGTGCTGACCGAGTTGTGCCCGGCTTCCTGTTCCCTGACTGACTACATTTTGTAGCATTCTGGTCATGGCATTCGCCGTACTGGAGGAGATTACCTGCTTATTTTCCGACTTATGAGCAAATATTGTCCGTCCTTGTGAATCTGTAATCTCGCGTATCAGATGGGCTGTATTCAATTTGCCATGATTCGCAAACACCGTATAGGCCTGCGCCATCTTCATTGGCGACACTCCCTGATGCACACCTCCCAAGGCAATTGAGAGGTTTAGATCTTCTTTCCCCATTTCAATACCGAGCCGTGCTGCAAATTGATGTGCATCGTTCAGTCCGGTCTCATGAAGCAGCCATACGGCTGGGGCATTGATAGACTTTTGCAAGGCTTGGGACATGGCTATTGAACCACTGTAACGCCCACCGAGATTGGAAGGTTGATAGCTGCCATATTGCATGCGTTTATCCGGTAGTATGCTCTCTGGCTTGAACTTCCCCGACTCCAACGCAGGGCCATATGCAATAATCGGTTTAAAAGATGAACCTGGCTGCCTTGCATCCATAATCGCCCGGTTGATGCCCCCTTTTAAAGGATTACGTCCACCCATCATCGCTTTCACTTCACCGTTGTGCTGGTCGATAATAACCATACTTGCCTGGACCTGCTCGTCTTGGCGATCATCGGGGAATCGGGTAGCGTCTGCAAATGTTTCTTCCATCGCCAGTTGTGCCTGTTCGTCTAGCCCAGTTTGAATAACCCAACCTGCCGATTGAATCTCTGCTTCACTTTTACCTGTGAGCCGAGAAGCCTCCTGAATCACAGCATCCACGGCAGATACATATGCGGGCTCGCTCAAGCCCGGTGAAGTTGTTGCATTCAATACGGTTTCAGGCGGCGTGAAATCGACATCACGGGCTTGGAGCATCTGCTTTCGTGTAATTAGTCCCTGTTCATGCATTAGTCCAAGGATAACGGCACGTCTTTGTTTGGAAAGTTCAGGATGATCTACTGGATTGTATAGGGATGGACCTTTGGGCATTCCAGCTAATGTAGCAATCTGCCATAGTTTCAATTGGTGCATATCCTTCATTCCGAAATACCGCCAGGCTGCCGCTTTTACACCATACTGCTGGCGTCCCATGTAGATCTGATTCAGATACATTTCCAGAATTTCATCCTTGCTGTACTTCTTCTCCAGGGCCATCGCAATCGATATCTCATTCACCTTTCGACTCAACGTTTTATCCCCATTCAAATACAGATTTCTTGCCAGTTGCTGCGTAATGGAGCTTCCTCCCTGACTCAGATTCATATGTATAATATCTTGCACAACGGCCCTGCCGAGACCGATGAAATCCAGTCCATCATGGTTGTAGAAACGTCGATCTTCTGTAGCCAAAAAAGCCATCTTTAATAAATCTGGCATAGCGTTCAGGTCAGCATATTCGGAATACCCTTTGGTCTGCGTATGCGACCTCGAAATTTCAGTCCCCTCTGCATTCGTAATAATGGTTGAAGAGGACACCTGCATGGCCTCTGGACGATTGCGAAGCATTCCTTCGCCATAAGTAATTAGATAGAGATAGAAAAGGGTCAACATCAAAACTACAACCACTGCAGCATCAAAAACGTAATACATCCATCGCTTGCTCCCGTGCTTCAACATTCAGGCTCCTTGTGTACCCGTTCAATTGAAACTTCGTGTTCCTGTCTATCTCGTTGTGTAATCTCCAGAGCATGATGAAGCAGCAATGTCTGTTCATACGCCAACTTGACCCAATGCTGAACTTCCATCTCGTCCTGACACCGCCCTTGGATAATCTCATCCAGAGAAGATTGAATACCGTAGAGAGTAAGTTTTATCGGTAGGTCAACCTGTGTAGAAATAGTTTGAGTGTTCTCCTTGTCTTCTTCCTCATGCAGGAGAAACGTAATTACATTCAGATTGGCAGCAATTTGTCGTAGTTCACCACCACTTAGAACATCAATTCTTCCAGGATTGTGGCCCAATGCAAGTTCGGCTGTTCCGCGCGCAAGTTGACTCAGATCTTCCGCAATCTTCTGGGATCGAATCCAGAAAAAGATCGCAAACACGGCTCCCCCAATAAAGATGAAGAACGGCTTTGTTCCGATATGATTGATTCCCCAGTTCATCATACGCGTTATCCATGCTGTATCAGGAAGGACGTGGTTATGCGCAAATCGCAACACGTGATAAACGACAAAAAGGAGCGCTGCGCTGAGTAACGCGCTTGCTCCTGCAATGTATATGTATCTTAGTCTTACAGTACTGAATCGGGACTTCATGTTCGGTATCCTCCTCTATACAATAATATGGTAATAGAGGTAGCATACCGAATATTTCTTAATGAGATAGTCGTTAACTTCTTACCAAATTCTTAATTATTATTCCTCTGAGTAATTACTTGGTGAAGCAGCGGTTACAGGGAAACGGGTAACAAAATCCGTTCTGCCATTTTCACTGTAAGCAACGATACTTCCTCGATGTAATTCAATCATCGATTTGGCAATCGCTAGACCGAGACCGGTACCTCCCGTATCGCGGGAACGGGACTTATCTACCCGATAGAATCGATCGAATAGATGTGGCAGATCTTGTGCCGGAATCGGCTCACCATAATTACTGATGCGGACTACAGCCTCTTTACCTTCAAGGGCCAGCCCAATCTCCATTCGTTTACCTTGCGAACCATACCGAATGGCATTGCTGAACAGATTCTCATATGCTCGTACAAGCTCCCCCGGAGCAGCCCGTATCCATAGTGGATCTTGCCCGCCGATGATCTTGTAGGTCATGCCAGCATCCTCCAGCATGGGAGCAAACTCTTCAGCCAGCTGCATCAGAAACGAATTCAGGTTCAATGCTTGCAGCGATAACGGAAGACTCCCGCCACTCACACGCGTATATTCGAACAAGTCATCGATTAACTTGCGAAGGGTCAAGGATTTCTCATAGGCAATGCTAACGTAATAGCGCATCTCAATCTCATCCTGATAGCGATCCTTCTCGATGTACTCCAGAAATCCCAGAATAGAAGTGAGTGGTGTTCTCAGATCATGTGATATCCCCGTAATCAGATCGTTTTTGGCAGCAACTGCATTACGCTCTTCCTGAAGCGATAACTGCAATTGTTCAGCCATCTGATTAATGCTTGCAGCGACCACTCCGAATTCATCCGAGGTCTTCACTTCGATGCGATGGGATAACTCTCCTTTGGCAACCTCCTGAATTCCCGCCGTAATTTCATCCAGAACCCGCATCACCTTGCGTGAGAACAGGAAAAAAAACAACACAAAACCGAGCACGCCTACCACAATCATCAAAGGCACCGAACCGATATTATTCACCAACCACCTGATCCCTTGGGCTGGAATGGAATAATCTGGATACGTCTGAGCTTCCAGGATGGTCTGCCCCACCTGACTGCCACCGTACAAAATAACTGCAGTTAATATGCCGCTAAGCAGAAATGCATAGATAAATTTCCATCGGACTGTATTAATCAGCTTTGAATTCATAGTAGGAACTCCCTGCCTGTGTTCATGTCACATGACATCCTGTGGATGTACATGTTTATTGCGGTTTGATCATCTTGTAACCAACACCCCATACTGTCTGAATGAACTTGGGATGTTTGCTGTCGAGTTCAATCTTCTCACGAATCTTGCGAATATGCACCATGACGGTATTGTTCGACTCCATGAATTCTTCTTTCCAGACCTGACGATAGATCTGTTCCATACTGAGTACTGAACCTTGGTGACGAGCCAGTAATTCAAGAACAGCAAATTCACGCGGAGTCAGACGAACCGGCTGCTCATCCACCCAAACTTCATGTGTATCGGTATTAATGACCAGATCATCAATAACCCACTCGTGCTCTTTGTTCTCCCGACCTTCATTGAAGGTATGATACCTGCGCAGCTGGGATTTCGCCCGTGCGACAAGTTCAAGCGGGTTAAACGGCTTGGTCACATAATCATCAGCACCGATGCTTAACCCTGTGATTTTATCCATATCCATACTTTTGGCGGACAGCATAATAATCGGCATTTTCTGCTCTTCCCGAATTTTCATACAAGCTTCGATTCCGTCCATATTTGGCATCATAACATCCAGAATAATGAGATCAATCGACTCTTTTTTCAATTGCTCCAACGCTTCAAGCCCATCATTCGCAGTGAGAATCCGATAACCCTCGTTGCCAAAATAAATTTCCATCAGTTTAATAATCTCCTGCTCATCATCCACAAGCAGAATGGTTGCTGGCTGTGCCACGGCATTATTCCTTTCCCTTCCATAATTCATGATCTGTTCAAAGTATACCACCGAGGGATGAAACTGCGAAAATCATCATGATCTTCACGGCCATGTTCAATCTTGGTCATCATTTCAAGCGTCTCTTCCGGCTTCACCTGCCGGATCCATACCACACCCGAATCCTCCGTTATTTCACGTATAGCGTGTAGTATCGTCGGTCTATTCCTACTTTAGTCCACTGTGTTTCCTATAACATGCTTATATGTATTTTATCCGTTTCTATTTAAAAAGCACTGATTCGGGTTCTTTGCCCGTCAGGGTCAGCATCGTATACAATTGTCCTCTGTGATGATATACATGCCCCATAATCTCAAGTAACCACTCCAGCCGACTATAAGATGCTCCCCAGTAAGAATCCGTCACATGTAGTAACTCTTCCGTGTTAAACTGCCTGTAACGTTGGTATAGATACATCTGATTATCGATCAGAGCCTGCTTGATCTCACGGAGCGAATGCACCTGATTCTCTGCATAGAATTGAGCCATCTCTTCCTCCGATGCACCTTCGGAAATATAAACATCCGCTCGGCAGATCACAGACAGATGGGCTAGCAATTCTCCAACAGGCCGTTTACCTTCAATCGGAGTCAAAGCCAAATCTTCTTCCGACAACTGATCACATATATCAATCAACGATGTTACGGCCACGTCAATATGTTTGAACGCAGATTGAATCAACAGTCACACTTCCTTTTTATCCCATTATACAGAACATATGATCGGTTATCAACCAAGATATCCCTCCTTAAAATATAAACAAGTTATACCCCAAATCTATCAATCTACGAACAAAAAAGTCCTTCCTCCTTCTTATAGACGGGATTCAGGACATTTTGTTGCCTATATGAGTTCAAATCTTTGCTCAACTTGAGTATAACGAACAATACGTTTGCTCGAATCGTCCAGCCTCCAAGTCAGACTTGCGAATGAAAAATTGCAGTTCCCCGCAATCCCACCATTGGAAACCAATAGCATCATGGGTATCTATCTTCAACAGCAGCAACGTATCGGATAGTTCCTGCCATGTCCGATCCTCATCTCCGCCGTAATATTTGGTCAGTTTCTTCTCACATTCCTGCTCATTATAATCGTACCCTTCTCCCAGTGCGATCTGTAACAAGGCACGATGCTCGGCATCCGGATGCTGCCCGTCAGGATATCCAAACATACCGCCCCAATTCAGCGTACTTGGATGATTCCAACTCGACTCGAATTCAAGGTAACGGTCATACAGACTCACTTCCGTTTCGGTCTCATCGGTCTCAAGCAGAGACGGCGAGAGCTCATTCAGCGCGTTGGCGTCTATATATGCATATGTAGGAAACTCAAGATTAGGCAGCACAGTCACCGAATGTGCAACAAACGGGGCTCCATCCAGCGCGGTATCACCTTCAGGCTCTCGCCTTATCAGGTTATGAGAACTCGGCTCAAAAATCACACGATGTTCAATGGGACAAGCAGATTCATCCGTGCCAACGAAAAAGTATAACATGCCACGTTCAGGCAAAGTCCCGCGCCCATCATTCGGCGTATACGGCGACAAATCCACCAGGTTCAACTGGGCCAGGAAAGTCATAGGAATTCCTTTCTGTGTTACGGGCCACTCCATGCGACTTGGCAAATCCGGATGTCCACCCACACGTGAGTTTCCTGTTCTGCGATATTCGTCCAGTGTGGATACATCGAGGCGAATTCCCCAGCGGCTTGAAGATAACAACAGATCGGCAGCGACACCCAAACCATATTCCTCAAGTGTTTTACGGGCTTTTCTGGTTAGACGTTCACATTGTTCTGGCTTAATCATATAGATCCTCCCCTTTTGACAATACACCTATGCTGAGACATATTCAGGTTCACACCTGTATATTCTTCCGTCCTGACGTCTTTCCCTGCTTCTAGCAAAAAAAGAGACTGACACGCTCTGTCAGTCCCTTTCCTTATCCTGTATTCAATTTCAACGATTTGGATCAGAAGACTTTTCCTGGTAAGCGCGTATATGCTCCTCACCGTCCAGGAATTCATGGGCCTGATGGGCTGCCATCACCCCATGATAACTGATATCCAGACCTAGATCTTCCTCTTCTTCTGTCGAACGCACAGGCACAATTTTGCCAATCAACTTTAACCCGATCCAAGTCATGGCGAATCCCCAGATGACCAAGGCTGTAAGGCCAAGTGCCTGAACACCCAGCAACCTCCAGCCGCCGCCCATGAATAATCCACCATCCGTGGCAAACAGACCTACAGCAATCGTGCCCCACATTCCGGATGCGGCATGCACCGGGAAAGCACCAACTGGATCATCAATCTGCCGACGGTCCAGCCAGTTAGTGGCAGCCATCATCAATAAACCGGATACTGCCCCAATGAATATCGCTGCTACATCGCCAACAAAAGCACAGCCTGCCGTAATTCCGACCAGTCCCGCAAGCGAACCGTTAATGACTGATGGTGCATCTGAACGATTGAAGCGGAATAACGTATACAGCAACGTAACCGCACCACCCGAAGCCGCAGATAACATCGTGACAATCGCAATGTGACCAATTCTCACATCCGTCGCGCTGAGAGTACTACCCGCATTGAAGCCAAACCAGCCGAACCATAACAGAAATGCACCTACAGATGCCAGTGGTAGATTGCTCGGGAGTGCAATGGCACTTACGCCAAGTGGCGTGTACTTCCCTTTACGAGGACCAATGATAATCGCAGCAGCGAGTGCCGAGAATCCGCCGAGCGCATGGATGACAGCCGAACCGGCAAAGTCCTGCATCCCCAGCTGACTAAGCCAGCCGCCGCCCCATGCCCAGTGTCCACCAATCGGATAGATGATCGCCGTCATCAATATGATATACAGAAGATAAGCACGGAAGTTGATGCGCTCGGCTACCGCTCCTGAAACGATGGAAATTACGGCAATGGTAAAAGCGGCCTGGAACAACCAGAATGTCTCCAGAGATACCGGTACGTCCAGGTGAGACAAATCCCCATTCAGGAAAAATCCCGTTACTCCCGCAAAACCGCCAACGTCCGAACCATACATCAGTCCAAAACCGATGGCATAGAACAGCAACGTTCCAATCGTAATGTCAGCAAATACCTTCATAATAATGTTCACACTATTTTTATAACGCACAAAGCCAGCCTCGAGCAGGGCGAATCCACCCTCCATCAATAAAATCATCGCTGCACTCAGTACGACCCAGACCGTATCAATCCCGGTGCTTAACGTCTCCAAAGTCATGCTTGTACATCCTCCGTTTCACTAAGCTGTCTGAGCTCACGGATTGTATCGGGCGCAAGCTCAATCTCGTCCCGCTCAATGCTGTCCGGATGCTTAATTCGTTCTGCGATCTGTTCCAATTCACGTATGCGTCTGCGAATCTGTTCCATCTTGCGAAAACGTTCCTTCACCTGCACCATATACTCTACCGCCTGATGGTGGGATGCGGGATGTCCCGCGAACCATTTGCGTACGGTTGACAACGATTGATAAGCGACCTCTTCCGCTCGACGCTTTTGTTCGAACTGTTCGATCTTCTGCTTGAGCGTTTGGATCTCATTTTCTTTTTTGACCTTCAGCCGTTTGATAAGGTACAATAAATCGGACGATGATATTTGCAATGCTGTATGGTGATACACCTCGTCGATCACTAACATATCATGTCAGGACTCCTTACATATCAAGTTACTTGTACCGATTATAGTTTGCCGGGGTCTGCCCGTCAATCTTTTTTTGGACTTGGGATGGATACAAATGAACCGTTCATAGAGAACGGCTTTTTTTATTAGGCACAGATTACATCTAACAAGGCTAATCTTGCCTATGATTCGCATTCACTCTTTCCATTCTCAATGCTTATAGAATAAGCATCCACATTTTGGGTAATGAACATACACAGACTACCTGTATCATAGAACCTGTATATAAGGAGAGGATTGCACAATGTTTACTCGTAATGACGATATACGCAACCAAATCTGGGAAGCCGTCTCGGGACTCGAAGAAGAACAATTGAACCGAAAACCTTCACCCGAACAATGGAGTATTATGCAAGTATTACGTCATCTGAATCTGATGGAAAATGTAATTGGAAAACAAGCCCGCCTTGCACTTGAGAAGGAACAGACAATGTCTGTGGACAAAAAACCATATGAGTTATCGTTGGATCGCAGCCGCTCCGTCGAGGCACCACCCCATCTTCAGCCTCCAGCAGCGCCTGAAGCACTCGCAGATGTACGCAGTGATCTGGACGAATCTCATCAAGCGTTAAACAACTTTGCATTGGATCATGATCCTGACCTGCTGCACAGCAAGTCCTTTCCTCATCCCGTATTTGGTGAGATGGATCTTACCCACTGGATTGACTTTGCAAGTTATCATGAGGAACGTCATCTGGGACAGATTCAAGAGATTAAACAGCAGCTTGGCGTATAGCACAACTCCCACGTTCACATAGCGAAGAATATACTTGTACGACAAAAAACCTCCAATCCTATTAATTAAGGTTGGAGGTTTCAACGTTCCAATATAGTGTTGAACTATTCAGACATCCCCATGCTCAAATCACAAATAAGCACAGCGCTTATATTTTTTTGCCCAAAATCGCCAAATCTCTATTCACACCATCCAGCACGGCAACTTCCGGATAATATCCCCACTGTTCAAAACCATGCTTGCGCAATAACCCCAGACTCGGTTCGTTATGCCCGAAGACAAATCCAAGAATGGTCTTAATTCCAAGTGCAGGACACGCCGCAAATACCGTTTCGAGCAAACGTCCACCAGCCCCAATTCCGCGGCATTGCTGATCCACGTATACACTAACTTCCACCGTTCCATTATACGCAGGACGTCCATAGAATGAACTGAGACTCGCCCAAGCTACCACCTGTCCTGCCTGCTTCATCACCCACAGAGGACGATGATCCGGTGAATGTTCCTCGAACCACGGGACACGTTGCTCCACTGTCACCGGTTCCAAATCCGCTGTTGCCATACGGCTCTCAATGGTAGAATTATAAATTTCTACAATCCTCGGCAAGTCTTCAAGGCGCGCATATTCAATCTGCAAATTTTCCAGTTTCATCGCTATTCCTCCATCATTTCAGATCGTTCTATTATCATAGAGGATATTATAATGGAAAAGAGAAGCCTTCGTCATCCCTAACATTCTGACAGAGAATTACTCTGCCAGTCCTTGAATTGTGTTTCCACGAGTTAACTGCTGAGTCTGGTCTGCCCAACGAATGTTAATTGAGCGAGATGTGAACAGATCCGGGCCGTCCGATACCTGGAAATGCAGATGAGCTTCACTGGAGTTCCCCGAATTACCAAGCTCACCGATAGGGTCTCCCTGCTTGAGCTTATCTCCTTTTTTGACCGAAACACTGCCTTCCTTGATGTGTCCTGTGATGCTGTATTCACTGTTGCCATGGTCGATCACCACATAGTTACCGGCTGGTTCTTCCGGATTCATGACACCCGGTACATTGTCCGGAATATCGTTTTTGATTTCGATAACGGTTCCATCCGCAGCTGCATAGAGTGGTTCACCAAAAGCATAGTAGTTTTGATTTTCCTTTGCATCACCTTGATAACTTGACTGTTCTTTGGTCCGAACGATATCCAATGCGTAGCGCTGCGTTTCATGCTCATAATGATAGTTCGACAACACATCATTGCCTCCCCAGAATACATACCATTCTCCCTTCATCGGCAATTGAAATTCGGTTTTGGTGAATTTGGCATCCGTGTCCTCATGAGCTTGCAGCGGTTGGATCGACAGAGCCTCAATCTGATTTTCTTCGGAAAAATAGGCTCGAATCCCTTTCGTCCCAGTCTGATCCTTCCAGGCATGCTCAGATAATTGATTCATTTCAGAGTCTACCACTTGCTCCCATGATTCAACACCTTCCAGAAAAGGATCAGCCGTTGTTTTGAACTGTTCAAGTGTTAACGTCCCCTTCAATTCGGGAGAGAATTGATTATAGATTGCATCCTTTGAACCGTTCATCAGCGTATCTATGAAATTGTCCGGTGTAACCACCGCGCTCACCTCTGAACTTGAGTTCTGCTCCTGATTGGAGTTCTCGCTCGCTTCATTATTGGACGCCTGTTCAGCTGACTGCTGCTCCGCCTGGTCGGAAGTAATCGAGTTGCCGTTGCCGCAAGCAGACAATATCACGCAAGCTCCAAGGGTAATCGCAAGCACCTTCCACCCCCTTTTATTCTGTAATTTCGAATGTGTATGTTGCTCTGATTTCACATGACCTTCTCTGTTCATTTTCAACATCCCTTCTGCTAATCGTTATACTTTCCAGTTAAGTGTACAGAATGAGTCTTATCCTTCGTCTAACCCCATCTTACATGCAGTTAAACTTGCAACGCCTTTTGAGGCTGCATAATTAAGATTCCGTTAAGATAGCTTGTAAGCTATACAGCCCTCTTGGATGGTATGATTAGCAATACACACAACGGAAGGATCAGGAGGTCATTTTTAAACTATGGATAACGTCTCATTACTGCTCGTGGATGATGAACAGGCTATTCTGCATATGCTCAAAACCGTTCTGCTCAAAGAGCAGTTTCTCGATATTGATACCGTTACAACAGGCGAAGCTGCCATTGAGGCGTGCAACAACAAGACGTATCATTGCATCGTGCTCGACATCATGCTTCCTGGCAAAAGCGGACTGGAAATCTGTCCTTTTCTACGGCAGGTCACCGATGCGCCCATCCTGTTTCTAACGGCCAAAACAACCGATTATGACAAATTAACCGGATTCGCCGTTGGTGGCGACGATTATGTCGCCAAACCCTTTAATCCGCTGGAAGTCGTTGCTCGAATTAAATCATTACTGAAGCGTTATTTACCTTCTAAAACCGCAGCGATCTCGGATCACGTCCCATCTAACGTAAATGCGTCATCTCCTAGCACATCGGAAGGCGTGTACGACTTTGGACGATTCCAGGTGCTGGAGTGGGCTGGTGAGCTTCGGGTTGAAGGAGAATCCGTATCCTGTCCGGCACTTGTGTTTCAACTGTTACTCTTTTTCTGCAAACATCCCAATCGAATCTTCACCAAATCAGATCTATATGAGCGGGTCTGGGGCTCGGAAGCCATTAGTGATGACAATACCGTGATGGTTCATATTCACCGCATTCGGGAGCGCATTGAAGCCGATCCTTCCAATCCGGTGTTTCTCGTAAACGTCCGGGGTCTGGGTTACAAACTGATTCAGCCAGAACATGTGTCACGCCCATGAGTATTCGTCGCAGGTTAATGACCCGGTTTATCGGGATGCTTGCCGGTGCAGTCGTTCTTATCATCCTGCTTGGGTCCGTAGCCACCTACTGGGTCGTGCAAAAGGTAAATGAAGTGACTCTGGTGGATGACTTTGCTGCTAACGGTCTGGACCAATTGATTAATACAGCAGAGATCCTGCCAGATAATACGATCCGATATGACCCCGAATTGCTAAAGCAAGTGGATAAATATCAAGGCTGGCTCCAAGTTCTGGATGAACAAGGTTACGCCATTGATGAATACCACACACCCGCCGATGTTCCTACTCACTATAAACCGGGGGAATTGATTGCATACTGGGAAGGCCAGAAGCCCTTCCCTTATCAGATCGTCATGCTGATCCGGGAGAAAAACGGGAAGAACTTCACCTTGTTATATGGCGAGAGTAACCCGGCCAAGTCCTTAATGAATAACATTCGTTCAGATCTTGCTTTCACCAACGGGAAGCTTGATCTTCAGCCCGACCAACAGGAGGCCCTCCGTACCGCCAATGCTTATCTTCAAGTATTGGACGCGTCAGGAAGCGAACTCTCCTCCTATAACAAACCGGCCATGGGTGTACCAAGCGAATACACTATTCAGGAACTGGTTCTGCAAATTCGCTATCCGAGTCGATCAGGTATGTCTGTTGCAACGTGGTACGACGAACAGAATGAAACCACCTGGCTGATTAGCATACCTGGTGATCCCTTGGCGACCGGAACTCAAAACCCCTACAGTTTTATTCTGGAACCGGCACTGATCGTCCTGATCGTGTCTATCATCATGCTGCTCATTTTGCTTGCCTTCTGGTATGCCAACCGATTTGGCTCGCCCATGCTGCATATGCTCCAATGGTTACAACGTCTGGAGCGAGGACATTACGAGGAACCTGCCGGAGCCTTTGGAGTGCCTCGCAGTCAGCGTCGTAACGGAAAGTGGAAGCGAAAATACCACGTGTATGCTGAAGTGCTTCGCTCCATGCAGGCCCTGTCTCACACTTTGAAGCAAGATGAAGAACTTCGGAAACAGACCGATTCTCTGCGGGAGGAGTGGATTGCTGGCATAACACATGACCTGAAGACACCCCTCTCCTCCATTCAGGGATATGCTCATATGCTTGAGGCGGATAAGTATAGTTGGACCGCGGAGGAAGTCAGGGAATTCGCAGGCATAATGCTGGATAAGTCCATGTATATGGACAGGCTTGTCAACGACCTTGCCATGACCTATCGATTACGCAGTGGAGGATATCAACCTGTGGTGGAAGAGACTGACGTAAATACGTTGCTCCGTGATCTGATCCAGCGCGCCGAACGGAATCCGGCATATGGGGAAGGTCGCATCATATTCCAACCTTCCGAAGTGCCTGTGTATGGACTTGTCCATATTCCGTCGATTGAACGAATTGTGGATAATCTGACTGCCAATGCCCTTCTTCATAATCCGCCCGAGTCCATCCTGGTTGTCAGTGTGCATTCTGGTAAGCAGGCAGATGAATTCAGCATTCAGTTTGCCGATAATGGAAGAGGCATGGACTCCGAGACGGTATGGAAGTTATTTGAACGATACTATCGCGGTACAGATACAGGTACATCGGACGTTGGATCAGGGCTGGGCATGGCGGTAACCAAAGGTTTGATCGAAGCCATGAATGGTCGTATTGAGGTACAGTCCACCCCTGATGAAGGAACGATCATTCGCTTAATATGGGATGGGTCGTCCGAAACCAATTAAAATGTTCCGCTTGACCTTTCCATTTTCAGTCTATATAATCGACACTCAATAACACCTGTTCCATTATATTGATATTGAATGCAACACATTTCAGGATAACTTTAATGAGTTGATCTAACATATTTGGCGATGACCAGAGACAAGATTTCGTTTGCGTGCTGCCCAGAGAGAGAGGGGATTGGTGAAACCTTCTTCAGCGAACGGACCGGAATTACCCCTCTGCAGCCGTGACCTCGAACCTCAACATATCGAACTTCCCTCGGATGTTCAGCATGTTGCCAGTAGAGTTCACCGCCTGATCCCCGATAACGGATTCCAATGAGGGTTATGATGTTTCCTGTTCACGGCGGCTGGCCGAGAGCAGGGTGAACCATAACCAAAATTAGGGTGGAACCACGAGCCAAGCGCACTCGTCCCTTTTCCGGGACGGGTGTTTTTTGCGCTTTCATTTTAAGAAATGGAGAGTGGTTCACATGAGCAAACAAGAAAAAAGTAACTCAGCAAGCAACAAATCAGGTAACGAAATAAACAACCAAGCAAATGATCTTCAACCATCCAGTCATTCCATTGAGGTCCGTCTGCAAGGTGGCGTGGTACGTTCTTACGAAGCAGGCATCACTGTAGGTGCGGTTGCCTCATCCATCAGCACAAGCCTGGGAAAACAGGCCATTGGCGGTATTGTAGATGGTCAGAATGTCGATCTCGATTGGGTGCTCAAGCAAGATTGCGAACTTGTTATCGTTACTTTGGAAAGTGCGGAAGGTCTGTATCGTTATCGTCACAGCGCAGCACATGTGCTCGCACAGGCACTCAAACGCATCTACGGTGCAGAACAAGTGAAACTGGGTATCGGCCCAGTCATTGAAGATGGATTCTATTACGATGTTGATCTGGAGCATGCCCTGTCCATCAGTGATCTGGCTGCCATCGAGCGGGAAATGAACAAAATTATTCAGGAAAATGAAAAGATCAGTCGGCGCGTCGTTAGCCGGGAAGAAGTCCTCCGTATCTTCAGAGAAATCCAGGACCCTTACAAGCTTGAACTCATTCAGGATTTGCCAGAGGATGCCGAGCTTTCGATCTATGATCAAGGAGAGTTCTTCGATCTGTGTCGTGGTCCCCATCTTCCATCCACTGGTCGGATCAAAGCGTTCAAGTTGTTAAATGTGGCTGGTGCGTACTGGCGGGGGAACTCGGATAATAAGATGCTGCAACGCATCTACGGCACTGCTTTCCCGAACAAAGCCCAGCTGAATGAACATCTGCACATGCTCGAAGAAGCGAAGAAACGGGATCACCGTAAACTTGGCAAAGAGCTTGAACTGTTCATGTTCTCCGAAGAAGCGCCCGGCATGCCCTTCTATCTGCCCAAAGGTATGACTGTTCGCACTGAACTGGAGCAATTCTCCCGTGAGCTGCAATTGCAGGAAGGGTATCAGGAAGTTCGGACTCCTCTCATGATGAACAACCGGCTGTGGGAGCAATCCGGCCATTGGGAGCATTACAAGGACAACATGTATTTCTCCGAAGTGGACGATGCCACTTTTGCACTGAAACCGATGAACTGTCCTGGGCATATGCTGATCTTCAAAAACACACTTCATTCCTATCGCGAATTACCGATTCGCATGATGGAATTCGGTCAGGTTCACCGCCATGAATTCTCAGGTGCCCTGAACGGCATGATGCGTGTGCGGACATTCTGCCAGGATGATGCTCATCTCTACGTCATGCCAGAGCAGATCGAGGACGAGATTAATCAGGCGATCTCACTGATCGGACGTATGTACGATATCTTTGGGTTCGAATATAAGATTGAATTGTCCACTCGTCCAGAAGATTCCATGGGATCTGAGGAACTGTGGGATCAGGCGGAACGCGCATTGCAAAATGTTCTGGATCGTCGGGGCGTGGAGTATCGCATTAACGAAGGAGACGGTGCCTTTTATGGACCGAAAATTGACTTTCATATCCTCGATGCGCTGAAGCGTAGCTGGCAGTGCGGAACAATCCAGCTTGATTTTCAAATGCCAGAGAAGTTCGACCTCACTTACATTGGCGAGGATAGCCTGAAACACCGTCCGGTCGTGATCCATCGTGCCATCTATGGTTCCATCGATCGTTTCATCGGCATCCTGACTGAGCACTATGCAGGAGCGTTCCCACTCTGGCTCGCACCTGTGCAAGTGAAGCTCCTACCTGTATCAGATCATTACGCAGACTATGCACTCCAAGTACAGAGCGAGCTCCGGGCTGCGGGCATTCGGGTAGAAACAGATCTGCGCAGCGAGAAGCTCGGGTACAAGATCCGTGAAGCCCAGATGGAAAAAGTGCCTTATTCGCTCGTGCTAGGTGAGAATGAGAAAAATGCCTCATCCGCCTCTGTCCGTGCACACGGTCAGGGAGATCAAGGCATCCAACGTATTGAAGCTGTTATTGAAATGATCCAACAAGCTGTAAAAGCAAAAGTATAAAAGATGTAACGACTCTATTCATCGGTCACTCATCAGCTTGTGCTGAATTACAACTTCTCGTCATCTCTTAGCCCCACCTGTTCTTCGCTCCACGTCCAGAAACGCTCAGCTGAAGCATCATCAACGGCATGTGCCTTCAGCTGCTGCTCTTTCTGCTGATAGTAGTAACGCCCGGTGATCCCGACAACTTCAGGGCTTGTGGCCAGATAAACAGCCGTTCGCGCACCTTCTTCAGGCGACAAAAAGAATGGAAGTTTACCTGCAAACGCCATAATGCGTGTGCCAAATCCGGTATTGCGATCTACGCCAATACTCGTTCCCACCGCACCAGGGTGTAGACAGTTCACTGTGACAGACGTACCTGACAGTTTGCTTGCCAGTGCACGAGTGAACAGCACGTTCGCCAGTTTGGATTGAGCATAACTTTTGATCGGATTATACCCTTTGTGCAGATGTGGATCTTCGAAGTGGATTTTGCCGGCCTTGTAAGCACCTGACGAAACGTTCACAACCCGTCCCTGCTTCGCAGCTTTCAGTGGTTCTATCAAAAGTAAGGTCAGCAGGAAATGCCCCAGATGGTTAATGCCAATACTCTGTTCGAACCCGTCTGAAGTTTCCTTCCGCTTGACCATCACCACCCCCGCATTATTAACCAGAACGTCAAGGCAATCATGACGCTCGCGGAAAGTGCGGGCAAACTGGCGTATACTTTCGAGTGAACCCAGATCACACAACATCAATTCAATTGCAGAAGAACCGGACTGACGCACAGCCTCCTGAAGAGCATCCTGTCCGCGCTTCTCACTGCGGCATGCCATAATTACGCGATATCCTTGCCTTGCAAGTTCAATGGTGGTTGCCAACCCCATACCTGAGTTAGCTCCTGTTACAATTGCTGTCTGATTGGACATGAGGTACTTCCCTTCTGAACCTGAGGTTCCGAAATTAGAGGCGCGACGACGGACAATATGAGATAATGATAGGATCACATCTCGGTTTCCATGGGAGGACAAGTATGCTGACCAAAGAAGATTTTAAAAAAGTTAAAAAACAAGCCAAACTTGAAATCGCACTACTCGAACAGGAATATCAGGAAATCTTGCAGACCGTTGATTCTACGCTGTATGAAAAATACGGTGTCTTGGACAAAGAAGAAACATGTGAGCTCACCCGAAAACGTAAAAACCGAAGATATGCTTCACTGGTCATCGAACTATGCGCCATTATTGAACAAATGTTACATCAACTGTACAGCGACGTATATCAGAAAAAGTTTAATTCGACTCAGCTGATGAAAACTCCTGCCTACCGTGCACGCTCCAACATGGAGATTATTCAGGCTGAACTGAGTAAAGAGTTCATTGCTCTGGAATCCGTAAAGGAACACTTCGCTGAAGCCCTTAGTCTGGTGTTTCAGACGAGGAACAAACTTGTTCATGAACACTTCTCGTTTGTCTCCATCGTTAAGGATGGCAGTAATGAAGAAGAAACGTTCGAAGCGCTACTCCATACTGTAAAAAAATATAGAAAACATTTAAAATATAATCGCCCTGAATAACAACAATCATCGCTGAAAAAGAAAAGGAGGTGTACCGGACTACGGTCCGGATCACCATGAGCCATCCAACAACTTCGATTACTGTGCTAAATCTTCAGATTCCTACACCTTCTGGGAACAGCCCCATATTCCCCGTCATGCTTCGTGATGTAGATGGCGTTACCCTGGTGGATACAGGCATGATTGGACAATTCGCTGAACTTCAATCCGCATTGGAACAAGAGGGCGTACAGCTCTCGGACGTCAAACGTGTGATTATTACTCATCAGGACATCGATCATATCGGTAACTTGGGTGCTCTTTTGGATGCCATTCCTGATCTGGAAATCTGGGCACATGCCGATGAGATTCCATATCTAACCGGTGAGAAGCCTTTGATCAAGTTCATGCCTGAACGTCGTGCTCTGCTGCCCGCACCAGTTTTGGCACTGGCAGACCAACTGCTCTTGCAGCTGCCTGAAGTGAACATTAGTAGAACTCTGGCGGACGGAGACTTGTTACCCCTTCAAGGTGGTACACAGGTCATTCACACACCGGGACATACCCCAGGCCATATCTGCCTGTATTTCGGGGAGCAGCAGTTCCTTCTCGCTGCCGATGAACTTCGTGTGGTCGATGATAAACTGGTTGGCCCTGCACCACAAGCGACACCGGACATGCCTGAAGCGCTGCGAAGCCTGAAGAAACTGACCGACCTGAAGCTCAATAAAGTTCTCTGTTATCACGGTGGAGAGTGCATGAATGATCCGGCTCAGCGTATTGCCACACTTGCGGAGAGCGCAGAGTAAGTAAATAACGCGGAGCTGTGAGTGTTTTTGGAATGACACAAGCATCCTATTAACGCTGTTTCTCTTCGTGCGGCATTGTGCGGAGTAGCTCATTCAAGATTAGGATGACACATACATTACAATCAAGGAGCTGTCCCAAATGTCATGAATTTGACGGGGACAGCTCCTTTGATTAGTTAACCACGCACTTCTACTACTGCACTGGTGTTGACCGTATGGTAGCTCCTATTGCGCACGATATGCATACAGTATGTACGCAGTATCTTATATTGCACCGCGGCATGTGCACAGTATCTTTCCCCTGCCCGTTTGGCAAAACAATTCACCGGAAAATCCGTAACGTAGGTGTCTACTTATTGACTGAGGTCCGCCTCTAATGAATTGGGCACAGTCTAAACGCTATAGTTGTTTTGTAACGAATCTCAGACACCCTATACGCAGTATTTTGAGTATCAAGATTTTCTAACGAACTCCAGACAGCTTAGTTACTCATTTCATTGGTTTTGCCGCAGGTTTCGAGTGAATTTTGGCGATATAGCGCGGCTGAGGTTCGTTAAATTCTACGATCGTCACCAAACCTCTATTTAAGGTGCGTCAGGTTCGTTAGAAAAATTTTATTTAGAGCGATTTAGATTCAGGGCACTTCAGGGCTTTGGCTCAAGATAAGCGGCAACCGTTCGTTTTAAACTCACTCCATTCGCTACCTTACGGCGGGACCAATTCGGTTCGATGCTGTCCTGCAACACTGATTTTATATCCCCTGACTCCCAACTCAACTCTCCGGAGTAAGTAAAATTAGTTTGTCATCCCCATCACGTGGCGATCCCCGTCCATCCCGATTGTTCGTAAGTACGTATAACTTTCCGTCCTCTCCAGCACTTACATTGCGAATCCGGCCCCATTCATCTTCGAAGATGGGTTCCACCTTCTCCACCTGTGTGCCATCTTCCGAAAGAGTAACCTTCAGCAGCTGCTCTCCACGCAGATTCGCAGCAATCAGTGATCCAGCCCAAGGTCCTTCCTCAACAAAAGCTACACCAGACGGCGCCCATGTATCATTCCCACTATGTGCAAGCGGAGCCTGATATGCGCCATTGTCATCATCGTCTCCTTCTACCTCGGGCCAGCCATAATTCTCCCCGGCCACAATCCGGTTGATCTCATCATGATTCCGCTGACCATGCTCAGTGGAATAGAGGTAACCGTTATCCGGGTTCCATGCCAGTCCCTGTGCGTTGCGGTGTCCCATACTGTATACGGGTGAATTCGGCCATGGGTTGTCTGCTGGGATCGATCCGTCGAGACCAATCCGCAATATTTTACCCCCAAGGCTATCTTCGTTCTGTGACAATTCCGGTTCATAGCGCTCACCTGTCGTGAAATAGAGCAACTTGTCCGGGCCAATTTTGATCCGCCCACCGTTATGATTCGTTCCGCCTGGAATGTTACCAAGCAACTCTTGATCTATGACGGCTTTGCCATCATTCACCTTGAGGCGTAACACACGATTGGCAATGTCGTCGCCTTCCAGATAGGAGTGGTATGCATACAAGTAACCGTTCTCCTCAAAGTCCGGATCTGCTGCAAGGCCCAATAGACCTCCTTCACCTTCTTCATTAAACGGAGCTGAGAATTCAATCAGTGGTTCAGAGACTAGTTTTCCATCCTCAATGATCCGAATCGCACCAGGGCGTTCCGTTACAAACATCCGACCATCAGGCACACTCACAATCTCCCATGGTGCATTCATTCCTTCAACCAGAACGGAAGCCTGATAGGGAATACCCACCTCTCCCTGCGCTCCACTCTCGTCTCCACTTGCACTGGTATTGCCTCCGTTGGCTGTCTGTCCCTGACCGGTTCCCTGTCCCTGAGACGACTGCCCTGTTCCTCCCGTAAAGGGTTCGCCTGAAGAACATGACGCTGTTAACAGTGCCACACTTAATAATGAAGCATACAGTGGAACGGTTACTCGATTATTCATGATTACATCTCCCTTCGCATATCGTTCTTTTGTATCAAATAAATAAGCCATGCTTCAACGTATTGTTAATGTATTGTTCTCTATAGTTGTGGTGTTATTATTCATCTGTAAAGCGGTTTCGCCCTGTATTACCCTTCATACCAGCCGCTTAAACCGAGAATTCAAGGTATTCCGAGGATATGAAATCACCGCAGTTTGGAATTCCATCATAATCTTTTATAATAGAAGGATAGTATGAATGGAAAGGTGGACAACTACACTTATGAATCAAAACCCTTTATCTCGTCTTGAAGCCGATCTGTCCGGGCAAGGATTGGACGCCATGCTGATCACAGATCCGAAACATATCTACTATTTAACTGGATTTGCGAGCAATCCGCATGAACGCTTCCTTGGTCTGGTTCTCGCACGCGGCGAAGAACCATTATTGATTGTACCCGCTCTGGACGCTGAAGCTGCTGCAGCCGCTTCCTCGGTATCCAACATTGCTACTCACACGGATACGGATAATCCATACGCTTTGTTTGATCGTTATCAGGGGCGCTTGGCCCGAGTAGGTCTCGAAAAAGAATATGTGACAGTATCACGTTATGAGCAGCTGACCGCCGCTCTCGGTACTGCCAGCTTTGAAGATGTTGGCCCCCTGCTTCGCACATTACGTGTGAAAAAAACACCGGATGAGGTAGCCCGCATTCGCCACGCCATTTATCTGATCGAAGAAACATTGCGTCAAGGCCTCTCTCATGTTCGCACAGGCGTAACCGAGATTGAACTTGTCGCTGAGATGGAGTATCAGATGAAAAAGCTGGGTGCCGATGGCCCTTCCTTTGATACCATGGTGCTCACAGGACCCAAAACAGGTCTGCCACACGGTACACCGGGTGAACGGAAACTGCAACATGGTGACCTGTTAATGTTTGATATGGGTGTCTATGCTGAAGGGTATGCCTCGGATATCACACGTACATTCGCTTTTGGTGACATCTCACCTGAACTCAAAACCATCTATAACACCGTGCTCGCAGCGAACGAAGCTGCTATCCAAGTCGTGAAACCAGGCATCACCTGCGCCGAAGTGGATCGTGCAGCACGCCAGGTCACGGAAGAAGCGGGATACGGCGAGCGTTTTATGCATAGAGTAGGCCATGGATTGGGTATCGACGTACATGAGTATCCTTCTCTCCATGGAGAGAATATGGACATCCTTAATGAAGGTACCGTATTCACGATTGAACCGGGCATATATACCGCAGCAGGCGGCGTCCGTATCGAGGATGATGTAATTGTGACTGAGACGGGTGTAGAAGTTCTGACAACATATCCAAAAGAACTGCAAATTCTTAGCGACTAATCCAATTGGATTTATGTCAAAAACAGCCCATATACATCAATGCTCAGCCGATATTATGCATCATGAACTAAACTGCACGAAACTGTGCTGAACTGTATCTTCAAAATAATATACTCCTTTCGCGTACGCCTCAGGCCTGTATACAGAAAAAGTAGCAAGTACACACGCGAACGCAAAAATCCCGCAAATCCATGAATATCATGGGTTGCGGGATTTTAATTAATACGAAGCATATCCTAAATTACTCCGTCTGCATTCTACGTAATCTTATTCCTGCTCACTCATTTACCATTAGTCAAACTCATGCGTGATATCCTGCCAAGACTCCAGCTGTGGCAGCTGTTGCTTCCCCTAGTAATCCAGAAACCATTGAATAATCCCAGTCGTATCCGTTGTTCTGCAGCTGTAATGTCGGAAACCGTCCTCGCCTTCCTGCAAACGAATCTCTGCCACCATTTGCCCTGGTTCCTCAAGCGCAGCAGCCTGCATATACATACTTCCCTCCACCAGCTCCGAAGGTTCAAGTACTACGTATTCCTGCAATTCCAGATTGGAGATCAACTCCACCAATAACGAGGCATTAATGCTATCATTCTCGTAGGTTGTGCCATTGCTTTCCAGTGTATAACGCAGTGTAGAGTACATGTGCGATTCCCCTTTGTATGAAATCATCGTTGGCTAATGATACACGCTCATAACGACAGGTCGTTATACTCTTTGAATATTGTCTAAGCTTCATCCTTAAACTTAAAGCTACGTGCAGCATACAGAAACGGCGTTCCAACCGCAGTTAATACAAATTTGATAATATACGTCGTCAGGAAGATTTCCAGCCAAACATCCCAAGGATAGATGAACGCAAACGCGATCGTACAGAACACCAGTGTATCCACAAATGAACTGATGATCGAACTACCGTTGGTGCGAATCCACAACTGATTGCGCCCTGGGGCTACCTTGCGTAACCAGGAGTACAATCGAACATCCAGGAACTGACTGATGAAGTAAGCGGTCAGACTTCCGAGGGCCAGACGTGGCAGCAGACCGAACAGCTTCGCCATGGATTCCTGTGCAAAGTCCGTCGGTGCCGGGTCAAAAAACAACACCATCTGCATCAGAACCGTCGTCATGATGAGCGTGAAAAATCCAAACCATACGGCTTTGCGTGCCTCACCTGGTCCATATTTCTCATTGAGAAGGTCACTGGTCAGGTACATGCTGACATACATCGTGTTGCCTAACGTCAGCACGATCCCCATTATATCTATCGTTTTGGTCACCTGAATGTTGGCTATAACCGTAGCCACACCAATCCAGGCATAGAGACCTTTTTTACCGAACAAGCGGTAACACAGCAGGAAAAATCCATAAGTTACGAGAACAAAAACTGCTCCCCACCCTAAGTTAAACATAAATACATACACTGCCTTCCTAGTTTTGATTACGCGGGATGGTTACGAACCGCGGTTTGGCTCAGGGCCAAAACATGAATACTCTATCACATTTCTCGTCCCATGAACAGAACTAAATAACTCCAAGTGTGCCTGAGTGACTACGATCCCGCCTATATTCCTCCCGTGTCCCTCTCGACCATACGACTGTTTTTGTATCTCCTTGCCTTGCACCATGTATCGAAAAAGAAGACTGCATCACACACCGTGTAAAGTATAATTTGATTGCCGCAAAAAAACCGCCCTCCGGATTCCTCCGAAGGACGGCTCTAGCTATCTTAATGTGAGCTTCTATCTAATCCATTCTGTATTAAGCCTGAGCCGCAGAATCCAGCTCACGGCTCTGATCGTTAAACGTGTCCCGATCGTTTTCCTTCAAAATTCTGCTCGTCACGAGTCCTGATGTCATCGACCCGTTCACGTTAAGCGCTGTACGACCCATGTCGATCAGCGGCTCCACGGAAATGAGCAGTCCAACCAGAGCCACAGGCAGATTCATGGTGGACAATACGATCAGGGAAGCGAAGGTTGCCCCGCCGCCAACGCCAGCCACACCAAACGAACTGATCATGACTACGAGGATCAAAGTCACAATGAAGTCCCAGCTCAGCGGGTCGATGCCGACCGTCGGAGCAATCATAACCGCCAGCATGGCCGGATAGATCCCGGCGCAGCCGTTTTGCCCAATTGTAGCCCCAAAGCTTGCAGACAGGTTCGCAATGCCGTCCGATACGCCCAGTTTCTTCGTCTGTGTCTCCACATTCAGCGGAATCGCCGCTGCACTTGAACGGGAGGTAAAGGCAAATACCAGTGCTGGCAGAACCTTTTTCACATACGTAATCGGGTTGAACCCGGACAGCGAGATGATGATCAAGTGAATGATAAACATCACGATGAGTGCCACGTAGGACGCAATGACGAATTTGATCAACTTGAGAATCTCATCCGGATTCGTTGTCGCCGTCACCTTGGTAATGAGCGCAAGAATCCCGTATGGCGTAAGCCTGAGCACCAATGTTACAATCCGCATAACGACGGCATATACCGCATTAACCATACCTCGGAAGGTTTCCGCCTGCTGTGGTTTTTTGCGATCCAGTCCCAGTACAGCTACACCGATAAACGCGGAGAAGATAACCACCGCCAGTGTGGATGTACGACGTTCTCCTGTCATATCTGCAAATGGATTCGAAGGAATGAATTCCAGCACTTGCTGCGGGATTGTCTGATCCTTCACATCAACAAGCCGTTCCTCCACCTTCTGAATCTGCGCATTCTCCCGGTCTCCTCCTTGAATCTCAATGGAAGTCAGGTTGAAGCCCAGACTGGTCACAATGCTGACCCCTGCGGCAATCGCTGTGGTGATCAACAGAATGGCAATAATGGAAACACTCATCTTGCCGAGATTTTGTTTGCCCTTCAGATTCATAATGGCCGAGATGATGGACACCATGATCAATGGGATCACGACCATTTGCAACAAACGAACATATCCTGAACCGACCAGATTGAACCAATCGACTGATTTCGTAACTACATCAGAACCTGATGTGTACACCAATTGAAGAATAACCCCGTACACAACCCCCAGTCCCAGACCCGCAAATACGCGTTTCGTAAAGGAGATATGTTTTTTCTGCATCCAGTAGAGGATGCCAAGTAAGGCAAGCATAACCACTACATTCAATATGACTAGAAAAGTATCCATTTCTTTAAATCCTCCTCAGGTATGTGTGTAACCGGAACATATCCGATTTTCTCTTCTATCTTTTGTACTTCCGATAAAGACATTTTACAATATATCATATAACAAACTATTCTGGTAGGTATTAATTGATATTATGTAATATGCATGTAACAGATTCATCTATTTCTGAAAAAAATACACCAAATCGTGAAAATTGTGCTATTCAACCTCCGGTTAATTCGGTAATATAGGTATATCCGCTTATTCCCAAGATTTCTCAACGTAAAATTTAGGTCTTTCTTCATTGATAGATAGGTCTAATAATTACGGAAAAGCGACAATGTTAATGAACTTGACGTGAAAGGATGATCATATGTTTCGTAATCGCACCGTTGCCGGTAAAATCAGAGGCACCTTGTTCCTCGTTCTGCTGGTTGCTTCCCTGTTGTTCAGTATTAGTTTTTATGCCGTATCGATGAATATTATTCAAAGCTACGTTCTTCCGCAGTTTGACAAAGTCCTAAACACGTCCATTCAGGATATATACAAAAATACTTCAGCATCCAAAATCCTGCAGGTACAGAGTGGCGGAGCCGGTTCTGAGGGTGCTGCCATGACCGTGGAATCATATCTGGCAGATAAAGCAAAAGAACACAACCTCGATGCCGCTTACGTTGTTGCTATACAGGACGGCTCAGCCAAAGTTGTTGTGGCCAGCTCTTCCTCAGGCATGAAAGCCCAGGATGAGATTAATGTAGAACCAGCAATGAATGCGGCTATTGAGAGCAAAGAAATGGTAATCAGCGAGGTCTACTCCGATTCCTTTGGTGTACATAAAGCAGCCTTTATTCCCATTGCAGGAAGTAATATGATTATGGCTGTAAGCATGGATGCTCAGTTCATTCAGGATAAGATTACCCAGATTTTCTGGTTGTGTCTTGGAATTACAGCATTAGTGTTCGTGCTCGGCTGGCTTATCTCCACTAGTATGATCAAAAGAGTGACCAAACCAATCATCAAGCTCGTTCAACATAGCAAACAAATATCCCAAGGTGATCTAACCGCTGAGCTAGAGATAAAAGGTAAAGATGAAATTGCCCAGCTTGCCGCAAGCTTCCAGACGATGACGCATAATCTGAAAGAAATGATTAGCCGTGCCTTGTCCACGTCCAATGAAGTTGTGTCAGGCTCCAATGACCTGCTTCAGCGGGTTGAATCGATGTCCGGTATGGTTCGAAACTCCAGCCGCTCCGCAGAAGATGCAGAAAAAGGCAGCATCAGCATTGCGTCAAGCGCATCCGAGAACGCCAGAGCTATGGAAGAAATTACGCAAGGTATCATGCATATTGCTTCTTCTTCCGCTGAAGTGTCTGAGCAGATTGGTGAAGCAGCCAACGAGGCAGTTAACGGTAACAGACTGGCTCAGAATGCCGTTGAGCAGATGGAGCGTGTAGGCCAGACAGCAAGTGAATCGTTGCGTTATGTTGAAACTATGAATGAACGTTCAGTAGCCATCGGCACCATTGTTGCTTCCATTTTTGAAATCACCAAACAGATTAACATGCTGTCACTCAACGCCTCCATTGAAGCAGCACGTGCCGGAGAGCATGGCCGCGGATTCGCTGTTGTTGCCGGAGAAGTTCGTAAACTTGCCGAGCAATCCAAGACAGCCACCGAAGAAATTTCGGATTATCTGGGTACCATTCGTGAAGACGCTGAACGCTCCGTTGATGCCATGAACCGTGTAACCCAGGAGATTGGTTCAGGCACAACTGTCGTTCAACAAGCAGGCTCAGCCTTCCAGCAACTGAATGAATTGATCCAGAACGTGAATCTGACCATTCAGACCGTCTCGGCTTCTACACAACAAGTATCTGCTGGTGCTGAAGAAGTGAGTGCGTCCGTTGAAGAAACGGCACAGATTACGACCAAATCCCGTGAAAGCATGTTACAGATTGCTTCAACAGCAGATCTTCAGCTTAGCGAGATGGATTCACATTCGAATACGGTTCGTCATCTGCATGAACAAGCTGTAGAGCTGCAATCCGCTATGAAGAATTTCAAAATAAACTAACAGGTTAACCATTAACCTATCATCACCTGTTTTAAACCTCATTTAATCATAGGATATACAATACCCCCATGCCGCTAACATTCCGTTTCTAGAGAACGGTTTGTCGGACATGGGGGTATTGTTGTTTCACTCGGGTGCCTGAACATCCATAATCTCGTACACGCGCTTCATATCCAATGCCGAACGCAATGATTCGGCTACCCGATCAAACTCCATCTCCTTACGTTCATGCGCACTATATGTCTCCTGAAGCGGAGCCAGTCCCTTTCCTGCACGCAAGGCATTCAGCCACGAACGCCGGAATTGATCACTTTCAAACAAACCATGCAGGTAGGTTCCCCACACGCTGCCATCTACTGAGCCCCAGCCTTCTTGGAAAGGTTGACCACCTGGATGTGAGATTTCAAACAACGCGGTTACACGTTCAGGCTCGTGACACTCCGTAACGCCCATATGAATCTCATATCCATTAACAGGTAATGAAGCATCTGTTACATCTCGCTCACCATACAGACGAATCGGGTGATTAGGCTGCACCCGTCCGGATGCTCTGAAGGTCTGCTTTTCCTGAAGAAACGTTGTCGATAGTGGGAGCCAGCCAAGTCCTTTTGCTTCCTGGATCTGATTCGCCTCCACAGCGAACGGGTCCTTCAGATGACGTCCCAGCATCTGGTATCCGCCACATATCCCTACGAGCTGAACATGCTCACGCTCGGTCTGGCTGGCAATCGCCTGCTCCAGACCAGACTCACGCAGAAATGCCAGGTCACCTATGGTATCCTTCGTACCCGGTAGAAGAATGGCATCCGGACTGCCCAATTCCTCTGGCGAGGTCACGTAACGCACATTCACATCTGGTTCACGGGAAAGTGCATCAAAATCTGTAAAGTTGGAAATTCGCGGATATCGGATCACCGCCAGATCCAGCTCGGTTTTGCCGGTTTTCCCATGACGCATAGAGTCCAGCACCACTGAATCCTCTGCTTCAATCTGAATATCTCTTATGTAAGGCAATACACCTAATACTGGAATGCCTGTCCGTTCTTCGAGCCAGTCGAGTCCTGGCTGCAACAGGGACAGATCGCCGCGGAACTTGTTGATAATGAACCCTTTGACACGCGCCACCTCATGGGGTTCCAGCAGCTCCAGCGTACCTACAATGGAAGCGAACACCCCGCCCCGATCAATATCGGAGATCAGAATCACCGGCGCATCGGCCCAGCCTGCCAGATTCATGTTGACGATATCCCGGTCCTTCAGATTGATCTCGGCCGGACTGCCCGCTCCTTCCATCAGCACAATATCATAGGTATCCCGTAGCCGGTTCAACGCATCCATAACCGTCTGCTTTGCTTCAGGCAGGAAATGCTGACGGTAGTCGGATGCACTCATCTGGGCAAAAGGTACACCATGTACCACGATCTGCGAATGCATGTCCCGTACGGGCTTAATCAGGATCGGGTTCATGTCGGTTGTCGCGTCAATACCGCAGGCCTCGGCCTGTGCTCCCTGAGCCCGACCAATCTCCTTGCCATCTTCCGTCACATAGGAATTCAGTGCCATATTCTGTGACTTGAACGGAGCAGGCTTGAAGCCATCCTGCTTAAAAATCCGGCACAATGCCGTTGTGATGACACTTTTGCCCACATCAGAAGCCGTTCCTTGCAGCATCAGTACCGCCGCTGGTTGTGATGGCCTATCTTCCACGCTCTCTCCCCCTGTCTCCGTGTTATATCCAGATCACCTTGCTCCCAACCTCATGCGTAACACTTTCCATACTGCTTCTTACTTCAAAAGTTACAGCCAGAACAGTCCTTGAAGCACGCTCAGCACGGTCAACAAAGCCGCCTCCAGCAGCTCATTCATGGCACCATACGTATCCCCGGTTAAACCGCCGAGCCGTTCACTGATCTGGGCAGCCACGAATCGGCCGATATAATAACACGCCACAGGCAGTATAATAACTGCCGTCACCGGGTATAGCCACCATGGCAGTGTTCCCAGCCCACTCACCATCGCATCCGCAATCCCCATATCCGGCTTGAAAAGCCACACCGCGGCAAACGTAAGTGCCCCTGCGACCAAGGTCAGGCCCACAGCTGAACTTCGTGCACGCTGGACCTCCTTCCGCTTACCCAGACCTTTAAACAATACGGCAAGTCCATCATCTCCGCGTGCATTCGGCCAGGCCGACATCGCATACACCATGAACCAGCGGCTCCAGATCATGGGGAGGATCAGCAGCGCACCGTACACCCAGTGGCCCCGGGCAATAAAATCGGCGATCAGCGCCGCTTTCATCATCAGCAGCAAGACGCAGGCGATCACACCCATGGCCCCTACACGGCTGTCCTTCATAATCTCCAGCATCCGTTCACGGGTACGATAACTGAGCAAGCCATCCGCCGTATCCATCCATCCGTCAAGATGGAGCCCTCCGGTGAGCCATACCCATAACGTCAAGGTCAGGACAGCAGCCGGAAAGGCGGGAAGCACTGCACCACTTAAGGCTCCCGCGAGCCAGACACACAGACCAATAGTAGCACCGACCAGCGGATAAAAAACTACACTTTCCCGCAGCAGCGGCGGGACAAAATCGATTTGCATTTTGACAGGGAAACGGGACAAAAATTGAAAAGCGGCTGCCGCCGCATGTTTGCGCTGAGGAGCAGGCGTGCCATCCTTCATAAGCGGTACTCCTTGCTTTTTAGTTCAATCGCAATGCCTACGGTCACCAGAAACACTTCACCGCATATCGCCGCAATGCGCTGATTCAGTACACCGGCCAAATCCCGATATTTTCTGCCAAGGGCATATTCCGGTACGATCCCGTCTCCCACTTCATTCGTAACCAGAACAAGCAAACCGGGATAGGTTCGAATCGCTTCAACCATCGCGTCCAAATGTGCCTGTAACAACTGCTTCTCGTCATGCTCATGCGCTAACAAAACATTTGTCAGCCACAGCGTCAGGCAATCCACCAGAATGGTGGGTGCAGAAGTCCCTGTATGCCCTTCACCCATGCGGTTTATCAAAGCAGGCAGATGTATCGGTTCTTCCATCGTGTGCCACAGATACCCTGATGCCTCGCGCTGATGCTGATGCATGGCGATACGCTCACGCATTTCATCATCATACGCCTGAGCTGTCGCCACATACCAAGCCTCCGAGGAACGCTGCATGCAGAGACGCTCGGCAAAGGAGCTTTTGCCACTGCGTGCCCCGCCCGTCACCAGTACACTCATCGGGAACCCTCTCTTTGCAGGGATGAAGCACCAGTAACATCAGAGTCCGCTACATCTCCCTCACTTCCACAGACTTCGGTATCCGAAGCCTTGTTCGTTCCATCCGATACCCCTGCACTTGCAAAGGTCGCCATCTCATTCAGAATGAGACAGGCTGCATCAATCAGATGAAGACTGAGCACACCGCCTGTGCCCTCACCCAGACGCATGTCCAGATCCAGCATCGGTTTCAGATCAAGTTCACGAAGCAGAGTTGCATGTCCACTTTCATGTGAAGTATGAGAAGCGACCATATAGGCTGTGCTCAGAGGTGCAAGTTGTCTCGCAACCAGCGCGGCCGCGGTCGAGATGAACCCGTCTACAACGACCGGGCAACGATGAGCAGCGGCCGCGAGAATAACCCCGGTGAGTCCAGCAATCTCCAGGCCACCCACCTTGCACAGAACATCCAGTGCATCTTCCGGGTTCGGTGCGTTTACGCTAAGCGCCCGGCTGACTACAGCAGCCTTGCGCTGCAAGCCTGCATCATCAATGCCGGTGCCTCTCCCCACGGCGGCAGCTGGTGCAACTCCGGTTAACGCGCTCATTACCGCAGCACTTGCGGTGGTGTTGCCAATCCCCATTTCCCCGGTGACAAACAGTTGTGTTCCCTTCGCCACCTCTGCCGATACAACTTCGGCTCCTGCAAGGATAGCGCTGACTGCCTCATCCCGGGTCATCGCTGCACCTCGGGCCATGTTGGCCGTGCCTTTGCGAATTTTACGGGAAAGCAGGTCCGGATGTTCAAGATCGGCATTCACACCGATATCCACACAGATCACATCAGCTCCGGCGTGACGGGCAAGCACATTCACCGCAGCGCCTCCAGCGAGGAAATTCAGGACCATCTGCGGGGTCACTTCAGCAGGAAAAGCACTGATGCCTTCTTCCACTACGCCGTGATCTGCGGCCATGACAATGACCGCTCTGTGATCAAAACGTGGACGTGCATTGCCCGTCATACCTGCCAGACGGATCACCAGCTCTTCCAATTTGCCCAGACTTCCCGGTGGCTTCGTCAACGAATCCACATGCGCAGAGGTTTCTGCCGCCACTTGCTGATCAGGAGCAGTAATCTTACTTATTAAATGCTCCAACACCTGTTCATTATTCATACAACCAGCACTTCCTTCATCAAAATATGGGTTGCCCCGCTTCATTTAATCGATGTCCCGCCGCAGCAGCAGTTGAGGTATGGCATGGTCGGGATGAGAGACAATCGCGGGTTTGACGCGAAATATGTCCTGGATATTCTCATCGTTGATCAACGTATGAGGCGTGCCCTTTCCAACCACCATGCCCTCACGCAGCGCCAGAATGTGATCGCAAAATAACGCGGCCAGATTCAAATCATGCAGCACAGCCACAATCGTAATGTTAGTTCTCTGTCGCCATGCCGATAACAATTCCATGAATTGCAATTGATATTTAATATCCAGAAACGTGGTCGGCTCGTCCAGCAGCAGCAACCGCGGCTCCTGAGCCATAACTTTGGCAAGTGCGACCCGCTGCCGTTGCCCGCCGCTGAGTGCATCCAGCGGTCTGTCCGCCAGCTCTGTCAATCCCAGGTCTTCAAGCACCCTGTCCACCACAAGTGCCCCATCGCCCGCTTCCCGCCCCAACCAGTTCTGGTACGGATATCGCCCCATCTCCACCACGTCTCGCACGGGATAGGAGATGGCTGGCAGGCCGTCCTGCTGCAATACAGCGATCATGCGCGACAGGTCCTTACGGCTGTAAGAGCCGATGTCTCGACCATCGATACGGATCTGACCTTCGCTTAACTGTTCCGTTCCGGCAATAAGCTGGATCAGGGTGGACTTGCCACTGCCGTTTGGTCCGACAACTCCCCACCAGTCACCTTCGCCAACATGCCAGTCTACATTGCGCAGTGCCTGATGATTGCCATATGACTTCCCTGCTCCCTTAACGGAGATAAGTGAAGTCGAGTTGGAACTGGTACTGGAATTCATGGCATCATCCCCTTCTGCAACTTTTTGTTCCGGTGCAGCAGGTAAGCAAAGAACGGCGCACCAACAAAGGCGGTGACAACACCGAGCGGAATTTCAGTTGGCGCCAGCAACGACCTTGCGATGGTATCGGCCCACACCATGAAGATCGCTCCGCCAATGGCAGACAAAGGTACCAGCAGTCGGTAATCCGATCCCACCAGCAGCCGCAACATATGCGGGATTACCAATCCAACGAATCCGATGACACCCGATACGGAGACAGCACCTGCGGTCAGCAGTGTGCCAACTGCCAGCACGGACAGCTTGAGTCTGTCCACTCCGATCCCGATATGTGCCGCTTGACGTTCTCCCAGTGCAAGCACATTCAACGAGCGTGCGCGGCTCCATAGAAAGACCAGCCCTAACAGAAAATACGGGAAAAGGATGGCCGTATACGACCACCCACGCAGAGCCAGACTTCCCATCGTCCAGTATATAATTTCATTAATCGTCTGTTTCGACATGGTCGACAGGAAGGAAACAACTGCGCCCAGGAAACTTTGCATGACCACACCAGCCAGAATGAGGCTATGTGTAGGTATTTTACGCCCTTCACGAGCCAGTGCCATAACAAACCATAACGTGATGACACCCGTCAAAAACGCCACCAGTGGCAACGTCCAGATTCCGATTAGTGCATACTGCAATCCGAAGAAAATCAGAAAGGCTGCACCCACCGAAGCACCGGATGATACGCCCAGGGTGAACGGGTCTGCCAGCGGGTTCCGAAGAACCCCCTGGAATCCCGCACCGGCAATCGCCAACGATGCGCCCACGAGCACAGCAAGCAGTACACGTGGGAATCTGACTTTCCAGATAATCTGTTCGGCTGCCTTATTCCAATCCGGTGTAATCCAATCGCCCACCCAGGGAATTTTGTGAATCAGGATGCCTGCAATATCCCGGATCGGCAACGCTACTGAACCAATGCCCAAGCAGATGAGCACGGTGAGCACCAGCAGCACCATGCCCGTCGTTCCGAACAGGATCAGCTTTTTACTCATTGGAACAAGTCAGGGTAGATCGCTTTGGCTACTTCTTTCAACCCTTGAGTTACCCGTGGACCCGGACGGCTCAGCAGGTTGGCATCCAAGCCAATAACCGCGTCGTTTTTCACAGCCGTAATTTGATCCCAGCCGCTGCGCGCCTTGATGATCTGATCCAGTGTTTTGGAGTTTTCGTCAATTACATCGTTGGCATACAAAATCACATCCGGGTTGGAGGCAATCACGTTCTCTTCGTTGATCTGATACCAGCCTTCGTTGTCCGAAGCAATATTGGTTCCTCCGGCTACGGTGATCAGTTCGTCCATGAACTCACCTTTACCTACCGACCAACCTGGGGAGAATTCAACGTATACTTTTTTCTTCTCTTCCGGTTTAACTGCCTTCACCGCTTCGGTTACATCCGTCACGTCCTGTTTCATCTGAGTGATGATTTCTTGTGCTTTTTCCTGATGATCGGTGATTTTACCGAAGGTTTCGATATTATTCATCACATCGTCAATGGATTTAGGATCCGTTTTGAATATGGTAATACCCAAATCACGTAGCTTTTTCACCGCATCCTCGCTCATTGAAATACCTGTGAAGACAATGTCGGCTTCAGCGGCAATGATGGACTCTTCATTGGGCTTGCTGATACCGCCCATTTTAGCTTTGGTTGTTGCCGCTTCCGGATAATCGTCATAGTCGGATACACCAACAATTTGATCGTCCAATCCAAGGGCAAACAGGGATTCCGTCTCAGCTGGAGACACGGATACGATTTTGGCCGGTGCCTTTTCAAAGGTGAACGATTCACCCGTTGCATCCGTAACGGTAAGTGGATATTGTGTTTTGAGATCCGTCTGCGCCTGGCCTTGTGACTGCTCCTGTGCCGGTTGCTGTGAAGTACCTGTGCCCTCGTTTGTTGTTGCATTGCCACATCCGGCCAAAGCCAGTGCGAGTGCCGCTGCACTTAGCAGGGACGCTACGTTTTTCCAATTTTTGAAATTCATTCTGTTATTCTCCCCTTCTCTATTTGTACTATTTTCTTGCATCATGCTCGAACTCTTACTCCCCATGCCTTGGTGTTCCTGTACAATAAAAAAATCCCTAATCCTTACGTCTAGGATCAGGGATGACGTCTCGCATATGGCGATCTGTACATGTTCAACAAAGGGTTGTCCATGCGCATAGAATAGCCCGAAACGCTGTCCTTTCCTCGAAGGAACACCGGTTTGTACGTCCAGGGCAGGTAACCTGACTTACAGGAATCATCCTGTTTTACAGTGGCGGGACCGTGCCGGATTTGCACCGGCTTCCCCATTTCACCCTTGTGTGTTTCATGACTCATACTAATTTGCCATGAAAAAACAGCCTTCACACGCGGGACCCTTGGTCGCTGATATGGTAAACCATTGCCGTGTAATTTCTGCATGTTGCATACTCCTTCAGGCTTCACAGCCTGCAGCGAATCTGCATCCATGCTGGAGTCACACTTCTGTTGTGATTATAGGGTATATTGTACATCCTTACAACCCGATTAGCGGAAAAGTCACTCTGCTGCCAGACCACTGATTCCCCTGTTGATCAAGCTGAACCTGAATCGCCTGTCCCGGTACGACATGTGTATCCCAGAACCCAAGCCCGGCAATCAGACGGGACAAGGCATACCGGATGACACCACCATGCGTAACCACAACTATGGTTGGCACTCGCCCCTCATCAACGTGCATTGAAGGACGACCCTCCAACAACATCTCTTGGAGAAAGGAATCCAACCGTCCGGTAAACTCCTGCCACGATTCCCCTCCGGGCGGAGTGACCTCCTGCGGCGCATCAATCCAGTTTCGGTACACAGGGTTATCCTTGAGCTGATCATACGTTAGCCCTTCCCACTGTCCAAAATCATTCTCACGCAGACGCGAGTCGAACTTCACCTGTCCGCTGGCATCAGGAAGAATCTGTTCCAGCGTCTGCCGGCAGCGAAGCAGATCACTGCAATATACCTCGTTCCACAAAACACCGCTCAATTGTTCATGAAGCGGAGCCAGTTCTTCTTTGGCATTTGACAGCAGACCGATGTCGGTATGCCCCAGGTATCTTTTTTCCACATTCCACAGCGTTGTCCCGTGACGGACCCACAGAATGTTTCGTTTCAGTGGGCCAGGTTGATCCCCATGTACTTCATGACCTGCATTCCCTTCATTTACGACCATAACAGCGTCCCTCCTGCCAGCCACACCCCCAGCGTTATGAACAGGCACAGTACCACAAAAGCCCCTGCCGACCAGAACATCAGGCGTGATGTTTGCACAATATCCTCGGCTTCCATCGGCCGTGTGGCCTCGCCCATGTAGGCACGAAATGAAGCAACTCCGTGATACACGTTATGTCCGCCAAGCCGGATGCCCAGTGCTCCAGCCACCGCAGATTCGGGAAAACCGCTATTCGGACTTGGATGCAGTCTTGCATCCCGTGCAACCATGCGCGCTGCTCCTTTGGCGTCCAGCTTCATGACCCAGGCACCCACGATTAACAGAATCGCGGTCAGCCGGGCAGGTATCCAGTTCGCCACATCATCCAGACGGGCCGAGGCCCAACCAAGATGCAGATACTTGTCATTTTTATATCCGACCATGGAATCCAGCGTGTTGACGGCGCGATAAGCCATGGCAAGCGGAGCGCCTCCAATGAGCGCATAGAATAACGGGGATACAATGGCATCCACGATATTTTCGGCAACCGTCTCTACCGTTCCACGCACAACCTCGGGTTCATCCAGATGCGCCGTATCACGTCCAACAATCATGCCCAGTGAACGTCTGGCCGCCGGCCAATCCTGCTGCTTCAGATGACGATATACTTCCATACCTGCATCCTTTAGCCCTTTTGAAGCAATGGTTGTTGCGATGAGCACCACTTCAGCTACCGCTGCAATGACAGGATGAATCAACCAAAGCACATATACGAGTCCCCAGGTGATGGCAAAAGAACCCCCCGCAATCACAATCGGGAACAACATCCCTGCTCTCTTCAGACCCGAATCTGTGCGCACACGCGAGCGAATGACACGCTCCAACGCCGAGATGCCTTTGCCCATGCCAATCACCGGGTGGGGAATCCAGCGCGGATCTCCGATACATCGGTCCAACAGGTACGCCAGTATAATAATCCAGGCTCCTGCCATGCCTGTCCAGAACGGCCAGGTCCATAGATGTTCCACCTCAAAAGTCATTTGTGCCTGATCCTCTCTTTCCATAACAGTCCGGCCTGAAGGCTCTCCGTCACCGTGTCGTATACCAATCTGCCAATCGCTGCCCCTGCCGTAGTCGCTGTCCCGGCATAAGTGATCATCGGCTGAGGTTCCTCCACTGCCTGACGTACCGCAAACACAATGGCATCGGTTGTGGTTCCGGTGGCGGGCAACCCGTTCTCCGAATCCAGAACACCCGCATCCGCCAGCGCGGCCGCTTTGGCTTCCACCACCGTCTGTACTGCATTCACCATCGCCCCGGTGGTCATGCGTCCATTCAACCAGAGCATGATGTTAATTGTACCCGGGACATAGGATGGCATCGTTAAATTCCGTGCTGAAGGAGCAGAACACTCCCTGCCGGAAGACATCGTCTTATTTCCCGCCGCATCAAATACCGTTCTCTCCGACCCCGCTCGTGCGGCATTCGATACACCCGCCGTGGTGCAACACAGAAGACCAAATTCATCACTTGTATATTCCTGAATGGAGGTATGCTCCAGCCTCACGGCCGTCAATAATCCGGCACATTGATCGCGTGGCTCATGCCATTCGTTCAGCGCTTGTTCGATATCACGCGGCGGATCATCACAGCGGTAATGCCTGTCCACATAGATGTTAAATATGCGATCCAGTTCTAGCATCCCACCGCCATATACCGCACTCGATAGCGCTTGGGCAGCCAATGGGCTCTGTGCTTTGATATGTCGTTCATGTGCAGATATGTTCAGTCCCGGCCAGGAAGAGGCCGCATATTCATTCTCGTCTGTTTCTCCATTCGTAAAGTAGTTATAAAACGGGAGTGTCACTGCCGCATCCCTCCCAGTTCCTGTTCCGAATCTTTCGTCTGCTCCTGCTGACTTGATTCATGAATGGAGGACTGATCGACATTCGGATATCCCTTGGTCTCCAGCACGCTGCCCAGCACTTCGAGCAATGTAGCATTGGCATCTGCATCCTTGACCGCGAAACGTACATGCCCTTCGTCAAGCCCCGGATACATGGCACAGCTGCGAATCAGGATACCCCTTCGGCCCAGCGCCTCCTGCATTGATGCCGCTGTCCAAGGGGCCGGCACACGTACCAAAATAAAGTTCGCCTCTCCCGGTGTCACCGCACATCCATACGCCTGCAGTCCTGCGATGAGATGCCCCCGTTCCCGCGTGATCTGTGATATGGTCTCCTGTTCGTACCGTTCTCCGCTTCGCAGACAGGCTTCACCTGCCATGAGGGCCAGACCGTTGACACTCCAGGTCACCTGTTTCTTTGTCATCGCCTGAATGTATTCCGCACGGCCCAAAGCATATCCGAGACGCAAGCCCGGAATAGCATAAAACTTTGTCATCGAGCGAATGATGATCACATTTGGATAGTCATTCAGATGTGCTGACAGGGACTGGCGCCGGGCTACCGGAATAAAATCCATAAATGCCTCGTCAATGACGAGTACGGTTCCCGTTTCTTCCGCTTTGCGTGCAAGCCTTTGTAATACCTCAAGCGGATATTGTACACCGTTTGGATTGTTGGGCTGTCCGAGGAAGAGCAGGTCGACCTTTTCCATGAGCTGCTCGATGTCCTCGGGTTCCGCTCGCCACGCCAGTTCTTCTCTTCCCTCCGTATGCACAACCTCGGCACCGAATTGTCGTGCCAACGACCGGTACTCCGAAAATCCCGGTTCCACCGTACCCACCTTGCGCGGGGCAAGCCCCAGCAGAAGGAGAGCCATGCTTTCGGCTGCGCCGTTGCCCACGGAAATCTGCTCCTGCATCACACCAAGACGCTCGCTCAGCAGTGCTTTGAATCCGCGATGCGCCGGATCGGGATACCGAATCACCGACTGCAATCCTTGCTGTATAGCCTCCAGCACCTCTCTGGGCGGACCGAGTGGATTAATATTGGCACTGAAATCCAGAAAATCAGCGGCTTGCCTCCCAAATCGTGACGCAGCCGTCTCCACGTCCCCGCCATGTCCGAACACTTCGATATAACCGGTCATTCTTCCGTCATCCTTTCTGTATGTCCTTTTTATTATGGATGGCACGGGAGGTGTGGGTCAATCCTGTTTTCTTTGTGTCCCAACCATAATTCGTTTACAATAGAAGAGGAATTTCGGTTCCTTTTGATATACAAGGTTCACTACATAAGGGACTAGCAATCCCTCACATACATTAATGGAGGAATGACCATGCTGTTTGTAGACAACCAGGGCATTACAGATCCTTCTGTAAACCTTGCCATTGAGGAGTACATTCTGAAGCATCTGCCGATGGAGGATGACAGCTATCTGCTGTTCTACATCAACCGTCCGTCGATCATCATCGGAAAGCATCAAAATACGATTGAAGAAATTAATATCGAGTACGTTCAGGATAACGGTGTGCAGGTGGTTCGTCGTCTTTCGGGAGGCGGAGCGGTATATCACGATCTGGGCAACCTGAATTTCAGTTTTATTACAGCGGATGACGGTCAATCCTTCCACAATTTCCGCAAGTTTACCCAGCCTGTAGTTGAAGCTTTGCACGAGCTTGGTGTAAATGCCGAGTTGACCGGGCGTAATGATCTGCAAGTCGGCGAAAAGAAAATTTCGGGCAATGCCCAGTTTTCCACACGTGGGCGCATGTTCAGTCATGGCACATTGATGTTTGATCTGAATCTGGAGCATGTTCAGGCTTCCCTGAACGTCAATCCCGAGAAGTTCAAATCCAAGAGCACCAAGTCCGTCCGCAGCCGGGTCGCCAACATACGGGATCTGATTGACACCAACCTGACGATTGAGCAGTTCCGCGATGAGCTGTTACGTCACATTTTCAGAATGGAGCCACAGGACGTCCCGCAATACAAGCTGACTGACAAGGACTGGGACAAAATCAAGGAAATCTCCGCTGAGCGTTATAACAACTGGGACTGGAACTATGGCTTGTCTCCGGAGAGCAATGTGAAGCACACTCGCAAATTCCCTGTTGGCATCATCGATCTGCGCATGAACATTAAGGATGGACGCATCGAAGATATCAAAATCTTTGGTGACTTCTTCGGTGTAGGCGATGTAGCTGATATCGAAAATATGCTGTGCGGCAAGCGGTATGAGGAATCCGAGGTGCGTACTGCACTTGAGGGCCTGGACGTAAAACATTACTTCGGCAACCTTGAGCTGGAAGACTTTATTGGCCTTGTTTTTCTGGAAGAGTAAAATTTAGATGTAAGTATAGTTTTAGAACGAAGTCTAATTACACGTTAACGGAGAAGACAGAATTCATCGGGAGAAGCGAAGCGTTCGCTTAAAGCTTTTTGAAAAAAAGCTACATCGGAAGCATACGCTTATCAACGGATTTCCCCTTAGGGGAATGGAATCAAAAAATCCGGGGATAACAGCGATCGAAAGATGAATCTGTATTCGGAGTGGCCTCGTGTAAAACTTATTTTTTCGTTCGTTAGTATAGATACAGATAAAAAAAGGAGAGAAACACAGATGACCTACAAATTAATCGCAATCGACATTGATGACACACTGATCAACGACAACAAGGAAGTAACCCCTGCTACACAGACTGCACTGGAACAAGCGGTTGCCCATGGTGTAACTGTAACGCTGGCGACTGGACGTGCTTATGCTTCCGCACAAGCGCTTGCTCGTCAAACCGGACTTAACGTGCCGATCATTACGTATCAGGGCGCATTGGTGAAAAACCTGCTGGACGAAAAAGTACTTTATGAGCGCTACGTTCCACAGGAAGCTTCCCGCAAATTGTATGAATACTGCCTGGAGAACAATCTCCACCTGCAAACATACATTGACGACAAGCTGTATGCGCGTGAGGAAAACGACAAGCTGCGTGATTATGCCAAATTAAACGGCACCCAATATTACATCGAATCTGATTTCATCAAAGTCATCGAACAAAAAACACCAAAGCTGCTCATTATCGATGAGCCAGACTACTTGGATAAGGTTGCCGTTGACCTGCGTGAATTGCTCGGACCTCAAGTGCATATCACAAAGTCCAAACCTTACTTCCTAGAGATCATGCATAATGAAGGAACTAAAGGCCACGCCCTGACCTTCCTGGCTGACCATTTCGGTCACCAGCTCAGCGAGTCTATTGCCATCGGCGACTCCTGGAATGACCATGAGATGCTCGAAGTTGCTGGTCTTGGTGTAGCGATGGGGAATGCCATCCCTGCGCTGAAAGAGCTGGCGGACTACATTACGGCAAGTAATAACGAAGACGGCGTTAAAGAGGTTATCGAGAAGTTTGTGCTGAACGCAGAGTAAATAAGATCAACGAACAGCCCAGTCGGCGAATTTCGCCGTGCAGGGCTGTTTTTGATTTTAAAAATATGTTCATTATTCTGTTTAAACGATTATATTAGGTATATTTCTCTGTTATTTTTTATGTTTTGAGAGCAATAATGCGCTGACTTTCACGCACCACGAATTATTATCTTACTTGCTCATGGCATGCTGGAAAGTCTCCAGCAGTTTCTTGATTTGCCCATCAAATTCCAGTTGAAATGACGGAATGATCTGATCTATTTTTTGCTGGAACAGCTCCGGATCTTGGACACCAAGCTCTGCTCTTAACTCCATTTCTTCTTTGGAACCATTGTCGTTCAGGATCATGTTCAGGATTTCACCTTTAAAGTATTCACTTGGAGGAAGGATTAGAGCATTCATCAGGAACTGAGTAAAAAAGAGATGATTATTATTTTCCTGACTCGCCTTTTTCATCGCCTGCTTCGTAAACAAATTTATATACTTCTGAGCAAACGCAACCCCTTTCATTCGGGTAGGCCCAACATGTTCGACCCCTTTCCAACGCAGATCGGCCACAGAACTAAGCCACCAGGCCGGTTCAATCGCCTGCTGCATACGAAGCAGCACTTGGCGCTCAAACTGCGGCTCAGGATGCATTCGCTGCTCATCCAAGCATTTTCCTATGGTCTCGGCTTCAATTGCAGCGACCGTCATGCCTTGGCCATGGATCGGATCGAAGCTGCAAAATGCATCGCCAAGGACGAGTAATCCGGAGGGCCAATTCTCCATGAGTTCAAAATGTTGACGGACAGACTCGGAAATACGGTATCCCCGCGGCCCTTGAAAAGGCTCCAACTGGTCTGCCAACGCTACGATTTCATCCGAAGCAAACAGATGATTGATTTGCTCTTGGAACTCATCCGGATGGGTTGAAGGATATTCATCTCCTCCTGCGTTGAACAGTAATAGTCCAGCGATATCATGTTCAATGCGCCACAACATGCCTGCACGAATTCCTTGCACAGGATCGGATTCTGTGATCACCGTTCCCCAGTCATTTTGAATAGAGGATGGTATCTTATAATAGCGGGTGCTGTAACCAAGCGACACCTTCAGCACTTCCGGCTCAGGCACGGACAACCCTATCTGTTCAAGCCATCTGATCAATTTGGAAGAACGTCCCGCTGCATCAATAACCATATCCGCCGCAAGCATTTCTTTCCGATTATCCCGGCCTCTTTCTTTGGTATACACGCCCGTAATCGAACGCTGATCTTCTGATGCCATTAACCCGGTAACTTCCGTACTCGTTATGAAGCTTATATGATCTATGTTCTGGACTCGCTGACGCAATACCCATTCCAGCAGAGCTCTGCTGCTCGATGCAATTTTGAATGAGGAATCAGCATTCGCCTTATTAACTAATGTACCGTAGCGATTGGCAATCATAAACTTCTCTTCATGTGAAGGAATGGCGCCAAGCGCGACCAATTCGTCATTGTATCCGGGAAAGTAATGTTCCAAAATGAGTCCGCCGCGCGGTAATACACGATGTGGATGAAAGGATTGAGGCACACCCTGCCGATTTGCCGGCTCAGAAGGCAATTCATCTCGCTCAATGATACATACCTCATCATAATAATCAGATAACATCCTTGCAGTGATTAACCCTGCAATACCTGCCCCGATTACCACAGCTTTTTTCATGTCGGGCATCGCCAATTCATCCTCTCTAATCCATCATATTTTATCTATACTTGTAGCACTATCAAAAAATTACTTATAATACCAATATACACTCAGAATCTCGTATCAAGTAAGGATCAATATCAGGATACTATATAGCTAAACTACAATAAGGAAATGATGTAGATGAAAATGGTTGGTAAAAAGGTGGATTTGAGAGTTACCCGAACTCATAAATTGTTAACTATGGCGCTTCTCGATCTGTTATGTGAGAAAGGTCAGCTATTCAGCAACATCACAATTAATGAATTATGTGACAAAGCTATGGTTCACCGAACAACGTTTTACAAACATTTCAAGGATAAATTTGCTCTTCTGTCCTCTACCCTAACTTGGGTCCTTCTGGATTATTTACACATGAATGTAGAAGAGCGGCTACAACAGCCTTTGCAAAGCGTATCTAAAATTCTGTTTGGAAATGTACTGGAGACCATCGTGCAGAACCAACAAAAGGATGAGGGGTTTAACAATTTTTTCATACATTATATTGGAGAGATATTCAGACGAAATTTTCTCGAATTGAAGCGAAGAGGTAAACAATTTTCACTTCCCATAGAACTGGTAGCCGAGTTTCACTCGGGGGTGATTCGTTTACTTGTGACGTGGTGGATACAACATTTCGAAGAAAATGTTACTGCAGAACAGATGGATGAATATTACTACCTACTGGTTAACGAGAACATCATGTTGGAATAACAAACAGCTCAACCTAAAATCAAGGGCTGATTTTGAGCTTGAGCTGCATACCTTCAAACTTTACCTATTTTAAAACAGATTCGGAAGCCTGCACTGTCATCCTCGCACGCTTTCCTTTCTTCAACCAGCCGCTCACCTTCTCATTCATCGCCAGCAGACCTGAAACGACCAGCACCACACCGATCCATGTAACCCAGCTGACATGCTCACCATATACAACAGCGCCAAGCCCAACGGCAATGGGTGGTGAAATGTATAACCAGGTTGCTGGAAACAACGGGTTGGTACGCGACATAATCCAATAGAACAGACTATGCCCCACCATGGAGCCGATGACAGTCAGATAGATCACCGACGAGACGGCAGGCACCCAGTCCAGAGCAGACATATTCCAAGATTCCGTTCCGACCGAGAGCAGGGATAACAGCAGTCCCCCATACATCATCTGCACCGCATTAATCGCTACAGGACTAGCCTCCTTGAACTGATGAATAACCTTTTTGGAGTACAATGCACCTGCTGAATAACAGACTTCCCCTACCAGTACCGCGATACAGCCCCACATAAACAGGGAACCTGCACCAAGCGATACACCTGGCAACACAACCAAAACCACACCGGTGAACCCGATCAGGCAGCCCACAATCATACGGGCAGATGTTTTTTGCCGTAACAGCGCCGTCTGCATCAACATAATCATCAGCGGCCCTGTCGCTGACAAAATGGCACCCACACCCGAGCTCACATGCTGTTCAGCCCAATATAATGTGGCAAAGGTGCCGAAGGTCAGCCCCGCTCCCGTTAACAACATCTCCTTGCGGAACAGGAGCGACCAGCTCACTTTGCCCTTCATCCTCATCCATGCAAACATCAGCGCTCCCGCGATTACAAATCGCAATCCGGCTGACAGAAAAGGCGGCATGCCTGCCTCTACTCCAATTTTAATAGCCAGAAATGTTGTACCGAAAATAAGACACATAACCGTAAATGCAATCCCTACCATGATAACCACTCCTTTATCTGTTCTCCATCATATCTCATGGTCTACAGAACAGAATGAACAAAACAGAACAGTTTTCTCCCATTAGCTGTTACAATAGAGTTCAAAAGGAGTGTGAGCCGGGTGGGCAGAACCATGATGATGACAGATAACAGCCTGAAATTATATGAGCAAGTAATCCATTATCTCGTTGTACGTATAGAAGCGGGAGAGTGGGCCGAACATGAAAAACTGCCATCTGTACGAAGCCTGTCCGAGCTACTCGGCGTACATCGTCTGACCGTATTCAAAGCCTATCAGGAGTTAAAGGAACGTGGGAATGTTTATGTGAAGGATAAGTCTGGCTATTATGTCAGCCCAGCAACTCCATTCTCAGTAACGGATCAGGCGGATGATCCCGCCGTGTCTGCCTGGCTGCATTGGGATTCACTTGCACGTGTACAATCTCTAGAAGCAGAATACCAATTTTCCAAATCGTTAATCGATCCCTCTCTGTTGCCCAACCGTTATTGGGGTGAACTGATGCGTGATCTGCTAGATCAATATCCCCGTTTGCTCGGAACGTATTCCACAATTCAGGGTGATCTGGAATTGCGAAGTGCGCTGGCAAGCCATCTAACGAAAAAAGAACGCTTCTATCTCTCCGCAGACGAGGTGTTAATTACATCGGGTGCCCAGCAAGCGATCGATGTGATCTCCCGCAGCTTGGTCAAACCCGGTGATCGTGTTCTGATGGAACGGCCCACGTATGGACCGGCAATGGAGATTTTCCGCAAACAAGGTGCTCGTCTGATCTTTACGGATATTCACTCGGACGGGTATGATCTGGAGCAGATCGAACATCTGATGAAGAGTGAGAAGCCGCGTCTCTTTTATATGACACCGACCTTTCAGAATCCAACCGGCATTAATGTTCCAGTAGAACAGCGCAAGCAATTACCCGAACTTGCAGAACAGTATGGTTGTTTTCTACTCGAAGACGACAGCACCTATGATATCTATTTTAAGGAGAAACCTCCTGCACCGATTTTCACCTATGACACCACCGGACACACTCTGTACATTCGCAGTTACAGCAAGTATGTTGCACCCGGGCTACGGATTGCAGCAATAATATGCCGTCAGCGTTTCATGCCAGGACTACAGGCTGTAAAATCACTGACAGATAACGGATCGCCCCTTCTGAACCAGAAGCTTTTTCTCCGTTATTTTCAGTCAGAACGCATGCATCAGCATCTTTCCAAGCTGCGGACCGCCATCCAGCTACGGATGGAAGGGATGGAACAATCTCTGCTGGAAACGGACTGGACGTGGACCCGGCCGGAGGGTGGACTCAACTTTTGGGTAGAGCTTCCTGAGGGTGTGGATACAGGGAGACTGCTTCACCGATGCATGGAACAATCCGTTGCCTTTGTACCCGGAACCGTATTTGATCCTTCGGATCATTCAGCCAGTCGCAAGCTGCGCCTGTCCTTCTCTTATGCACATGAGCAGCAGATTCGGGAAGGCATGAGCAGGCTTATTACACTGGCTAAAGAAATGTAAGGTTTGGTTATAAATCGAAAAAAGCCCGAAAGGTCACATGACCTTCCGGGCTACTGTTATGAGCTGGATATGACCTTATCCACCAATCCATATTCGACTGCTTCAGCAGCGGTCAGGAAATAGTCTCGATCCGAGTCCTTCTCAATCCGCTCAATTGACTGTCCTGTATGGTCGGCTAACAGCTTGTTAAGACGTTGACGGTGTTGAATGATGCGGTTAGCATGAATCAGCATATCGGATGCCTGCCCTCGCGTACCGCCATGTGGCTGATGGATCATGATCTCACTGTTGGGCAACGCCATACGTTTGCCTTTTGTTCCACCTACCAGCAATATCGTGCCAAAGCTCGCCGCCATACCTGTACAGATCGTGGAGATATCCGGCTTCACAAATTGCATCGTGTCATAGATCGAAAATCCTGCGGTCACCGACCCACCAGGACTGTTGATGTACATCTGGATGTCCTTCTCCGGGTCCTCTGCAGTCAAAAACAACAACTGGGCCACAATGGCATTTGCCATCTGATCCTCGATCTCCCCGGATACCATAATGATCCGGTCTTTGAGTAAACGTGAATAAATATCATAGCTCCGCTCTCCGCGAGCTGTTTGTTCCACTACATACGGCACTACATTCATATGTGTCGCCTCCTCGATTTAGGCAACCATGTTGACCGTGTACCCACCTCCATACGACATCGAGTTCATACTAGAAGCGGAATACCCGTACATCATTGGCTGCATGGATGGAGACGGCAAAGCCTGCTGCAGAATAGTCCCCGCCACAGCCATCGGATCATCGGTCCGGTTCAGGCACAGATCAATGATTCGGGCTGTATCCCCATTACGAAATGCCAGCAGATAGCTGCGTAGTTCCTCCCGATTGTCCTCCACTGTGCCTTCCTCATACTGCAATTCTGTGTCCGATTGTTCCAACCTGTTCCTCACTTCAGCTATGGCAGAGCGGGCACGACCTAACGCTGCTTTCACAGCACCTTCTGTCGTATCCAGCATTTCCGCAGTCTCTGCCGCCTTATAACCCATTAATTCACGTAATACATATATCACTCGCTGCCACGGTGGTAACTTATCTACAAGAAGTTGAACGGCAGACTCCAATTCCTCGAATCGCCTTTCCTCCTCCATTTCATGCAGGAGCGGCTTCAAGCTATCCAGTTTATATGCCAATCTCTCCCGCTGACGTAGGATATCAATCCAGCTGTTGCGTGCAATACGAATCAGATAAGCTTCCCAGTTTATATCTTTATTCATCCCATAAGTTCCAACTACACTCGACGACAACACTTTGAGACAGGTCTCCTGAACCAGATCCTCCGTGTCTGGAACTGATTTCGTCAGAGATAGACAATACGCATACAACGAACCCATCAGATCGGGTAGTACGGTATGGATGCTTGGGTTCAATTGATTTTTTCTGTCGTTGCCATTGAATTCAATATCGAATTTATCTTGTTTACCATCATCATGTGGTCTGTTGATTCTGCAATCCACGGACTTCACAAAGGCCATCTTGGGGGCCCCCCTTTGCTGGTTCCTGATTGATTTTGACTTACACTATGTAAACGAAGAACCCCTTGTAAAGGATACGCTCTTCTGAATTTATTTTTGATCCCCTCTCCCACTTGAAGTCTATAAGGTTCCAAGCGGCACCTTCATCCCGGTAAGGGCAATCGTAATACCTTGATCCAGGTTATAATTCTGCTGTACATCGACGTCATGAGACATATGTGTAAAATAAGTATGACCCGGCTTCAGTTCCCACAGCAGCTCCTGCGCCTCACGCATATCGTACACGGAACGTGTTGAGAATTCCGCAAGTTCATGCACAAAGCTTGTTCCAAGCACCAGTAGATCCAGTCCGTGCAACGACTCTTTTTCGGATGTCTTCAGGTCAATAGCATCTGAACAGTACGCCCAGCTATACCCGTCTCGATCAAATCGATATGCGTACGAATATCCGTTATGTCCATGGCAGACTTTCCAGGAATGTACCTTCCAGCCGCCTAGTTCAATACCGCCATCCGTTTCCATAAAGTCCATATGACGACCCAGCCAGGGAAACTGTCCCTTAATGGTAGCAATCACTTCACGTGGTGCATACAAACGCCCCTTTACACCCAACCAGCGGCATGCATCCGCCCATTCTGGCAATCCTCCAATATGGTCAAAATGGGCATGGGTGATGAGCAACGTATGCACCATACGCAACCCCTGATCCTCCATCTGTGATCTCCAGTCTGGTCCGCAGTCAATCATGAACTGTTCACTCGCACCATCCCCACCACCGTCAATCAGAACAGAAGAGCGTTTCCGTTTATTCTCTCCCGTAAGCCTCGCCTCTGTACATACTTCGCAATCACAATACACACGTGGAACGCCCATCGCATCGCCAGTGCCCAGAAATGTTAGCTGATTCAATCCGCATTCCCCCTGAATTAATGATATGTAGATTGTAATCGTCCACCTCCGTTTTTGCAAAAAAAAGACCATCCCGCTGCAGTTCTCCAACTGCAATTCGGGACAGTCTGTGGTCTGACCGTTCACCGTCAGACTTTAATTCCATGCTTCGCTCCATTCGGGAGCGTACGCTTCGTCAGCATGTGGTGCAACCTTATAAGCGGGTCATCCGCTTGAAGATCAGGCCTTACCTTTTAAACAGGCCACGACCGATTAATTCGAGTCACATCCACTCGGCGCTGGAACTATACCAGTGCCCGCAGCTTCAACGTCAGTTCCTGACCCTCAGGTACATCCTTCGAATCCGTAATCACCCAGTTCGACGCAAGCCGCTCTGCCAGCACCTCTGCCTGCTCCGGTTTCAACTGTAATCCGGTAACGATTCCTTCACCCACCGTGAAATCTTTCTCTGGCTGCACCATAAAGGCCTTCTCCAACCAGATTCCGAGTCCACCACGCGTATTAAAGGTAATCCGGTACCCGTCTTTTACTGCTGCCTCCAGATTTTCACCATGCTCGTCCGCATACGAGAAAAATTCGTTATATCGGTATTCCTCTTCAGACACGGCGTCAAAAGCGGAAACATCTTTGGCTTGAATGGCTTTTAATAGTTCTTCCTCAGGCATCCCCTTACCGCGGGCCTGCTCCAGTCGAATCGCTGTACTTTGGGATAATTTAATCTCTGAACTCATTCAACTCACACCTTCCTGCAGATACTATGTAACAATCATGATTCAGTATACCTCTATTATAACCTTTTGGCAGTAAAAAACCTCCATCTCTACTTCCATTGAAATGAAGGTTTAGTATCCACATGCTTGGTTACCTATTCGATTACATCAGCCATACTCATAATCCAGCAAGCACCTGATACCACACGCCGCGTTTGGAGTACAACGTATTGCGTACCTCGTCCCATCCACCCAGATAGTTGATATCAAATAGTCCTTCTGGCGTTGGGAATGTCGACTCGGTCTGTGCAAATACATCCGGATCTACTGAACGAAAACCATGCTTGGCAAAAATACGCTGTGCTTCTGGTGTACGCAAATATGCGACAAAAGCTTCCGCCAGTTCACGATTCCCATGTTTATCAGCATAATTATTCACCACAACTGCCGGGTTCTCAATCAGGATCGTATTTTTAGGAATGACGATGTCATAATCTACACCTTTGGCGATCCGGGCAAGCAATTCATTTTCATACGTGACGATTACATCACCCACACCATACTCGAATGCCGCCATCGAAGAACGCCCACTCTTGTCCAATGATTCAACGTTACGATGTACCTGTTCGAGAAAAGCCTTGGCTGCGGCAGGATCTTTCTTCCCCTCTTGCTCCTCCGACAGTTTTAATCCAGCACCGTAAATGGCATTGATATCCCATTGTGCGCCCCCGGATGTCTTTGGATTAGGGTAGAGCACCTTCACTCCCGGCTTGGTTAAATCCTGAAAATCACGAATCCCCAGCGGGTTGCCTGCTCTTGTGCCCAGAACAACAATCGAACGGGTGATCATACCCTCATTCGGGGTCTGTTTCCAATCGGAGCTAACCAGATCGGCTTTGACCAGCTTCTCGATATCACTCTCCATCGCGAGCAAGGCCACATCAGCCTCGAATCCACCAACGATGGCTCTTGCCTGTGTACCTGAAGCTTCATAGGATTCCTGGAAGTTAATTGTCTGTCCGGTTTTTGCCTTCCACTCCTCTTGGAACTTGGGTAGCAACTCGCCTACAGCGTCTTTTGCTACACTATAAGCGCCAATCACCAGCGTATTGGATGAATCGTTACTAGAGGGCTCGTTCTGTTCGCTTGACTCCTCCTGCTTGCTGCATCCAGCGGTCATGCAGACGAGCAGAAGCATGAGGGCAACGTATAAGAGTATGGCTTTCTTCTTCCTCGTCTGCATGGGCAGCCCCTTTCTTCCACTTGATCTAAATCATCACCGGCATCGGATCTTCCTTCAGTCGGTTCTCAACCACCCAACTGTTGGAGTCATTGAACAGGTATGCACGGTGTACAAGGACTCGAATTTGTTGACCGATCTCCAATGTCGTCTTCTCCAGGGAACGGTATGTGATTAACTTATGACCCTGTACGTCCACCTCTACCATCCATTCACTGCCGCGGAAATGAAGATGTTTGACTGTACCTTTTTCCGTTGCAGACAACATGGTGAACTCATTTTTCAAGCCGATCTCAATATACTCCGGTCGGATCAGCGCTCGTGTACCTTCACCCTCGACGGCATGTTCGAATCCTTTCAATTGGGAGGCATCCTCCACAACCGTAGACTCCCCGATAAATGTAGCCACAAACGGTGTCTGCGGGTTTTTGTAGATATCCCAAGGTGTGCCCTTCTGCTCAAGACGACCTTGGCTGATAATCATAATCTCGTCCGCCACTTCAATCGCTTCATCCTGGTCATGCGTTACAAAAATCGAAGTGATTCCTACCCGCTCGATTAGCTCACGTAACCATGAACGCAGTTCCTGACGGATCTTGGCATCAATGGCCGCGAACGGTTCATCCAGCAATAACAGCTGTGGCTCCGGGGCGAGTGCTCTGGCAAAAGCAACACGCTGACGCTGTCCACCAGATAACTGATGTGGATACCGCTGTTCAAAACCTTTTAACCCGGTCAGTTCAACAAGTTCCATCACCCGATCACGGATCTGGGCTTTTGGTGTCTTCTTGACCTTGAGTCCAAAGGCGATATTCTCAAATACCGTCATATGTTTGAACAAGGCATAGTTCTGAAACACGAATCCGATGCCCCGCTCCTGTGGAGGCAGATGGTTCACGACTTTTCCATGGAAACGAATCTCACCAGAACCCGGATTCTCCAGGCCCGCCAGCATCCGCAGAATGGATGTTTTCCCACCTCCGCTGGGTCCAAGTAGACCGATCAGATGGCCTTTGGCAATATCGAATGAGACATCTTTTACCGCATGAAAATCACCGAAATGTTTGTTCAGATCACGGACTTCTACATGCATATCAATGCACTTCCTTTCGCTTCTTGGCCCATTCCATCATGAGCAACAGCCCGACGGAGAAGGTAACCAGCACCAATGCCACACCATTTGCGGCAGCCACATTAAAATTCTCAACATCCTGATACACCAAGGTTGTTGCTGTCTGCGTTTTGTTCATAATATTACCGGATACCACCAGCACTGCACCGAATTCCCCAAGCGAGCGCGCAACCGTCAAGACTAGACCATACACTACCGCCCAGCGGATCGAAGGCCATGTCACACTCCAGAACGTTCTCCAGCCGTAAGCGCCAAGTGTAGATGCGGCCTCCTCTTGCTGAGAACCGAGTTCCTGCAGGACAGGCATAACCTCTCTGACCATCAGTGGAAAGGTAACAAATAACGTTGCGATTACCATACCCGGGAAGGCATAGACCACATTGAATCCAATCCCTTCAAAAAAAGCACCCATAATGCTGTTAGGTCCCAACATCAACACAATCATCAAACCGCCAATGACAGGAGATACGGCATAAGGCAGATCTACAATGCTGTTCAGCAGCCCTTTTATCCGTTCACTCAGCCATCCGGCACGAACCAGATACAGAGCCATCATGATGCCAAACAATGTATTTAACAGGGTGACCACCAGGACCACCAGTCCGGTCATCATCAAAGCGTGTAACGCCTCAGGGCGCATCAGCCCTTTCAGGAATCCACCTGCCCCGTCTTCAAATGCGCCTATAAAAATGCGTCCAAGCGGGATGATCAGCAGTACAATAAATACCGCAAACGTCAGTCCGATTAACAGTCGTCTCATCGTCTTCTCCCCCGCATCTGCACCAGATTGATCAGCCAGAGGATCAGGAAGGAGAGCGTCAGGAGCAACACGGATACCGCAGCGGCTCCCGTTGGATTATCACTTTCAATCTCCCCGTAGATAAATACGGAAGCAGTCAGTGTTCTTCCCGGAATGTTACCAGCCACCAGCACAACAGCCCCGAATTCAGCCAGTCCTCTCGAGAAAGCCAGCATCCCCCCACTGATCATGCCAGGTGCCATGGACGGCAGAATAACCTGCATGAACGTGCGAGCCTTGGATGCTCCCATCGTGTACGAGGCCTCTTCCTCGGAAGGATCGATTTCTTCCAGCAAAGGCTGCACCGCACGGATAACAAACGGAAACGTGACAAAGGTCATCGCGATAACAATTGCGGGCTGGTGAAATACAATCTCAAATCCCATGGATTCTGCCAGTTTCCCGATGGCACTGACCGGACCCAAAAGCAGCATAATCATTAATCCGCCTACCGCTGTTGGTAGCGCAAACGGGAGATCAACCAGACTGTTAAGAAACGATCGGCCCACAAAGCGATACCTTGTCAGCACCCAGGCGATCATCGTGCCCAAAACCACATTAATCAGCGTGGCAATGACGGCCAGCCGAATGGTCAGCAGTACGGCTTTCCACGCGATGGGGTCCATAATGCTCTGAACAAAGTTGCTCCATCCTTCGGAGAAGGAATTGACGTACACACCGATGATTGGAAGTACAATAAGTACGATAAAATATAACAATACGGTACTGCGGAATCCCCAAGTCCATCCCTTATGACGAAGAACGGTATTCATTGCTGCGTTCCCTCCCAGCCTCCGGCTTTAGCTCCGGTCGGCAGTCTTTCTGGATTCAATACGACATTTTTTCCTAAGTTGGATGATATTACTTTAATATTATTCCCATTAGTCTACTTGGTTTTGCTTTTCTGATACTTTACCAGTTTGCAGTGCTAATCGTCAATGCTTTTATTGAATATAATTAGGCCACATATAAGAACGATTAATAAAAATCGCACTGTACACTGGGCGGCCAGAACAACCTTCCGATCACTGTTATCCCCAGATTTCTTTGATCCCCTTTTTTAAGGGGAAATCCGGTGATAAAGGCGAGGCTTATGCTTCCGAAGCAGCTTTCTTACAGAAAGCTTTTAGCTTCCGCTTCTTCAGGTTATTTCTGACCTCTCCGTTATTGTGCGATTCACATATCCGTCTTCATATGTGGTTTGTTTGGTATGTAGTGGTTAAGGTACAATCGAGGGTATGAAATGAAATCATAAGGAGCGATCTAACATGTTATATACGAAGAATATATCCACTTCCACACGAGATGAAATGAAGGATATCACATGGGACGTAAAGCAGGTTGTCCAGAGTAGCGGGGTTCAGAATGGGACGGTGCTCATCTACTGTCCACATACGACGGCAGGTATTGCCATCAACGAAAATGCAGACCCGGATGTGAAACACGATGTGTTGTTGCGCCTGAACGAAGTGTACCCTTGGGAGCATCCCGAGTATCGACATGCCGAAGGCAATACAGCCTCTCACCTCAAATCGATCACAACAGGGCCATCACAGACGGTGATTATTCACGAAGGCAGGCTGCTGCTTGGCCGCTGGCAAGGCATTTACTTTTGCGAATTCGATGGACCACGTGAGCGGGAGTATTTTCTCAAAATCATGGAAGGTTAGTTGTGTCCAATAGGCCTGCCACCCACTCATTCATTTTTGCAAACACAAACAGGCGGTCCACCCTCATTCCGGGTCGGAGCCGCCTGACTTGGTCTGCTGCGCATACTAACTTTCGCGAGACAACGTTATAAAGAATTAAAGTTATGACAAATCACCGCCCTGAAGTGTAGGGGTGCAACAATAGCGCCATTATTGGACGCCAGGCTGCTGACCCAGATTGCGGCACAGCACTTTGACATGAGACAGCGCAGACGATTCAATCTCCACAAACGTTAAACGGTCCTGAATGTAATAAGAAATGAATCCGTGCATAGCCAAAAATAGCGTACGCGGTACCCTTTGAATGTCCTCTTCTGTACAATTCTCTTCATTCATGTACTGCCTTATAATGGATGCAAACAATTCGAAGCAGCGTCCCTGTTCGGTACGACAATAAGACAACAGTTCTTCGTCCCTGATCATAAACATAATTTCGTATTGGTAAGGGTTCTCCAGACCAAAGCGAATAAACTCCATCATAATGTGCTCTACCTTGCTCACATCATCACGAACCGGCCTGACCATGGCTTGCAGCAGTAAATGCCCCAGATGATTGAAATCCTCAACCACGATGGCATAGAACAGCTCTGCCTTTTCCTTAAAGTGATAATACAGCGACCCATGACTATAGCCCAGATGCTGGCCGATGCTTCGCATCGAAATGGCGCGGTATCCTTTGGTAATAAAAAGGTGCCTCGCCGCCTCCAGTATCCGCTCCCTCGACAACTCCTGTTCGACTGCTCTTCTAGCCATATATTTTATTCCCCTTCAATAAAATAAAGCCGCTGTCCCTCCGTGATCCGGGATTGCCCTTGCGTCAAATCCGTGATCCAGGCTATAAAAGCCTCGGTTTCACTATCCGGCGGAAGACAAGTCAACGTAACCTTATCGGTGAATCCAGTTTCACCTGTACGGACTTCCCGGCTTCTTAACTCATTTTCCACTTTACCCAGCCACGTATAATCCAGTTCAACAAACACTTCACGATGCAGCACGTTGGTAATGGCTTCTCCGGCTTCAATGGCTGCTACAGCTCCATCCGTATAAGCACGAATTAACCCGCCAGCTCCAAGCATAATTCCCCCGAAGTATCGCGTAACCACAATTGCCACATTTTTTAATTTCTGATTTTTGATCACTTCAAGAATGGGTTTCCCTGCTGTTCCGCTGGGTTCACCGTCATCGGATTGCTTCTGGATCTCATCCCGCTCCCCAATCATGTATGCAGAGCAGTTATGAGTTGCATTCCAATGTTTTTTCTTGATCTCATCAATAAAGGTAACAGCCTCTTCCTCTGTCGTGACCGGCATAATATGACCGATAAATCGCGACTTCTTGATTACAATTTCCAGATTGCCCGGTCCTCGAACCGTGCGATAACGTTCAATCATTCCTATCCAACTTTCTAATTTGATCCATTTTACAAGAAAGCAGTTCACCGCGCGAACGCGGACGAACTGCCCTGGTTATCTACACCCGGAAACCCTGCATCTTACTTGAACAGTGATTCCCGGATAGATTTACATTACCTTATTCAACTATATGAGCAGACCGATGAATTATTCGGAAAGTCTCGCTTCGAGCGCTGCTTTCTCTTCTTCAAAGCCTGGTTTGCCCAGCAATGCGAACATATTTTTCTTGTAAGCTTCCACGCCTGGTTGGTCAAATGGATTGACGCCCAGCAGGTAGCCACTGATACCGCATGCTTTTTCAAAGAAGTATACCAGATATCCGAAAGAATATGGAGTCATATCTGGAATGTTCACAATCAGGTTTGGTACTTGACCATCCGTATGTGCAAGCAGTGTTCCCTGGAACGCTTTTTTGTTAACAAAGTCCATGGTTTTGCCTTCAAGGAAGTTCAGGCCATCCAGATCGTCCGGATCGGATTTGATCGAGATATGCTCTGCAACTTCAGTAACCTGAATGACAGTTTCGAAAATATTCCGGCTACCTTCCTGAATGAATTGACCCATGGAGTGCAAGTCTGTGGAGAAATCAACAGATGCAGGATAGATCCCTTTGTAGTCTTTACCTTCACTCTCTCCAAACAGTTGTTTCCACCACTCGGACACGAAGTGCAGGGATGGCTCATAGTTTACAAGGATCTCAGTGCCTTTGCCTTTGCGATACAATGCGTTACGAACAGCAGCATATTGATATGCTTCATTCTCAGCTACGTTCGGGTTGCTGTATTCTTTGGATGCGTCAGCCGCACCTTGCATCATTTCTTCGATGCTGATACCAGCTGCTGCGATTGGCAGCAAACCTACAGCTGTCAGAACGGAGTAACGTCCGCCTACATCATCCGGGATAATGAAAGATTCGTATCCTTCTGCATTTGCCAGTTCTTTCAGTGCACCACGCGCTTTGTCTGTTGTAGCATAGATGCGTTTGCGAGCTTCTTCTTTACCATATTTCTCTTCCAGTGCTGCACGGAAGATACGGAATGCGATTGCCGGCTCTGTGGTTGTACCGGATTTGGAGATAACGTTGACGGAGAAATCTTTGCCTTCAACCAGATCCAGCAAATGAGTTACATATGTGGAACTGATATTGTTTCCTGCAAAATAGATTTCAGGCGTTTTGCGTTTGTCTTTTGGCAGATTGTTATAGAAAGAGTGAGTCAGCATTTCAATCGCTGCACGTGCACCTAGGTATGATCCACCGATACCGATAACGATCAGTACTTCGGAGTCGCTTTGGATTTTGGCAGCCGCTTTTTGAATGCGAGCGAACTCTTCTTTGTCATAAGCCGTTGGCAGGTCAATCCAGCCCAGATAATCGGAGCCTGTTCCTGTTCCGTTGTGAAGCTGCTCGTGAGCCAAACGAATCGGTTCTGCGAAATAGTCCACTTCGTGCTGATTTACAAATTGCAATGCCGTGCTATAGTCAAATGTCACTTTTTTTGCCATGATCTCAAAAACCTCCTGATTTCGGTTATATTATTTCCGTATCCGTATTCCATTCTAAACAACTTGCCTTAAGGATACTTCAAATCCACGGGGCTGACAAGCTTGCAGCTCGAAATTTGTCGTTAGAATTCAAGAAGCAAAAAGGGTAAACCGAATCCGCGGGTTGCGGTTCTGCTTACCCTTCTTATGTTATTCCGCCGGGTACGAGCAGACGTAGTCAGTAACGCTGCGTATCTCCAGTTTAAATTTGGATTCGGCAGGCACGTGGAACGTAGCTTGACCTTGAATCTCTTGCCACTCTTCTTCTCCGGGAAGCAATACTTTCAGATCTCCGGACAGAATCTCCATGATTTCACGGGAATCCGTACCGAACTCATAACTGCCTGGAAGCATGATGCCCAGAGTCACTTTGCTGCCATCCCCCAAAATAACCGTTCTGCTGGTTACCTGACCATCATAATAAATGTTGGCCTCTTTCACTACACTGACTTGATCGAATTGTGACATGCGTACCCGCTCCCCTGAAGTTAATGAAAACAAAAGGCAAAACAGATCAGGGCGATAACGAGTCACCGCCCATCTCTGCGGAAATAACTTACTGCCATGGATCAGGACAGCATGATGCCCTCCCAACCATAACAGCGCTTATGAAGCTATAAGTGCGTGTTCAAAAAGTCAGGTTTTCAGTACCGAGAAGATGGGATGAAGCTAGAAATGGAGTAGCGGAGCGTAGGAGAAAACTACGTGAGCAACGGACATTTCGGCTGAATCCCATATTCGACGCTGATGATGCCGTGAGGCATCCTTCGTAATCAAATGCAGACTTTTTGAACAACCTCTATTACAGCAATGCTTTTACGCGGCTAACCACGTTATCCACTGTAAAGCCATATTCTTGGATAACACGGTCGCCAGGCGCGGATGCACCGAATGTGCTGATTCCGAGAATGTCACCTTGATCGCCAACATATTTCTCCCAGCCCATTGGATAAGCCATTTCAATTGCAAGACGAGCTTTAACATCCGGAAGAAGAACGGACTCTTTATAAGCTTTGTCTTGTTTCTCGAACAGATCCCAGCTTGGCATGCTGATTACGCGAACTTGGATGCCTTGTTCTGCAAGTGCTGCTTGAGCTTTAACAGCCAATTGCACTTCAGAACCTGTAGCGATAATTTGTGCTACCGCTTTGCCATCTTTTGCATCAGAGACAACATAAGCACCACGTTTCACGTTCTCACGTGAACCTTCAACCGTACCTTCCAGGATCGGCAGGTTTTGACGAGTGAGTACGAGTGCAACCGGGTTGCTCTTGTTCTCAAGCGCGTAAGCCCAAGCAGCCGAAGTTTCATTACCGTCAGCCGGACGAATAACCGTCAGGTTAGGAATGATACGCAGGGATGCCAATTGCTCGATCGGTTCGTGCGTAGGACCATCTTCACCAACAGCGATACTGTCGTGAGTCAGAACATACGTTACAGGTAATCCCATCAGGGCAGCCAGACGAACAGCCGGACGCAGGTAATCGGTAAATACGAAGAACGTACCTCCGAATACTTTCACACCGCTGTGCAGTGCCATACCGTTCATTGCTCCAGCCATACCGAATTCACGGATACCGAAGTAGATGTTACGGCCGGAGTAATCTTCAGGTGTGAAGTTCTCTAGGTTGTTCAGGTGAGTCATTGTGGAGCTTTCCAAGTCAGCAGATCCGCCTGTCAGTTGTGGCACGTTGTGCGCCAGACCGTTCAAAGCGTTACCGGATGCTACACGAGTGGAAAGAGCTTTGTCTGTTGCTGCATATTTAGGAAGATCACGGTCCCAACCTTCTGGAAGGTCGCCGTTAATCGCTGTTTCGAATTGAGCTGCCAGCTCAGGGAAAGCTTTTTTGTACTCGGCAAATTTCTCGTCCCAAGCTTTGTTAGCAGAGATACCACGATCTTTCACTTGTGCAAAGTGATCGCGAACTTCAGCTGGTACGTGGAAGTTTTCTTCGTAAACCCATTTGTAATACTCTTTAGTCAATTTGGCTTCGTCTGCACCCAGTGGAGATCCGTGAGTACCGCCGTGGCCGCCTTTACCTTGTTTGTTCGGGCTACCATAACCGATAACCGTTTTAACTTCGATCAGTGTAGGACGCAGTGTATCTGCTTGACCTTCCTGAATTGCTTTTTCGATTGCAGGCAGATCATTACCATCTTCAACGCGCAGCACTTGCCAGCCATAAGCGTCAAAACGCTTCGCGATGCTTTCGGAAGAAGACAGATCCAATTTACCATCCAACGTGATGTCATTGGAGTCGAACAACATGATCAGTTTGCCCAAGTGCAAACGTCCAGCCAAGGAAGCTGATTCATGAGATACGCCTTCCATCAAGTCACCATCACCACAGATTGCGTAAGTGTAGTGGTCAACTACGTTGAATTTGTCTTTATTGTATGTTGCACCCAGTTGAGCTTCAGCCATCGCCATACCTACAGCCATTGCAATACCTTGACCCAGTGGGCCTGTAGTTGCATCAACACCTGCAGTATGTCCGAATTCCGGGTGACCCGGAGTTTTGCTTCCCCATTGACGGAACTGTTTCAGTTCTTCCATTGGAAGATCATATCCGCTCAGGTGCAGCAAGCTGTACAACAACATGGAGCCATGTCCTGCAGACAGGACAAAACGGTCCCGGTTAACCCAAGTTGGGTGGTCCGGGTTATGAGTCATCGTTTTTGCAAAAAGTTGGTACCCCATTGGAGCGGAGCCCATAGGCATACCCGGATGTCCGGAATTTGCCTTCTCAATTGCATCAATCGCCAAAGTACGTACGGTAGTAATCGACAGGTTGTCGATTGTAGTGTTCTCGTCCTTTTGAATCGCTTCGTTCTTGTCCGTCATGGTTTGTCCTCCTCATGTCTTTAGATAAGTCGGGTGCGCAAGCGAATCCCTCTCATCATACAAGCAAACCGAATTTCACAATAAGTGAATCCGCTTGAGTGTTTCATTTTGACTTATTCACTTTTGTATTGTATCACTTGGCGTGGAGCTTTTCCATAACCTTCTTTTAGAAGTTCGTGAAAAATCGGTGGTTTGTGATGAATAATCCTTGGCCTATCAAGCAAAAATCGTACTGTACAAGGTACTAAATTCCAAAAGCAGACTTAAGGAGCCTCGCAAATCCATCGCATGAAGTATAACCTTTAACCTGAAAACCATGCATTTTTTAGATATTCATCCTCAATTCACATATAATGTTCCTTAATATGGATTACGAAATTCGGGCTGTGCTTTACTTTTTTATAGATGTACACGTGTCAATCATAGGAGGTCGCGATTATGCCAGATCCTGCTGCTCACCCATCAACATCGGTAAAACACTCATTACCCTGGCTATGCGGTATTTTAACGGGAATTCTCTCGGGAGTTGTCCTGGGATTTTTCCTCAAAATGATTCAGGCCAACACTGGTGAACAAGTATATACTCTGCTGCTGAATATTGATTTTGTGCCTGGTCTTCCGCCAACCTTACCCGAATTCATTGAATTTGCTTTGCATCTCATCGTGTCCGTTGTCATCGGTATCTTCTATCTGTGGTGGGTAAGGCATTCAGGCCGCCCTATGATCAAAGGAATTTTACTTGGTGCAGTTTCGTCCCTGCTCTATATCCCACTCTCTCAATTGTCATCACGTGTGCCCGACCTGTACGATGTGTCCGCCATCCTCTATTGGATTATTGGACATCTGCTGTTTGGTATTGTGCTTGGCTTGTGCGGAAAGTATATCAACACAACAAAAAAAGCGACTCCCGTTTCGTAAACGAATTGGGGTCGCTTTATTGTTAGTCTATTACGTGGTTCCGAATCAACCTTGCACAGTATTAAAGCGTGAGCTTAAAATACAACGGTTTTATTTTCATGAACAAGAACACGGTCTTCGACATGCCATTTCACGGCACGTGCGAGCACAACACGCTCAATGGTTCGTCCAATACGCTTCAGCTCGGTTACATCGTCCCCATGGCTAACTCGCTGCACGTCCTGTTCAATAATCGGGCCACCATCCAGTTCTTCCGTAACATAGTGCGCTGTCGCACCGATAATTTTGACACCGCGGTTGTACGCCTGCGCATACGGTTTACCACCCACGAAGGCTGGCAGGAACGAATGGTGAATATTAATGATTCGATTGCGGTAATGCTCAATGAACATCGGAGAGATAATCTGCATGTAACGAGCCAGAATGATCACATCCACATCGTTGCCGATGACGTCCAGTTGGCGCTGTTCCGCTTCTTTTTTCGTATCTGCTGTAACTGGGATATGATGATATGGAATGCCAAATGATTCTACATAGTCCTTCATGTCCAGATGGTTGCTGACCACAAGCGCAATATCTGCATCCAGGTCGCCTGCCTGCCATTGCCACAACAATTCAACCAGACAGTGATCTTCTTTGGACACAAAGATAGCCAGTTTCTTCTTGCGGCTGACCGCAGATAACGTCCATTCCATCTGGAAACGGCTTGCTACTTCTGCAAAATCAGCTTCCAGTTTCGGCAAATTGACCAACAATTGCGGAAGATCAAACTCAATCCGCATAAAGAACATGCCGCCAGCAGGGTCCATTGTATACTGGTCCGACTGAACAATGTTTGCACCATGCTGGTGCAGGAAATGAGATACGGCAGCTACAATTCCTGGACCATCCGGACAGGAAATAAGCATGCGCGCACGATCGGCGCGGTTTTTAGAATCAGGGCGTACTTGTTTAGCGTGGATCTCCATCGGGTTATTCTTCCTCCTTCAATTAAGCCATGACCTGCGGGATTAACCCGCAAGCCATGCAATCAAGCGATGATTCAGTTGTTCTTCATTCAAATGCGGGAATAGTGCAGCTTCAGTCACCATGTCATAGAGGCGTTCCAGCGGTTCGCGCGGATCTGCCTTTTTGGCTTTGGCATCATTTTTGAGCAACGTCCACACATCCAGAATATACGAACGAGACTCAATCTCTTTACCTTTGAAAAAGTGTTGCAACTGTTCTACTTCTGTCAGGAAATCCTGGCCGAATCGACCGGCAACATCCCCACGAAGCAGCGCAATCTCCACCTCATACATTGGACGCTGTGTCTTGGCCTCTTTACCAATCCAAGGTGTCTCCAGAATAAATGGACGTCCTTGAAGCTTCTCATGGTTGACGATGCGGTTAATCGCTTCAAACCCGATCCAGCCAGAGCCAATTGGTGTATGACGGTCCTTGTGCGCACCCACAGCATTCTTACTATCATTAATATGCATTACGGCAATGCGGTCAAGTCCTACCGTGCGATCGAATTGTTCCAGTACACCGTCAAAATCATTAACGATATCATATCCGGCATCATGAATGTGACATGTATCCATACACACAGTCAGGCGCTCGTTATATGTTACTTTCTCGATAATCTGAGCGATCTCTTCGAAACTGCGACCCATCTCCGTACCTTTGCCAGCCATAGTCTCCAGAGCGATGTTCACATCCGTGTCTTTCACACCCTCCAGCACTTCATTCAATCCTTCTGCGATCCGTCCGATCCCATAGTGGGCATCTTTGTCTGTAAATGCGCCGGGATGTAATACGATGTTCTTCACACCAATAGCATGTGTCCGACGAATCTCTTCCTGAAGGAAATCTACAGCCAGTCTAAACGTATTATCTTTGTATGAGCCAAGATTAACAATGTACGGTGCATGAACAACGATATCTTCCATTCCACCCTCTTGCATGGCAACCTTGCCTTCTTCAATATACATGGACTCAATTGGCTTGCGACGTGTATTCTGTGGTGCACCCGTATATATCATAAACGAACTGGAACCGTACGAGGACGCTTCCTTCGTTGCACTCAATAATCCCTTGTCCGAAAAGGACACGTGGGAGCCGATTTTCAGCATTATTGATCCCCCTTATTCTGAATTATCCCTTATTCTAACGCGATTATCGAAATAAATCTAGAAATGCGCTATAATTCGGGATAGAGGCTATTTTTGACAGCTAATATGTGGAACATGGGTAGACGGAATCCGTCTTTCCGTGAAAATCAATGAACCGAGGTGACTCCGCAATGATTTTCGACTCCTACGCGATGATACTGAACAGCTATTCCCCCAGCAATTGGTTTATGAATACGATCGCATTCTGGACTTTTTTATTGCTTGGGAGCATGTGTATCGGTGGATTTTTTATGATGCGCAAGTTTTTGAAAGTGCTACCAAAAGCAGACGGAAAGTCCAAACTGGATTGGCAGAATTATTGGGTTGAAGCCAGCCGTCACTTATGGACAGATGAAGCCAAAGCTTTTTTGGATCAACTAGTGGAGCCTGTGCCCGGGCCATTTCGTGACATCGCCAAACATTCCATTGCTGCAGAGATCGGTAAGATTGCAGTTGAAGACAACGCCACGGAAGTATCGAGAGATCATTGCATCAAAGGTTACATTATTGCCACACCGAAGCGGGATAATAAGTTTTTGGTAAAATTTTTGGAGAAAAACAAAATCGATTATTCCCCTTATCAACATTTGATTAAATAAAATAAAAGATGAGTTAAGTGGCACATAGATTTGGTTAATTAGATACAGATATGCTCCGTCAGGTAAGTTGTTCCCAACAGGCAGTGCTTACCGTACGGGGCTGTTTGTCGATCCAACGGTATATATCAGCGCAGTGAAAATACAGAGAGGATGTTTGATATGAAAATTGCCATTTGTGGAGGTACCGGATTTGTGGGAGGAGCACTTGTAGATTACTGGCTGCAAGCCGGGCACCATGTGAAAGTTATTACACGAAAACTGCCTGACTTGCATAATCCAAGTAAAAATCTTACATATATATCGTGGGAACAAGTCGAAGAACAATCTCACTTGATGGAAGGTATGGACGCTCTCGTTAACCTTGCCGGAGAAACGCTGAATCAACGTTGGACAACCAAGGCGAAGCTGGAGATTGTTGAATCCAGGGTCACTACCGTAGCGCGGGTAGCCCGATTGGTGGAATCCCTGGAACAAAAGCCGGAAGTGGTCGTTCAAGCTTCTGCCATGGCCATCTATGGAACCTCTCCTAACGAAACCTTTGACGAAAGCAGTCCGCAAAAATCAATGAATTTCCCGTCCCGGGTCTCGGAACAATGGGAAGTTGCTGCAGATGCTATCAAAAATGTAAGACTCGTTAAAATCCGGGTGAGTCTGGTTCTTGGACATAAAAGAGGTGCTTTTCCATTGATGAAACTTCCTTATATGCTGGGTGTTGGTGGCAAGATCGGCAGTGGCAAGCAATGGACTAGCTGGATTCACATTATGGATATCGTAAGACTCATTGATTTTAGCATTCAAAATAAACAAGTGTCAGGTCCGGTCAATGCTTCCTCACCGAACCCTGTTACCAATGATGAATTCGGTCGTACGGTCGGTAAAGTGTATCATCGCCCTCACTGGTTCCCCGTACCCAGCTTCCTGATTAAAACCTTGGTCGGAGAACTATCCGTTGTCGTGCTTCAGGGGCAGAGAGTCATTCCGCAAAAAGCTCTCGACCACGGATTCCAGTTCACCTTCCCAACCTTAACCCAGGCACTGGAAGATCTGAAACACCGCGGCTTATCTGACTGATCAAACTATGCCTTATCCAACCGACCGATAAGTGTAGACTGATTCCGCAAGTGTAAATGTGTCTCCATCCACCAATGGATACTCCTTATACGGAGCAAGAATATTGCCCTGAAGAATGGTTCCATTGACGGAACCCAGATCCTTAATCACATAGCCCGATTTGTTCCGGCTCAATTCCACATGAGCACGGGACACGCCGGTCGCTGTGTCCACCCACTGAACCATGTCTGCTGATCTTCCGATGACAAAAGATGCACCTTGCACATCCATTCGTTCATGTTGGTCACTGCTTCCCGATCTTCGTTCAAGATAATAAGACGCCATCACCGGGCCTGCCCCTGTAACATTACCTCCACTCAGATTCTGCAAATTCACGGTTGCCTCCGCAACTGCATCCTGTCGAATTAGCTCTGAAGTTGAAGCTACCGTTTCCACATGGCGTTGAACGAACGGTGGTTCGGAGTGTTCAGGTGTCATATGCAGACTTTGATAACGGGAATGCTCGCTACCACCTTCTGAGGCGGATGCAACCATTTGGTTTATGCGTTCCGCTGGCCTTTCAGCTGTATTCCAGCGCCAACTCTCCTGAAATTGCTCCTCTTCATCTTCCATTTGCTTACCTTTGTTCTTACCTAAATTGAATGAAAAAGAACGCTTATTCTCTGAGTCATTATGAGGACTCCCTTTACGCTTCCACGTCCATCCTGCTACACCAAGCAAACCAAGGCTTAGTACCATACACAGGATCATCTGCGTCTGTCCCGGTTGCTCCATGTAAATAAATCTCCATACCAATGCCATAGCAACCATGCAACCCAATATGATATAGGTTACTTTGGAAGATCCGGGCTTCTCCTCCACTTCCAAATCAACACGCTCTAGCGAATCATACGAATTACTTAGTCCCTGATCCATGCTGTTTGAGCTCTTTAATGAAGATTGCTCAGACGAGCGCCTGCCTGGAAAGGTTCGAGATCTTAATGGGATGTCTTCCACCTCGGATTCACTCGTTTTCTGCGGCTGGAAATTTAGTCGCGACTCCACAGCAGCATTTTGAACGGGAGCACCGGGTTGATATGGCCGAGAATGACCAGTAAACGGCTTGTTATCCCGCTCAGAAATCGATAAATGAAGATTGCCTCTTGGATCATCCACTGTGTCCGACGTTCTGGATGAGAGAAATGCTGCGCTTCCTCCACTCTCTTGCTCGTCAGCGTATAATCCCAGCAGAAGCTCTCGCAACTGTCTGATATCCCAGCGTTCGTTGTCACATAACTGCAGAACACGCTGAATGCCTTCTCCCTGGAGTTCCTGTACATGTGCCATCAGCCTGATCACCAGCTCACGGAATTGCTGAGGTGTTGGATCAACTTCAACCGTATCCATGATTGGTACATATACCATCCCAAGCTCACCCTGTTCGAATGAACCGTTGATGAACAAGTACTCTTCCTGGATCAATAATTTACGAGGCTCGAGCATATATTGCCGGCATTCCGTGAAGGCATCAGCTAGTTGGAACAACAAACCATACAGAACACGCAATTTGATTTTGCTTGACTTTAACATCTGAGATAACATCTTGTACCCTGATATGTCGTACTGCAAAGTTACATTTCGATCGACTTCCCGAATATGAACAGGAAGAAGTCGCGGAATCTGATTGGAGGACAACATCCCCATCTGTACACGGCTCAATTCCTCCATTCGTAACCCGTCTGCTTTCTCCAAAACCATGAAAGCCCCACCATTACGAATAAAATCTCTCGTTAATCCATACATGCCAATCCTCTCTTTCCATTGTTATTCTCAAATTTCTCTACTCCTTCAGTTAAGGGAACAGTCCCGGGATAAAGACCGTGATAAACCCGGGCAATACGGCCAGCATAAACGGAAACTTCAATGTCTTCTCTGTGTTAAACAGCTTGAGGGAACCAAGCATGAAGAACCCGGCAAGATTGCTTGCCATGCCCCGGATCCGTTTCGCTGAGTCCTTTCGGAATAGAAGTATCACTAAACCAATGGCTCCCGCATACAAAACGGAGTAAATAATGACATGAATGCCAAAAGCAAGTCCCGTCCATGCCCCAATCCCACCAAACAATTTCACATCTCCTGCCCCTACGGCTCCAATCGCATACATCAGAAACAAAATACCAAAACCTGCTGCAAATCCAGCGGCTGAGAACAAGAAACCATCCCAACCTCCCCATATGATATGGGCCAATACGCCTGCAACAGTCACGGGTAAAGTCAATCGATTTGGAATTTTCATGGAACGAATATCTGTAATAAAAGCTGCAATGACGTATATGCCACAGGCAAAGTAGAACCACTCCACCTCCATCATCCCCTTCCTTATTTTCTGGAGGCCACTGTAAACGTAGTCTCCGTCTTGGCACCGTCCCCTGTCTCGACAACAAAACTCCATGTTCCTTCTGTTGTCCGAGTACCAACAAACCAGTTCCATTCAATAATTCCATTCTCATCTGCAGTGGCCCAGCCGATGTGCTTCGCAGAACTTTCACCTGACTTGTAAAATATCGTTAAGTTGGCTGTCGCTCCTGGTTCTACCTTCACCTTGATCGTTGCATTGTTGCCTATGTATGCCGGGTCAGGCTTCAATAGTAGCGTTGCTGAACCCGCAGTATCCCCGTCTCCTCCACTACCATCTGATCCTTCTCCGGTATCTCCAATCCATACCCGTTCTGCCGCAGCAGCCTGAATCCGTAGCGGTTTACTGAGAAAGGGAACTTTTATAGGCAATTCATAACTCAGTTCAAGTCGGAAATATGGTTTTGTTTTGTTTTTGAGATCAGGTATCGAAATACCATTCACATGAACACGTTCCATATTCAGCAGCGTTGGCTCGATAAATGGTTGAAGCAGCGGTTTTACCGTGGGATCAAGTACGGTTTCCAAGACGGATGTCTTGATCTCCTGTAGTGGCTGTTCACCGCTGGCCGCCGCTGAACGTACCCAATCACTTAATGGCTCGGGTAGAGATGAAGCATAACCTTCTGCCCATTCCGTCAGAGATAACTCTGGTATGTTCAAACCCCCTCCAGAACCTTCTCCGCCGGCAGAATCAGAAGGTGTGAATGCAAGGGAAACGGGATATATTTTCGTTGATAACTGCTTCACCGCTTCCCCCGCCGTGCTTTGTAACGCTGTGGAGATTAGAGTCATTTGCACTATGAAGATGAGAAACATGATAAAGAACAAGAAGACAGGTAACACCAGTGAAGCTTCCAGAACCATACTGCCCTGTTCCTTTTTTGGAGAACATATCTGCTTTTTGAGAGACTTCAAACGCTGCAATCTGATTATTCTTGTTAAACGAATCTGCATTTGTGCGCTTTCTTTTTCATAATGTTGCTGCTTATCCATAATCCCTCCACCGAAACGATCCTAATTATTCAATAGGAATAATCCGCCTTCCGCTCAATGAAAAATCGCCCATCTTCAACCTGGTCCGCACTACCCATAACTGCACCTATGCTTTTAACCACCCCTGGTAAAAACCACAGCTTGATACTACTGCGCATGTTACCCGAAGCATACGTCTGTTTCTCATCTGGATTCACACCCGTATTCAATCGAATTAGCGCCAGCATTCTGGACATTTTGCGTTCATTGTTGCTATGCATCAATAGGAACAATCGGAGATGGTCCCTGTACGTCAGTTTGACTTTGATATACTTGGACAATTCCACACTGCCCTCTTTTGCTAGTTTCACCATATCCGCGATGGCGTTTGTAATCCCGTATAAGATGGCCGCCGATAATACCAGAAGTGGGTTCCCAAGCTTGCTGTGCTCAATTAACCCTTCTGCCGTCCGAATAGCCAGCCGCATCCCAAAGATCTCCGCATATGCTGCAGCGATGTTACCCGAAGGATTATGAAACCCATAAACGATATACTCCAGTTCCTGATTCTCCAATTTGAAGACATCACCAGCATCTCCACCACCTTCAGTCCAGGTAAATAACTGACCAAAATCCATGGAATTGAAATAGGCTAAAGCATATTCATTCTGAAATAATTCGTCGCCAAGACTGTCCAGCAGACCGGACATCCCGCCAAACAAACTGTCCATTCCCTTCATGGCATCGCCACCAGAGTCATAGGGATCTCCAGCAATCTCTGCCTTTTTGGCTTCCTCACGACTAGCCTCGTTAAAAGAAATATTAGCGTTGTAATATTCCTCCAACTGTTTGAAAGCGTCCATGGAACCCGAACTTCCATTCTGAATCTGCGACAAGATTCGTTTGACTTCCTTCAATTTCCCTTTGGATTCTTTGTCATTCGCTTTGCGCTGGGCATCCGACCCACGACCACTCTCCAGCTGCTGCTTACTTTGGAGGATGAGATTGGCAGGACCGCTACGTACATAGGTGTCCATATATCGTTCCGTAACCTGACTTGCCTGTCTGACCGCCGGTTTAATCGGAACACCGCTCATGGCCGTGACACTGCGAAGCTGTGTATTCAATTCCATGTTGTCTCTTCTGACGTTAGAGAAGTCCGAATTCTGAGAAACAACCCGTGCCTTCAACTGATCAAATAGGCTATCTGCCCTCACAAGCTCCGAAGCAAGAGAACGTGTACTTTTGGCTTCAGTGCCTGATCCAGTAGATGCAGGACTCGTTCCAGGCAGATTCGAGTTGCCGACGTTGTCATAGCTCGCATTCTGCGAACGGTTCTCCCCCTCCGCGATCACACGTTTCATTTCCTCATTAATCTTGCGTGCTTCTTCGATTTTGGACTGTGCCTCCTCCAACTTCGTTTGATGGGCCTGTAACGCCGGTTGTATGATCATGCTGATGCCTGTCACCACATTACCAACACCAGTCCGATAACGAGCCAGTTCCAATATGTATTGTTGCTCTCTGAACGGCAGTCCCTCATCTGCCTGTTTCTTGTTTAGATAATCTGCATAACGTGCCGCCGCCTCGGCAGCTGTCTCTGGTGTTTCTTCCAACATTTCTTCATAGATGGCCTGTGAAGGCGGGTCCATGATCAACTTTGGAAGATTCTTCAGCTTCTCCGCGGATTCCGTCTGATTGGCAATGGCTTCGTCCAGTAGTTCTTCACGTTTGTCATATAACTTCTGTAATTTTTTCAGCAAGTCTACCGTGTGCGCGGCTTCCTTCATCTCATCCGATATCGGTTTGAACCGATTGATCACTTCAAGGGTAAAATCAACCGGAGCCCGATACTTCATATCCTCCTGAATCTGGCGATTAAATATATCGTATCTGCCCAGTTCACGCTCCATGCTCAGCGAAGTTGTATCCCACTGGATATCCAGAATGGGGAATCCATCTTTTACAGCTGGAGGCTTCACGCTATCATTCAACACTTTAGCCATAATCGCATCCCCACTGCTGTCGCCATATCCGAATAAACCATACTCCCGGAGTGATGTGTCATAGGCTGACATGACGGATCTCATCGCAGCATGTGTCATGCGTTCGGTCTGCACCTTGAATGCCGCTATACGAGCGTAATCAATAAATATAGCGACAAACATATAAACTCCAGCCAATATTAATATTAAAAAAAGGGTTACGGCTCCCAATTCACCGTCTTTTTTTCTAAACAGCTCCGCCCTCCTCCTTTTCTCACTTTTTGCTTTTGCCAAAATGCTGCACAACCTGTCCGGCTTCCGCTGCAGTACTCGCGGCTTCACCGCCCTTGCCTTTAAACTTGGCTGCGTAATAACGGACCAGATCTACCGTTCGAATGAATTCAACCGGTTCAACAACTGCGGACGATCCTTGAGTGAGGACACGGTTACCTGAATCGAACAAAAAAGAAGGAAGAGGCAAAGAAATTACCTGGTCCAACTTAGTTGTTACTTTCCGCTGAATCAGAGAATTCTGATACTCAATCGTTCCTTTCATAGCTGAGGGCATATGTTGCACCGCTTGTGCCAATTTCTGTTCCGAGAGATTGCCGCCTTCACCAGCAGGTATAGAAACGCTAACCTGATTATCCGCTCCCGCCCAGCCAAACAGCGCTCCAAGCATACGATCGTCCGTCAGTCTCCAGTACAGATTGTCATGTTCTCCAACACCATATTCACCTGTCATCGCCTGTTTGTGGCTGTTGTCCCAGCTATAGGCTGCACGTTCGGAAGCTGCATAAGCATGTTGATTCAGGAATGTCTTTTGATACATGTACATGGTGAAGAAGAGTAACAACACAAGAATAAACAGCACAACAGGGAAGATCAGGGAGGCTTCAACGGTGAAGCTCCCTTCTTCCTTCTTCAGCCTGTTAACCCGGGAAAAATTCATTACTTTTTGTATCCACTTTGCTAAGAAGAGACTTGATTAGTGCCGTTATTTGGTCTTTAAAAATCAAAGCAATAATGATAATAACCCCGATAATCAGTATCAGCTCCAACGTGCCGAGTCCGTCCTCTTCCTCCCAGAATCCGCTTACCTTGTTCTTCAATACTTCCATCATCCCAATTCCTCCTACATATTCATCATCATAAAAGCAGGTGCCCCGATCATGACCACAATCGTAAAAAAGATCAGTACCATCGGAAACACCAGTTTGGAAGAAGCCTGTTCTCCCTTCGCCCGACTGACGGCCTTACGTTTCTCCCACAACACATGTGACAGATCCCGCAGCGCCAATACAAAGTCACCTCCCCCACGCCGGAAATTAAGCAGCACCGTTGTTGTAAAAATCGTCACTTCTTGTACACCGCAGCGGCGACTGAACTGTTCAAATGATTGTTGAAACGAGTAACCATTATTCCAATCTCCCACGGTCTTTCTGAGTTCGTTGTACAGAGGATGATCGCGTTCCCCCTGGCTTGTTACACAGTGAACGATGGCACGCTGCACGGTCTCCCCAGCGCCCACTAATAGAACAATTCGGTTCAGCAGCTCGGGCAGCTCCATAAGGATGTCCTGATCTCTCCGCTGGACCTTGGTATTGAGGTCTTTATAGAGTGCAAAAGGTAACGCTGCACCGAGCGCGAGCCCACCTACCATACCTCCGATGCCCATATCTCCAACGAGTGATAACAGGCAGCCCACCAGCAGCATGAGCCACGTATAGGTCAACATTTCAGCGCAATACAGCATCGTTTTCTCTCCACTGTGCTGTATGCCATACATTTTCTGAATGGCATGTTGCATTCGAAACATGAGCACTGGCAATCTGCGTCCAATCTCGAACTTGTCCAATAGAAACAGGAAAGGGCCATGCATTTTTTTCAGTCGTAATCCTTCCATATCCAGCTTGCGCAGATGCCGGTAGGTCTTCCCCCGGGTTCGATCCAGCACCAGCCATCCCGCTCCGAGCATCCCTGCGACTATAACGGGAAGCAGCATCGTTTCAGCTCCTTATACTTTGATATCCATTATTCGAGTAACCCACAGATAACAGCAGGCCAGTACTGCCAATGCACCACTAGAGATGAGATATCCCATCCCGCTATATAGCGGCTCCATAAAGTCCTTGGCGGTCAGATTGAGGAATATCAGAAAAATAAATGGAGCGGCAAACATCACTTTTGATTCGAACTTTTTCTGCGATACCGCGACCATAATATCCTGCTGAATGTCCAGCTTCTCACCAATCACCGCAGAGGTACGACGCACAACCTCAACCAGATCCCCGCCAGTTCGTTTGCACGTAATGAACACATCTGCAAAATTCGTAATATCCTCAATCTGAGCCCGATCCGAAAAATCCTGTAGCGCCTCTTCGATTGGTTGTCCATACTCCATCCGTGTCCGCAATATCGTGAACTCACGAATCAGATCGGTATCCGCTTCCGGGTTCAACATCCGCAGATCCTCTACGGATTCCTTGAATCCATTTTCCACCGATTTGCCTGCGGCAAGTGCCGAAGATAATGCATACAACGCTTGCTTAAAATGTAAACTGAGTGTCATTCTTTTTCGTTCCAACAGCACTTTAGTCCAATGTTTTGGTACCCATATGCAACCCGCAGCCAGGATCGCTCCAGCCAACCAGTGATGGTAGAACAGAATTCCAATGCCAAAAAACAGCAGACCACTAATCAGCATACAGACCATTCGTTGTCTCCGGGAAAGCGTATATACGGTGTAATCCGTCAACATCTGTCTGGCTTCACCCAACAGTAATCACCTTCCAATGACTTTAATTCACGTTGTTATATGATGAATCTGTTTCAACACTATATTGTTCTATGTATTCATCCAGCCATTCCCCGAGCCCAGCCATCTGAATTTTATCCACCTGATTCAACTTTCCAACCTTTACTAATCCACCAATAATTTTGCCTTCACGCTCTTCTTGTTCCTGGAAACGAAACAGTGGATTCAGCATAACCTCACCGTTCTGCATGCCAATCACTTCACTAATCTCTGTCACCCGCCGTGAGCGGTCTCGTAGCCGGGACAGATGTACAAAAATATCGATTGCTGAACTAATCTGCTGCCTTACAACCGTAATAGGAAGATCTGCACCGCTAAGTACCATCGTTTCGAGTCTGCTAATCATGTCCGAAATGGTATTCGCATGCCCTGTAGACAATGATCCATCGTGGCCAGTGTTCATGGCCTGCAACATATCCAGCGCTTCTGCGCCCCTTACCTCACCAATCACAATCCGGTTTGGACGCATCCGTAAGGAAGATTTGATCAGATCCCGAATAGATATCTGTCCCTTGCCTTCGGTGTTAGCATTCCGCGTTTCCAGTGATACCAGATTCGGTACCGTAACAATCTGTAGCTCAGCCGAATCCTCAATGGTAATAATCCGCTCATCGGCAGGGATGAACTGTGATAATGCGTTCAGAAAGGTCGTTTTTCCCGATCCGGTCCCGCCTCCAATGAAAATGTTGTATTTGCTCTGTACCAACTGCTGCAATAATTCTGCCGCTTCTTCATGCAGGGCTCCCTTTTCAATCAGATCAGACATCTTCATCGGTTCACTGGGGAATTTACGAATCGTCATCGTGGGACCTTTCAAGGCAATAGGAGGCAACACGATATTGACCCGCGAACCATCCTTTAAACGGGCATCTACGATTGGAGAAGACTCATTCACAATCCGGTTTACCCCGGACACAATCATCTGGATAATATCCTCGAGTCGTTCCCTGGACTCAAATTCAAGGGTGATCTGGCTGACTTCACCTTCCTGCTCCACAAAAATCTCCTTGTGACTATTGATCATAATTTCCGTAATATCGGGATGATCCACAAGCGGCTGCAAAATATCCAATCCACGAAAGGAGTCAAACAATCGCTGTACCAGCGTATGACGCTCTCCTGAGGTCAGATCATCCAGCTTCGGGTCAGTGAGAACTTTGCGTTCTATCCCCTGCCACAGTTCATCATCTCCTGCGGAAGAGGTTAAATCGAGGCCAGCCCTGACTTCCCTGCGCATCATCTGAAACTGTTCTTCACGATCCAGTATTCTATTGGATGAATCCGTCATAGTGCCCACCGATCCTGCTTCTGAATTCGTCCGGTCTGCTTCAATTCTTCTTCGCCATCTTGTACCAGCATGGCACATAATCTCTTCACTTCACGTTGGAAGATCGGAGAACTAAGCATGACTTCCTCCTGACTGAGTTGCTTCCAAGAAGGGATATAGGGCAACACTGCATCCAGATGCAGATCAGGGCGTGGGAGTGCATTGACGACATTGTCCCGATATTTGTTAACCACAAAGCGTGAACGGTCCAGCATACTTTCGTATAGATCTGGTTTCGTACGCTCAGCATGCTGTAACCATTGTCCCCATCGATGCATGGCAGATATATCATCCTCGACCAACCAGACAAATGCATCTGCTGCATCCAGCACCCCTTCACTGCGCCCATCCCAACCGGAATCCCCATCCAGAATCAACACGTCATATTGTCCGCAATCCGTTAAATAACGAAGCAGATTCGACGTATCCTCACGAGTCATTTGCAACAGTTCTTTCCGATTCGATAATGGCCAGAACACATCGGATTTCAGCGCTTCATGCCGGACCACATATCCATCTACGCCCTTCGATTGTAGCTGTAACTGCTTGCCCGATTCTTTCCTGCCCACCTTCAGATCGTATAACAGGCGGGACAATCCCATCTCCGCATCCGGGTGGCGCTGCCCACTTCTAGTTAGTCCCTTTTCCAGAAACGGGAGCGTGCTGTCCAGCGTCTCCAGATTCAGATAGAGAACAGCATAACCTGCAAGTCCCAATTGCTTCGCCATATGCAGGGCTACTGCCGTTTTGCCACTTCCACCAGAAGCGGATACTACACCGATGGAGAGAGTCTCTTGCCCCGGATGGTGAACCTTCTTACGACGTGGCTGCCGGCAAGCATGCATCACAGCATCCAGCAAAGCAGGCAAGGGTTGATATTTCATCAGCCGCTTGGCCTCATCCACCTCTTCCATCCCTTCACTAAGCATTAGCCAAGGTACACCTGAACCTTCTCCCCCGTTATTCAGCCAGTCATTCAGAAACTCCGGTTCCGCAATAACCAGATCCGGTAATTCTCGACCTTCTTGCTCATTCATGTGATCCTTGAACGAATCCCCTTGGGAGAATGCCGTGAAACGCACATGGAGACCAGCCGAATTTCCCTGTACATAATCAAGCCAGGCGCTAATGTAATCTCTATCCTTTGAAACCAGAACAACCTTCAGTACAATCAATTTTTCCTTCCCTCCCTGTCAAAAAGCACAAAAAAGCACCGTCCAATAACCGCATGAATATGCAGTATATGGACGGTGCTTCCGTCACGTGCTATGAATGTATGGATAATATAGCATACAATTTCTGGGGGAGCAAGGGATTTATTCTAACCCATTTTCCCTTAAGAGTTATACGGTGAATCAAACTCAATAATGTTACGATCAGGATCAAGTACAAAAATCTGTGCGAATCCAGCCACACTGTCAGGTCTCGCTTCATACTCAATTCCCTGTTGCTCCAGCCAGGCTATAGTCCCTGAATAACTGGTGACCCAGATCGCAAAGTGACCGTCTGTAGTATCAATCCCAGCCTCACGTAATGTGTGACCCTCCGGGTGCTGTAACAGATGAAGCTGCTGGCTACCGATGGCATACCATGTACCTGTGGAGCGGAAAGGCGGACGTTCAATCTCCTGCATTCCCAGTAACCCCGAATAGAATTTCTTCGCGATTTCCAGATCACGTACAGCCAGACTAACATGGTGGATGTGTGCATATTCAATCATCTTTTATCTCCCCTTTTTACTTCAATATGACTATACTATAACACCTTGAACCCTGACCATAATCTCCGCTAAACAGAAAAACACCCCTGATTCTAATCCGGTAAACCTCTCGGCTCACACAGATCTAGTTCAGAGGTGCCTGTTTTATTTAGCGCTATCCAATGCTTCTTGTGGAATCTTGATCTCTTCCACTTGATCGTGGTTAGAAAATGTACTGTTCATCTTCATGTCCATCGTCATTTTCTGTCCATTCTGTTCCATCTCCATAACCATGGTTACGTCCGTACTTGCAGGCAGGTAGGTTTCTTTGTTGATTATGTATTTCATCTTCATGCTGGTGATATTCATCTGATCAAGCATGGCTTGCATCTGGGCATCTGATCCGTTTTGCTCCATCACGGCTTTGGCCAGTTCCTTCACGTTATCACCGGATACGTCAGCGTTAATCACATAATTGTCGCCTTCTTCGGTCACTTCAGTATCTTCTTCGATCTTTTTGAATTGCTCCAATTCACCTTCGGGATTCATGCTTGCTTTCATCTGCTCAATCAGTTCCTTGGTTTGAGCTTCAGGAATCGCAACCCATTGATCCCCAACTTGAGAGTAGATTTTATCCGAAGTGATATACTGCTTCACGTTCTGAGCTTCCTGTCCCGACATCTCCATTTTCATCTCTTGATAGATCATCATTGGATCTTTGATAATATCCATCTTGAGCGATGTTTTAACCTGTTGATCCTGGGACTGTTCACCAGCATCCAGTTTCAGATTCTGATCAATGTTTGCTTCAGTTGTGAAGCTTTTCATTTCTTTGGTTGCTGCATTGGTTTTAGTAATCAATTCGTCCAAGGTAGGGATCTTTGTTTCCTGCTCTGCAGGTGTATTACCCTCGTTAGATGTTTCATTGTTAGTCGCTGGCGGCGTTGCCGTATTTTCTGTGTCGTTACTGCATGCTGCCAAGCTCACTGCTAATAATGCCCCGATAAATAATGTAGTCCACTTCTTCAAGTTGTTGTCCTCCCAAAATAGATATGATCTGTAGTCATTACCCAATTATTTCCGTTATTAATCATAAAAATCGATCTTTGATCTCCGGTGTAGGCAACATGCACGCTTCATCCTTGCCAAACCAGCGATAACGGTTGCGAGCAACCCAGTTATAGACTGCATTACGAATAAATTTCGGCACAATAATGAACACATATAACAATGGATAAGGAAACTTTAGACCTTTGGCCAATCGCAGTGCAGCGGTTGAACGTGTATAGTATTTTCCATTTTCAATCAGAACAAAGGTGTCCATACTGTCTGTCGACAAATTGCCTTTCTTCAGCAATTCCTTGGCTACATCCGATTGAAGCGATGCAAAATGATATTTCCCTTCCTGGTCACGCTTGATAATCCATTTGGTTAAGCCCTGGCAGAAGTGACAGACGCCATCCACCAGTACGATGGGATGCCCCTGATGCACATCCGTTTGATTTGCTGTCATATTGGCTGCCTCCTATTGTTGCGGTTAGAGTAACTTACCCAATCTGGGCCTTCTTGTTCACTAATTCTAAATTTATTTCTTCTAGATGTAGTTCAAAAAGACTGAAAACTGCTCTTTTTGAACACGCACTAATGGGAAATATAAAGAAAAAGAGCGCAGGCATTGTGCCCACGCTCGTATGTGTCCGACAATTACTCCGTAACTGCCTTTTCCATCCATTGGTCATCGATCATCTGTTGATGCAGGTCACTTGCCCACTGGTCCATACATTTGCAAATGAAATCTTTGCGACATACTGGACAAGGGGTTTTCTGCAGACGGCTGATATTGGTCATCTTCCATTCCGGGGAACGGGAGTAGAATACACGGCATTTTGTACCGTCTACCAAATTCATTTTGAATTCGTACAATCCGTCTTCCTTGTTACCATAAGCTAATTCTAAATCTGCAATACGCGGTCTATAAGACATGGATATCACCTGTTTAATTCAAATTTGGTTCATGCATTGACACTACTCAGTACTAAGTTATATTAAAGAAAATTCAGATCAATGTCAACTCGCGCATGTCTACCCGCCAAACAGAATATCCAGAATAGTCCCTACCTGCCCCTGTTTTTTCCCTTTCAAGACATCCGGATCAAATACTTCAACATACCCGCAGGAAGCACAAGCCACGAACAGGTAGTGGTTATGCTGTATATCGAACATCTTGCTCAGGCCTGCTCCTGACATGGAAAATTCCTTAATGTTACAATCCGTGCCCCTGCATTTTGTACACACAAATCGCCGCTCGATCATCTCTTCAATACTCATCTTCGTTCCCCCTTTATGGAATGTGTAGCATGAAGTGGGAGTGCAATTATGTAAAATAGTACGCGATCTGGCATCTAATCTCCTGCATCATGTCCTTATATGATAATCAACACAAAACCCTGCCGATTTCCAGCAGGGCTTTGTTGTCGAACATCAGGTATCTGGGATACCCTGCTCTATATGTTCCCTTTACTTTCCGGGAAGCAAATCTTAGACTACGTTTAAAACAACATCAATGTTGCCACGTGTTGCTTTGGAATATGGACAGAAATCATGTGCCTTGCGGGCCAGATCTTCTGCTTGACTGTGATCCACACCAGGCATACTCACGTCCAGACGAACAGACAGCTGGAAACCGTCATCCGCAGGGTCTTTACCAATGGATACGTTACTTGTAACGACCACATTCTCCAATTTCACACCTGCTTTACGTGCTACATTGGCAAGGGCACTTTCATAACATGCTCCATATCCAGCGGCAAAAAGCTGCTCAGGGTTAGTACCCTCACCACCGGAACCTCCAAGCTCTTTTGGCATTTTCAGATCATGTTTAAGCACGCCATCCGAAGAAGTCACCGAACCTGTACGTCCACCTTTAACTGTCGCTACTGCTGTATATAAAGCTTCCATTAAGAATCTCTCCCTTATCCATATAGTTTTAACTGCCTTCCTTTCAATTTAAACTTCTGGCTCATTTTGAAACGCAATTTTATATCTTTATCAGCTTTTACAACTTTATTATTTTCATGCATTTCAACGCCATGGCTGTATTTTCCTAAGGTTGGGTAATATACGAAGGGGATCTTCAAATTAGAACCGAAAATTTTGTGTTAATACATAAAAGTTGCACTAGACAAAAATTATTGAAGGAGTACAATGTAACAATAAACATAAAAATTTAGATATATCATGAGCGGGTTGTCCTGCAACAATATTTCCAAATCAATAATTCAAAGTCAGGTGATTATCGTATGAGTAAAAAAAATCCGTTCAACGCTCCTTCAAGAGAATCATTGTCTACTGCGGGCATGGCCCCTTCCCTTGGAGAAGCACACAGTTCCATGAAAGTTCCGCAGAATGCTGCATGGTGGAAGAAATTCCTCGCCTTTGCAGGCCCAGGATACCTTGTTGCCGTAGGTTACATGGACCCCGGGAACTGGGCAACAGATATCGCAGGCGGCTCGCAGTTCGGGTACACCTTGTTATCCGTTATCCTGTTATCGAACCTGATGGCCGTTGTCCTTCAGTCGCTGGCTGGCAAGCTCGGCATCGTCACTGGACGTGATCTGGCTCAAGCCTGTCGTGAACGATTCAGCATGCCTGTTGTTATGATGTTATGGATTCTGTGTGAGCTTGCCATTGCAGCCACCGATCTGGCTGAAGTCATTGGTTCTGCCATCGCGTTAAAGCTGTTATTTAACATCCCCATGTTATACGGCGTTATTATCACCGCAGTTGATGTACTCCTGATTCTTGTACTGCAAAACAAAGGCTTCCGCGCTTTGGAAACTCTTGTCATTGTGCTGATGGCAACCATCGCTCTCTGCTTCGGGATTGACCTCTTCCTGGCGAAACCTGATATGGGCGGTGTTCTCCATGGTTTTGTACCAAATGTTGAGATTCTGCAAAACCCGGCCATGCTCTATATCGCCATTGGTATTATCGGAGCAACCGTGATGCCGCATAATCTGTACCTTCATTCTTCTATCGTGCAGACCCGTCAGATCGAACAGACACCACAGGGCAAAAAAGAAGCCATTCGGTACTCGACCATGGATTCTACAATCGCGTTGACACTGGCCCTGTTCATCAATGCGGCCATCCTGATTGTATCTGCTGCTGTATTCCACAGTGTTGGTATGACGCAGGTTGCCGAGATCGCAGATGCCTATCATCTACTGACACCTCTATTGGGTACTACGGTTGCAAGTATTCTGTTCGGTGTGGCGCTGTTAGCATCAGGTCAGAATTCTACCCTTACAGGTACACTCGCTGGGCAGATCGTTATGGAAGGTTTCCTGAACATTCGAATTCCCGCTTGGCTGCGCAGACTGGTCACACGTCTGATCGCCATCATCCCGGCGGTAATTGTCACAGCCATTGCAGGAGAACATGGAACAGAAGAACTGCTCATTTTGAGCCAGGTCGTGCTGTCTCTTCAATTACCTTTTGCTGTAATCCCTCTGGTGATGTTCACGAGTGATAAAAAAAGCATGGGTGCATTCGCCAACAAATTGTGGCTCAAAATCATCTCATGGGTCATTACAGCTGTTATCGTTATGCTAAATGTATATCTGATCATTCAGACGATCCGCTTGTTCTAATCTCATTCTAATCGACTAAATACTAAAAAGGCTGATCAACTCCGGTATGCTATACCCAAGTTGATCAGCCTTTATTGTTGCAATCCAATAAGCAACCATCTGAATCTAATCCTGATTTGGTATCAGTAACGGCAGGAGCTGATCCAATGAATCAACAGTCCACTCCGCACGTTGGTCATCCGATAGTTCTGGCTGGAATCTTCCGTAACCCTGCATAATTCGAATCGTACGCATGCCCAGCTTCCGAGCTGGAATGATATCGTTATCAATCCGATCCCCGACCATGACGGCTTCCTCCGGTTCACAGCCGGCCTGTTTCAAGGCCACCGCGTATAGCTCAGGGTCTGGCTTGGACACCCCTTCTTCAGCCGAACAGGCCAGAACGTCAACATACTTCCGCAATCCGTAACTCTCCAGTCTCTCTTCCGTTCCAGGACTCTGATTGGCAATAATGCCAATACGATAATGCCGTGACAACTGCTGAAGAACGGAATCCGCTGAAGGAAAAGGACGTTCAAGATCTTTTTGAAACTTCAGCTTGTCCTGAATCTGTTTCTGGTGTCCCTCGTCTTCAACGAATGTGCGAATCGCCACTCTCATAGGCCATTGCTCATATTTTCGGTAACAGTTCGCGAACAGTTCGCGTACCGCCTCAATCTTCACCGGATACCCCAAAGCACAAGCTTCACGGACGAACTGTCCGATAATATCATCAACCGGCTCCCATTCATCCACCAGCGTATCTCCAACATCAAAAAACAACCATTTCAATCCACCTACATCCGGCACGCCAATTCCTCCTTGTAAGCATAAAAAAGAAGACTCACCATTTTGCATGAGTCTCCTCAAACTTCCGTTTATCGATACATTCAATTATAACAGGCACCTTACACCTGGGCAATCACAAGCTATGGCATTAACCATTGAGGAGAAAGCCAACTTCCCCATTGAGCGAATATACAATCCGGTCTGCGCCCATGCCCCGATAGATGCCCTTAGGATGACTCTGCTCCGTAATGACGCACAGGGATTTCGATGTCCATGAACGGCAGATCTGTAAATAACGACAGGTCAGATTCAGGCTGTTCTCGAAAATAAACACGTTGCCTACGCTGCCCTGCGGCAAAAACCATTTTTGAGCTGCAGCCGTATTCATGCGAATGACATGTTCTACTCCGATTCTACGGAGTCTGCGCTCTTCCCCTGCACTGTTGGTTAGAACGGCAAACGGCATTTTTTTGTACATCAGCAATTTGATAAATTTGCGTCCTGCTTCATTTGGAGCAGTCACTAAGATCATCTCAGTATCCATCATTCGTTCCTCCCTTGGCGTGAAAAGACAACAAAAAAGAAGCGTGGGGGACCAAGGCCTCCCGAACGCTTCTTAAAGAACCCATGGCGAAAACGCCATGAACCAGCGTACGGCTTGTTGCCTCTCCCTTTAACGCTTACGAGGTTAGCTGACGGATTCGGGCGCGAGAGTCGCCCTATTTCCGGCTGTCACCGGAAAATTCACCCCATGAATGCCCACTGTCCTGGACAGCGCATTCCGTTGGTTCCCCCGTTTCCCATTCATCAATGAATGGAAACTCAGCGATTAAAACATCGTTCGTATATCTTAAGGTAAGATCGAGCGATATTATCGTTTGTTTCGTTTTTCAAGTACAATTTAGTTTAAATTGAAATTACGTTATGAATCATACACCCCCGCCATGACGGTGTAAAGTCCTGACAGATCACCGAATCGGCAGATTTTTGCCAATACTCGTTCATAATAACGCTTACAATAAGGTTATACTCTATCCATCTCTTCAAGGCTATCTAATTCTCACTCTGACGAAAATCACTTCGCAATTCATTCACGTATTCAGCACAACTTGCCTGTTTTGATTCTTTTAACACCATATTAATTTTGCAATATTTAATTGTAACCAATATAATAGAAGATATAAGAGTATATAAATGGAGGCGATTTAGATGACAGTCTACGATTACAAAGTGAATACCCTTCGCGGTCAAGAAGTTGAAATGTCCGACTATCGTGACAAAGTGTTACTAATTGTGAATACGGCAAGCTCATGCGGCCTTACCCCTCAATTCAAAGGTCTGCAGGAACTGCAAGACAAGTTCAAGGATGCACCATTTGAAGTCCTTGGTTTTCCAAGTAACCAGTTTGCACAGGAAAAAGGTTCTTCAGATGAAATTGCCGAGTTCTGTCAGATGAATTATGGCGTGAGCTTCCCCATGTTTGAGAAAATTGATGTGAACGGCTCAAGCGCTCACCCTCTTTTCCAACACCTTAGCACAGAAGCTCCTGGCCTGCTCGGCTCCAAATCAATCAAATGGAATTTCACCAAATTCCTTGTGGATCAGAACGGACAGGTACTGAAACGTTATGCTCCCAAAACAACACCGGACAAGATTGAAGAAGATATCAAGAACTTGCTGCAAAAATAATACATTGGCCACCCGTAGCCGGAAGGTAGAGCACGATTGCCCCGGTAATGGATGGCCTTTTTTTCTCAACTTTGATGTCATACTGTTCGAAAAAGACAAAAAAAGAAGCTTTCCAATAACGGAAAGCTTCTTCTTAATCGTTCATATGATGCGGTCGAGAGGACTCGAACCTCCACGGGCATACGCCCACTACCCCCTCAAGATAGCGTGTCTGCCATTCCACCACGACCGCATGTCGTAAATAATCGGCAACAGAGTTGATTATACCGGGTTCAGAACTAAAAGTAAAGTATTTTTTAATACTTCTTTTTCAGCTAGGCATTATCCTCAAAAAACGCATATTCTCGTCATTTTTATCCATGAACTGCATATCATTAGATTTGATCCCCTCTTTTCCGGCTTGAGCTGATCTTATTGATTCATTTATATATAGTCCTCCCTACACTTCATCAAAAAAATAACACAATAAGTTATGTAAAGTAACACAATTATTAAATTAAAGATTTAATCCATTGAATTTAAATCACACTATTGACAAAAAGCGGATATTTATGGGATGATAACTATCATATAATTCGGATTTTTAAACACAAAGTAAACAAAAAGGAATATAAGTGTCACTTTAAGTTACATTTAACAAACACAGGAGGCGAATGATTGTGAACCGTGGGAATAAGCTGCTCGATTATGTCAAACTGCTTGATTCCTCTATTCAGGTTGGAGGGTTCACCCATTCCTTCGGCATGGATATCCATATCAGAGAGGGTACCATTCGTAATGCTGAAGATCTCGAATCATTCATGCGTTGTCAGTTGCATCCCAGCATTGTTCGCCTTGAAGGCATGGCCATCAAAGGCATCTATACCGCAGTAGATCACAAGGATACATGGCGGATAGCTCTGATCGACAAGCTCGTCCATGTTCAGCGAACCCCTGGAGATCTCAGAGAACAAGCTGCCGCCATGGGTAAACGATTGATCAGACTCGCACGTGCTCTGCACCCCTGGATTGATTTCAGCCAGCTCGAACAGATTTCTGCCAAATACGATTCGGTTGGCTGCCTCTCCACTGTTCACGCCTGGATTAACCACCACCTCGACATCCCGGTCGAGGAGGCGGTCCTTGGTTACCTGCATTCAGCCATGAATGCCTGCATAACCGAAGCCTCCAAAGTCATTCCCCTGAACAACGATACAACCAAGGATCTGATGGTCCGCCTGGCTACAGATCTGGAGAATGAATGGAAGACCGTCAGCGCCTCGGCTGCGGATGGACTGGCACAGCCAACCTCCATGTCCATGAAATCGTTTTTCCCCAGTTTCCATATGCTTGGAGCTGGACTTCATGCCTACAGGGCCTAATCCTCTTCCTCCTCATACCTGCTCCCCTTTATTCAGACAAACTAAAAAACACGCGGCAACCTCCTTGCCGACGTGTTTTTTTTCATTTTATTTGTTTTATTTACGTATTTACGCCATTTTCCATCACAAAATACACTTTTTTCCGTATTTTTTAATTGTTAGATGACGAATTTACGTATATAATGAAACATACAGCTCGCATTTCTATATATTCTACATGAAGAAAGGGCGGCTGAATACTACATTCCAACCAGGGGTGAACCCTTTTGAACAAGAAAAAACCAGTTACTCCGTTCGGATGGGCCATCAAACGACGGCTAACCGAACTTCAAGTGGACCAGAAGACCTTTTGTGAACAGCATGGCATCCCACCCTATCGTTTATCCAATCTTATTCACGGCACACGCAAAGCAACCCGATTCAGGCACCTGGTCGCTGATATTTTGGATATTCCAGATGAACTGAGATAAGATTTCTGCCAAAGGAGGGTCTCATCCATGAGACATGTTACATCTGATCTGGAGAGGCTGTCGTTCCAGTCCATACGTCACCAGCTCATCATCGTTGATCACAATTGGATTATCCAAAGTTGTAACCGTGCCTGGCAACAGGGACTCGGTCAATGCTCACCAAACCCGGATACACACAGTAGTCATAGACATTACCTGCACCTGACGGAAGCCTGGGCAAAACGAGGCAAGAACGCTAACATGGCACTTGTCGCACAGAATTTGAAAGAACGCGGAATACCCTTTAATCGAAATCATACATATGACATCTGCGTGTATACTGTATACAACGAAAAGAGGTGGTTTCGTGTAGAACTCACCCCTCTATCTTATGCAAATTCAATTCTGGATACCGATCTCGCTTTAATTGCACACATGGATATTACCGAACAAAGAAAGACAGAACACCAATTGAAGAAGGCATTGTCTGAAGTGCGCACATTGCGCGGACTGCTGCCTATTTGCGCCGTCTGCAAACAAATCAAGGACGAAGAGGAACACTGGAACTCCGTTGAGAGTTATCTGGAGAAGCATACCCACGCCGAATTCACCCATGACATCTGTCCGGAATGCATCCGGCGGTTATATCCGAAATACTCGAATATCCTGGACAAGCGTTCCTGAAACCTCTCTCCACTCGCCACACTAACTACAACTATACGGAGAGATGATGTTCAAACTGCGACATATCCAGCTCTTGCGTTGTCCCATGCAGGGTTATGGTTCCTTTGTCCATGATATAGATGTAATCTGCGGCACTTCGTACAAAATCAATACTCTGCTCTACCAGCAGAACCGAGAGGTTCCCCTTTGCCTTGAGCTGCAAAATAACCTGCCGAATGTCCTCCACGATAGAAGGCTGGATGCCTTCTGTCGGCTCATCAAGTAGCAACAACTCCGGACGCGAAGCCAATGCCCGGGCGAATGCCAACTGTTGCTGCTGTCCACCACTCAGATCCCCGCCCTGCCGTCCATACATCGTAGCAAGCACTGGAAACATCGCAAGTACATCCTCCGGGAACGTTTTTACTCCCGGCGCACTTGTCTCCAGACCGAGCAATAAATTTTCTTTCACCGTAAGCTGCGGGAAAATCTCCCGCCCCTGCGGTACATAACCAATCCCTGCCCTTGCCCGCTTGGCTGTGTCCAAGGTGGATAACTCCTGATTTTGCCACTGAATACTGCCCTTGCGTGTTTTGAGCAGCCCCAATAATGTTTTCATCAACGTTGTTTTCCCTACACCGTTACGGCCCATCAGACACACCACCTGCCCAGGCTGTACATCCAGGTTCACACCACGAAGCACATTGCTTTCCCCGTAGCCAGATTCAATTCGTTGCAGCAACAGCATGGTCATCCCTCCTTTTGCCCAGATACACTTCTGCCACTTTCGGGTCTGCCTGTACCTCCGCCATCGTACCTTCCTTCAACAGTTTCCCTTCATGCATCACTGTTACCTTGGCTGCGAACTCTCGCACAAACTCCATATCATGCTCCACCACCACAACCGAGCGCTCACGCGCAATCTCTTGCAGAAGTCGCCCGGTCTTGTGTGTTTCTTCATCCGTCATGCCTGCAGCTGGTTCATCCAGCAGCAACACCCGTGGCTCCTGCAGAAGCAACATGCCAATCTCCAGCCACTGCTTCTCCCCATGCGATAACGCTCCTGCACGAGCATCAACGCGGTCTTGCAGACCAATCTGGAGGGTAACATGCTCCATGGCAGCACTCATTTTCCCATAGCGACGAATACCGATGGCTTGCAAAGGGGAACGGCGAGTCTCAGCCGCCAGTGTCAGATTCTCCTGCACCGTCAGACCCGCGAAGATCGATGGCGCCTGGAATTTGCGTCCAACACCTTTGCGAACAATCTGGTGCTCCTTCAGTCTTGTTAATTCCGTGCCATCCGCTATCTTCACCGAGCCGGACATTGGTTTGGTTTTACCACATATAACATCCAGCATCGTTGTTTTCCCTGCACCATTGGGTCCGATTAAAAAATGCAGATCATGTTCATGCAGCTTCAGATTCATGCCTTTGACAGCAACGAACCCACCAAAGGCCACCGTAATATCCTCGGCTACCAACACCGCTGATTCCTCAGTAGACTTCAGGTTTTTCCCGAGTGACTTGGACATGCGCACTCTCTCCTCTCCGCTTTAGCAAGCGAACGACATGACGATACACACCTACAATACCGTGTGGCATGAACAAAACTACCGTTACAAAGAGCCCACCCATGACGAACAGCCACCCTTCGGGATAAGCCTCACTAATGCCTGTTTTGGCTGCATTCAGCACCACTGCTCCGATGACCGCTCCAATAAGCGTACCGCGACCACCCAATGCAACCCACAGGACCATCTCAATGGAGGGTACAATCCCCATCATCGATGGCGAGATAATACCCACCTGAAGAACAAACAACATGCCCGCGATGCCTGCAAGCGCACCGGAAAAAGCAAAAGCCAGCGTTTTATATCCTGCCGGATCATATCCAAGGAATCGCACCCGATTCTCCCCATCACGCGCTGCTTCGAGCACTTGGCCGAACCGACTGTTCACCATTCGACGACAGAGCATATAAGCGATCACCAGAACAGCAAGCGTTATATAGTAGAGAGCAATCGTCGTTCCAGCAGAATGAAGTGTAAAACCAAAGATCGAATGATATCCGGTAATGCCATTTGTCCCACCCGTCCATTCCTGTTTACCAACAAACAGTGTTACCGTAATAAGAACCAAAGCTTGAGTCAGGATAGTAAAATAAACACCGGTGATCCGGTTACGGAACGTAAACCACCCCAGAGCAAAGGCGAGCAATGCCGGAAGGCTATCCCCAATAACAGCGCCACCGGGAAAGAGCGAAACGGTTCCCAGAACCATGGCAGACCACTGAGACCACTCCATCCCATGAAGTCAGGAATCGTTGCTCCACTGGCCTGAAGCTTCAGATACATCGCCATCGCGTACCCACCCAGACCAAAGAACACCCCATGCCCAAGGCTCAGCACCCCTCCATATCCCCAGATCAGATCGAGACCGATGGCCAGGATTGCCAGCGCCAAAAACTTGGCTAACAGACTCAGACGAAACTCCGTGGAGATCAGTGGAGCAAGACACATCATGATGAGTACAACCGCCCAGATAATCCTCATTTTCAGACTGCCAGTCTTGAGTAAAGCGGACATGAACTAACCCCCTTTTTCACGTTAATCGAGACTCCGTGTACGCATCGCGACCAATCCGCGTGGTTTCCATTGCAGGAAAGCAACGATACATACAAACACAAGCACCTTGCCAATGGAGGCCGAGGTATAGGTTTCGAACAGCGTGTTGAACATGCCAATCCCCAATGCACCACACACGGTTCCGACCAATTTCCCCACGCCACCCAGAACAACGACCATGAACGCATCCACAATATAATACGTACCAAGCGAAGGACCAATCGGACCAATGAGTGTTAACGCACAACCAGCGATCCCAGCAATTCCTGAACCAATCGCAAAGGTCATACCATCTACCCGCCGGGTCGAAATTCCCAAACAGCCCGCCATGCTCCGATTCTGCATTACAGCCCTCATTCGTCTTCCGGAAGACGTTCGATAGATATAGAGATACATACACAACAGCACAACCGAAACCAGTGCGATAATGAAAATTCGTTTATATGGGAATACAATGCCATCCGAGATCGCCAATCCCCCATTGAGCCAGGCCGGACTGGATACTCCCACATTTGGCGCTCCGAATATTGTACGGGCCAGTTGTTGCAGCATCATGCCTACACCCCATGTCGCAAGCAGACTATCCAGCGGCCTGCCATACAGATGCCTGATCAACACCACTTCAAGTAACCAGCCAATTAGAGCAGCTACAATGAACGCAATCGGTAGAGCCACAACAAAGTAGGCACCAAACCACGCCGCTGGAACATAGGACATGAACAGATTTTGTGTTACATACGTTGCATATGCACCGATCATGATCAGTTCACTGTGAGCCATATTGATGACATTCATCAGCCCAAATGTTACTGCAAGCCCCAATGCAATCAACAACAGAATTGAACTGATACTCAGACCATTGAACATCTGCAGGATAAACATATCCATCGCTATCCCCTCCTCCATACCGTGACTCTCGATATTTCACATGACTTCAATTAGCGGCAGCAACATTTTTTTCACATCACAGTAACGCTTTACCGCGATGCGGTTAGAGGATGTGTTGTCACACCCTCGTCTCTGTTTCGGCTGCTTTGAAGCGAGTTGCCTGTTTTATTGCGAGGTTTCTATGTTATTTGGCGCTAAGGGAAGCTCCCCATTCATACGTTTTCAGATAAGGGTCCGGCTTGACAGGCGCACCAGAATTCCACAATTCTTTGAACTGCCCATCTTCCTGTACCTCACCGATCCGTACGGTTTTGTAGATATGCTGATTCTCACCATCCACGGTTACCTTACCTTCCGGGGCATCAAACTCCAGACCCTTGGCAGCTGCCTTCACCTTCTCCACGTCGGTTGATCCTGCTTTTTCCACCGCCGCCTTCCAGAGATAAACCGCCACATATCCCGCTTCAATCGGATCCGCTGTCACTCGATCAGCACCGTATTTTTCTTTATACTTGGCAACAAATGTTGCATTCTCAGGTGTATCCGTTGTCTGATAATAATTCCACGAAGCCAGATGTCCCTTCAATACGTCCGCGCCGATGCCACGGATTTCTTCCTCCGCCACACTCACCGACAGGGTTGTCATCTGATCCGAGGAAATTCCGGCATCCTTCAATTGTTTGAAGAAGGCCACATTGCTATCTCCGTTCAGCGTATTGTATACAATATCCGGCTTCGCAGCTTTGATTTTGCTAATGATGGTACTGTAATCGGTATGACCCAACGGTGTGTATTCTTCACCCACTACTTCGCCGCCTTCTGCTGCGAGTTGTGCCTTAATGACCTGATTGGCCGTTTTTGGGAATACATAATCTGAACCGAGCAGATAAAACGTCTTGCCCCTGTTCTCCAGTAACCAGGTTACGGATGGAACGATCTGCTGATTGGTTGTTGCTCCTGTATAAAAAATATTTGGCGATGATTCCAATCCTTCATATTGTACCGGGTAAAACAACAGACCTTTGTTCTGTTCGAACACCGGGAGCATAGCCTTCCGACTTGCAGAGGTCCATCCACCAAATACAGCAGCGACCTTATCCTGTTGCAGTAATTTCCCAGCCTTCTCCGCAAAAGTAGGCCAATCCGAAGCGCCATCCTCAATTACAGGCTCGATCTGTTTACCCAAAACTCCGCCCGCGGCGTTGATCTCTTCAATCGCAAGCATCTCCGCATCTTTAACAGATACCTCACTGATCGCCATCGTTCCGCTGAGAGAGTGAAGAATGCCAACTTTAATCGGTTCACCGGAGGCAGCCGGCTCTCCTGTACCACCTGAACCCGAGGCTTCAGGCGGCGCAGCGCCCTCCACACATCCTGTCATCACAATGACCGCACCGAGCAAAATACTCCATAACTTGACCGACCTCTTCTTCAATAGCCTACACTCCCTTTTTTTAGTCTATTGACGAACATTAAGGTCATTTGCGTCCGAAATGTTCGTTGATCCAAATTATGGAGGGTCACACTCTTCATGTCAATATAGCTTACATAATTTTATTTCATACCTACTCATTTCATGCATACTGCTAATAAGCATTGAAGCTTATTGACAAAGGATTCACCCTGTGTGAGTATATTTAACATATAACTTGATTTATGAACATATCAGACACTATAGCGAAAGGTCGGATTGCCTTGCACTGGACTGAACAGGAAAAGGAAAAACTCCTGATTACCGTCGCCGCTAACCTCGCCCGTGAACGAAGAGCACGCGGACTCAAGTTGAATGCTCCCGAAGCCATCGCCTTGTTGACCTCCGAACTGATGGAACGGGCCCGGGATGGAATGAGTGTTGCCGATTTAATGAGACACGGAGGCACCATCCTGACACGCGAAGACTGTATGGATGGTGTTCCCGATATGATCCCTGAAGTACAGGTAGAAGCCACATTTCCTGACGGCACCAAACTGGTTACCGTACACGAACCTATACGCTGAGAAAGGCAGGAGAAGCTATGATTCCTGGTGAATATCGCTTGAAGCCAGATGACGACATCATCTGTCATCCGGATCGTTTAACCCTACGACTCATTGTCCTTAACCGCGGCGACCGCCCCGTTCAGGTCGGCTCTCACGTTCACTTCTATGAAGTTAATGCAGCACTGGACTTTGATCGCACGTCAGCTTTTGGACATCGCCTGCATATTCCGGCAGGCACCGCAGTCCGCTTCGAACCTGGTGAAGAGAAACCTGTTGAACTCACGACCTTTGGCGGCAAACGCCAGATTCACGGGTTCAACGGATTAACCGAAGGCTCTGCGGATCAAGCTCCTGATCCACTGAAACTGGAGGCATTCCTGAAGACGTTCTCCCCTCCCATACAAGATGGAGGTGAACCTTCATGAAACGAATGAGCCGCGAACAATACGCTTCGATGTTTGGACCGACAACCGGCGATGCCGTAAGGCTTGCGGATACTGAACTATGGGCAGAGATTGAACATGATTATGCCGTATACGGAGATGAGAGCAAATTCGGGGGCGGCAAGGTTATCCGCGACGGGATGGGCCAGTCTACCACTGCTCTGCGAAGTGACGGCACTCCTGATACCGTTATAACCAACGCTATCATTATCGATCATTGGGGCATTGTAAAAGCGGATATCGGCATTCGGGATGGTCACATCTGCGCCATTGGCAAATCCGGTAACCCAGATACAATGGATGGTGTTCATCCCGCACTAGTTATCGGTGCTTCCACCGAAATCATCGCTGGTGAAGGTATGATTGTAACTGCTGGCGGCATTGATACCCATATTCATTTCATCTGCCCACAGCAGATTCAGACTGCGTTATCCTCCGGGGTCACAACCATGATCGGCGGCGGAACAGGACCTGCAACAGGAACCAAAGCCACCACCTGCACACCAGGAGCTTGGCACATCCACCGGATGCTGGAGTCCGCAGAAGCTTTTCCCATGAACATCGGTTACCTTGGCAAAGGCAACAGTTCCAGCACCGCACCTTTAATCGAACAGATTGAAGCGGGTGTAATCGGCCTGAAGTTGCATGAAGATTGGGGCACTACCCCTAGTGCTATCGATGCCTGCCTGACTGCAGCCGGGGAACATGATGTTCAAGTGGCTATCCATACCGATACCCTGAACGAAACCGGATTTCTCGAAAACACCCTGGCTGCAATCAACGGTCGGACGATCCACACGTACCATACGGAAGGCGCTGGGGGCGGACACGCACCGGATATTATCCGGGCCGCTGGGGAGTCCTACGTTATCCCCTCATCAACCAACCCAACACGACCGTACACACGCAACACTGTAGAAGAGCATCTCGATATGTTGATGGTGTGTCATCACCTGGACCCTTCCATCCCGGAAGATGTCGCTTTTGCGGATTCGCGGATTCGTCCCGAAACAATCGCAGCCGAAGACATTTTGCATGATCTTGGCGTGTTCAGCATCATCAGTTCCGATTCTCAAGCCATGGGCCGAGTGGGCGAAGTCATTATCCGCACCTGGCAGACAGCCGACAAAATGAAAAAACAGCGCGGCAAACTTGAGCTCAACCCGAATTCTCCCTCCGATAACGATCGGATCAAGCGATATGTCGCCAAGTACACCATCAATCCAGCTATCGCACACGGAATCGGTCATCTCGTCGGTTCGGTGGAAGTTGGCAAGCTGGCAGATCTAATCATATGGAAACCGGCTTACTTCGGTGTTAAACCCGAGATTGTCATCAAGGGTGGCATGATCACATTTGCCCAGATGGGTGATCCCAATGCGTCCATCCCGACACCTCAGCCCGTATTTGGCAGACCGATGTTCGGAGCTTATGGTAGCGCCATTGCCAGCGGATCGATTACCTTTGTCTCCCAAGCCGCAGCAGATGCGGGGATCAAAGAGTCATTGGGCCTGAAGAAACGAGTTGAACCCGTCAAAGGCTGCCGCTCGGTCAGCAAAAAAGACATGATTCATAACGACGTTACCCCTGTCATTGAAGTCGATCCCGAGACCTATGAGGTACGCGCCGACGGCGAGCTTCTCACCTGCGAACCCGCAGACGAGCTGCCTATGGCACAGCGGTACTTTATGTTTTGATAGGAATACGGATTAGCTGATAAGGGGGCACTCATGATGAACAGTGGCACGAAGCTACTCCGTTATGTTCAGCTACTGGATTCGGCCCTGCCCATCGGTGGTTTCTCCCATTCCTTCGGTCTGGAAGCTTACACGCATGATGGCACCGTGCAAAATACCGCGCAGCTTGAACAGTTTATTCGCAGCCAGCTTCACTCCAGCCTTGTACGACTAGATGGTCTTGCTATCAAAGGCGTCTATCAGGCGATAAAACAGCAAGATGCCGCTCTACTTGCCCTGTATGACAAACGTGTCCACGCTCAGCGCTCCCCTCGGGAACTCAGGGAAAGCGGCCACAAGATGGGCAAGCGATTGCTCAAGCTCGCCCGTTCACTCTATCCATGGATGGACTTTTCCCTGATCGATGAGGCTATACGGGAATACGGCGCGTATTGTGGCATCACGACCATTCACGGTTATATCAACTATCAATTGGAGATTGAATTGGATGAAGCCGTTACCGGGCATCTGTATACCTCGGTGAACGCTTATGTGAACAGCGCACTTCGCCTACTGCCCATCGGACAAACCGAAGCGCAGATGTTGATTCAGAAACTGCTTGATGATATCGAAGCGGAATGGGCGCTCATTCGGGACAATGACCCGGAAGATATGCACAGCTTCGGAATCGCCCAGGAAATCTACGCCATGCGGCACGAGACCTTACCCGCGCGGCTGTTTATGTCTTAACTACAACTTTTATCTAACTTAGGAGGAATTGTTATGTGTGGAGGAGCTAATCATACGCATCATCCGGAGTGGGAACGTAAGGCATTTGATCGGAGTCGTCCGATGCGAATTGGAATTGGTGGACCGGTAGGTTCAGGTAAAACAGCCCTTGTGGAGAAGCTATCCAAGGCACTGCGTACACGTTATAGCCTTGCTGTCATCACCAATGACATTTATACCAAGGAAGATGCCGAGATTTTGCTGCGTCAGAATGCACTGGCACCAGAGCGTATTATTGGCGTAGAGACAGGCGGATGCCCGCACACCGCTATTCGCGAGGATGCCTCCATGAATTTCGAAGCGGTTGACGAGTTGATTGAACGTTTCCCGGATCTGCAACTGATCTTTATCGAGAGCGGCGGCGACAATCTCTCCGCTGCATTCAGTCCGGAACTCGCTGATGTGTTCATCTACATTATTGACGTTGCCCAAGGAGAGAAACTCCCTCGCAAAGGCGGTCCCGGCATCACGCGTTCAGATCTGCTGTTAATCAACAAAACCGACCTTGCCCCTTACGTTGGAGCAAGCCTGGAAGTTATGAAAAATGATACCGAGCGGGTACGCGAAGGCCGTCCTTATGTCATGTCTAATCTAATGAGCGGTGAAGGTGTGTCCGAGATTGTCCACTGGCTCGAACATCAATATATGGATGACGATGCTTCCGCTGCACATCTGCATTCACACAGCCATGAGCATGGCACTCACTCGCATTAATTCATCTTCTGTCCCCACGGGAACAGAGATGAATCCGAATGAAAGTGCAGGTGCGCCCGTCACACGCCGCAGCGAGCTTCGGGCCACCTTTGCCTTTCAAGGCAACCGGACTGTCATGACCGATCGTTATTACAGCGCACCGCTCCGGTTTAGCCGATCCTTTCGACCTCCCGGTGGCGGAACCGAATTATGTGTGTACACGTCAGACGTCTCTCCTGGCGTCCTTAACGGGGATCATTATCATTCCGAGTGGGAATTAGGTGAAGGCACCCATGTCATGCTGAGCAGCACATCTGCTACCAGACTTCATCCTACACCTTCCATTCCCTCATCCGTTAATCATCACTTTCGGTTGGAAAAAGGAGCTACTCTGGAATACTTCCCTGAATGCGTCATTCCCTTCAAGGGAAGTTCTTCTTCACTCACTGTAACCTTTGAGCTGGAAGATCAGGCTATACTTGCCTACGCAGATATCTGGTCTGCCGGACGGATTCATCGGGGAGAAGCGTTCCAATTCGAGCGTTACCGCAGCTTGACGGAGATATGGCAAGGTGAGCAACTGGCTGTCTGGGATCGATTCGGACTCGAACCGGATACCGATGATCCCAAACACTCAGCGTCTCTCCTTCACTACACACATACCGCTGCGTTATGGATGATTGCCCCGGGGCTTGGTACTGCGGAGTTGGAACAAGTCAGATCCGTGCTGCCATCAGATGGACGAATGCTCGCAGGTGCAAGTTTGCTGGCAACAGGTGGCATCGGCGTTCGACTCCTTGGCATGGCAGCCTGGGAGCTTCAGGAGCAGTGTCTTCAGATCTGGAACACACTCCGCCCCCATCTGCTGGGCAAAGAAACTCTTGTCTTTCGTAAATAAGGGCACAAAGCATAGTTAACACCAAAAACCTCTGAACTGTCTCCGAGAGTGTTCGGATTAGTCCAGAGGTTTTTGTACATTCAGTTATGGATGCTGCTCATATCACTTACGCTTCGTTTTCCTCAGAATTGTTCTCTGATTTGTTCTCAGGTTTATAGCGATAGTCGCCTGCATCCTTGCTTTCCTTGGATTTGCGGTAACGGGTGAACTCAATATATTCGCTGATAAAAGACTGTTCCACAGTCGATAATTCACTTTCTTGGCAATTCAATTGCCGCAAAACGTCAAAAAAATAATCCTCCCGTTTTTCCCGAACCATCGCTTCCTTCGATGGACGCCCAATCATGAGCCAGTCGAGGCTCACATCAAAAAACGAAGCAATCTCAATTAATTTATTCGTACTCGGAATAGACTTGCCACGTTTCCAGTCACCCAGATTGCCTGTGCTAATCCTCAGCTGTTGGCAGAAAGCCTTCTTGGTCATTCCTCGTTCGGCAATCAGGTGCTCAATTCGCTCATAGATCGACTGCATACAAGAACCGCCTTCCAACCGTAATAATTAACTCATCTGCTTGAATTATACCACATTATTCCTGAATGCTCAGCCTTTATATGCCTGGAACAGGATGAGGTATATCGTATAACACAAAGATAGACTCCCATGAATGATCATGGAAGTCTATCTTATATTGTTGCTGTGATGCGGTCGAGAGGACTCGAACCTCCACGGGTATACACCCACTACCCCCTCAAGATAGCGTGTCTGCCATTCCACCACGACCGCATATTCAATTGTAAAAATGGTGAGCCATGAAGGGCTCGAACCTTCGACACCCTGATTAAAAGTCAGGTGCTCTACCAACTGAGCTAATGGCTCTTGCTGTAAACTTCACCGGATGTGCCATGCTTCATTCTTGTCTATAAAAGCAATGACTTTGAGGATTACTCATCGAAAATGTATATCTCATGAGGTGGTGAAGATATGACCCGTAGGGGATTCGAACCCCTGTTACCTCCGTGAAAGGGAGGTGTCTTAACCCCTTGACCAACGGGCCTTAATAACAAGTTGTCTTTCTTGGCGACAAGAGTGAGTATACCACAGGACAATTTGAACTTGCAATACTTTTTTTAAAATTTATTTTTTAAGTGTTTTTGTCCATTGCATACCGCTCTTCAGAGCCCCGTTATTAGCCACCTCCCCATTCATGCCAGTGTCATCTCCGTGCAGGAACAATGTAAATCATCCATCAAAACACTTATAAAAACTTACATTCACTTATAATATTGCAAACGGCATTAAGAATACTTATAATTAAAGTATCAGTATAAGTACGGTCATCCATACACTCGGAGGTGAAATGTTTGTTTCAAGAAGAACGAATGCAGCTCATTGTTGAACATCTACGCAAACACAATCGCATCTCAGCCGATGATATTGTCGCCTTGTTTGATGTATCACGGGATACTGCACGCAGGGATCTGATTAAGCTTGAGGAACAGGATGCCATTATCCGAACACGTGGCGGCGCGATTCTCCCCCCTCCTCCGCAAGAATTCAGATCCTACAAGGACCGTTTACTCGATGTATCTGAGGAAAAGAGGGCCATCGGCAAACTCGCTGCGGCTATTGTAAGGCAAGGCGAGATCATTATTCTGGACTCTTCCACGACTGTGCAGGCCTGTGCCGAGAACTTAAACGGCAAGTCCTGTACCGTCATTACTAATTCGATTCATTCCGCTGATCTTCTCTCCAATCACACGGCTGTCCAGATTCGTTTGCTCGGAGGCAAAGTAGATAAGGAACAACGTTATGTCTACGGTACCTCTGTTATCGAGACCCTCTCCCATTATTATGTAGATAAAGCCTTTATCGGAATTGGCGGTATCACCATGGATGGCTTCAGTGCTTCCGAAGAGGAAGGTAAAATTAAACACCAAATGATGAAAGCTGCCAAGAAAGTTGTTGTTCTTGCAGATCAATCCAAGTTTGATAGACGTTATGGTTATCGTTTTGCCGACTGGTCATTGGTGGATGTATTGATTACGGATCAATGGCCAACCAAAGAATGGCTTGTTTTTCTAGCCGAACAACAGGTTGAGATTCTCATTCCTGAACCTACAGATGATAAGGAGTTGTAAATATATGAAATTATTTGCCACAGATTTAGATGGAACTTTGTTGAACAGAGATAGCCAGATTAGCCCGGAGAATGCCGCAGCCATCCAAAAGGCCCAGCAATCCGGTATGAAAGTTACCATTGCTACAGGACGCGTCTATTCCGATGTTGTGACCATCAGTCGCGAAGGCGGAATCAAAACCCCGATTATCGGCTCCAACGGAGCGACAATTCATGATGCAGACGGTGAACGTTTATTCCATCTTCCGCTCGGGCGTGACACAGCAGCTTCCGTCATGCAGTGGCTGGAAGATCATGATGTCTATTATGAGGCTTCAACGCAACAAGGCATCTATGCCCCGCGTAGCAGTCATGAGACCTTGCTCGCCGAGATGGAACGTGTTCTTGGTTCAAACCCTGGTGAGGACATTGCACGCATGATTCGCTCCATCAAGAAACACTATGACAAAAAAGACTACCACCGCGTAAACAGCCATCTGGAAATTCCGGCAGAAGCCTACATCTATAATATTATGGCCTTCTCCATGAATCCGGACAAAGTAAAGACAGGACGAGAATACTTCGCATCCCGATCCGATGTCGCAATGGTTGTATCCTTTGAGCATAACTTCGAAATGCAGCACCCGGACGTATCCAAAGGTAATGCCCTCACCAAACTGGCGGCTCACCTGAACATCTCCATGGAAGATACAGTAGCGATCGGTGATAACTTCAACGATGTCTCCATGTTAAAAATGGCAGGACTCGGCATCGCTATGGGTAATGGCGAACCCGAAATCCAGGCATTAGCCAAAGCCATAACGCTGACCAATGTGGAGCACGGTGTTGCCCATGCCATCGAGTGCCTGCTTGAAGGTAAACCGGTATCCCGTCCAGAAACGATTGTCGGAGAAGGTCAGTAATTGAACCCATACTGAATTAAGTACTGAACCTGCATGGTCGCCTGTTGATCCATGCAGGTTCTCTTCATTTTAACTCCGCAGATCGAACGTGAGGCACGTCCTGTAACAAAATAATCAGTTGCTCGCCCCGGTATGAACCCGGCAGTTGCAACGTGAACTCAAGCACAGTCTCTTCCACGGAGTCTGTGCTTGTTTGCTGTTCAGTCTTAAATCCAATGACCGAGATCTTCTCCTGTCCCAGCAGTGCCAAAACAGTCTTCAGGGCCTCTCCCTCATTTTGCAGATGGATGGTTAACGTCTCTGTTCGGGCGGATACCAGCCAGCGTGTAGGTCTATGCAGTAACATCTGTGCCACGACAATAAGCAGCGTCACGCCTGCACCCGTCCAATACAGACCTGAACCCACAGCAAGTCCCATGCCTGCCGTAGCCCATATGCCAGCCGCTGTGGTCAATCCCCTGACCGTGTGACGCTGTGTGAAGATCATGCCCGCTCCAATGAAACCCACACCGCTAACAACCTGTGCAGCGATCCTTGAAGGGTCAAGGGACAGATTGTCCCAGCCAGCCTGATCCTGGAATCCGTACTTCGATACAATCATCATCAGGGCAGCACCTACAGCAACCACAAAATGAGTGCGAATTCCCGCCTCTTTCATTCGGTTCTTGCGCTCATATCCGATTAGCACACCACATATTCCAGCTATGAGTACACGCATCAAATATTCCACTTCCATGCACATCACCTCTTTCATTATGTATATACTTACATGTGTCTATCTTTACTATTACCCAATCTTTCCCTGACTATATAAGTTGAACTAAAGATTATTTACACTAGCACTACGATGACAGAACAACCTTCCAATCGCTGTTATCCCCAGATTTTTTCCATTCCCTTTCCTAAAGGGGA
>NZ_ANHX01000041.1 GCF_000316035.1 Paenibacillus sp. PAMC 26794
CTCTCCGTTATCGTGTAAATGATTAATTCATCTTATATAATAAAAAGCCTGCACTCAGGTCAATTCTTCGCCCGGAAATTTTCCCCTTGTCTCTCTCCCAATCCGTAATAATGTCTGAAATTATATATCAGCGGATGCCATTCCTCCGGATTAATCTTGTTTGGTCCAGATATTAGTCTTGTGTGCGCGTGCACCTTCAACGCTTTCACTTCCACAATCGCCATGAACGGTGTATGTTCGGGAATACGTATGTGTTGTACAGCCGCTTCAATCTGGAGCGGACATTCAACTATTTTATCGGGAGCCACCTGAAACGAGCATTCAGATGTCAGTCCAGCTACAGTGAATTTATCATGACAATATTCATAGCCCATCTGCCTTTTCTCCTCAGGAACCGGGGTGACTCCCGTATAATGTCCTAATGCCTCAACCTGTCTCCACATGGTCGCATCTGGTAAATTAATCACACACTCCGGATGTCGACTCAGATTTTCATAGGCTTTGCCCTGTGTACCTGTACCCAGCACCAGACAGTCCCCCAGCGCCCAAGATGATGACAGTGGAGACAGATTGGTTGACCCATCCTCATTTAATGTACTTAGCAGCACTACAGGCGTACCATAATATAGAATACTCGGGTTAATCGTTTCATGTTGAATCACTGCTGGACTCGCGGACAACTGCTCTGTAGCAAAGTCCTGTTTCGTTATCTTTTTCATCCTGTACCTCTCCTGTTCCAACTCCAATGATTTATAAGCTCAATCTGACCCATATGGGACGATACAACTCGATTGTAATACAGTAATAGTTCAGATATGATCGAAGTATGAATGTATATCCGAATATTACTGTTATTGCGTCGTTAATCGCTGATCCAAGCCGCGCTATTTTTCTGTCATCCTTACTGGATGGCCGTGCGTTGCCCGCAGGTGAGCTCGCTCATATGGCAAGTGTCACTCCCCAGACGGCAAGCAGCCATCTAGCTAAACTCGTAGAGGGAGGATTACTTGAAGTTGAACAACAAGGACGCCATCGATACTACCGTCTTGCAAACAAAGAAATTGCTAATCTTATTGAAAGCATGGCCAGTATTGCCCCGCCTGTACAGATCCGCTACCTCAAACAATCCGATCAGCTTCAACAACTGAGTTATGCACGGACCTGTTATGGTCATCTGGCCGGGAAATTGGGAATCTCGCTCTGTGAAGCCTTAGTACAGAAGGGGTATCTTTCAGAGCCCGAAGAGGCACACAGCAAGGATTATCAAGTTACAGAGAAAGGAACGCAGTGGTTCAACACGTTCGGAATTGAACTTCAAGTGAAACCGGGGTCACGCCGGGCCATCGCTCGCAAATGTCTGGATTGGAGCGAACGCCGCCATCATCTCTCAGGTATGCTTGGGGAACAACTCAGACATCGATTGTCGGAACTGGACTGGATTCGTCAAAAAACAGGAAGTCGCTCTGTCGAAGTAACGGAAGCAGGCAAGAAAGGTTTATACGAGGTGTTGAGCATTTCGCTTTAGACAGAAGCGTATACCAGGGATAACCAAAGATCAGTAAACGCAAAAAATCCCCTTCACACTGACCGTTAACCGGTCTAATGTGAAGAGGATTTTTTGTGCAATCAGAACGGAGAGAGAGGGATACTCTCACTTCGTTCGAGACTGCGGAGTATTGCTAACGAAGCTTATGCTCCGACGAACCTTTAGGGTTCTCATCCCTTTGCAGAGAAGTTTAATTCAGAACGGAGAGAGAGGGATTCGAACCCTCGCACCGCTTACGCAGTCTAACCCCTTAGCAGAGGGTCCCCTTATAGCCACTTGGGTATCTCTCCAAGAAATGGCTCCCCGAACAGGGCTCGAACCTGTGACAACTCGATTAACAGTCGAGTGCTCTACCAACTGAGCTATCAGGGAAAATTAACTTGAATAAGATTAATCTATCATGATTAATAATCCAAGTCAACAGACCTGTCAAGATTTCCTAATTGTATTGCTTTCTGCCTCTCAGAAGGAAGAGGTCATCGCCAGTTGGGTAGTATTTTGGATCATGTCCCTGTCTGCTCGTGGAAGGCAAACACTTACTTTGAATACGTCTCCGTCCACTTGTATTCCCATAGAACCTACATGCAATTCAACAATGCTTCTGGCGATAGACAAGCCTAGACCTGAACCCTCCGTTGAACGGGAACGGTCCCCACGCTTAAAACGTTCAAAAATCTCATCCGATGAGAACTCCATCTCGTATGCGGATACATTTTTGATCGTAAACTCCATTTGATTTCCTTGTTCGATCAGTTCAATATAGACTCTGGATTGGGGCAGACCATATTTCAAAACGTTTCCCAACATATTCTCCATTACGCGCCACATCCGGCTGCCGTCCACCATTGCGTATACAGGCTCAGTCTCCTCTCGAATCCTTATCTGTAACTCTGCCTGCTCGAACGAATCACTATATTCTGCTACAGCCTGTCGAAGTAACTCCCCCATGTCTATCTGTTTTAAATGAAGTTCCACATCTCCGCTCGCCATTTTCGCTGCTTCAAATAAGTCCTCCACCAACAAACACAGACGCTGCGTTTTCCGTTCCAGAACTTGAATGTATCCAGCCTTCTCCTCCTCTGTGCCCTCATCGCGCTTAAGCAGATCGATATAACTAACCAAAGAGGTTACAGGTGTTTTCAGATCATGAGAAACGTTAGCGATCAACTCGGATTTCATACGCTGGCTCGTAACCTGTTCTTTCATTGCATTCTGGAGCCCTTGTCTCATTCCGTTCATCTGTGTCACCAATGATTGCATTATGCCTGTTACATGCTCTGGGAACTGCACATTGAACCTGCCTTCTCCCATTTCCTTAGCCGCTTGCGTAAGTTGCTGCGCCACATGAATCAGTTGAAACATACTATATACCAAGAAAACACTAATCAGAACTGTCAAAAACACAAATGGAGTGACCATTGAAGACTTAATGGACGCGAGAGAAATAACCGCTAATTGCATAAGACATTGCACCATACATAATAAGATTAAACGCTGAATTCTTTTTTTGTCAGCGGCCTCGCCTTGCTCCAAAATCTTTTTCACCAAACTGTACCATTTCCATACCCATATCTCGTTTCGTATTGGCCTATGGCTGGACATATTCCCGATATACCGGACAGCCCCCCTTACATGCACACCAACAAACCACACTCCGAGACCAGCGATGAACATGCCTATAAAATAAACAAAAATATCATTTATCCATCGACGAGTGAAAAAGTAAGGAGTTATCCCATAATCTGAAGTCACCCCGTTTAGTACTTTTAACAGTAGAAAGGACCCTATACATAAGGTAATAAAATGTGCATCCAAGGAAAGTTTTTCACTCCACCAGATTGTCACCTTCCGATATTTGCTATTCTCAGGCAAAGGAATACGATTCGCAGTCACAAGTAACGCCGTACCAATGACTAAGAGCAGGATCAAAGGTATAACACCAGATACATTCCAATCTTTATAAATGAATCGCATCTCATACCTCAATGATGCAAGCTTCATAAACACCAGTGTAAAACAAATCATCGCTGCTATCCGAACTCCGTAAGCCAGCATATTATTCTTCCAGTTTGTAACCAATACCCCACACCACCTTTATATATTTGGGTTCTCTGGGATTAAATTCAATCTTCTCACGGATTCTGCGGATGTGAACAGCGACTGTATTCTCCGGCTGAAAGGCAGGCTCTTTCCATACACGTTCATAAATTTCATCGATAGCAAAGATCCGGCCCTTATTCTCCATAAAAAGCCTAAGAATATGAAATTCGGTAGGCGTCAGCCTAACATCTTCTCCTTCCAAGGTCATTGTTTTCTTCTGTTTGTTATATACTAGGCCACGAACCTGAATCTCGTGTTCTGCGTCTTCGGAACTTTGATTTATCTGCGCACCCAGGCCGGTGAAGCGTCGTAACTGGGACTTTACCCTTGCCATAAGTTCCAATGGGTTGAATGGCTTGGCTATGTAATCATCCGCACCGATGTTCAAACCCACAATTTTATCATAATCCTCTGTTCTGGCAGATAACATAATGATCGGAACATTACAGGTTTCACGAATTTCAAGTGTCGTCTGCAGTCCATCCAATCCAGGTATCATAATATCCATAATAATGAGCTGAACAGAATGGGCTTGGAGCTTTTGCAATGCCTCTTCCCCATCCGACGCCTTGTAAACCCCGATTCCTTCACTACGCAAATATATTTCAATCGCATTGCTGATATCGGGATCATCATCAACAACCAATACACTGTGGGCCTTCAAAGGGGCACTCCTCCTTTTCTTTTAAACTGGATTATGTGGACTGATGAACAGTTTACATCAGATAAATGACAGGAAATCCAACAAAAGATTTACAAATTTCTTAAGATCCATCCGCACTATACTCCAAAACAAAATTACTATATGTCGTGAAGCCCCAGTTTTCCCGCACAACGGCCACAACGATAACGCTTCGGATCTATTTTACGCTTGCGCAAATATTCCGTACCACAGCTCTTGCACACCAGCTTATAACGATAGGGTAGCGGCTTTCTGCCTTTGCCGTCAGGAAGTGATTGGCAGTAACGCGAGCCACCTACCTTCTGCAATAAAGCCTTGAATTCCGGGTCACGATGCTGATAGCCGCGCCCACGAATATGCAGATGATAGTGACACAGCTCATGCTTGATGATTTTCTCAACCTCATCCCGCCCGTAGGCTTCGAGTTGATGCGGATTGATCTCAATCCGGTGACTTTTGAGCATATAACGCCCACCCGTCGTGGTCAGGCGACTGTTAAACAATGCTTCATGGGTGAACGGTACTCCGAAATGATCCAGTGATACCTGTTCAATCCATTGTTGCAATTCCTCATTTTCCATCGGTATCCTCTCCTTGCACCCCCTCGGAGCATTTGTTTTTCCGGTATAATACTTGAATTTTAACCGTTTCGTAGGCTACACTGTCAAGTAGAATGTATGAGGGGAGATTATTACTCGTTATGCCTACAATGCGCTATGTCATCCTGCAGCAGGAACAACAATTGCAGTTCGTGGAAATGCCGGCAGATTACGCCTATCAACTCAGTGCGCTCAACCTGCGCCTGCACAAGGAAATTGATAAACTCACTGCAGCAGATGTGCCTGTCCTGCCTTGGGCGATCGCCGAATGTGACAGCCTCGATCTCCTGAACGAAAATCTTACTATCATCGGTGGCCTTGATTATATCAATGCGCTTGAAGAATCTTTTGCAGCACTACGTGAAAGCCACTATCCTTTGATTTCTCTACTTACTGAAATCCGGGCTCTTCAGGCCCAATTGGAACAATGGTATGAAGAAGAGATGGAAGCTCTCTAATTCACCGCAGGGATCATTTTATAATGATGAGAACGAAAAGCACATCTTCCTGAATTGGGATTTGTGCTTTTTTTGTGTGATTGAGATATTGATTTGCCGGAGGCCTCCACTTATCCCGCACAGTCCAGGCTATTGCCACATATGCTAACGTACAGATGAATTATGCAAGAGGAGGAGATACCCTTGCCTCAATGGCTTTGCAATCAACTGATGCGTGCATTTCACAAAAAGGACAGCCGGCAAATCAAGTTGCTGAACGAATGCTGGTTCTTTTATCGTAACAAACCAGCAAATGGCACACCACGCAGCGCGGAGAACGAACTTTAAGAGGTTGTTCATAAAAGTCTGCTTTGGATTACGAAAGATGGCCTTTTGAACACGCACTTTAAGAAAATGCACATATTGCCCACCGTACTTACTAGAGGAATTAGAACGGACAACGGGACTATTACTGTCGACAACAAACAGCCTTCCTGGTTAGGGAAGGCTGTTCTCCAATCCTACTATTTAAGAAGACTGTTGCGCAGAAGCAGGCTTCTTCATCGTAAGGCCGACACGGCCTTTTTTGGTATCCACACTCATCACCCAGACCGTTACATTATCCCCGACAGACACAACGTCCATCGGATGTTTAACATACCCATTGCTGAGCTGTGAAATATGGACAAGCCCATCACTCTTGATCCCAATATCAACAAAAGCACCGAAATCAATAACGTTCCGAACCGTACCTTGCAGCTCCATGCCTTCCACCAGATCCTCAATTTTCAATACATCTGTACGGAAGATTGGCAACGGCATTTCTTCACGCGGGTCACGCCCCGGACGCTGCAAGCTGTCCAGAATGTCACGCAATGTAGGCACACCTACGTCCAGTTTCACGGCCAATTGTTCTGGCTGTTGCTCTGACAGTAATACCGACAGTTCCTTGCTACCCAGCTTGTCCAGTGCAACCTGAAGCTCCTTGAACAGCTGATCCACTACCTTGTAAGACTCAGGGTGAATCGGTGTACGGTCCAGCGGGTTCTCTCCCTCACCAATACGCATAAATCCTACGCACTGCTCATAGGTTTTGGCACCCAGACGTGGCACCTTCTGAAGCTGACGGCGGTTCGTAAACCGGCCATTTTCTTCACGGTACTTCACAATGTTTTTGGCAATCGTAGCGTTAACTCCGGCAACATATGACAGCAACGAAGGTGATGCTGTATTCACATCCACACCCACATGGTTAACTGCGGATTCCACGACAGCCTTCAGGCTTTCTTCGAGAATCTTCTGGGATACGTCATGCTGATATTGACCCACGCCAATGGCTTTTGGATCAATCTTAACCAACTCCGCCAGCGGGTCTTGTACCCGGCGAGCAATGGAAGCTGCACTACGCTCCGCAACATCCAGATCGGGGAACTCTTCCTGGGCCAGCTTGGATGCAGAATATACACTCGCGCCTGCTTCGTTAACAATCAGATACACAAGACTTTCATCACCATTCTCCTGAATGATCTCGGCAACAAACTGCTCCGTCTCACGTGATCCGGTACCATTACCAATGACGATCAGTCCGATATCATAATGCTTGATCATCCGATGGAATACTTCCGCAGCTTCACGTTTCTTGTTGTGTGGTGGCGTTGGGTAGGTCACAGCCACTTCCAGCAGTTTGCCCGTATCATCTACTACAGCCAGTTTACAACCGGTACGATAGGCCGGATCGACACCCAGCACACGTTTGCCATGAATCGGCGGTTGAAGCAACAGGTTACGTAGATTGGCAGAGAATACCGATATGGCCTGATTTTCACCTTTTTCGGTCAGTTCTCCACGAACTTCACGCTCGATCGAAGGTGCAATCAGCCGCTTGTATGCATCTTCAATCACATCACGCAGGATATCCTGCACGGCAGAAGCACCACGAATGATCTGTCCTTCCATATGGCGATGGGCCGGTTCTGCCTGTACGTCCAGGCCGACTTTCAGAATACTCTCACGTTCACCGCGATTAATTGCGAGAATACGGTGTGGAGGCATCTTTTTGGCTAGTTCGCGGTAATCATAATAATTCTCGTACACGGACTCCACCTGAGCATCCTTCGCTTCTGAAGTCAGCATCCCGTGATCCAAGGTGTACCGACGAATCCAGGCACGAATGGCAGCGTCGTCTGCGATATTCTCCGCGAGAATGTCTTTGGCTCCCTGAAGCGCCGACTCCGCATCTTCTACACCCAGTTCAGCATTGATATATTTCGCAGCTTCCTGGAGTGCATCTCCTTGTTTCAGTTGACCCCAGATCCAACCAGCAAGAGGTTCAAGACCTTTTTCCTTGGCCACACTGGCACGCGTTTTCCGCTTCTGACGGTAAGGTCGATACAGATCTTCCACTTCCTGCAGCTTCACAGCCTGCGTAATGGATTGCTTCAGTTCTCCGGTCAGCTTGCCCTGTTCCTCTATAATACGGATGACTTCCAATTTGCGATCCTCAAGATTGCGCAGATAAACAATGCGTTCTTCAATCGATCGCAGCTGGTTCTCATCCAGCTCTCCAGTCATTTCTTTACGGTAGCGGGCGATAAATGGAATCGTATTGCCTTCGTCCAGAAGCTCCGAAGTCGTGCGGACCTGCTTTAAGGACAGTGACAGTTCCTTGGCTACCTGTTTGATGATTCGTTCATGGCGTTCTGCCTTTATTGTTTCTTCATTGGGTTCCAGAACCGTTTCCTGTTCAGACAAAATAAATCCCTCTTTCCTTCCTGAATCGTTCGTTACAATCATTTCAGGGCAGCTTTGCTACTGTAATTACAGTATAGTTAAACCATTTGATCAATCCACTCTACCCTATATTATCACAAAATCCCGTCCAGATTCCCATCAATCCGCAAGCATACAAGTTCTGACAGAATGATGTCATCCTCCAGCCTTCCCCATTACGTCAAAAAAAGACCGAAAAACGTCAACACGACGCTCCTCGGCCCTTCCTTATTTAAAGCTTTATATGCATTTGCAATCTAGACGCGCTCGAACCGGAACATCTCGCTCAGATAGTCTCCTGATGTGCTGCCTACCGAAATACCGCCATACATGAGGGCATCGCCGGTAAAGGTCTCCGATCCGCCTTTCAGACGATAATCTGCATTCGGGTCTAATCCTTTCAGCTTCAGGCGCTGAAGTGGCGCATTAGGCTCAGAGAGCACGCGGAAGTAGAATACAACAGCTTCGCTTCCGTCCGGTGCAATAAACATCCACGCGGTCTCATTGCCTTCAAACGGACTGAGCAAGCGACGGAATGTTCCATATTGAACCGTTCCACGAATCTCCTTGTACAGTTCAACCTGCGCTTTCACGATGTCGTTCTCTTCCTCCGTGAATTTCGTCAGGTCCAGCTCGTACCCGAAGTTGCCCGACATCGCAACATGTCCCCGAATTTCAAGTGAAGTTATCCGGTTCACCTGATGATTCGGTACCGCTGAGATATGCGATCCCATCGAACTTACCGGGTATACAAGACTCGTACCATATTGAATCCGTAAGCGAGATATGGCATCCGTGTTATCACTTGTCCATGTCTGTGGCATGTAATACAGCATACCTGGATCGAAGCGACCACCACCACCTGAACAGCTCTCGAATAGAATGTTCGGGAACGCCGAAGTGATTCGTTCCATGACGTCATACAACCCCAGCATGTAACGATGCGCGGTCTCACGCTGTCTGTCTGCCGGAAGCAATGCAGAACCCACTTCCGTCATATTCCGGTTCATGTCCCATTTCACATAAGTGATTGGTGCAGAACCAAGTACATCTGTTAACATGCGCACAATCTCATCACGTACATCCTGACGAGAGAAATCGAGTACCAATTGCTGACGTCCTTCTGTCCGGCGACGATCAGGCACATGCAGACACCAGTCCGGATGCGCACGATATAACTCACTGTCTGGCGAGATCATCTCAGGCTCAAACCACAATCCGAACTGCATGTCCAGACCTGTTACGCGGTTAGCCAAATCATCCAGTCCCTGTGGCAATTTGTTTTTATCTACAATCCAGTCACCCAGCGAGGAGTTGTCACTGTCCCGGTGTCCAAACCATCCATCATCCAACACAAACAGCTCAATACCCAACTTCTGTCCAGCGCGAGCGATCTGTTCAATCTTGTCTGCATCGAAACCAAAGTAAGTCGCTTCCCAGTTATTGACCAACACCGGACGCTCTGCATTGCGGAATTTGCCGCGTGCCAGACGCTCCCGATACAATTCGTGGTAGGACTGTGACATGCCGTCCAAACCTGCAGCCGAGTACACCATAACTGTCTCAGGTGTCTGGAACGCTTCCTGTGGCTCCAGCTTCCAGCTGAACTCGAACGGGTTGATCCCGAGCGATACACGGGTGGTGTGGAACTGATCTACTTCAGCCTGTGCGGTGAAGCTGCCACTATAGACGAGACTGAATCCGTAGACTTCACCCTGATCTTCATCCGTGCCTGGAGTCATCAGCGCAATAAATGGATTCTGCTGGTGACTGCTTGAACCACGACGGCTCTCAATCCCTTGCAGGCCTGAAGCAAGCGGTCTGCGAACGATATCACGTTCCCGTGTCCAAGCTCCTGACAACTGCAACAATTCATAATCAGCATGCGGGAAATCAACAGAAGAACTGAGCGCACGCACCACATTCACTGAGGTAGCGCTCTCATTAACGATACGCATGGAGCGTGTAATCGCATTAAATGCCGTAAAGGCAGTATAAGAAAGCTCGATCTTGATACCAGCGACGCGGTCTTCCAACTCAATAACCAGCGTCTCTGCTTCGTCATCGGATTCAACATACGTTGCTGGCAATCCGGTAAGCGCTGCCTTTCCTTTGACCAATCGATGACCTGTATACGTAAACTCCGAAACCGTTGAGCCATTCTGAAGTTCCAATTGGATTGCAGGATTACGGAAATCACTCGTGCCATACACCGGCAATTCCACTGGCAACGTATCGAATGAGATCGTACGATCCTCTGGCACCGGGTTAGGGCTAAAGGACGCTCGTTCTGTCCGTACATGCAACCAGCTCAGATCGGTGTCGCGTAATTTTTTGCCATAATACAAATGCACCAAATATCCTGAAGGCAGTACCTGGAATACGTAACTGGCCTCTCTGGTCTGTAAATGAAATTGAAGTTTCTCCTGATTGATGTAAATGCTCATATGTCTCCTCCACCTCTATATATAGGTCTTTCGGGTAAACGGTTTCTCATGTTTCATTATAGCGAAAAGATCGCCAATGTTCTACGCTTTCATCAAGCTTTAATCAAAAGAGCGCATAACAGCCCGAAGGATGTCATACGCTCTTTTGGTTACAGTCTGAATTCAGTGTGTTCCCTTACAGGAACATCCATTGCCAACGGACGGCAGGGCAGCGTACAAGACGCTGGTTACTGCCTTAAAAATCGATTAAACCAAGGCTGATCTGTAAGGCTTCGTTGACCAATTTCATGGTCTCCTCGTCCAGATGGGTAATCTTGTCAGTCAACCTCTGCTTATCAATCGTCCGTATTTGTTCGAGCAAAATAACCGAGTCCCGGTCAAAGCCGTGTGCCACCGCATCAATTTCAACATGCGTTGGCAGCTTTGCCTTCTGGATCTGGGCGGTGATAGCCGCCACAATACAAGTTGGACTGAACCGGTTGCCGATATCATTCTGGATCACCAGAACCGGCCTGACTCCACCTTGCTCGGAACCGACAACGGGAGAAAGATCCGCAAAAAAAACGTCACCACGTTTTACGATCAATGTCTACACCCCGCTAACTAAGCGGTCCAGAGTGCTGTCCGCATCTTCCTCCGCATGAAAGGCTTCGGATGCCATGGTCAGATTAATTTTTGCCATCTCCATGTACCCTCGCTGCATCGTTTCACGGATGTAACGTTTCTTACGCTCCGTTAAATACAGCTTCATAGCCTGCCTAATCAATTCGCTGCGGTTGGAATTCTCCAGCGCTACGATGCCATCCACTTCCTGCAAAAGATAATCAGGTAAACTGATCATGATCCGCTTGGTGTTCTGCAAGTTGGCCACCTTTCTTCCACCCCCACAAACCTTTCGCCATTGTGAACCAGTATTACGTTTTTCCAGAACTTTTATACAAAGGAATATATATGCCCCGAGTATATCAAGTATGCTGTACTCCATTATAAACACGGGGAACAATATTCGTACAGACCAAACATCTCAATTCAGGAATTAAATCCTTACCGTCATACATAATTCGAGATGCTCCGACAGTTTTCCTTCTGTTCTGAAAAAAAGTTTATTGGTAATGACGTCCAGTTAACCTGTCAGGATGTCAAAAGTGGATTGATTCTGGCGACTACTGCTCCCCCGCGGGTATATACCCGTGGAATGCGGTGCGCCATCATGCAGATCACTTCATAAGCAATCGTACCGAGCTGGATTGCCACCTCGTCTGCGGTTATTACGCCACCAGACTGATGACCGATGAGGACAACCTCTTCGCCGACTTGAATTTCTTCCGCCTCTTCCGCGAAAGATTGTAACGACACCATACACTGATCCATGCAGATCGTACCAACGACAGTGACGCGGCGGCCGCGTACAAGCACTTGTGCTTTACCTGTCAACATTCTTGAGAATCCGTCTGCATATCCGATCGGCAGGGTCGCTATTCGTTCGTACCCTTGCGTAAAATAACGTGTTCCGTAACTGATCCCCCAATGGGGTGGCAGTGTTTTGACTAGAACCGCTTTTGTCTTCAGCGTCAATACTGGGGACAGCTTCACCACCTGATGATTCACCTCAGCCGAAGGATACAGTCCGTACAGGCTTATTCCCACACGTACCATGTCATAGGACAATTCCGGTGTATCAATGGCAGCGGCGCTGTTCGCCGTATGTATAATCGGGATGAAACACCCCTGATCCCTGAGCGCATGAACCACGCTTTGGAACCGTCTATACTGCTCCAGTGTATAGGTTTTGTCTTCTTCATCTGCTCTGGCAAAATGGGTAAACATGCCTTCCAGCATCATCTGATTGAGCGAAGCTACTTCCTGAATGAAAGCCAATGCCTCATCGCCAGGCAACAGACCTAATCGGCCCATGCCGCTGTCGATTTTAATATGAACCTTCAGTTTGTTAGCGAATGTGCTTGCATCCAGATGTCGAATGGCGTCAAGCACTTCCCTGCTGAACAGTGTGACGGTCACATCATATTTCCATGCAACAGCGATCCCTTCAGGCGGCGTATAACCCAATACCAGAATTGGAATCGTAATCCCATGTTCTCGCAGTTCCAGAGCTTCGTCAAGAAAAGCCACACTTAAGTAATCCACACCCACTCGTTCCAGTTCTCTAGCCGTCTCCACCGCTCCGTGTCCATAGGCATTGGCCTTCACACAGGCGAGGAATTTCATGCCCTGAGGCAATGCCTCGCGGAAAGCTTCTACGTTAGTACACAAATGATCCAAATTGATCTCCGCTTGGGTCGGCCGATATTGTCCTTGCACGTTAAGTCACCTTCTCTAATCATCTTAATCCGGCTCACGTCAGACTCCATCGTAATGCTCCAGCATGTGAGTGTCAAATGAACCGATGTTTCGCATTCAAAAACAGATGTAAGGTGCGCCGTTTGAGGAACAAATGCGAACACAGAAGAAGACCGCGATAAGCGAGATTAGCAGGGCAAAATTCCACTTTCCACCCCAGCAAAAATCTGCTTATATCGATTATTTACCCGGTTCCCTCTGCGTAGAAGCGCATTTTGCTTTATTGAGTGTATCGGGTAAGAAAAACAGCGCTAAATCAACACCTTTCTTACATCAAAGCAAAGCACCGGAGAACGGGTCTCCGATGCTTCTTAGCATTCCTTATGTTTATGCTACTATTCGTTCATTTGTTCAAAAATCATTTACCTGACTCTTCCTGCATCGATGTTGCAATGCGTACCATTTCGTTCTGAGGCAGGTCTGCACTGGTGATCCGATATTCTATGCCATCTGTCATCCATGTCAGGGTCTTCAATGCATCACCGCTGATCATCCCCAGTGTGAATCCAAGATCCACTACACTGGATGGAGCAAGCGATACAGCTCGATCCTGTGGTCTGGCTTCAAATATCGTGTAATTATATGTTCCTTCATAACGAAGCATAACCGAATAGTCTCCCGCCTCTTCAAGAATCTGGTCATCCTTGAGCTGCACACCTTCCGGCGCATAGGTCGGCTGAATTACGCCAAAGCTGTCTGAGCCTTCCGGTTCTGCGAGTGTTGGCGCTTCGCCTTCCTGACCTGTTGCAGCGCCTTCTGTACCTTGCTGCTCTGTGTCACCACCCACACCCGTCTGTCCATCAGTGACAGCTCCGTCAGGTTCAGGCGCAGTCTGAGGATTGGCAGGTTCTTTACCGCCCTCATTCCCGGTTTGCTCCGCAGGAGTCACACCGGAGTCCGTTCCTGTTTTGCCACCTTCTTCTGTATTGGCTGTCATGTTACGTTGCATGTCAAAGGCATCTTTTTCAAATGCAGCACCGAATTTGAAGGAGTCAAACTTCACATCCACGACCACATTGGCATTGGAGTCGGATACCTCCACCTGTTTAGGTGCGTAATCACTTTTGTTCAGCCAGATCTTCTGTCTGACGAGTGCATGTGTATTATAATTGGCAGCTACATCAAAAACATAGCTTTCCTTCTCATCCGCAAACTGACGGGTTGTATCTCCCGTAATGCTCCGAATCAATGTTTCATAGAGATATACCTGTCCTTGGTTATCTGGCCAGTTGCTTTGAAAACGGAAGCTTTTGTTCTGGCTCGGCGTCAAAACAAACACGCCTTCATCGTTACGCAGTACAATCTGTGTTACATCCTTTTTGGCATTGGTTAACGCAATACGATAATAGGAAGGCTTCTGATGCCATACCTCGACCTTGTACTGCTGCGGCGTATCTCCGGTATGCAGCGTCATCACGCCTGCCCCCTGGTAACTTTCCATCTCTCCTACGACTTCGTTCAGATCTTTGACCACAGCTGCCGCATCCTTCTTCCCGCAGGCGGCAAGCAAGACCGATAAGACCAATACCATGGCAAGCATCCATGATATTCGGCGCATGACATCATCCCCTTTAGCACATGTTTTCACTTCAGGATTGTGCTTGCAGCAGAACCCCTACTTGATTAGTACATGTTATGAGGGACTTGTTCGATATATGCGGACTAGTTTGACAAGCAATCGGTGAAGTCCGTTAATACGGCATTGCTACGCTTGCATAGTCCTACCACAATGGAATATACACCGGGTAACTCGCATCCTCTTCAGCGGCCCCAGGGCTTCTCTTCACCCACAATCTGCGCAGATCAGGCAGACCATACCCCGCAAGACGATAATCTCGCAACGAATCATGATGGGCGTGTTCTTCCTTGAAGCTGTACGTGGGCAGAAGCAATGCCTCCTGAATCAGTCGATCCTCTAGCCGAATCAATCTACTCAACCGCTCCGCAGGTTCCTGGATCATGACCACTCGTCCACATTCCTGTTCCAGTTCATGTCTCCAGTAATCATTCATCGCAATCAGGAATAACGTGTTCTGGAAGGTGTACATCGTCACGAGACTCAGCACGACATGATCATTGAAGACTTCTCCTGTATAGATCAGATCACAATCCCCAAACCCATCTTGATAGACTGCATGGACCGGATCTCCCGGCATAATGTTGATATGTAAGCCAATCTGTTTACATCTCTCTGCAAACCAGACCATATCCGTCTCCATCTTCTCTCCTTCTTCCACCCACAGGCTTAAACTCTGCCCTTGATAAGAGCTATGACGCAATAATGCTGAGGCCCGCGCCAGTGAGGTCTCCACGGAAAGGTCAGGTACAGGTGTGACCGAACATTCTATTTGTTCCGATTGCTGTTTCCATGGCTCCCCTTGATCTGAACCCACCTTTAAAGGTTGCTGTACTCGTCCTCGAATCAGACTATAAGCAGCCTGCGTGTTCGTGCTTCCGAGCGCTTGCGACAACTCTTGCGCATTCAATAGCTGTTGAACAGCCCGGCGAAAATTCACATCATGCTGCGGCCCTTCCTTTTGCATATTAAACGTCATATACACTCCGCCCTGCATCTCATGCTGTACAGCACGAGGTTGTGCATCCGGAAATAAATCATGCTTGATGATGGACTCCGCTTTTGCCAAGTGGGGGAGCTGCCACACTTCAACGCGATCCACATAAACCCGCCCTCTGAAATAGGCAAGAAAAACCTCAAGCACAAGCTGCTTCGAATCATGACGCGTCAACCGATAAGGTCCTGTTCCAATCGGATGGAGCGGATTCATCTCCACATCTCTCGGCAAGATCGATGCAGACATACTGCTCATCAGATCCGGGAACATGAAGTTAGGCTTGTTTAACACAAAACGTACAGTCAACTGGTCATACACCTCTATGCTCTCAATGGACCCAAACAGAGGCCTGCACGGGTTACTCTTGTCAGAGATAATGCGATCAAAGGTAAACTTGACGTCCTCTGCCTCCAGTATCCTTCCATGATGAAAAGGTATGCCTTTGTGCAGATAAAAGGTCCATTCCCTTCCGTCCACATGACTCTCCCATGCTATAGCCAGACTCGGCTCGCAGACTTGGCGTTCAGCATTATAACGAACCAAACGATCAAAGACTTCTGCAATGATGAAAACTTCTCCCCACATCCCCGTCTGCGTTGGGTCGAGAGTCTTAAAAGGTGTATTCTGCGGAATCCGCAATGTATCCACTCGTCCTCTGTCCCCTCCATTCGAACGCAGACCGAATTGATGCTGCATTTGCTGCATCAGATGTTCTCTCATCGTAATTGGCAAGGTGGTGGCCAGTTCATAGGCATCCTCCATCCTGTTCCCATCCAGGAGATGGTCAAACCGTTCACGCGCCACTTCAAGCAACGGGACACAAAATACCAGCATCGATTTTTTGCCTCTTCCGCGTTGCGGGTTCCACCTGACCCATCCGTTCTCCTTGAATTTGTTCATAATGAGGTTCATATTGCGCATGGTACAACATAAAAGATCGGCAAGTTCACCTACCGTTGTATGTACTTCTTGTTCATCATGTACATGTGGAAAGTTTAATCGCAGTTGAATGTAATGTTCTGATACGTCCATATATACCCTACCTTCTGCTAAAATACGAAATCCATCCGGATGTTTCTACAGTTTTTCTTCAGGTTTTCCTCCATTATACTCAGTAACATCAACATGACCAGTGGGAAGGAAGAACAACGATTTATGAAATACGCCGATCTGCACCCGAACATCAGGATACGTATCATTACTGATTTTTTCACCGATCTGACCCAAAAGTCCATCATTCCATTCATGGCGATCTATCTGAGTATTCAGATTGGCGCAGGTTTGGCGGGGTTATTGCTGACGGTCAATATTGTGGCTTCCATGATTGTGGGATTGTGGGCAGGATATTGGTCTGATCGAATTGGACGGAAGAAGTTAATGGTGATTGCACAAACTTTACAGGTGGTGGCTCTACTTTGTTTGGCCATCGCCAATTCGCCGTGGATGGATTCAATCATCGTCACTTGCCTCATGTTTCTGCTCAGCAGTCTCAGTTCAGGGATCACCGTGCCGATTGCTAATGCCATGATTGTTGATGTAAGCAGTGAACATGAACGTCATTATGTATATGGATTGCAATATTGGACAACAAACGTTGCTGTAACTTTTGGTGCACTGATGGGCGGGCTATTTTTCGAATCATTTCGTTTCCTATTGTTCAGTCTGGTATGCCTTGAAAGCCTAGCTACCCTGTTTATTTTGATCTTTATGATTCGTGAAACAATGGATAGACGTGTATTTGGTTATGGCGATGCTCCCATCCAGAGGAACATACTGAAAACGTACTGGGCGGTCTTTCAGGACAAACGTTTCATGATATTTTTCACGGCTACTGTACTTGCTGTCTCCCTGGAATTTCAGTTGGATAAATACATTGCTGTTCGTCTAAAAAATGAATTCACCGCCCAACTGTTCGGCTCAGATATCTCAGGTCTGCATATGTTCAGCCTGATCATGGTCATCAACACCGTAATGGTCGCCTTGGTTGCCATTCCATTCTCCAGATGGATAGGTCGCTTCCAGTCCCGATCTATCATGACTGTTGGTATGCTCCTCTATACCGCAGGTTTCACCGTACTTGCTTTCAGCAACTGGGCCTGGTTACTCATCTCATCCGCTATATTGCTAACCATTGGAGAATTGATGTACGCCCCTGTTCGTCAGGTCATGCTCGCGGGCATGATTCCAGATTCGGACCGTGCTGCTTATATGGCTGCTGACGGGATGAGTTACAACGCCGCTGCCCTCCTCGGCAGTCTCGGGTTAACCATTGGAGCCTTTCTGCCCTCCTATGCGATGGCTGGTCTGTATGTCCTGATGGGGCTTGGAGCGCTCATCTTTTTCCGAATGTTACTTCGGAAAGCAGAGGAACAGAATCAACATCTGCCGTGTGCAGATGCATCTTGATTTCACTTTTCTGGCAACTTTTCCGACAACAAAATAATCATCCAAGGGAGCCCAGCAGGCTCTCTTTTTCATGTCCATTATCAACGTTTTGAAGTAAATGATCTTTAATATTTTGTATATTATAGTTTACATTTAGTAAAATATCATGTACATTAGGTTCATGGAGGTGAGCAAGTGGAAGAATTACACAATCACGTTCGGGAGTTACGAGCCAGAGACCGGCTATCCCAAGCAGAACTGGCCAAACTCATTGGCGCATCTCGTCAAACCATTGCCCTGATTGAGCGTGGAGATTACTCTCCGTCGGTCGTTCTGGCACTAAAAATAGCACACGTATTTCGTGAACCTGTCGAAAAAATCTTTGAACTGAAAGGTGGAGATTAAAATGAAAAATTCATCATCCTCGTCCATTAAAAAGCGGTTGCGTCTTCCCTTGTATGCAGCAGGTGGCGCTGTAGTTGGTTTTCTCGGAGCTAGCGGAGTCAGTAAACTCCCTTCTGACTTGAACTGGACGCTGTCCGTGTACTATGACTATGATCTTTTATTCGCAATCCTGGCGGCTCTTGTGGTGGTTATGACACTGTGGAACATCTTCAGTCTCTCCCGCACGCCATCTGTCCCTCCCATGGAAGATGATGCTTATGGAGATTCCGATTCACTCATCTCTCCCGCAGAGCGCTCCCTCGGAAAAGCAATGATCCTCAGCGGATTCAGCGTTATTCTTACGTTTACCTGGGCAGCACTTGCCTTGTCCTTGTATGCATCCAACCGAACCATGCCGAATTCTCCAGAACTGTTCAACCTCTTGAATTTTGTTGCTTCGTGTGTCTCTATTATCATCGTTGTGGTCGTGCAAACTCTGACTGTGAAGCGATACAACCGTTATTTCCCTGATCGTGCGCTGGATTTGAACTCGCGCAATATGAAAAAAGATCATTTTGAGAAGCTGGATGAAGGTGAAAAATGGATCGTGTATCGCGCAGCCTATCGTTCTTTTCAGATGATGAATGTACTTCTTGGTGTTGGAATGGCCTCTATGGTTCTATATTCGATGCTTTTTACCTTTGCTCCATTCCCAATTGTGATGCTCTCTGTGATCTGGATTGCCAACATTGGAATCTATTATCGTGAAACCTATCGTGCGAGTAATCAGTAATACATGGTTAGGTAACTATTTTGTAAATATTTTCATAAAGGAGTGTTTGCATGCATTTATCCAAACGAAAGACCCGTTTCAGGTTCACCTCCCTAACAGGAGCTTTTATGGCTGTGGTTCTGTCTCTCAGTCTGTGGGTACCCGCAGTTAAGGCGGAGACCTCGACTCCAGTAGCTGCCGAACAAGCAAAGACGAAAGCGCTGACAACCGAATCTGCTACAGCATTTCTCGATTCATTCTTCGATTCCCCTGAGACAAAAGCTCACTATGTTGGAGCCTCCGTTGTTGTGGTGAAGGATGGCAAAGTACTGGCGGAAAAAGGATATGGCTATGCTGATCAGGAGAACAAAACGCCTATCGATCCAAAAAATACCGCTTTCCGTGTAGCCTCTGTATCCAAAACGTTCACGTCAGCTGCTGTAATGCAGCTGGTAGAGCAAGGCAAGGTTGATCTGCAAGCTGACTTTCAGACCTATGTGAAAGGGCTCGAATTTGATAATCCTTTTGACAAACCTGTAACTGTGGAGAACCTGCTCACACACACGACCGGATTCGAGATTCGTGATCCGCAGCAGGAAGACATCCATACTGATTTTGACAAGTACATAGCGATGGAGGATTATGCACAGCAACACATGCCTCCTGTCGTTCGAGAGCCTGGTAGCGCCTACATGTACGATAATTTTTCGTTTTTGCTGCTTGGCATGATTGTTGAGAATGTAAGCGGCGAGCCCTTTGAATCCTACATGCAACAACATATCTTCAAACCGCTAGAAATGGATAACAGTAGTTTCATGCTGGACAAAAAGTTCCAAAAGCAGCTGGCTACTGGCTATGATGCGGCACACAATCCGCTTGATCTGTACACCATCGCTCCAACACCAATGCCTCAAGGTGGTATGTTGTCTACCGCTGAGGACATCGGGAAGTTCATGATTGCGTTCCTGAATGATGGCGTGAAGGACAACAAGCGAATTTTCAAGGAATCCACAGTGAAAAGCATGGAACAGTACCGTTCTTCCATTCATCCACTGTTACCAAACACCACGTATGGATTCGAAGCTGCATTTCAGCTTCCCGGAGCAGGAAGTAGTCCAAAAATTATTACGAAAGCAGGCGACCTGACCGGATTCAGCTCTTATCTCTTCCTTATTCCCGAGCAAAATACAGGCGTTTTCCTGACGTATAATCAAAATGGAGCACTTCGTAATCTGTTCTACCCTGCATTCATTCAGAACTTCTTCCCGCAATATGCAGAGCCTGTACAGTTCAAGGAATACACGCCGCAATCCGCAGCTGAGCTGCAACGCTTCACCGGATTGTACGCGGATCTACGAATTAGCACGATCGTCAGCTCCCTGAAAAATGACGGTACAGAGCCTGGACAACTGAGCATTTCGGACGTTTTTCTGGGTCAACGCAACCTGATTCAAGTGGAAGATAATCTCTTCAAAGATGAATTGACCGGTCAATTCACAGCATTCAAGAAAAATGCTGATGGAACCATCTATATGAAAGAACCTTACCTCAACCCTATGGGTTATGAGAAAAAAGGACAAAAGCCTATGGGCTTCCGGGATGTTCGTGAGAACAGTCCTTATGCTGAAGCCATCTATGCCATACAATCTCTTGGATATTATGAGAATGATGTTAACAAGTCTTTCCAACCGAAATCAGCTGTGACACGAGCTGAATTTATTGAGAACACGCTTAAACTGAGTGGATTGAAGCCCAGCAAAACAACACCTCCTGCAGGCACCGACTGGGCAGACCATGCAGCAGCCGGATATATTCAACTTGGATATGAAATGGGTATGATTACTGGCAAGGACGAACAGCAGTTTAAGCCGGATCAAGTAATTATCCGCCAGGAAGCCATGGTCATGATGTGGAGAATTCTGCAACTGCAATATCCTAGTGAACTGTTCACGGATGTCAAACTTGCGGGACACACGGACCCATGGGCTGTACCAGCCGTTCAGATGATGGCGAAGCTTGGTATCCATGGACCTGAGGTGAAGGTATTGGAGGATGGTTCTGTTGATTTCCTTTCCCGCAAACCTCTGATTCGTCAGGAAGAGGCTGCGATCATGTATGCGCTGCTTACCCAACCAACAGATCAAATCGTCGCTGAACTGATGGCTGCTCAGCAGCCGCAAGCAGAACCTGCTGAAGAAGCCGAAGCTACAGCGGAGACATCTGAAACTGCACCGGTTCCAGTACCAGCGCCGGTCCCTTCTGCGTCTTCAGCACAATAAAAATAAAACATCTTCATACCGTTTAGATTTATCATGCTTATGAGGCAAGAAAAAACAGGCTTGTTCAGAAGGGTACGATCCTTCTCGAACAAGCCTGTTTCGTTACTTTTCATAAATTATTATAGCGATCGGTTACTGAGTTATATCCGTCTCTATTCGATCAACGAAGATACATGGTGGTTCCCGTTGCGCTGATCAAACTTGGCTGCAGCGGTCTGAGCATGCTCCGCAAAGTAATCGGCCAGCTTGAGCAGGTCGCCTGGATCACCTTCATACGGGAAGGATGCTGGCAGACGCAATCGGTATTCTGGAGATTCTTCCACCCAGCGGCGAAGCAACGATGCTGCTCTGGCATAAAACAACATTTTAGCGTAAGGATCTTCATGATCAGCAGCGAACACCAGTGTTTCCTCCAGCACATCAATGCCTTTTGCCGGATTCGTACGTGTGAGATAATCCATCTGCTCCGCAAAACTCTGCACAAAATCGTTCTGGCCTTTAATCAGGCGATATCCCTTGGTCTGATGTTTATCTGCTTCCGCAGTCCGTCCCAACCGATATAGCGGCATCAAAATTTCAGACAAAGTCAGATGCGGAATCTCTGCACAGCTCATACGCCCTTTCAGGATAGGCTGTGCCACCTCCAACACCTTCTCATCGTCTCCTTTTAACAAGAAATATCGCATAATCTCATCCTGCTCACATGCTTCGCAGTCACTCATAAAGTCACGATCCATCGTTCTGAATCGATCATAACTGCGTCCCACTTCCTCCAGCTCCCCAAAATCCATAAAGATCCGGAACCGATAATACCAGTAGGAGCGTTCGCTGTAACCGTAGGACTTGAAACGCCGTCCGAAATCCTCCAACAGCTCCAGGATCTTCTCGCGTGATATTTCTGGGAAGTCGGGCATCTTGCCCAATATCCATTTGTACGACCACATTAACGTTTCTTCATCATATTCTTCGGGCTGTTGGTCGAACTTGCCCAGCTGCCAGGAAAAAGCAATCAGTGCTTTCATCGGATAACCGCAGAATGTTGCTGTCTCCACAATCTCCGATCTTGCTTCGTATGCCTCTTCCTCCATGCCGTTCACATCGGCAACTCTTGCCGCTTCCTCCAGCATACCGAGCTTCGCCGGACCATTGGGCAAGCCATAGGCCTCGTCCATCAGTTCTTCAAAATCCATCTCTGTCTTCATCAGGCATCCCCCTTACGATCTGTATTTGCACGCAAACCCCAATCTATAAAACGAACAATGCCCTGATTTAACACTTCAAGCTCCTGCTTGCTCATGGCATAATGCCCCATCATAAGTGCATTGACGTATAACATTTCGATGGCAATCGGCGTCATCTGGTCATCCGGTGATGTCAGTACCCGCTGAATAATCGGATTACTCACGTTCAAATACAAGGTTGAGTACCCTGTTGAACTCATGTTAGAAGATAATGAACCCAGAACAGACGAGAACAATTCCGTGCTCTCCTCACTTGCTTTTTCAAGCGCACGAAGTGTTGAGGATTCCTGAGACAGCGTGAACAACACCGGCAGATCCGATGGCTTAAAACCTTTCACCTCAGCCCGACAACGGAAGCGCTGTAAGGCAGAATCGGCCAGTCGCAAGGCATCATAATATTGATTGCGTTCAGCGGGTGGCACATCGGTGAAACTCATCGAGACCTGATCCGGCTGTAGCCGCTCCGTGTGTACGTTGTGCACGGTCATCGGCAGTGTCGCCATCAACTCGCTGTCATAGATGTAACCACCATTAATCACCAGCATCGATTGTGCGGATGCCACATGATGAATCTGACGGTACTCATCAACAGAGGACGTGAAATACAATGTCTCTCCTTCATCGATTAGCTCCCCCAGTTCACGGTGACCCCTCGTGCTCTCAAAAGGCAACCAGCGATGAATCATCGCGTAGAATGCTTGATCCTGCACAGCTAGTGCCTTCATGGACAGAGCATGCAGGCGAATCAGCTTCTGAAGCCGTTCCGTCTGGCTCTCAGCCATGTCGGCCAGTCCCTTGCGAAGTGCGTCTCCGAGTTCGGAGCGAACTTCCTCCAGCTTTTCATTTTCATAAAAATGTTCTCGTGATGCCGTCGGTTGAAGCTCATCTGTCCAGATCAGACATTTCACAAAGAACGTCCACTCTGGCAAAATGTTCTCAGCCTTCTCCGAAATCAGCATTCGCTTCAAGTAAACCCGGTGAGAACGCTTGGCATTCAGATTAACCGCGTGTGGCAGCACAAAAGCAATACCTCCGGTACGGCCTGAAGCTGTCGTCAACGGAATGAAGTCCTGGAACTGCTCGCCAAGCAGACGTTCACCAAAAGCCAGTACCTCCGCTCTGCGTGAACGTGCGAGTGCAGGGTCCATCAGCCAGATCGGTGTCTCGCTATTCACCACATGTTGCTCGCCGTCATGATGCAGCGTGACCGGATACGGCAATAACGCTCCGTAATAGAACAGAGCTTCTTTCACATAATCCGGTTCAAAGTAGTGCGCCGCGTCCGGTGTGCAACGCAGATATACTTTGGTCCCCGGAGACAGTTGTGTGTCCAGCTGTCGAATCGTATAGGTGCCATCCGGCTTGCCCCGCCACTCCATCGAAGGGCCGCCCTTCGCGGATTGCGTCAGCATGACAATTTCGTGACTCACCATGAAACAGGATAACAACCCGATCCCGAAACGTCCGATAAACGAAGTCTCTCCATTCAGCAGCGCTTGCTGCCCCCTCTTCGAGGATTGTCCAATCATGGCCAGGAATTCATGGATGTCAGCTTCAGTCAAACCGATGCCGTTGTCCTCCACCATCATGGTCAGTTGCTCACCTGTTCCCGTCAGTTCAACACGCACTTGACCCTGATACCCTGGCTCCGCCTCCGTTCTTGCGGTAATCGCATCAGTCGCATTCTGCATCAGTTCACGCAAGAACACCTTAGGACTGCTATATAGATGGTTGGATAAAATCTGGATCATCCCGCTCAGGTTCACTTGAAAACGATATTCATTGGATGCTGTCATGTTTCACTCACCTTCCTTATAAGTCCAAACACAATATGTACCCATACGATGTATTCATATGGATGTGTTAGACGAATTCATTATGTAATCGTTAAAAACATCACGTCAAGCCGGCCCTGGATTACCAAGACCGGCGTTAGATGAATATTTCAGGCATTCATGAGACGTATGGCTCTATCTTTCATTACCACGTTATGAATAGCAATGAAACGGATGTTCTACCCTAAAATAAGGATACATGTTACAAGGCAGAGTGAAAACACACCTGAGACCCGATTTGAAGTGAAATTCAGGTTAAGTGCGCACCCTGCATCCGGGACTATTGACGGAGAAATACATCTTTTTTCGTCATGCATTTGAAGTTTAGTTCTTCTTCGTTTCGTCACCCTATGGAATAGTCGGGCTGTGCAGATTGAGAAATAAATATACGCAGGTTATGATGTGGAGATATATGCTATGGGATGATTTATAGAGAGGAATGGAACAACTGTATGGAATCCAAACTACTTCAAAAATTAAAATATGCTTCACAATTAACCGCACAGGAGAAGCATATTGTGGACTATATCCTGAACAATCCCGAAGTTGTATTTGATTCTACAGCCCATGAACTGGCTCAGCAGACCTATACAAGCTCATCCACAATTGTTCGCTTATGCAAAAAGCTGGGTACCAAGGGGTACCCAGACTTTCAGTTAAAGCTTGCTCTTGAATATCAACAGATACCTTCCGCGATGCAAACGCAGGATCATGCAATTGCAGAACAAGGCAACGTGCTGGCTGCCATCGACTCGGTTCCTTACCTGTACCAGCAGGCGCTGGAGGATACCCGTCGGATGTTAAACGCTCCTGTTTTGCTACGAATCGCTAGCTGGGTCAAAGAATCCGTACGCATTGATATCTATGGCAGTGATATGAATTATTATCTGGCTCAACAGGCTTGTGCCAAGTGGAATGAACTCGGCATATCTGCGATTGCTCACAATAGTCCGAACATGCATTATTTGAACACGATGAATCCCAATAGCCTGACGCTGTCTTTTGTTATATCGCACACAGGTGAGAACCAATCGATGATTGAAGCCGCCAAAGTGCTGAGCAACAAACAGATGAAAGTCATCGCGGTCACGGGCAACAACCATTCAACCCTGTCCAAACACTGTGATGAAACGTTACTGGCTCACGGATACAATGAACAATTAAGGCTATCCAAAATGTCTTCGATGGTCTCGGTACTCTACATTTTCGACATGTTGTACATGGGGAGCATTAGCGATACGTATTAACGATTAACACTGGTCCGCTGCAAATACAATCCCGGCATTCTTGCGCGCACTCATGAGAACACTCATCACAGACTGGCTGTGTTCAAGCAGTTCGTAACACCGTTTGTGATCCCCATTTGCGTGGATGTCCCTGAACGCTTCCCACTCATAGTACAGCCAATTGGATTGGCTCTGTGCATTATACGCCTCAGCAGGCTCATTCCCGATCTGAAGCTTGATCTCCCGGCAACCGTTTGCTCCTCCCACTACCTGAAGATAACCTTTCTCTCCCTGAATGAGCACAAAGTTCATGCTGCTCGTGTCTTTGGCACCTACACATTCCGCAATAAACTCCGGATATTGGAGAACCACAACTCCTGACGTATCAATACCGTTTGCATGCTGATTCGCAGTATACGATACGGCATTCGGACTGCCGAACAGATTCATGACCAGATGAAGATTATAAATATTGATATCCATCAGCGCTCCGCCGGAGAATTGTGGATTAAAGACATTCGGTGTTTCCCCTGCAAGAAGGTCATTGTATTTGCGCGAGTATTGACTATAGTTACACTGGATAAGTTTGATCGGACCAAGCTTCGGTAGTTGCTCCTGTATGACTTTAATATTGGGCAGATGAATGTTGGAGATGGCTTCAAACAGCAACAGATTCTTTTCTTTAGCAAGTGCAATCAGCGTTTCAGCTTCCTGAGGCGTGGACGTGAACGGTTTTTCGCAGACGACATGTTTGCCATGTTGAAGTGCCTGATAGGCCTGTTCGTAGTGCATGCTGTTCGGTGAAGCAATATATACGAGATCTACATTTGTATCTGAAAATAGGGATTCCAGGTCCGTATAGATTGTACTTACCCCATATTTACCCGCAAGCTCCTGTGCTGTCTCTCTCTTCCGGGAGTACATCGCTGTACACGTAACATCTTCCAGTTCATTGATCGCAGATAAAATGGCATCCACAATGGACCCTGTACCCATCGTTGCTATATTCATCATATCGTTTCGCTCCTATCGTTGGTTGTTTGTCAGTTGGCTCTCTTCGCTGCTCTGGTTGAGTGTAATGTTATCACGATCAAGTCAGGCGGAGAATGCTTTCGCACTGGATTGGCAGCATCATGCGCAATTCGATTTCAGGTTGGATTGTGTATGAAATTCAATTTCATTCTCTTCTTTTTTTCATGTTTGAGATCTAACATATCTTCCATAGTTTACCGATATAACATAAGGAATTAACGACATACATATAGAAGAACGAAGGGGACGATGAACGAATGAAAACAGGGTATACATACGTACAACGCACCATCTGTACATTGCTGTTATTTGCACTCATTGCAGCAGTGACATTGGGAGGTGGAACCGCAGCCCAGGCAGCCTCACTTAGCCAATCCACAGTGTATTATGAGTCCGACGGAGTTTTGTACAAAGTATCCGCGGATGGCAGCAATACAACAGAAGTATTAATTGATTTCCAAGGTGTGGACTTGCTTGCGGCAGGCTCTTATCTCTACTATACGCAGACTGCTTCTTCCACAACATTGCTTCGGGTTCCAAATGACGGGTCCAGCGATGCGGCAGAGACATTTGCTACAGATGTACTCAGCTATTATACGGATAACGGATTCATCTATTATCTGGATGCTACAGGTACCATTTATCGCGCGAATGGCAATAGTGATGCTTCAGCTGTCACCAAGATTGCTGACAAGGCTGATATCGACTTCCCATTCCTCCTGGTAACCAAAGGGCGTGCCTACTATAATGCATTGGTTAATGGAAACACATGGGTCGTGTCCAAAACGTCCAACGGTTCTGGAGCTGTGCAGCGGATTGCCGCAGGCGCAGTGGAAGGACGTTATTTTACGAATCAAGCCAAAAACGAACTGCAACTGATGGTCAATACAGACCCATACGAGGAGTTTTATTCCACCAATGCTGTTGTCATGTATAAGGTGAATTACAACACTGGCAAAGCAACTGCGGTTAATCCCAAAGCCAAACTGGATGTGAATGCTGTATATTCCGGTGGTTGGGGAAACAATCTTTACGTGTATAACAAAGGAATCGTTCTCGACAGCAATAAGGATTACAATTATGCCAAAGGCAAAGCGTTTGCGTTAACAACTTCAGCCAAAACACTTCAGCTTCATAACAAAAGTGTTCGTGAAGTAAGTGCCTTAGGTACAGACAAGGTTGTCCTTATTGATGCAGACAAAAAGGCTTATGCCAAAACGGTCTCGGGCAACAAAGTAACCAAGTCTGCCAACCTGAACCTGAACAATGTAACGTATGTTGCGAATCAATTGACCAATGGTACATCTACGGCTGCATACATCTCGGGCAACAACGGACTCTATTCGGTCAATACAGCTCTCAAGGTAACTAAACTTACCGGGGACGAATGGGATGCATTCCATATCAGAGATGATGTTGCGGGCCTCTTCTACATCAATGCCAAAGATCAATATCGCTTGTATCACGTGCAAACAGGTGGAACAGGAAAAAAAGTAATGAGTGACGTTTTCCTCGACAATATTCTATTGGTGACACCGTACTAAAATATAATGTTGATTCAGGCGTGTAGCCTATTCAACGGACTTGTCCATAACAAAAAGGATTACCTTGTAGCCATAACGGCTCTTGGTAGTCCTTTTTTGGTTGTCGAAAACTATTTTTCAAAAACATCTTCCATATGAGAATGATAATTGTTATCATTAAGAAAATAAGACAAAAGGATGGTCCGTATGACTGAACAGTTTCCCTTCATTGCTGAAACCACATCTCTACCGCTCCTCTCCTCCATGTGCCGTGTGCGTCGTGGGGAGAAATTCCGTGTGCAAGGCAAGACGGTGTCACGGCCCATGCTCTGTCTTATTTTGCAAGGAGACGGTGTTCTGGTCCTGAATGATACAGCCTATACGGCTCAAGCGGGCAGCTTGTTCGTACTGAAGCCAGGAACAACCATCGAGGCCGCCGCACGCTCGAATGTGACCGAATGTATATTGCTAAGTATGGATACGGTTCGTTTGCAGCAAGTCCGTGGTGAATGGAAAATGACCTCCACTCCTGGCTTCCCGCTGGATTGGCAGACAGGCATGTTGCTGGTTCGTCACGAGCAGCAGGCTGTATTACGTTTGGAACAACTGTATGAAACCTATCGCGGTCTTCAACCGGATCACTTTATCAGCATACATAGCCAGTTGCATGAGCTGCTGCAGTTTCTCTCGGAGAACCGGCTGGAAGCCAATCATGAGAAAGTGGACCCTGCCTTGGAACGCAGCATTATGTATATGCGACGTTACATGAGTGAAGGAATCAGCATGGATCAGCTTGCCAAGATTGCTGGACTCACCCCCAGCTCTTATTCACGCAGTTTCAAGAAGGCCAAAGGCATGTCACCGACCGATTACCTGAATCGTTTACGTATAAACGAAGCCAAAAAACAGCTGACAGAGGAATCCTGTGTCCTCAAAGACGTCGCGATATCTGTCGGGTATGGTAATGAGTATTATTTTAGCCGCAAATTCAAACAAACCTTGGGGATTGCTCCCAGTGTATATATGAAAAGAGATCAACTTCGCGTAGCTACGGCATCCATTATGGGATTTCATGAGAACTTGGCCTCGCTTGGACTGCGCCCGGTAGCTGTGCTGGAAGGTGAAGGTGTGTTTGACCGAGAATCGGATGAATATGAACAAGAACGCCGATTAACCAGACAATTCGATCAAATTCGGCAGGCGAAGCCAGACTTGATCATCGGTGACTTTTACCACAAGCCTTATTACGATCGCCTGAAAAGTATTGCACCCACCATCATCTTGGAGTCTACTGATGACTGGAAAGAGAACCATATTCGCATAGCCGAACTGGTCGGACGTGAGAAACAAGCGTTGCTGAATTTCAAAGAACTTGAGTTTCGCAAGCTTGAAGCAAGCCTGAACCTGCAACCCTATTTCGGACAAAAACGGTTGGCTCTGATGGAGGTTACGAACCAGTCCATTCGCTTACAAGGGACTGGCGAGCATCCATTAAATCACTTGTTGTATGCTGAATTGGGACTTCAGCCTGCTCAGCTTGTATCTCCCGAAAGTTCCAGAAATGAGTATGTTGCAGATAGTATCCCCGTGCTGGACACGGATTACCTGTTGATCCATCGTGCTTCGCTTCAGCCTGTCAGTGAAAAGGTGTTCCGACGTATGAAACAAACGGCATCGTGGAATCGATCCCCTGCTGTATTGTATGGTAACGTTCACGATATCTCGAACTGGCAACGGTTATGCTGGACCCCGGCTGGCCGGTTGCAGATTCTGAACGAACTGGAACAGATTGCTCAGCAGCCTGTAGTCTTTCCTCAGGCAAGTCTGATCGGACATTAGATGTGAACATAGGTCGATACGATGGGCAAGATTATCTTTTACATCGTGTTTCTTCATTATAATTCAGTAAGATATTGCACAGGCCAAAGGGCCCTCTCCTATAAACGGAAAGGGCCCTTTGCATGTAATTATGAATGTTCCTTAATCTCTTCCTTCGGAACCAGCTTGTATATCTCTTCATCTTCCATGGTATCAATCAACCGATCCAACCATTTGTAATATGCTTCCGCTTGCAAAACTTTGTGTTTGTCTTCCATCAGGATGTGGATAAGTTCAGCATCCGCCTCTTCATCCAAACCTTCGACTAATCGATTCAGTTCTTCAATCGATTTGCGTAGAACCTGAAGGTTACTCTCCACGGCTTTTCTCCACTTAATCGCAAAATAATCCGTAAACGTCTGATGCCAGTCATATTCCACTTCATATAGGTCTTTTCTGGAGCCCTTGCTCCACACTTTATTTACCATTTTCAAATCCAGCAGTGTTCGTACACCTGTACTCATACTCGTTTTGCTCATTTCCATTTCCCGTCCCATATCGTCAAGGGTCATTGGTTTGTCTGCAAAAAATAGCAATCCATATAAGTGTCCCGTAGACAGCGTAACGCCGTAAAGATCCATATTACGTCCAATAGCTTCAATGACGCGTTTACGTATCTTCAGCACGGTTGCCTGCTGTTCCTCTTGTAAATGGTCCAAGCCCATGCTTGCAACCTCCATTCTGAACATTCCACAGTCTTTGGCGAAATCATTGCAACACTTTAAAAGTCCTGCTTACATGGGAAAGCACTCGGCCGGACATCATATATGCCAGAGGGCTTTCATTCACCCAATGTATGAAAATGGGAACTTTACCAGGCTACAATTGCCTATGACTATCTTTTAACCAAATAATTCAGCTTCAATTCAGCTCATTTTCTATTGTAGGAAAAGCGATATCAAATGTAAAGGAACCTTATTAGGCAGAATAAGGAGAATGATGGAGCATATGCGAGGAAAACTTTGTACAGTTTTTACTGTACAAACATTATGTACTGTTTATTCGGTTGATATACTGGTTAAGTATTGTTAGTATTAAAAACGTTACCCAGAAAGACGGGAAGCGAAGCAACAACTACCGGATTTCGTGGCTGGGCGCATAAGTGTATGGGCTTATGGATGCTGAAAGCCGTTCGAAGTGCACAACACATCAGAAGGGGTGAGAACATGACCATACTTGAAGTGAAAAACGTAAGTAAATTGTTTGGCCCCCAAACCGAGCAAGGTCTGCAATTACTGGAGCAAGGTTGGGGTAAAGAAAAGTTGGCCAAAGAAAAACAGATAACGGTTGGTGTCAACCGGGTCAACATGGAGATTAAGGAAGGCGAAATTTTCGTTATTATGGGACTGTCCGGTAGTGGTAAATCCACACTGGTTCGGATGTTCAATCGTCTGATTGAACCAACATCCGGAGAAATACTGGTCCATGGTAAGGATCTACGCAAGATGAACAAAGAACAATTGCGCGAAGTGCGCCGGAAAACGATCAGTATGGTATTCCAGAAGTTTGCGTTATTCCCGCACCGTACCGTTCTTGATAATGTGGAGTATGGACTCGAAGTACAGAAAGTAGACAAGGAAGTACGCCGTGAGAAAGCAAAAACTTCACTTGAGCTGGTTGGCCTTAAAGGCTGGGAAGATAAAATGCCAGATGAACTCAGTGGCGGTATGCAGCAACGTGTCGGCTTGGCCCGTGCGCTTGCCAATGACCCGGAAGTACTATTAATGGATGAAGCCTTCAGTGCACTCGATCCATTGATTCGTCGTGATATGCAAGATGAGTTGATCGAGCTTCAGGATAAAATGAAAAAGACCATTATTTTCATTACCCATGACTTGGACGAAGCGCTGCGCATCGGCGATCGTATTGCCCTCATGAAAGACGGCGCAGTTGTGCAGATCGGTACACCGGAAGAAATCATGATTCAACCGGCCAACTCATATGTGGCCCGCTTCGTCGAAGACGTGGATCTGTCCAAGGTCCTTACAGCATCTCACGTAATGCGTCGCCCTGAAACAATTACGCTTGATCGTGGTCCTCGTGTAGCCCTCGAATTAATGCGCGAACGTGGTATTTCCAACCTGTTTGTCATTGACCGTTCGATCAAACTGCTTGGTGTAATTACAGCTGAAGATGCAACCCGTGCTATGCGCGAAAACAAATTATTAAATGACATTCTGATCACGGACGGGCCGACGGTGTCGCCTGAGACCCTGATTCATGAATTGTTCGAGATTGTAAGTTCTGCCCATGTGCCGCTCGCTGTTGTTGGTGAGAATGGCCGTCTGCAAGGTGTTATCGTCCGCGGTGCCCTGCTGGGTGCACTTAGCGGTGAAGTTGCAGTAAAGGAGGAACTTGCGAATGATTCCCAAAATACCACTAGCATCATGGATTGAATCCATCGTTGACTGGATGAGCTCCTCGCTCTCCGGATTGTTTAATGTAATCTCTATTGTTATTCAGGCAGTAGTTGGATTCTTCTCCGGGCTGTTCATGCTGCCCCATCCACTCCTGTTCATTGCCATATTGGGTGTTCTTGCGTTCCTCGTAGGTCGACTCCCACTGACACTATTTACGGTTATCGGGTTCTTGCTCGTAGATAACTTGGGATACTGGTCCCAATCGATGGACACACTCGGTCTGGTTATCACTTCAGGATTGGTTTCGATCCTGCTTGGTGTACCTGTCGGAATCTGGCTCGCATACAGTAAAACTGCGGCGCGTATTATTACACCGCTCCTTGACTTCATGCAGACGATGCCTGCATTTGTCTACTTGCTGCCTGCGGTCACATTCTTTAGTCTAGGTGTCGTTCCAGGTGTTATCGCGTCCGTTATATTTGCGATTCCGCCAACGATTCGTCTGACTCACTTGGGTATCAGACAGGTATCTGGCGAATTGGTTGAAGCAGCTGATGCATTCGGCTCAACTTCCATGCAAAAGTTGTTCAAAGTACAACTTCCACTCGCTTTGCCTACCGTGATGTCCGGTATTAACCAGACCATCATGCTGTCACTGTCCATGGTTGTTATTGCATCCATGATCGGTGCACAAGGTATTGGTGCGGAAGTCTATCGTGCTGTAACACAGCTTCAAATCGGTAAAGGTTTCGAAGCCGGTCTGGCCGTTGTTGTACTCGCGATTGTACTGGACCGTTTTACACAAAATGTATTTATGCCAGGTCGCAAAAAGACCTCACGCATTACAGCCAAGCAAAAAGCATGGATCACTGCTGCGGCAACATTCCTTGTACTTGTAACTGGTTTCTCACAATACTTCGTTGGTGGCACAACTTCCGCTGGTGGCAAGAATTCAGCAGCCAATGCTGTAGGTCAAGAAGTGAACTATCAGATTATTGGTATCGATCCAGGGGCTGGTATCATGAAGTCCGCTGCAAAAGCGATCGAAGACTATAAATTAACTGACTGGACTCTGATTGAAGGCTCTGGTGCAGCGATGACGGCCACCCTGGACAAAGCGATCAAAAATGAAGATCCAATCATTATTACAGGTTGGACTCCGCACTGGATGTTCAACAAATATGATCTGAAATATCTGGAAGATCCAGAAAAATCTTTCGGTGATGCTGAAGAAATTCATACCATCGCCCGTAAAGGTCTGAAAGAAGATCACCCTGTTGCGTTTGAATTCCTGTCCCGTTTCCAATGGACATCGGATGAAATGGGTGAAATGATGACTGCTATCCAGGATGGCACATCCGCAGAAGAAGCAGCTAAATCTTATGCTGAAAAACATGCCGATCAGATTGCTGAGTGGACCAAAGGTCTGACTCCAGTGAACGGTGATGCATTCAAACTGAGCTATGTGGCTTGGGATTCCGAAATCGCAAGTACCAACTTGCTGAAATACGTGATGGAAAACAAATTGGGTTATAAAGTTAACGCTCTGCAAGTCGAAGCCGGACCGATGTGGACGGGTGTTGCCTCAGGCGACGTAGATGCCTCTCCAGCAGCTTGGCTGCCATTGACACACGCTGACTACTGGGAACGTTACAAAGACCAGGTGGACGATCTGGGGGCCAATATGACAGGTGTACGTACAGGCCTCGTGGTTCCTAGTTACATGACTGAAGTCAATTCGATTGCAGATCTGGAGACAGGTGCCGCTTCTTCCACTCCATCGGCAAGTGCTAATGTGGGCGAAGAGGTTAATCACCAAATCGTTGGTATTGATCCAGGTGCAGGTCTGATGAAGGCCACAGCAAACGCCATTCAGCATTATGATTTGTCTAACTGGAATCTGATTGAAGGTTCTGGAGCAGCAATGACTGCATCATTGGACAAAGCTTATAAAAATGAAGAACCAATCATCGTTACGGGTTGGACTCCGCATTGGATGTTCAATCAGTATGATCTGAAGTATTTGGATGATCCCGACTTAATTTTCGGCGATGCAGAGGAAGTTCACACGGTTGGACGTAAGGGAATCAAAGAAGATCATCCCGTTGCCTATGAGTTCTTCTCTCGTTTTAATTGGACTGCGGATCAAATGAGTGAAATCATGGTAGACATTCAAAAGGGCGTTTCGCCTGAAGAAGCTGCCAAGACTTATGCAGAAAAACATCCGGACCAAATTGAAGAATGGACCAAGGGGTTAACCCCGGTTAAAGGTGACAATTTACGTCTCGGTTATGTTGCATGGGACTCTGAAATTGCGAGTACCAACCTGATGAAGTATGTGCTTGAGACGGATCTGGGTTACACAGTCAAAGCACTGCAAGTCGAAGCTGGTCCAATGTGGGCAGGCTTGGCAGCAGGTGATATCGATGCTTCTCCAGCCGTTTGGCTCCCGCTTACACATGGGGACTACTGGGAGACGTATGGTGACCAGATTGAAGATATCGCTGTCAGTATGACAGGAGTTAAACAAGGTCTGGTTGTTCCAACGTACATGGATATCAACTCTGTTGAAGACTTAAAAGATAATTAAACCAGATTGAGATGAATAAACCTGAATTTGGTAAAAAGACCACCGGAAAATTTCGGTGGTCTTTTTGAGTGTAACTTTTACTTGGGAATGTCTTCAAACCTAATGAAAGCCTGAATGTACCTGAAGTGCCGTTAAAGTGGATTTTCTCCCTTTCAATGAAAAGCTTCGCTCTGGATGGGATCAGGAGTCAGCTACTCACTCACGGTTGGAGCAGAGCAAGTACAAGCGCTAACGAATCGGAGACGTCTTATTCAAGGATATAAAGTGATTCCAGAAATCTAAAGAACCTGAGACACGCTATATCAGAATAAAACAGTTGTTTACAGTGTTTTTGTCAGGGATTCCAGTAAATAACGTGTCTGATGTTCCTTACTTTGTAAAAAGAAGAGCTGAAGGCGAAATAAGGCGTCCTGAGTTCCTTAGAAAATGGTCTCCCTTTCCCCAGGGTATAAAGCCTTGGGCTTCAAGACATTTTAAAATGCTAATCTCCACACCCGAACTAACCTCGAAAATCTCAAGCATAAAGCTAAACGTACTAATCGTTACCTTCTACATTAAAGGCTGTGAAACTGAATTATGTACTCGGGCTCTGCAAATTTTTTTCTTTTCTTTTCCTATACTTTACCAATCAGCAACAATAGTACGCCAATGGCAATCATGACAACACCGAGAATACCATATACCACTCTTGCGCCCTGCCGTCCAATGGTCTTCACAAAAATTCCTGCTCTAAAACTCTTCATAAACCAATCCCAATTGTTGATACCTCCGAGCAAACTAAAAATTCCTGCCGCTATGGCAAATAGTGCGATTAAAACGGGTTGATCTTGCATTACGTCAACACTCCTTCTATATAATCCTGTCTACTATACCTTCACTTGGTGAAAATTAACAGGCATTAATTAGTAAAAAAAACAGCTTGCAGATGGAAGTCTACAAGCCGTTTTCATTAGAGTAAAGGAGTTTAGCGTTTCAGGTTAAAACTGGTTTTGGCTTCCTTTTCATAGGAAGATTGAATAGTCTTTATTACTTCGCCTGAAATTCATTTGCCGCCAATAACAAGGTTACCACTTCAGCACGTGTTGCCTCAGCGAGGGGGTTAAACATATTTTTGCCTGTTCCCTTCACCAGTCCTGCATCATACGCAGCAGCGATATATGGAACAGCCCACGCCGGTACTTTATCTGCATCCGCGAAACTCAGTGCCGGATTGGACTCCACTGGAAGGCCGAGTGCTCTGACGAGCATAACCGTCATCTCTACCCGCGATACTTTCCCCGATGAACGGAACGTATCGTCCGTGTACCCACTAATGATGCCTTGATCCACTGCTTGAGCAATAAAGGATTGCGCCCATGCAGGTATCCCGGCAGCATCCTTAAACGTCAATGCCTTGTTGCTGGCTGGAAGTTCAAATGCTCTGCCCAACATAACAATGAATTCGGCGCGTGTGGCTGGTGCATTCGGACGGAAGTTACCATCCTGATACCCGTTCACAATTCCCCGGGAAATGGCCTGCTCAATAGCAGCTGCTGCCCAGTGATTCCCAATGTCCTTCAGGTCTACCACTGGTGTGGTTGGAGTTACAGGTGTAGTAGGTGTTGTAGAACCTCCACCACTGTTACCACTACCCGGATTACTTCCATTATTCCCGCCACCATTACCAGGATTGCTTCCATTTCCGTTATCTATAAAGGTTAATTGTGCAAGCAACGGATCATGATCGCTCACTCGACCATCTGCTGTTTCAAAGTCAGCATTCACATGCACCACTTCAATGGCTGCGTTATCCGTCAGGTTTTTACTCACCAAAATGTGATCCAATGTCTGAGAGTTTCCGTCATAAATATAGGAATAACGCTTGTTCTCAGGCAGTTTGTTTACCAGATTGTCCAATTCATTACCTTCGACAATGCTCAATGTTTTCGAGAACTGGAAGTCATTAAAGTCCCCGAGGACAGCAACATTTACATCCGAGTCTTTATTGATTAATTCATTGACAAATTTATTGACAACCGTTGCTTGCTGCGCACGCTGTACTTCACTAATGCGAGTTACAGGCTGAATATTTCCAAATGGGGCTAAATCTCCACCCTTAGAATTGAAATGGTTAGCGATAACGACCACACGTTCACCATTAAATTCAAACTCTGCTGCGAGCGGTTTGCGGGAACTGGCAAATGCGTCGTCACCTGGTGCAATACGCCCCGGATTAACCGAGAGACTACCGTCTGCTTTGACTGCGATTGCTGTCGTGGCATTACCTTTGCTAACACCAGTAGCTAACGATACACGGTCCGGCTGATACAGGAATCCTACACGAATGTTGGCACCTGGTGCCCCGCCATCCTTATTATTTTCCGGAGCAATCTCACTGTATTGATATGTGGGTCCTTTATTCGCTTTGATTGCATCAATTAGTGTCTGAAAACTCTCATCGGCCGCTGTTGTACCCGTGTCGGCATCACCATCGTTATCCTGAACTTCCATTATTCCTAATATGTCTGGCGTTTTCAGATTATCCACGATAATTTTACCGATTTTATTGGCTCGTGTTGCATCTTTTTTGCTGAAGTTCTCGACATTAAACGTGGCAACAGTCAGCTTTTCTTGTTGTGGCTCAATTGATGTTGTTACTTGTTTCAAACCATCGGACGTAATCGGAGGCAAATCGCCTTCCAAGTTAACCTTATAATTACCACCCGAATAAGAAAGCACACCTTTAATGGATCCTCTAAATTTATCACCCGTTGTCACAGCTTGAGGAGTTTTTTTATTAATGAACAAACGTTGAGGATTTAGAGAACTCTCAAACTTTCCTGCTCCGTCTCCACGTAAGATTAATCCTCCTGCCGGAGTCTGCAATGAATCATTTGGTTCGTTGTCTACCGTTACTGCTAATCCAAGATTGTAAGAATAAGGTCCGAGAATAGTAGCATCATCTAATTGAATACGCATGCCTTCCAAACTTTCATAAAAGTCTATAGCATCCACGTCAGGGTTAAACTGGCCCAATCCATCCGAATCAATGACTTTCGGTATTACGCGGCCACCTTTTCCAATGATTACGGATTGTGGCAATCCAACATCGGGTTGTTCCAACGTAATCTCAGAAGCTACAATTTCAGTGGTTGGCAAGTCTGTTGCACTTGCTGCATACTCTTTCACCTTGCCGGCAACCTTTACCTGGTCCTTGACTTTCATTCCATGATCTTTCTTATAGATTAAAATCCCCTCAGAAGTTGCCGGATCTCCATCTTCCTGACCAGGAATGGATTGCATATAGAATGAATCTGCGTTAATTAGAGATGTAACAATTCCATCTACATTCTGTACATTCAATCCATCATAGATGGAATAATGGCCTGCCCCCTGAATTTCGTGAATACGTACACCATCCACCCGATCCACCGCAGTATATTCAAAAGAAAAAATGGTGCTTACTCTGCTATCAGCAGTGGCAACAGCTTTAATGATTTGATTTTGAGTAATCGTAATAGGCTGTGTGTATTTCATGGAATTCACAGTTGGTTCAGAACCGTCCAGTGTATAGAAAATTTGGGCACCTACATAAGGGGAAGACAACGTAACTTCCGTTCCTTTTACAATACCACCGGAAGGTGTGCTCGCTGTTACAGAGAGCAAATCCTCCAGAATATCCGACGCCGTTCGAGGAATCAACTCCAGACCGTAAGTGGAATGGTAAGTCAAGACTCCTGTCACTTTATGATACGATTTGCCAACGGAGAGAGCTGACGGGCTGTTTTTGGCATAAATCAGCATTTGCCCGCCATGTTCATCTGTCGCTGTGTAAGTGGGCGTGTTGCTTTTTGTCACTGTAATATTGTTTACTTCGACAAGCATCCCTTCATACTGCCCTCCAGTACCCTTGCTCCCTCCCGCACTCGGAGCAAAATGAGATGAGTTGAGCGGTACAGGTACAGGTAGATCCTGTGACTTTTCAACATTTCGAATAAAGCCACCCTGAAATCCAGATTTGCTTGCTTCAACCTGAACAAGGCCATTGTAAATCGTAATTGGCCCATAGGCTTCAATCCGGTCTCCAGCTTCTATACCAGAAGCATTACCGCGCACAACGATCCCGGCATCGTTATCCTGAATATACAGATTCGATACACTTCCGGACAATTCGCTATAGGTTACAATGCCTTGAACGCTAACGGTCGTATTCTCAGTTGCTTTTCTTGCATCTGAGATTGAAATAGGAGTTGTGTCGACAAGGGTATAATCAAAACTGGTAACATCACTATTGTCGATCCCCTCTTTGGCTGCGTAGGTTTCAATGTGAATCGCATCATTTATTGTAATGGGCACGGTATAGGGAAGATAATCAGCGTCCGTATTTTGCTTATAGTAAACGGTTGCACCGACTGTGGGTGTTTCCAATGTAACCTGCGTTCCTTCTGGAACAGCACCAGAAGATGGATTAGCTCTGACGCTTGCCACTTTAGTTTCAGGTGTCTCATCGATTAGTTGGAAGGTTGTTGAAGAGGAGTCAATGTATTTGATGCCAGGTAGTGAGAGATAAGAAGTTAGCGTCCCATTGGTTACCCTAACTTTCTTTCCAAGAAGTTCAGGGTTGCTATTCAATCCAAACGTATTTCGTACTGAAGTAATATTAGGGATTTGAACAGAAAAGATCTTATTTAAATCTGTTTCACCTGGATTGTCCGCAAGTCCAAAATTACTACCTCCACTGAATGGAGCTATAGTTTGCAGTTTATTTTTTGAACCATCAAAATACCCAATAACATATCCTTCCACCGTCCCCGGTAATCCATCATTGTTGCGAGCGATCGCTTGAGCAATAGTTAAAGGCTCATCCGCAGCGGCTGCCTTACTGCTGAACAATCCAGCCGGAATTGCACCTGTGATGAGCAGGACCATGGCCAGGAACAACCTGAGCAACCTCTTCATTCGCAGAACATGCATTTTTTACTTACCTCCATGTTTTTAAATTATAATCATTTGTTCAGCCATCTTGTACATTAGTTCAAATATAAGATAACTGAAGAACAGGCTCGTGTAAACAAAATTTCTTTGTTATGAAAGAAAACAGAACACTAATATCACAATATCTAAAATAATCTCTATAAAAATGAATAAATAGTACTACTTTTTCGAAAAAACACGTTATCAAGCCTATTAAAGTTATATAAGTGTTAGATATAAGGTTATTTAACGTCAATTAAATTAACATTTATAATGAATATTAATACGAATTCGACATTTAGTGACAGTCCTCATTTCTTTAAACCCACTAAAACCTGAGTCTTGAGACATGCATTTTCACATGATAAAACGATATGTACGGATCACTTTAGATCACCCCATTACCTGAGTATAAGAGAGAACTATTAAGTACAAAATCAGTATGAGTTAATAGAATGTTAATTATTTCTTGATAATCTACAAAGACATATAACCACATCAAAAAAACCACAAGAATATCTCCAATTACTCTCAGAGACTTTCTTGTGGGATATTATAAAATATTATATTTTGAAATTAATACTAATTTTACTTTTTCGAGATGATATAGACTGACTATTAGTACACTTCTGTGTCTGGTGTCAATGTAATATTACTTCCATATGGTTCAATTAATCCTTGTTGCTCCAAGTACTGGTCAACGTATCGATCTGCATTCAGTGAAGTTGACCCGATCCAGTCTGAATATGTTTTTCCAAACATTTTATACAGTATATCACTAGTATATTCATTACTTAATTCCCCAAAAACAGTATATAACTGTTTTACCGTATTCGTGTGTTTTTTCCCCTCTAAATCGGTCCAGGTTACTTTTTTATTCAGATCTACCTTCCTTATATCCTTAGTATATATTTGTACAGTTGACCCATTGACTTTGAAGTACACACGGATGCTTTTTTCGTAAGGATGACCCTTGAGAATGCTCCACCCTTTCATATCTCCAGTAGCTGGCACAGCATAAAGTTTTCCTTTTGTTGGGGTTACTGCTGTTACACTGTTTTGTTTTTTAGGTTGTTCAATATTAATAGTCATTTTTCCTTTACCAATGGATATTTGCATCTGCTTAGCTTTGGAGTTATAAGCCAATACACCATCCAAAGCATCTGAGAGAACAGAAGCAGGAAACAAAGTTACGCCATTTTGAACAAGTAGTGGTGACTTGAGAGTTAATGGCTCTCCATTTAAAGTTGCCTTTGTTCCATTTTTCGGGAGAGTTAGTCTGGTAGAACCAACTTTAATGTCGAAGGTGCCTTGTTGAGCAATATAATTAACACTCCCCCCCAGTGCCTTGAATACCTCTTTCATCGGAACAAGAGTCACACCATTTTTTATGTATCCCCCATCAATCGCTTCATCCAAACTACCTGAGATGGTAACTGATCTTTCAACATTTTCGACTTTAACAGTAATTGTTGAAGAACCTACACCTGTTACCTTTACCATCCCAGTGCTCAGCACTTGAAGTATATGAGGTTCACTGATCGTATAATCTGTTTTCGAAAGACCCGTATTTCTTCTGTAGTATGGATCGTTATCGCTATGTATTGAGAATTCGTCATCATAAACAACAACTATATTAAGATTAATCTTAGAACCGACCGAAACTGTAGTATTAGGGATGAGTTCAATATTTTTAACTTTAAGTTCCTCCCCATAAACACTTGAGACAAACAACAACATAAATACCATCATTAGAACCGTTACTCTTTTCATTCACTTGTACTCCTTCTTATTTTTATTATGTCTATTTCTCTTCATGAATCTATTTATTGGGATACCCCTTTCAGCTTCCTATTTTATTTTCGGAATCATTAACAAAAAATGTTAGTCTTTCTCTTTAGTAAAACAAAAAAAATTGAATGCAGTTTAATCACTGCATTCAACATTGATATGAATTAAATTATTTCTTCACCGTACTATTATATTGCGCAATCTTGTCTGTAATTTGTTTAGCTGCTGCATCCAATGCTTCCTGTGGTGTACCTTGTCCATTCAGGACCGTTTCAATCGCTCCTTCGACAAGTTGTCTGGCTTCTGGGAATACACCCATTAATGCCCCGGATGTTGCTGTCGAATCCGCGGAAGCGTGCAATTGATCGACTGCTGTCTGGAATTGCGGGTACTTCGCCATATTATCCTTTAATACTTGCTCATTGTAGGCTGCTGTCGTAATAGGGAAGTATCCTGTCGCAACACTCCAGTTCGCTTGTACCTCTGGTGTAGCCAAGTACTTGATGAATTCCCATGCTGCTTGCTGTTGAGCTTCTGATTTGTTGTTCATGATGTACAAGCTCGCTCCACCCACTACAACGCCGCCTTCTTTGGCATCCGCTGGACGAGGCAGGAAACCTGTTCCCAGTTCAAACTTGCCACCTGAACCTTCTACGATTTTGCGTAGGCCAGCCGTGGAATCGAGGGTCATACCGATTTGCTGAGCGGTAAATGCTGTTGTTGTATCGTCTGTGCTACGTCCCAGATTAGAGAGAGTCTTCTCATCAATCATCTTTTTCCACCACGTTAATGTCTTCACTCCAGCTTCGGAGTTCAACAGGGACTCTGTAGCCGCCTCGGTTCTTCCGTTTCCATTGTTTACATAATCTGCATTCTGGTTCGCGAAGAACTGTTCCATAAACCAGCCGTAGATCGCCATGGATGCACCTGGCTTACCGTCTTTCGCCAGTGCTTTTGCTGCTTGCTCAAACTCTTCGTATGTTTTCGGCGGGTTCTCCGGGTCCAGACCTGCTGCTTTGAACATATCCTTGTTGTAGTACAGGATCGGGTTGGATGTGTTAAACGGCATCGCGTTCAATTTGCCATCGATGGTATAGTATCGGATGATGTTTGGCTCCAGTTGGGACAGGTCGAACTGATCCTTGTCGATGAACTGTTGTACTGGTGTAATCATGCCCGAATCATTCATGAACTTGCTACCGATCTCGTAGACCTGGATAATGTCTGGACCGCTGTCTGAGCCCATGGATGCTTTGAGTTTGTTCAGACTTTCATCGTACTTCCCTTGATAGATGGGCTTCACCTGAATGTCGGGATGGCTAGCATTAAAGTCGGAAGCGAGTTGGTTAATGGCTTTCTCTCCAGCGCCAGACATGGAATGCCACCACGTCAATTGTGTTGTTTCAGCTGCAGCAGCTTCTGCTTGAGCTCCACTTGCCGGGCTGCTCGTTTCTGCTTTTGTTCCGCAAGCGGAGATGACCAACATGAGTGCAGCCAGCATTAATGCGAATGTTCCTCTTTTTTTCAAACGAAATCGCTCTCCTTTTATATGGCTCGCTTCAACATAAGTGCTTTGGGTGCTGCAAGGTGGCCGTTCCGGATATGAATCGTTCTTTTGATCGCTGTTACCCCCGGATTTTTTTCATTCTCCCCTTAAAAGGGGAAAATCCGGGGATAAAGGCGAACGCTTCGCTTCTTCAGAATCGATTTCGTCCCCTCCACTACTACCGTCGTTCATTTCAGCATCTTATTTCAAGTACGAGCCTCATTTTATTCGCTCCTGGTATCTAAAACCGTAGACCTTGTACGAAGATACAAGGTTTAATTCAAAACCTCTAAATCAAAATCTTTGATCAAAACCTTCAGAACTTCCACTTCAATTAAATAGTATTAAAATTTACTCTACTTACCCCCTCTTACCCCTTCAGCGCGCCTGCGGCCATTCCGCGGACAAGCTGTTTCAACCCGAAAATCAATAACAGTAAGGATGGTAGAATGACCATGGCTGTTCCGGCAAATACCAGATTCCATGCTGTGGATTCCTGAAACTCCAGCATCGAGATTCCGATCTGTGCGGTTCTCATTTCCGGTGTATTTGTCACCAGCAGCGGCCAGAGATACGAATTGTACATGCTTAAGAATGAATAGATTGCCAGTGTACCCAGTGCCGGACGGGACAAAGGCAAGACGTGCGATATGAAATAGCGAATATGACCACAACCGTCGATCCTCGCCGCCTCGAACAATTCCTTGGGTAGTTGCATGAAGAACTGTCTTAGCAGGAATGTACCAAACGCCGTTGCCAGAAACGGCACGGTAAGCCCCTGGTAACTATCCAGCCAGCCCCAGCTGCGAACTGTCAGGTAATTTGGGATCATCGTCACTTCCCATGGAATCATCATCGTTGCGACAAACATGCTGAAGATGACGTTTTTGCCTTTGAACTGCATTTTCGCAAAAGCATAGGCTGCCATACTCGCTGTAATCAGTTGACCAAGCGTTGTCAGTCCTGCGACAAGAAAGGTATTGCCGATAAATCGACCGATCGGAACAATATCAAATACTTCGCTAAAGTTGGACAGATCGATTGAATTTGGAATGATATGCGGCGGATAAGCACTCGCATCTTCCGGCGTCATGACGGCCATGAAAAAGGTGTACATCACCGGATACAATACAAGCGCTGCACAGATCGTCAGTAATCCATACAACAGCGTTTTGGTCCATGTCGTACTCATTGGTAATGCACTTTCCTTTCTACCCATTTGAACTGGATCAGGGTCAGCAGCATAATCACCACGAACAGGATCAGTGCCTGTGCACTACCTGTACCAAACCGGAAATTAACAAAGGCTTCCTGATAGATGGAATAGACAAAAACATTTGTACTGTCCATTGGGCCACCCCGGGTTAGAATGTTGATCTGACCAAACGATTGAAAAGCGCCAATGATCGATACGACCGTAACAAAGAATAACGTTGGTGACAGGAGCGGCATCGAGATTTTGCGAAAAGTAAGTACCGGTCCTGCGCCGTCAATTTTGGCACTCTCGTAGATCTCATCTGGGATGCCCGCCAAACCACTGGATAGAATAATGTAGTTGAATCCAAGATTCATCCAGATCGTCATGATGGAGATCGAGATCAATGCCCAATCCGGGCTGGTAAGCCAAGGGATTGGATCGATACCTACTTTGCCAAGCAGATAATTCAACATGCCCAGGGTCGGATGGAATAGAAACTTCCAGATGACCGCTGACGAACCGACGGATAATACCACGGGCAGAGAGAACACAAATTGGAATACACGCATTCCCTTGAACCGGTTGTGGGTCAGTGCAGCCAGAATCAGAGCAGCCAGCATACCCGTGGGCACTGTAAACAGGACAAATAATAATGTCACTCTCATCCCTTGCATAAACAGTCCTGATTGGAACACCACCTTGAAGTTATCCAGTCCTACATAAGCCGCAATCTGTCCCGTCGGATCTGTGGAATGAAGACTCAGATACACGGACTTAAACATCGGGTAAAACAGAAACACTGCAAACAAAAGCAGCGATGGTGCCAGGAAACCATAGGCCAGCATATTCTCCCGCATTCGCTGCACACGCAGCGAGACTGTCCGGCGCTCACTCGCACCGGATACGCGCCGTTTAGCGGCGGGCAAGCTGATCCGGTTATCAAGCTCACTCATCGGATTTTCTTCCCCCTTGATTCACGCATTCAGTGTGTGTGAAATGTTACATCAACTTCAGCACCACGTTATCTAGTGTAAGAGTCGAATGTCACAGCAAAATTCATTCTGAATCAACGTAACGTTAATCATGGACAAGGGACTTTACGCAAATGTGTATCCATTCGAAAGCGGTATCCAAACCGGATTTCATCACAAAAAACCGCAAGAACTCCCCTGTTTGGAGATATCCCTGCGGTTTGATGTGTAAATGGAATATGAACGTATGCCTATTTATTAAAAGCGACTCATTTTACAATAATCTGTAAATCTTCCAAACGAGGTAAAGCGATTAACCATTCGAGTTAACGATTAAGATGATATGGCACCGTGGTGACAATCACGTCTTTGTAATTGATCAGATAGGCCCGGATCATGAAGCTGGTCTGGTTGTGCAGTACATTTTGCCACCAGTGCTTGGTGATGAATTGCGGGATTAATATAGTGATGTGATCGGTCTCGGCCGTTTTCCACTCTACCGTATCAATGAATTTCTTGAGCGGCCCCATAATGCTACGGTATCTCGATTTGATCACGACCAGACGAACACCTGGATTCCATTCTTCCCACTTCTGCTCCATCTTGCGTATCGCCTCATCATCGAAGCCAATGTACAGCGCGACCACGTGATCCGACATCGTCTGGGCGTAACTGATTGTATTCATAACGACCCGGGTAATGCCCGCAACAGGAATGACTATGGTATTGCCTTTTTTGGCTGGCTTATCGACCTGAATATCAATCCGCAGCTCATCGGCAATGTTGCAATAGTGACGGTGAATACGCATGAACACATACACAACGAACGGCAAAAAGATAAAGATGACCCATGTCTGCGTGAACTTGGTGAAAATAAAGATCAGGGTAATCGATAGTGTAGTCAGCATACCGACGGTATTGACCAGCAACTTCATCTGCCAGCCAGACGGCTTGACTTTGATCCAGCGAATCATCATACCAAGCTGTGACAGCGTAAATGGAATGAACACCCCTACCGCATAGAGCGGAATCAGGCTTTCCGTATTTCCTTTGAACCCGACCACTAACAGCGCTGACATCACACTGAGAAAAATGATCCCGTTTGAGAAACCAAGGCGGTCTCCTCTGACCATAAATGCATGCGGCATGTATTTATCCTTTGCCATCATGAAGGATAACAGCGGAAAAGCGGAATATGCTGTGTTGGCTGCCAAGAACAGGATCAGTGCCGTTACACCCTGGATGATAAAATACATCGTGCCCCTGCCAAACGTCGCTTCAGCAATCTGGGAAATGACCGTTGCTTTGGGGTCAGGCTTCACCCCATAACCGAAAGCCAGCAACGTGATGCCAATGAACATGGCTCCTAATATACAACCCATGAGCAATAACGTTCCCGCGGCATTTTTCTCGGCAGGCTGCTTGAAATTCGGGATTGCGTTACTTACCGCTTCCACGCCAGTCAAGGCCGAACAACCGGAACTGAATGCTTTCAATAACAGAAACATACTCACATGGGATAGACTTGTTCCGAATTCAGGTGCAGCTGCTTCCATTCCCCCGGCAAGAAATTTGATTCCGCCCGAGATAATCAGAACCGCAATCGAAAAGATAAACAGATAGATGGGGATCGCCAGCACAGACGCTGACTCCGTCACTCCCCGCAAATTCATAATCGTTAGAAAAACAATCATAATCAGAGCAATCACAACACTGTAGTCATGCAGCATAGGAAAAGCCGACGTAATGGCATCCGCCCCTGCCGACGAACTTACCGCAACGGTCAAAATATAATCAACCAGCAGAGATCCTCCGGCAATCAGACTGGATGTTGTACCCAGGTTATCCTTGGCTACGATATAAGCGCCGCCCCCTGTTGGATAAGCAAATATCGTCTGGCGATAGGAAAAAATTAATATGACGAGTAATCCCAGTACGGCGATGGAAATCGGAACAGAGTACCACAGGGCGGCGAATCCGGCCGCAACGAGCACCAGCAAAATCTGTTCCGTACCGTAGGCAACGGACGATAGGGCATCCGAGGACAGGATGGCGAGCGCCTTCCATTTCCCCAATTTTTCTCCATCCAGTTCAGCCGATTTCATTGGCTTGCCTATTAAGATTCTCTTCATTTTGCCAAGCATGATCATAACTTCCTTCCGTCTAACATCTGTGAAGCATTGTTATTATGCAAAATCGCAGAGCCATTGACAATACGTCATTTCACCCGAAATTCGCCAGCGCGTGATAATGCATTCTACGATTCAATAATCGATAACAAAGCCATTCTTGTTCAGCAATTTGAACTATTTTGAACCAAAACGACGTTTATTAGTCAAAAAACAGGAAATGACCTTCCGTTCATTGAACCGAAGACCACTACCTGTTTTTTCTGTCAAATGATTGATTTCCTACTTAGACAACTGCGCAATCAGAACAAACCTTACCTTGTTATTCTCCCTGGATTAATTTGTTACAAATTCATGCCCAGAATGCCGGGACGAGGGGTAACACCGAACGCTTGCGCCAGTGTGATCAGCTGCTCTTCCGTAATTCTCTGCCGGATCTCGTGACCAGCAACCAGCATATACACTTGGGCTGCCTTCTCAATCGTTTCAATCAGACCAAAAGCCTCGTCAACCGTTGTACCTGTTCCGAATATGCCATGTTGCGGCCAGATGACCGCGTGGTATTCTTTCATTTTCTCAGCCGTTTCGCGGCCAATCTCGTTCGATCCAGGAATCATCCAAGGAATAATACCAATTCCATCCGGGAATACAACCACACACTCCGTGCACATCTGCCAGAGGGTCTTGGTGAATTTTGCCTCATCCAATTCGTGGATAAACGTCATAGCCAATACATGAGTGGCATGGTTGTGCATGACAACCCGGTGGTTCGGGTCCAATTTCAAACGTTCGATATGGCTCATAAAATGCGTAGGCAACTCACTCGTTGGATTCGCCCCCGACTTCAATCCCCAGAGCACTTCCAGCTCCTGTCCATCTTGCGATACACGTAGCAACCCCAGATTACTCTCCGGATCAGCGAGTACATTTTTGAAATATTTCCCCGATGCGGTCACGATAAAATACTTGCCTGCCAGCTCTTGCACCGAAAATGCCGGTTTGATCTTGCGAATCACATGATGGATATCGATATATTTGGTTACTTCCTCTTCCTCCAGCAGATAGCTGACATTACCACCATTTCGCTCATCCCAGCCATTTTTCCACATATGTTGTGTAATTTCGGCCATCTCACGGACAAATGGGATATGGAAACCTGCAGCCTGCGTTGTCTCATTGGTAAGGGTCACGTTCATGATCAATCTCTCCTTATATTGAAAATCAAATGGCTTGCCACGCACATAGTAAGTTCCTTATTTCACATTCATTATACCTTTGTTTATCTTTGATAGTCAATAACAAACACAGAAATATACTTTTATTTACTTTTGTTTAGTTTTGTTTATTTGAAAATCAAACAAAAAAATACCCCACCGGCGCCCGGCGGGGTCAGTCACACATCTATTTAACACGAGAAGGGGTTTACAAGACTTATCTTACCTCCGCTACCTTAATAGAAGCTGAAAGCGAAATAAAAAAAGCATGAAAACATATATCCCCTTTGGACAGAAGATTCAGTCACTCCTTTTCATTCAGTACATATATCTCTCTGTCCAAACGCTTTCGTCAATTCTAACATATGCTATTCTAGCTTTTCTCAGGAAAAGACATTCATAAAAAAAGGAGATGGACCTATGGCAGTCCTTTCTACAGGCCCGATCGAGAACAACCTCTCCGGTGGCAGCAGACCTACACAACAGGTCACCATCAAAATGGTCAACACCGATTCCATCAATACGTCCAATGTACTCATTGAAGGTTATTTCCTGAATGGAACGAGGACCTTATATGTGCTGCAATCCGTTAATCTGACCCCCGGGCAAGTCTTCTCTCAAACCTACTATGCCAACCTGGATGGATACGAATATGTATTCACAACGGGTGGAGGCGCAGCTGCATCAACTGAAATTTCAGTGTGGGGAAAAGACAGCACCGGGCAAATCGTCACCGCACATCGTATTGTTTCGAATGAACTAGCTCTATAAAAAAGAGGAAACCAGATGCCCTCAATCTCATCTGCGCCCATTGAGAACAACATGGTATTCGGATCAAGACTCACCCAATCCCTGTCCTTCATTGGTCGGGGGTTTCTTATTTTCGCAGCACATACGATGGATGCATCTTTCCTGTCGGTTCATAACGTTCATCACCTGTATACTCAAATCCCAGCTTGATCAAGATGTGACGTGACACTTCATTATCCGGATGATGCCCGGCAAACAGTGCCTTCACGTTCATTTTGTCAAAGGCATAACCAATTACCGCCCGCGCCGCTTCCTGCGCATACCCTTTGCCCCAGTGATCCCGGGTTAGATGAAATCCCAATTCATAGATCTCCTCTTCTGGAGAATACGGACGCAGGCCACAGCAACCGACAAACACCTCCGACTCTTTCTCAAAAAGGGGCCAATATTGCACCCCTGCTTCCTTCTGCCTTTGAATTTCCTGTGTTAATCGCGCCTCTACTTCATCCTCGCTCAGTGACCCATTGCTGCTAATCCATTTGGCAACCTCATGATCGCCCCACAATGCAAACGCCAGCGCACGGTCCCCTTCGTTCCACGTCGCACATTCCAACCGTTCGGTTTCAAATAAGATTGTTCTGTTCATCATCCACTAACCTCCCGTTTTTCCAACACATCTCAGTGTGCTGCCTATACCTGTCTATACTATAGATTAATCGCATGAGGTTGCCAGTAAACAATATGTATAAATATTATAGTACAAAAGCCTGCTCTCCATATTACACTTCTATCAAAGAGACCCCGCCGACAATGTCGGACAGAGGTCTCTACAAGCTACAACGATCAGGATTACGACAAAATAACTTCAATCGTTCCTATAGCATCTCCGCCCTGGTTCGCGAGCAAAGCGAAAACCAGAACGCCGCTTGCTGTGATGATAAGGCCGCTGTTCACTGGAATGACATACGTTACGACTGGTGCGTCGACTCGAGTGATAACGAGCGATACCGCAGCGGGTCCGAAATTGTTTACCGCAACGGTCGCATTGGCGCCTCCAGACAGATTTTCATAGAAGGACTTGCCCACTCCAGCTGGAAGGTTGTGAGAAATGATGGCCATTTCAAATCACCTCCTTTTGCTTTGATAAGGTATTCTATGCTTGAAATCTATTAAAGCAACGGTGAATTACCAGCGTCATAATGTCCAATTTTAATAGACTTCATAGATTGATAGACGACTGTACGCAAAAAAAGCTCCACCGGACCATCCGGTGGAGCCAACTAAGCTTACTTTAATATTACAGGTTTAATTACGCATACAACATGAAAAAGTTCAGTTCATGGCCCTGCTGCTTGAGATAGTTATACAGCTGCGAACGGTGATGGAATACATGCGTTACCGTTTCAATCTGCCATTGAACCTGCAAGTGACCATGTTCCATATAAAAAGCTTTCGTTGAACGATTCAAAAAGTCATCTTCACTCAATCCCGTGATATAGGCTTTGTAGGATTCCAAATTGCTCCATAACGTTGCTTCAAGCTTCTCGATATCCTGGGTCCCCGACAGGCTATTCTCCACCAGCCCAACCTCAGCTTCACCTTTTTCCTGCATAATGGCAAGATCCGATGCCGTGATCTGGATAAAGTGATGTACTAGCTCCACCAATGAACGCATATTCTCCTGTGGACGATACGACCAATCCTCCGAACGGATCAAGCGAATTAACGAAGCCCCCGTCCGTACGCCTGTTTCCAATTCATTTAACAAGTGATCCCGAATCTGCAATGTTCCATTCATATATGATGTCTCCCTTATCTTTTATTCTCACGACTTCAGTATAACCGAAGGTGCTACAGATCTATTGTACAAATCGGACAACGTCCTGTTATGCTCCCTGGCTGCCGTCAACGGAGTCTCTCCATAAAACCTGCGAAATTGCCGAATCAGATGGGCTTGGTCAAAAAAACCATGATTCTGGGCTAGCATTGCCCAGTCTGCCGTGTTCCCCTGATGAATATCGCTCAGTACACGATGAAAACGAACCACCTCACTGAATCGTTTGGGGCTGATTCCGACCCATTCCGAGAACTTGCGATGCAACTGCCGCTCACTAATCACTTCACGCATCGCCAGCTCTTGGACAGTCATACGTCCCCCATCTATAAAGATGCGGTGCAGCACGTTTTTCATCAGATCATTCTCAGATGTGCTTGTCTGCACGGGCAACGGACTCAAGTACGCATTCATAACCTCTACTCGCTCTGCAAAATGATTCGTTTCGGCCATCCGTTCCTGAAGCTCGTTCAGCTTCTCCGGCCAACATTCCTGAAGGGCAATTCGCTTATCCGTAAACCACTCCAGAGGCATGCCATGGAAGACATGCGCTCCACCCGGGAAGAACCGGACACCAAAGGTGTAGTCTCCAGCAGGGGAACCATCATCGGATGGCTCAGGTACAGCGAACGGCTGTGTATAATTGCCACAGTAAGCATAGGAGTGCTCTGAACAGACTGGGTCGTATGTAATCAGCATGTCCGTGCAACCATCCGGCAATACCCGGGCAGGTACCGTCGTCATCGATCGCTCCGGACCTTCTCTCTTAGTAACATCCGCATGTGTGTTCGGAAGAGATCCTGATTCCCAATAACAGGCCACATAAGCCATCAGACCGGCAGCAGGTATTTTCTCAACATAATAACTGTTAGGATACGTTCCATTCATCTGAATAGGTTTAAACAACGGGTGCAAGCTGTGATCCACAATTCCATCCTCCGGTCACTAGAGTTGGTTACACATTATGTATTCATCTATCATACCATCAACCGTAGAAATGAAGAAAAAAAAGTGCCCTACCGGAGGACAATCCGATAGGGCCAGTCACACATCTATTTAACACGAGAAGGGGTTTACAAGACTTATCTTACCTTCCCAACCTTAATGGAAACTGAAATTGGGATGAATAACAGATCAAAATTCAAAATGAATAACAGCATTCAGACTTTCAATTCAGTCCGTGCAGTTTGCGAAAACGCTCCGGACTCATGCCTGTATGCCTTTTGAACATCGCACAGAAATAACTGGCGTTCTCGTAACCCACCCGATCAGCTACTTCATATATTCGAAGCTCTCTCTCACTGAACATAAGTTGTTTGCTTCGATTGATCCGTTCCTGGTTCACGTAAAATACAGGTCTGGTATGGAGTGCCCTCTGAAACAGCCTGCACAAATATTGGGGAGATACCACAGCCACATCGGCCAGTTCTTTCAGCGAAAGTGAACGATCCAGATGCTCTGCGATATAACGCAGCACAGGCTTCAAGCGCTCCAGTTCATCATTATAATTGGCGGATGCGATGAGCAGTGGCTTCAGATCCAACAGCAGGGCATATAATTGTTTGGAGCATTCAACATCGTAATCAGCATAATCCGTATCACCGCCATTCTCTCCTCTAACCAGAAGTTGCTCCAGGCCACGCAGCAGCGTTGCTGTCCTGAGTCTGCATACGCGTGAACCGGTTATCCCCGCATAAGATAATAACTGGCTAGCCTCTCTCCCCTGAAACGAGACCCACGCCAGCTCCCAGCGGTCACTGATGGGCATATATCGATGCGGAACATCGGGATACAGAAAGAAAACGTTACCCGGTCCGACGATATACTCGTCTTCTTGTAGAATCAGTCTCCCCTGACCATGAATAATCTGGTGGATCTGATAATCCGGGAATCCCTCTGGACGCTCGGTTTCATATTGGTGTTCCCAGTAACCAACCGTGGTCATATAGATCGGCAGACGAGCAGCTTCTTCTGTTTTACCAAAAAAAATCCGGGTATCCATCCAGTACACCACTTTCTCCATCGTTAGTTTCATATTGTGATATATATGGGCAATATTCTTTATTCTCTAAGTCATCATTCAATTCTATAATGACAATATTATAACATTTCAGAAGGAGTTGCTGTTATGCGAAAGAAACTGGTACACACCCCTCCGGCCAATGGATACCCGGAATGGAACAATAATCCCGAGACTTTTCAAGTAAACCGTCTACCCGCACATGCGTCTATGGTAGCGTTTCCATCTATAACAGAAGCATTGTCCAATGATTCCAGCGCATCGCCATGGTACGAATCACTGAATGGTCAATGGAAGTTTGCCTTTGCGGAGACACCGGAGCAACGGATTACATCCTTTTATGAGAACAACTATGATGCCAGTGACTGGGACGAAATCGCCGTTCCTTCCAACTGGCAGCTGCAAGGTTACGATTATCCCCACTATACAAATATGACGTATCCGTGGGTCGAGCGTGAGCCTGAATTAAAGCCACCATTTGCACCAACAACTTATAATCCGGTGGGTTCGTACATCCGCACGTTTACTGTTCCTGCTGACTGGAAAGACCGTCCTGTCCTGCTGCACTTCGAGGGTGTTGAATCCGCCTTTTATGTATGGGTCAACGGGGAACTCGTCGGTTATAGTGAAGACACGTTCACGCCCGCAGAATTCGATATCACTTCGTATCTAACGGAAGGTGAGAACAAGCTCGCTGTGGAGGTATATCGTTGGTGCGATGCGAGCTGGCTGGAGAATCAGGATTTCTGGCGGTTAAGCGGAATCTTCCGTGGTGTATACCTGCATTCACCTTCACCGGTTCAGGTCGCCGATTTCTTTGTTCGTACTGAACTGGATGACGCGTACCAGGATGCGGAGCTACTGCTGGACCTGAAGTTATTTAATCATAATGCCGCGCAGAACACTGCCGGATTGTCCGTTCAGGCGCAGCTCTATGATGCACAACAGCAGACTGTACTGAAGCAACCACTTACTGCGGCCGTTACTTTCCAGGGCGAGGATGAACTTTCATTCCAGTTGTCAGCAGAGGTTATGAAGCCGCTTCTATGGAGCGCTGAGTCCCCTAATCTGTATACACTTGTGCTGTCCATTCAAGATGAATCAGGCGAAACGCTCGAGGCTGTCCGCAGCCGGATCGGATTCCGCAAGTTTGAACTGAAGGACGGCCTGATGCAAATCAATGGCAAACGCATTGTGTTCAAAGGCGTGAATCGTCATGAATTTTCCCCGGATAAGGGTCGAGCCATTGGGCGGGAAGACATGATCCGTGACATCGAGCTGATGAAGTCCTATAACGTTAACGCGGTGCGCACATCCCATTATCCGAATCAGTCACTCTGGTACGAACTGTGTGATGAATATGGCCTTTATGTCATTGACGAAACGAATCTGGAAACTCACGGTACCTGGGAATATGGGCAAAAGGAAATGAACGAGAACAATATTCCCGCGAGCAAGCCGGAATGGCGTAATAACGTCATAGATCGCTGTAACTCGATGTTCCAGCGGGACAAAAACCATGCGTCCGTGATTATCTGGTCTCTGGGTAATGAATCCTTCGGCGGTGATAACTTCATCGCCATGTACGATTATCTGAAACAAGTCGATCCAACCCGTCTCGTTCATTATGAAGGCACCTTCCATTATCGCCCTTCTGATTCGGCAAGTGATATTGAATCGACAATGTATATCAGCCCACAAGATGTGGAGCAATACGCGCGCATGAAGGGACCTAAGAAGCCTTATATTATCTGCGAATACAGCCATGCCATGGGTAACTCCTGTGGAGGTCTGCATCTGTATTGGGAGTTGTTCGATAAATATGATGTGTTGCAGGGTGCATTCATCTGGGACTGGGTCGATCAGTCCATTCGTACCACTACGGCAGACGGTGTAGAATATTTTGCTTATGGCGGCGATTTCGGTGAATCCCCTCATGATGGCAATTTCTGCGGGAACGGATTGATTCTTGCCGATAAGACGGTCACACCGAAGCTGGAAGAAGTGAAGAAATGTTATCAGAACGTTCGTATGGAAGCCGTTGATGTCAAAGACGGCCTGCTGCGCATCAAAAACCAGTTCCTGTTCACGGATCTGAGCGAATATTCGCTCGTATGGACAGTAACACACGATGGTGTATCCGTAGAGAACGGCACGTTAGATATCGCGGTACCTCCTGGCGAATCGGTTGAAGTCCGAATCCCGTACACGCTATCATCCGATTTGTTCCAGGAAGCGGTGCTGACTGTATCTCTGGTCACCAAAGTGGCAACCAAATGGGCAGGAGTAGGTCATGAGATTGCCTGGGATCAATTCGTGGTATCTCCGCGATTGCGTCCAATCCAAGCGGTACACCAAGGACAAGGCAATGCGCCGCAGGTACAGGATCTGCAAGATGAATTGAAAGTGACTACAGGCCAAGTCAACTTGAGCTTCAATCCAGCTACTGGCGCGTTAACGTCCTATCAAATTAACAATCAGGAACAATTGCTCGCACCCGTCCGACCGAATTTCTGGCGAGCCATGACAGACAACGATATGGGGAACCGCCTGAATGAGCGTTCTGCGTTCTGGAGAGATGCTCACGCTACCAGCAGATTAATTCGCTTCGAGCACCATGCAGACGAACAAGGTATTCTCGTGAAGACCGATTATACGTGGGATTCACATCCGGGATGTACGCTGTCCATCACATACCGAATTGATTCGGATGGCGTATTGGAAATCAGTCAAACCCTTATTCCAGGTGTGGGCCTACCCGATCTACCGGAATTCGGTATGCTGCTGCAACTGAATAACAGTTTGGATACCATTTCCTGGTACGGCAGAGGACCGCATGACAACTATGCAGACCGTCTAACCAGCGCACGTCTCGGCTATTACACAGGTGCAGTTCGAGATCAATTCGTACCTTATCTGAAACCACAAGAGTGTGGTAACAAAACGGATGTACGCTTTGCTGAAATTACGTCAGCGGATGGTCAGCTTGGCCTTCATGTTGAAGCCACCATACCATTTGAAATCAATGCGTTGCCGTGGACACCGGAGGAACTGGAAGCAAACGACCATGTGTACAAATTGCCTCAGAGCACACAGACTGTCGCTCGCATTAATTACAAACAAATGGGTGTTGGCGGAGATGACAGCTGGGGCGCACGTACCCACGCTGAGTACACCTTGCCAGCCAACCGCGCGTATCACTTCACCTTTACGGTAAGACCTGTATAACATCAAGCAAGCACTGCTGGCAGTATGCCGGCAGTGTTTTTTTTGTGGAGTGGCGCGTAGTATGAGTTTGAAGTTTTCCATGGGAACATTATAATGAATGAGGTGCAAGAAAGATTTTTACCAGCTATTACTCTATTACGAGGTGAGACTTTGCAATATCTGTTTACCGCTCTCTTCATTCTTGGCTTTATTGCTTTCTTGGTATTTGTTGTTCTGATGATCTTATCTATTCGCAAAGGTAATAGGTTGCCGATCAGATATATTTTTCTAACGACGGCCTGTTTTGCGATTGCTTCAATAGGTTTGTATGGGATGCTAACTTTATCTTCAAACTCTACACAGTCTGAAATAGATCAGACCCCTTCATCCCAGATTGAACTCTCTGGCTTCCACATGACTACAGAAGAGTTTAAAAACAAGTTTAATGGCGCCGTGGGCAAATACCGACTGAATGGTTTGAGTATTACCCCCTTGAATATGAAAGACTCTTCCGCGCAGGGCACTGGCACTTTCGAGTATGTATTCAATGACGAATTGCGCTTGGTTGGTGCAGTGAATGCAGATGAGAGCATTCAGGAAGTCAGGTTATACGCAACTGGTGATACGAGCGAACCAACAGGTGGAGTTTTTTTGACTGCTATCGCTACACTCATTCTCACAACTAATAGTGAGTACTCGTATAACGATGCACAAGATGTCATCCAGGATATCGGTCTATTGGATCGTGATGTGGATCAGTCTGATTTTGATGGAGCGACTATTCGCAACGGATTAGAATATCGCTTCAGCGTACAGGATTCTGAGCACTCTACTTTTGAAATAACTGTTGCGAAATAAGATGCGATTGTGCAAAAAGGCCGCTCCATGAAGGAACGGCCTAACGAGTGATATGTACTATAGAAGTGATTCAGTAATTGCCACCAAACCAACGATGAACACCTCCCGAATGCGAGAGTTACTCAAACGTTACAATCTCGCTTTGATTGTTCCAACTCATTTTAAAGGTAATCGGGTCTTTCGTTTTCTCCGCATCAGTAATCGTTCCCGACATACTGAATGGTACCTCTTGTTCTTCCAGCGCTTTCCCTTGCTGGTCTATATTATTGCCCGTAAGGTCAAACACAAAATCCTTTATACGCTTTTCATCACCTATATAAGTAATACTATAGTTCCCTGTTGATCTCTGTAGAGAAACATCCCAGTTATCGCTCTTTCCGTGTATTATATCATCCGCACCACAAGCTGAGACAATAGATAAAAGTACTATAACACAAAGAATAATTGGCAGTTTAAATAATTTCATAAAATCCCTCCTTTTAAGAATATACCCAAAAATGTGAGTTATGATATTTTCTACTCATCCCGAGCATCTGCCTAGTATAATGTGTCTTACCTTTGAATCACATGATTAACGATTTTCTGAGCATCGTATTTAACCCATCCCAACAGTGCTGAACCCCGTGATGTTTGCCAAGGTAGCCCTACAAAGTACAGTCCAGCAACCGGTGATACGCCTCTCTCGTGTATAATTCCACCTTTGGCATCAAAAGCAGTATTGATATCGATCCAACTATCGTTTCGCTTAAACCCAGTCGCCCAGATAATATTGTCTATTCGTGTCTCACTACCATCCTCATATAGGATGCGATCATCTATTGCATTAATAGCACGTGGGCGCATGTTAACTTTTCCCTGGGTCATCAATTCTTTTAACTCATAGCCATATACGTACTCAGGCTGATTTCGCAACCATTTTCCAACCATACGATCTGCACTTGCACGTAATACTCCGAGCTTTTCAAAATACCAGAATATACTTCGTTTCATAATATGCAAAGGCCTAAATGTTATATTTCGAGCTATGGATATGTATACGGTTTGTTGTTCATCTGATGCTAACTCTACAGCAATTTGGGCGCCTGAATTCCCTCCGCCTACAACTACTGTTGTTCCAAGGATCAATTGAGAGATATTTTTATATTCTGATGAATGAAGCTGAATCACATGCTCGGATAATGATTTCGCAAAATGAGGAACATTCTTGGTCTGGAAAGGTCCCGTCGCGACGATAATATTGCGCGCTTCAATCATTCCATCATTGGTTTCAGCACAGTACACCTCATCTTGCTTCGATAGACGAGAGATTAAACAGTTTAACTTTATTGGAAGCTCCATTTGTTTAGCATAGTTTTCAAAATAATCTGCAATTTCATCTTTGCTTGGCAAGCTATTTTCATTTCCACTAAGAGGCATTCCGGGTAACCCGTCATACATTCGTGGGGTAAAAAGATGCAAGGAGTCGTACCGTTTACGCCAAGATTCCCCGACAGTTGAGGCAGCGTCAACGATTAAAAAGGTTAACCCCGACTGTTGAAGATAGTAACCTGCTGCCAAGCCTGCTTGCCCAGATCCTATAACCAGTACATCGTACATATGTATCATCTTCAATATTGTTTTATGCATTAATATATGAGCACTTGTTCATATGTTTATTTTACTTAACAACTGTCTGTTTAGCAATAGAAGAAAACATCCCTACTTCCTTTTACAAGATCAGCCATTAAAAAGACTCCCTCACGGGAGCCTTTTAATCATTTCAGTGCAAGTTTCTTATAACTTCTCATGTATGCTACGTGCTAAGTATGATAGGTTGGTTGAATTCTACCTGGTGTATCTATCGATGTCATCGTTCGCAGATTGATGCTCTCTTCTATGGTAATCTTCATGCTGACGAACATCGTTCTTTAATTTCGCTAAGAAACCCCACCCCATAAAGGCAAGTATAAGCACAGTAATCAGTGCATAAGCAAAGCTATATAGATTCATAAAAAAGTTGATAAATATTGCAGCGAGCATCAAGCCCAGAATCCATAATGTCCACTTTGTACCCTTTCTCAAATCATTTCCTCCTCAAGTCGTTACTGATAAGCTCTCTATGTATCACAGTACATACGAAATCATAGAAACAAGGTTTCAGTCTCAGGGCTAACATGTTCAGATGATCCTACCTATATTTCTTCTATTATCAAAACAATACTAATTAATAGTTAAAAATACCTATTAATAAAGTCTCATGGAAATTAATACTGGAATATGGTAAATTAATAAACATGTTAAAGATTAACATAATATAAATAAGTGAGGAGAAACATACAAATGATGAAAAGGAAAATTTTAAAGACCCTATTAACTGCAGGAGCAATTACAATAATGTTACCTATGGCAGCAAATGCTCAAAGCATTACTTCAGTTGCTGTAAGTGACATTGGAAGTAATTATGATTCAGGAGAAATACTGTCTCAGGAGGAAGCTAACTCTGTTAAAGAAAATGCTGTGCCAATTACAAAAATTCAAACTTTATCAAGTGAACTCACTACGGATGAAATTAGTGCAAAAATAACTGAAATAGCAGACAAATATGAAATCGGTGAGATTTTTTCTGATGAAGATGCAAATTTCATTAAGCTACATGCTGCACCAGTTAATCAAACCCCAACTATTCAACCTTCTAACGTTGTAATAGGTGATGCTAAAAAATATTTTGTAGGGAACTTTAACAAAGTCGAACTGACAGGGCACGGAGAATCCAAAATTGGATTTATAAATAATTCTGTAAGTGGAAATTTTATAATTCGTGATATAAACCAGGCTTATCATAAGAGCATAGGAAGTGTAGTAGAATTTAGAGCTTTTGGGGCATTTGGAGAAGGCGGTACAAAAGTTGGATTAGTTTATTCGAAAGACTATACGAATTCTGCTAAAAATGCTAATTATAATAAAAATGTGTTTGAAGATTCATATGTTGCAAGTGTTGCATATGCGAATTATAGCGTTCGTGGATTAGTAGATGGATACTCCTTTATGACCTCAATACCCGGTGAGTAAATACAAAAATAAGACATTGAATAGTATTAGACCCGTAAGGTGAGACAAATTAGAACATCTTCATGAATGAAACCTTGTCCTAGTTAAAGTGTACCCTTTGTAAAGGACATTTTGAAAAAGAACTAGGCAACTTGTTGAAGCTGCTGTCTGTATTTTACAGGCGGCAGCTTTTTCAAATTCCATTGCCCTCGATAATGATTGTAGTACGTCATATAACTCTTAATTTCTCGTTTTACTTCTTCTAATGTTTCGCATTCTTTGATATTCGTTTCATCCTTAAAATGCCCAAAGAATGATTCTTGGGGGGCGTTATCCCAACAATTGCCTCGACGTGACATGGATTGTCTTAATCCCATTTTCTTCACTACGGATTGGAATTGTGGATTCGTATAATGAAAGCCTTGATCGGAATGGATTAAGGCATCTTTGGCTAAATGGCGATGCTTCTGTAATTTACGAAGCGTGTTTAGCGCAATTCCTATACTTAACGAAGAAGAAACTTCATACGCTAAAATTTCATTCGTCTGTGCGTCTTTAATCGTCGATAAATACGCACGTTTATTGCCTTTGTACGTTAAATAGGTGATGTCGGTTAATAACACCTTTCCCGCCTCGCCTGGCTTAAAATTGCGCTTTAATTCGTTTGGACATGTGCGATGTTCTTTCGTTGCTTTTGCCATTCTACGGGCCGGATTAGCCTTTCGAATGGGACAGATGATTTCAAATTTCTTCATAATACGGCGGATACGCTTTAAGTTGTACGTCATCTTGTATTGATTTTCTAATGTCATTTTGATTTGGCGTGCTCCTTTTTTTCGTCCACGAAAATGATACGCCTTTAAAATCATTTCCTTTATAATCTCATCTGTTTTGGCTTTAGCTACGCGCTTTTGCACTGATTTTCCAGAGAAGTAATTGTAATATCCGGAACGTGATACTTCCATAACATCGCATAGATATCTGACCAACCGCTTCAATTTATACGTTCTGATCGTCCGATAAATGAGTTCAAACTTCAGCTCTACAGCCACTTTTATTTCTTTTTCAACATCTGCCTTTCGAGTAGATCGAGCTTTTTTAGCAGTTCATTCTCCGCTTGCAACAATTGATTTTTTGCTTCTAAGCGTTTAATCTTTTCCTCTAATGTCAATTCACGTTTTAATGGGCGCCCTGAAAGGGTTTTGCGTGTATCCTGTAAGCCTTCTACACCTGCCTCACGATACGAGGCACGCCAACGTTTCCCAGAAGAACGGATACGCTCCAAACCAATACATTCGGCATCGAAGCCAGCTTCTTCAAAAATTTCACGAGGAAGTTTTCCTTGTTCATTTTGTGCAATGAAATGGCGCTTAAATTCATCGGTATACGTAATCGCCTTATCACTAACAGCGATCACATTTGGATTTCGTTTTAGTTGTTCTTGTTCTTTCTTCGTCAGTAATCTTTTCGTCATAACATTTCCGCTCCAACATCGTTTTTTTTTCATTATAAACAAAATACCCTATAAGATGGACTTTTTTCAAAGTGTCCATCTTATAGGGTACATTTTAATAGATATTAAGAAGTGGTCTTTGTTTTATTTATCAATTGTAACAGTGACTGCTTCACAAATTCTTGTCACATCGTAACGAGAATTCACTCTGCCAGGCAAATGATGTAATAAAGGTTTTTACACCTTTATTACATCATGCCGCCCATTCCACCCATACCGCCCATGTCAGGCATTCCGCCACCAGCACCTGCTGGTTCTGGTTTGTCAGCGATAACCGCTTCAGTAGTCAGGAACATTGCAGCTACGGAAGCAGCGTTTTGCAATGCATAACGAGTTACTTTCGCAGGGTCAACGATACCTGCTTCGATCATGTTAACCCACTCGCCAGTTGCAGCGTTGAAGCCTACGCCAGTTTGTTCTTTTTTCAGACGTTCAACGATTACGGAACCTTCTTCGCCAGCGTTAGCTGCGATTGTGCGGATTGGTGCTTCCAGAGCACGCAGGACGATGTTTACGCCTGTTTGCTCGTCACCGGACAGAGCTACAGCCGCAACTGCGCTATATACGTTCATGAGCGCTGTACCACCACCGGATACGATACCTTCTTCAACCGCAGCGCGAGTTGCGTTCAGGGCATCTTCGATGCGAAGTTTGCGTTCTTTCAATTCTGTTTCAGTAGCCGCACCAACTTTGATTACTGCTACACCGCCGGACAATTTAGCCAGACGCTCTTGCAGTTTCTCTTTGTCGAACTCGGAAGTTGTTTCTTCCAATTGTGTACGGATTTGGCTAACACGTGCATCGATATCGGATTTGTTACCAGCACCGTCAACGATGATTGTGTTTTCTTTTGTTACGCGGATTTGACGAGCTGTACCCAGTTGTTCCACAACAGCAGATTTCAGGTCCAGACCCAGTTCTTCCGTGATCAATTGGCCACCAGTGAGGGCAGCGATGTCTTGCAGCATTGCTTTACGACGGTCACCGAATCCTGGAGCTTTAACAGCTACAGCATTGAATGTACCACGCAATTTGTTCACAACCAGCATAGCCAGTGCTTCGCCTTCGATATCTTCAGCGATCAATACCAGCGGTTTGCCTTGTTGAACGATTTTCTCAAGCAATGGCAAGATATCTTGTGTGCTGGAGATTTTTTTGTCTGTGATCAAGATGTACGGATTGTCCAAAACAGCTTCCATTTTGTCCGTATCAGTGATCATGTAAGGAGAGATGTATCCACGGTCGAATTGCATACCTTCAACCACTTCAAGTTCTGTAGCGAATCCTTTGGATTCTTCTACTGTGATCACGCCATCTTTACCTACTTTTTCCATAGCTTCAGCGATCAGTTCGCCTACTTCTTCGTCAGCTGCAGAGATTGCTGCAACTTGTGCGATGGATTGTTTGGAATCAATTGGTTTGGAGATGGATTGCAATTCAGCAACCGCAGCTTTAACCGCTTTGTCGATCCCTTTACGGATACCGATTGGGCTAGCGCCTGCAGTTACGTTTTTCAGACCTTCTGTAATCAGCGCTTGCGCCAATACAGTTGCTGTTGTAGTACCGTCACCGGCAACATCGTTGGTTTTTGTTGCTACTTCTTTAACCAGTTGTGCACCCATGTTCTCGAATGCATCTTCCAGTTCGATTTCTTTAGCAATGGTTACACCATCGTTAGTGATGAGCGGGCTTCCGAATTTTTTCTCCAGAACCACGTTGCGGCCTTTAGGACCGAGTGTTACTTTTACTGCATTAGCCAATGCGTCCACACCACGAAGCATGGAGCGACGAGCGTCTTCACTGAATTTAATGTCTTTAGCCATGTTAAGAAAACCTCCCTAGTTTTTGTTGGAAAATGGTAGTGCTATATGGTTCGGTTATCCGATTAAATTTGAATTAGTCGAGAATCGCGTGAATATCGCTCTCTTTCATAATCAAATATTCTTTACCTTCGAATTTGATTTCTGTACCGGCATATTTGGAGAAAATAACGCGATCTCCTTCTTTCACTTCCAGAGCTACACGTACGCCGTCTTTCAATACTCCAGCACCAACTGCAATGATTCTACCCTCTTGCGGTTTTTCTTTGGCGGAGTCCGGGAGTACGATCCCGAAAGAAGTTGTTTGTTCTTGCTCCAGTGGTTCTACCAATACGCGTTCACCTAAAGGTCTGATCATGAAAAATAGCCTCCTTTTGAAATTATATAACGTTACATTGTAGGTTGTAGCCATATGTATTAGCACTCGACAGTGTTCAGTGCTAACAACCAACTTTATGATACTCAACTTGAAGCATGATTTCAAGTCCTTTTGACGAATTCCTGCGAGAATTTACGTTGAATTTACACAAACATAGCCAAATTACACCCGCTGTGCCTGGTTCTATGTTGCAATTCACTAATCTTATTCTACGAAATTGTTTAACCCTTCTGCAACGTTAACAGACAGTCCCTTCCCCATTGTATCCATTGTTGAACATAATATGCCTGCTTGTCCTGTCGTGGTGGTCGGCAGTCTACAGAAATAGCCCGGATAAGAACAGAACGTCTTTTCCGGGCAGAGTGAAGCTGTCTTCGTTCAGCCCGCATGTTTCTTATCCTCGGCACGAACGTAGCGGGATTCGATCTCTTCATCGGCTGCAAGCTGCTTGCGATATACAATTGCGGATAATAACACACTGATCTCATATAACAGGAGCAAGGGAATCATCACCAGCAGATCGGAAATGAAGTCTGGTGGTGTAATAACCACTGCAATGAAGATCAGAACAAAATAAGAGACTCTGCGCATCTTGCGAAGACGAATTGGATTCAGAATCCGCAGTCCTGTCAGAAACATAATAAGTAAAGGAAGTTCAAATAACAGGGACACAGGCAACACAATGCCAAACAGGAAGCTGAAATACTGCTTCATCCCGTAGGTCTCCACAAGCCCCATCTTCTCCGTAATTGCTGTGGTGAAGGCAAGTGCCATCGGAAAAATAACATAATACGAGAAAGCCATACCTGTCAGAAATAACAGAAATACATAGGGCACATACTTCAGCGTTGCTTTTCGCTCGCGCGGTTTTAGCCCTGGACTAACAAACTTCCAGATCTGATACACCGTAAACGGCAGCGTAATAATAAGTGAAAACAAACCGGCAATCTTCATGTAGATGCCAATCCCGTCCCAGAACGAGAAGGCATGCAATACAAAACCTTTTGCCGACTCTGCCTTCGTCAGATATTGGTATACCGGGTCCGCCACAAAAAATCCTGCAATCAGTCCCAGCACAAAAATGCTTAGTACATAGATCAGCCGCTTGCGCAGCTCGCTCAGATGTTCCGTAATTGACATTTCTTCCATTTGCTGCGTCATGCCTGCCCCCCCATTATTGCCAGCTTAAAATACAAAACCCTTCCGGCAGGAAGGGATTTCTCTTTCATTGCCGTCAAGATTATTCCGGCAGGCGTTTATCAGCAGGCTTGTCTGCAGGTGTGCTCTCAGCCGCCAGCGGTTTCGCCTTCTCCTGCTCTTTGCGATTGGACGAGTCATCCTCAGAGATAATCTCGCGAGCGCCCTCTTTGAATTCACGGAAGGTACGCCCAACTGCACGTCCCAGTTCCGGAAGTTTGTTGGGTCCAAACAATAATAACGCAACTATGACCAGCAATATAATTCCTGTTGGCCCAATTCCAAAACCTCCCACAGCTATCTCTCCTTTGTTTCAAATTGGAAGATGCAAACCTCTGTTCACTTGCTCAAACGATGCCAAGCTTTTTTCAGATTTATTGCAATCATATCACAATTGTAACCACTTACATAACCCGCAAAATTCACAAATAAGAGATGTCACTATAACAATCTAACACCGGTTCATGGCTAATCGGATATCTTGCCCCAGAGTCCATGCTCGATTATTGCTTGAACTGACCCGTAACCATCAGCAGCGCTTCCGGAAGCTGATCCATAATGGCAGCCAGATGTTCATGCACACCCTTCGGTGTGCCTGGCAGATTAACAATCAGCGTACGTCCACGAATGCCACATACCCCGCGGAACAGCATTGCAGAACGGTTTTTGCTCATTACACTGTACCGCATGGCCTCTGCCATCCCGGGAACTTCCCGTTCAATCACGCGCCGGGTCGCTTCCGGAGTAATATCACGAATGGCCAGCTCCGTGCCACCGGTAGTCAGCACCAGATCGGCGTGAAAATAATCCGTCATCTCAATCAAAGCCGCAATAATCTCATCGGGTTCATCCGGAACGATACGGTACTCCACGATTTGACCACCCAGCTCTTCTTCCACCAGCTCCCGAATGACTTGTGCACTCGTATCCTCACGTTCCCCGCGGGCTCCTTTGTCACTGGCTGTCAGGATTGCTGTTCTCCACACCATAAAGATCACCCTTCTCCTCTATGAAAATAAATATTGCCTATCGGCTGTAATCACCGTTTTTGCCACCACTCTTGGAATTCAGCATGGTTGGACCGATAATCATATCTTTTTGCATGACCTTGCACATGTCATAGACCGTCAGTGCTGCAGCTGAGGCAGCCGTGAGTGCCTCCATCTCAACACCCGTTTTGCCTTCGGTTTTGACAGTAACTTCAATGTGTAATTCATCCACTCCGTTATCATGAAAACGAATATCCACACCTGTCAGTGCCAGCGGATGGCACATCGGAATCCAGTCCGACGTTTTCTTCGCGCCTTGAATCCCGGCAATCTGAGCCACAGCCAGAACATCACCTTTGCCGATTCGGCCCTCCCGAATCGCTTCCAGTGTATCTGGATTCATCGTCACCTTGGTTACGGCTACAGCCGTACGTACGGTAATTTCCTTACCTGAAATATCAACCATCCGGGCCCGCCCCTGTTCATTAAAATGGGTCAGTTTGCCACCCGAAGCCTGGCCGTTGTTCACTTCTGAACTCAATCACATCACAACCCTTTATTCGATATGTAATATACCTTCGGTTGTTATCAACAGATCAATCCGCAGATCGAGCAGGTCCATCGGAATCTCCTCCTGTAGCTGACCCGGCAACACCATCGCAGCCATCAACGGTTTCTTGCCCGTCATCGCACATGTGGCTGCAAGCGTCTCGGCAAAACGATCATAATAACCGCCACCATAACCAATGCGCCCGCCATGTAGATCATAACCAAGCCCAGGTACCAGAACGAGATCGATATCCGGCCAATCTTCAGGTGAAAGAACTTCACAGGAATCCTTGGGTTCCGGTATCCCCCATATGCCTGGCTCCAGATCTTGTTCTCCGGTCACCCGCCATAGCTCCATTCGAGGTGGATTCGCCAACACCTTTGGTGCAAACATCACATCTCCATGATTCCAGCCCTCTTGAAACCAAAAAGCTGTGGATGCTTCGCTTCCATAGGACAAATAACTGAATATAACGAGTGGTCTGTTCACGACCTTGCTCTTGGCCTGTCTAAGGCGCTCCAGCTCCCGCTTCACTCCAGCGTTAATCTTAGTCATCGCCTGCTGACGCATGCTCGCATCCATCAGATCACGGCTCTGTCTTAGTCTGGATCGAAGCTGACTTTTCAGTTCCGCATGATCCTGCATATCCTTGAATAACCTCCTGTTGATAGGGAAGGTAGAAAAAAGCTCTCATTAAAAACAATTTATATGTTATGACCAGTTGTCATCTTGTTGAAATGGTTAAAATGATTCATTTTCTGCAAAATCCTCATGTAATAACATGCCTTCTTTCAGTTTATCATTGATTGATCAAAAAGACTACATGCCCCATGCGTTCCCAATCGGTGCAATTGCTCTGTATTTCATGTAAACTGAGATATAGTTGTCATATCAAGAACTGGACCTATGGAGGAACTTAATTTTATGCTGCTGCAAGTATCCGGAATTATCAAACGTTTTGGTGTCGATCCAATCCTGGACGGCGTGAACTTACAAATATTAGAACGCGAGCGCATCGGCCTCGTTGGTGTAAACGGTGCAGGGAAATCCACTTTGCTCAAAATTGTAGCCGGTGAAATGTCCTATGACGGAGGACAGATTTTCAAATCCAAAGAAACGACGCTCGGTTACCTGGCTCAGAACAGCGGGCTACAATCCGACCGTAACATCTGGGAAGAAATGATGAACGTCTTCGCTCACCTGACACAGGCTGAAGCCGATTTGCGTCAGATGGAACGCGATATTGCCGACCCTGCCCAGATGGAAGATGAGAAAAAGTATGCTGACCTGCTGGAACGTTATGCGAAACGCTCCGACTGGTTCAAGGACCATGGCGGTTATGAAATGGAAACCCGCATTCGCAGCGTACTGCACGGGATGGGATTCGGCGAATTTTCGCCAGACACCCCCATTGCTACTCTGAGCGGCGGGCAGAAGACACGCCTTGCGCTTGCTCGTATTTTGCTTCAGGCACCTGATCTGCTCATGCTGGACGAGCCTACCAACTATCTTGATATCGCCACCCTTACTTGGTTGGAAGATTATCTGAGAGGTTATTCAGGCGCACTGCTCGTGGTATCCCATGACCGGTACTTCCTTGATCGACTCGTAACAACCATCGTTGAGATCGAACGTCACCGCTCCAAAAAATATACGGGCAATTACAGCCGTTATATGGAGCTCAAGGCTGCCGAGTATGAAACTCAGATGAAGCAATATGAGAAACAGCAAGGCGAAATCTCCAAGATGGAAGATTTTGTTCAGAAAAACATCGTACGTGCTTCGACGACCAAACGGGCGCAAAGCCGGCGCAAAGCCCTCGACAAAATGGAGCGGCTTGATAAACCGATGGGAGATTTGAAAAAAGCCCATTTTTCCTTCGAAACCGCCGTTATGTCAGGCAAGGAAGTACTTCGTGTGGATCAACTTTCTGTCGCTTATGACGAGGCTTCTCCATTGTTCCGCAATGTATCCTTCGATCTACGGCGCGGGGAAACGGTTGCTCTGATTGGACCAAACGGTATTGGTAAATCCACCATGCTGAAGTGTCTTACGGGAAGTTTACGTCCGGTAACCGGGGAGATCCAATGGGGAACAAAAGTGCAGATCGGCTATTATGATCAGGAACAGACTGGGCTCAATCCGTCCAACACGGTTCTGGAAGAACTGTGGAGTGCCTATCCCGGGATGGAAGAAGCACGCATTCGGACCGTACTGGGGAACTTTTTGTTCAGCGGTGACGATGTGCTCAAGAAAATCTCCTCCCTCAGCGGCGGTGAGAAAGCACGTGTGTCTCTCTCCAAGCTGATGCTGAAGGAAGCCAACATGCTCATTCTGGATGAGCCTACGAACCATCTCGACCTGTTTGCCAAAGAAGTGCTGGAAGCGGCATTAATGGATTATGAAGGCACCCTGCTGTTCATCTCCCATGACCGGTACTTCCTCAACAAAATGGCTGAACGCATTGTTGAGCTTCATCCAGGCGGCACAGAACAATATCTCGGTAATTACGATGATTATGTGGAGAAAAAACAGGAGCTTGAGGACATCGCACGTGAAGCTGCTGAGGCACGTCAGGCTTCAGCCAAGAACTCGTCCAAATCCGATCTGAACACAGCCACAACCGAAAAATCCGGAGCGGCTTCATTCGAAGCGGAAAAACAGGCGAAGCGTGAAGAGCGTAACCGGCAACGCAAGCAAGAAGCTTTGGAACAACAGATTGCAGAGCTGGAAACGAAGATTACAGAGCTTGAGGCACAGATGGCTCTGCCTGAAATCTATCAGGATTATATGAAGCTGCAAGAACTCCAGCAACAATCGGAGGAACACAAAGCAGAACTCACCAAGGCATACGAGGACTGGGAAGAACTAGCTATGGAATAGTACGAATAGTACAGACTCAGACCATGGCTTGATCGCGTCCATACAAGTATAGTTGTACCACCGGCTGATTCCTTATTGGGATCGGCTTTTTGTTTGTTTAGGAGGAGTATGTTGAGGAGGAGTATATTGAAGCTATGCTTATTTCGCTCCTTATGTTTGTTATATTCCTTGAGATTGAACTCTAACATATGGAGGTCGTGGGACATATTTTGGCTTTTGTCAAATTCACTCGAAAGAAGAGAAATATTTTTGTATGATTCCCCCTCACACTTATCCACAAGAAATCAAGATAGCAAGCATATTAATAAGCTTAATTATACAGCGGTAGAATAGCCTTTTACACACAAAAACCATATTTATCCACTAAGTTATCCACATTATCCACAACTTTGTTGATAGTAAGGAGTCATTCTATCCCCTAAACTCTTTTTGTTTCGAAAACTATACTGGTTTGGCTTTGGGGTAGTTACCCACAATTTTCACTGGATATGTGGATAACTATAGTCACACCTTGACAAATGCATCTTTCCACTCCTCAATGCTCCTCCATAATAAGACAAAAGCAGACCTTTGTCGTTCAAGGCCTGCCCGTCATTTATTTACTATATGCCATGCATATTTACATCGAATTGCAATTGCTACTATTGCCGCTGTAGATACGATCTGGAAAAAGATGTTTTACGCATGTGCTTCTTGTTCATGATGTTCGGAAGACTCGGCCTTCAGCCCAGCAGCATTACAAGCTGCTACATAAGCAAGACCGGCAGCCATGACGATATCATTATGTGTTGCCGTTCCCCGGAACTCACGTCCTGCACGCTCCACGGTAACTACAGCTTCTGCGCTTGCACCCTCTCCACCACTCAAGGCATGCATCTCCATATCAACAAATGCAATATCATCGGAAATGCTCTGACCAATCGCACGGATGGTTGCATCCACGGGTCCACCGCCAACAGCGGAGTAAGAATGTTCTCCAGCGCTTGTGCGAATACGTACGGCGGCCATCCGATCCGTCATGCTGCCCGCCGTCACCTGCAATTCAACCAGCTCATAATCCTGTGCAGGAATATTCATGGTCTGGCTAACCATCTGCAATAACTGGTCGTCACTGACCACTTTTTGCTGGTCTGCGGTTTCTTTGAATACCTCATACAATTGCTCCATCTGTTGCTCATCCGGTTCAAAACCGTATTTGCGAACCCGATCCTTCAGGGCGTGACGACCGGAGTGTTTGCCCAGAATAATCATGCTGCGTGGAATACCCAGCGCTTCCGGGTCCATAATCTCATAGGTGTTCCGATTCTTCAGCAGACCATCCTGATGGATGCCTGATTCATGCTGGAATGCATTACGTCCCACCACCGGTTTATTGTACGCAATCGGGAAGTGCATCGCACGGCTAATCTGACGTGAAGTCTCATACAGCTGATTCAGCTTAATGTTCGTCGTTGCACCAATTGCGTCACCCCGAGTCTCCAGCGCCATAATCAGCTCTTCCAGTGCACAGTTCCCCGTCCGTTCTCCGATACCATTGATGGTCACTTCAATCTGGGTAGCTCCATTGGCAATTGCAGCCAAGCTATTGGCTACAGCCAAACCCAGATCATTATGACAGTGGGCACTATAGCGAACCTGATCGCCACCTCTTGCACCCTCACGCACCCGGCGGAACATCTCACCATACTCATGTGGCAGGGCATATCCGACCGTATCCGGCAGATTGATAATGCTGGCCCCGGCTTCAATGGCGACTTCAACCATTTCAATCAGATCGTCCATTTTGGTACGGGCAGCGTCCATAGCTGTGAACTCTACGATGTCCGTGAACTGACGTGCATAAGATACCATCTCACGAGCGGTAGCCACCACTTCACTGCGCGGACGGCGCAGTTGATGCTCAATGTGAATATCCGAAGAAGAGATAAACAGGTGAATTCGGCGCCGTGCTGCATCCGCTGTTGCTTGAACTGCTGCATCGATATCACCTTTGACCGCACGCGCGAATCCACAGATCTCCACGTTCTGCAACTGTCTCGAAATCGCCTGAACCGCCGCGAACTCACCTGGACTGGAGATCGGGAATCCAGGCTCAATGACGTCGATACCCAGAGAAGCCAGTTGATGTGCCAGTTCAATCTTTTGCTCGGGTTGCAGACTTGCTCCTGGTGCCTGTTCTCCATCACGCAGCGTTGTATCAAAAATCTCAATCATGCGTTTGTTATTAGTTGTTGTCATATCCATCAACCTCCATCAAATTTTTATAATCGTTTCGTTGTGACCCACGAGCCACAGAACACCCGCTGATCGCCGTCACTGTTGTTATATACTTTGTTTGTAAACGCGTATGTTGTTTGTAGCTTAGTCCTTGGTGATCACTAATACCTGTGAATGTTTAGTGCCTATACTTGTTGTTCAATGTTCATTACTCGTTCGTTTTATATCCTGCTTACCCTCATGACAGAGTGTACGTCGACTTACACCCTGACCTTCTGATTCTTCAATCTCCATATGGTTCTTCCCATGCCCACCCTGCTGCCGGCAGCAAACACAAATAACCCGCCATCTCATATAAGAGACGGCGGGTTATTATCCCCTCCGCGGTACCACTCTCGCTTGATGGGCCAGGCTTGCGCCGGACTCCATCCACCTCGTCGTCTCCGATCCGCTGGATATACGTACACGCACGACACCACTGGAATTCGGAGAAACACCCTATAACGGGGGTTAACCGTTGCTGTGTAACACATGTTGTTGTCCATCAGGACAACTGGGCGATTGATATCGTCCCCACGCTTCCACAGCTCCGTTCCCGGGCGAGATTCGAAGGATTCCAGCCACTGCGTCGCACCACCCCGCAGTTCTCTGAGCGCTTTATCGTTCTACTGCTCCCGTTCATCACATTTATAATATGACCTAACTTCATTCATCCTTATTTTGAAAATCAAAAAAAGCCTGCCACCTCATGCAATAATGCAAGAGACGACAGGCTGTTCACCTTCGCGGTACCACTCTTGTTGACTTCCTTCCTGTTCATTCAAGACAACTCCTGAATGCTTTCGCATATCCGAATCACTTGAAGCAGCCTGAAAGCCCCCTCAGTTATCGTCAGTCGATCCTTGTAATAACGGTTCTACCGACAACGGCCCATTCACGGAGGCAACCCGTAACCATGTACTTTGGGCCATGATCGGCCTTCGGATTCTCCCGGGGAGTCACCGTGTTCCATCGTTCCGCTTCCAGGTGAGTTTCAGGTTTCCTTCGACTGCGTTGCACCATACCGCAGCTCTCTAAGACCGGGAATGACCTTACTATTCCTGTTCATCGCGTTTATCAGCTCAGGAAGATAAATTCCTGTTTAAATTTGTAACTAAATATACATTCTTTACATCCCTGCTGTCAACTCTTAATCTCAAACTGCCTGCCTATACGGACTGAACGGACCATTCCTCCAAGGAAAGTCCTGGATCTGCCTTGGCATCAAATTCAGCAATTTCTCCCCGCTGCCATTTCAGATACGCAGCCGCTCCAATCATGGCCGCGTTATCCGTACAATATTCCATTGGCGGGATTAACAGTTCAAGCCCTTCCTTCGTGCATCGCTCCTGTAATGCCGAGCGTAACCCCCGGTTAGCTGCAACACCACCGCATAATAACAGTTGACGTGAACCATACTCACGAACAGCTCTAACCGCTTTCTCCACCAGTACTTCAACAACAGCTTCCTGGAAACCACGTGCTACCGCAGACGGCTCCAAGGTTTCTCCGCGCATTTTGGCCTGGTTGAGCACATTCAGTACAGCAGACTTCAGACCACTGAGACTGAAATCGTACGAACCTGCTTCCAGCCATACCCGTGGTAATGGCACTACATCCTCCGCTTCAGACGCCATCCGGTCCACATGCGGGCCTCCCGGATAAGGACAACCCAGTGCACGTGCTACTTTGTCATACGCTTCGCCTACGGCATCATCACGTGTACGACCAATCAGTTTGAACTTACCCTCGGATTCCATATGCACGAGTTCTGTATGTCCACCGGATACGACCAGTGCCATCGCTGGATATTGCAGTTCATGAGTAAGTCGGTTGGCATAGATATGCCCCGCAATATGATGTGTACCAATGAGCGGTTTGCCCAGTGCCATCGCCATCGTTTTGGCCGCAACGATACCCACCAGCAGTGCTCCGACCAGTCCAGGCCCCTGTGTTACGGCAATTGCACTTAGATCACGTGGACGAATGCCGGACTGTTCGATCGCTTGTTCCAGCATCAACGTAATGACTTCAACGTGTTTGCGTGAAGCCACTTCAGGTACTACACCACCGAATGCCTTATGCGTCTCGATCTGACTTGAGATCAGATTGGATAACACTTCTCTCCCATCCTTAACTACAGCTACCGATGTTTCATCACAGCTTGTCTCCACCGCCAAAATATAGGATGGTGCAGAATTTATTTTTTCATTGAGTTCGTTCATGAATCCAGTACGCTTCCTTCCTCTTCGCCGCTCCGGCCTGCAGACGGCAAGTTCGCCCACATAATCATCGCATCTTCCCCATTATCGGAGTAATACCCTTTACGAAGACCCGCCGATTCAAACCCTTTTTTCTGATATAAACGCTGTGCAATGCTGTTCGAGACTCTGACCTCCAGCGTCATTCGTTCCATCCCGAGATAAGCCGCTGTACTCATTAATTCATCCAGTAACTTTTCACCAAGCTTGCGTCCACGATACGCGCCTCTGACTGCAATATTGGTAATATGAGCTTCATCCATGATCGTCCACATACCTGCATAGCCAATGGCCTTGCCTTCCAATTCCATCACCATATATTTAGCAAACTGATTGTGTGTCAATTCATTTTGAAATGCTTCTTCCGTCCAGGGCAGGGTAAAGGCCTCATGTTCAATCTCCATCACATCGGGAATATCCGCGAGTGTCATGAACCTGAACTGAAGCGCTGCTTCCTGCTTATTATTCGCCACGTTGTCCATCTGCTTCCCCTCCCCCTTCAGCCTTTGCGCAGCAGATTGGCTTCCGCTTCAGACAGCTGGGTGTAGTTTGGCACCAGCGCATGCACGTCATCACGCTGACCTGCAAGCAGCGCGGCGGCGCCAAGGCGCCCAACCCAGCGGCCTTCCAGCTCATAAGGTACGAGCTGGAGCGCCGTTCCTGCGGGGCAGCGAAGCTCCGCCGCTGCCGCAGCATGAGGGCCCGTCTCGCCGACGATCCAGACGGCTGCGGGCCGCTCTTCCGGCGCCGCCTCCGCCATGCGGGCGGCGAGGGCTTCCAGCCATCCGTCCATCTTGCGGATGGCATCAGGCGCCAGACGCCGGGGCGCATCGCTCCCGGCGGAGGCAAACAGCGCGGTGCACGCTTGACCGCGCCGTGCATCCACAAGCGGAACGATCCAGTGGACAGGGGCAGCACCTGTGCTGCCCTGGTCCGCGGATGGCGTTCCGCCAGCCCCTGCTGCGGCATCCTCTGCCGCAGCTTCTGCCTTGGCGGCAAGGCCGCTGTGCCAGCCGCCCCAGGCGATGGCCTGAAGGCTGGACACCCCGGCTACGGGGATGTCCCACGCCCAGGCCAGTGTCTTCGCCGCGGTCACCGCAATGCGGATGCCCGTGTACGAGCCTGGGCCAACGCCGACGGCAATGCCGTCCAGTTGCCCAGGCTGTGTGCTGCTGGCGGCCAGCAACTGCTCCATCACCGGTACGACGTGTACCGAATGGTTGCGCTCAGCCCGTTCATTGCGTTCTTCCAGAAGCGCATGATCTTCCATCATCGCAGCTGCCATCACTGCGGTGGATGTATCCAACGCCAAAAACCGCTGACGCGGCTCTTTTTGTAAATCTTCCATCATCATTTGACTCCATTCTGTCTGAACTGTCGGCACATGGCTGCATAAGTCTCGCCGTACCCGTCCAGTGTAATCGTTCGATCCTCCAGGCCCGTTGTTTCAATCTGCACATGCAAGTGCTCTTGCGGCAGCAATTCGGGAATGATACTCGACCACTCCACCAGACTGACTCCGGCTCCATAGAAATATTCATCAAGTCCAAGCTCATCCGCTTCTTCCAGCGATATGCGATATACATCCATGTGATATAAAGGCAGACGCCCTTCGTACTCCTTGATTAGCGTGAATGTGGGACTGCTTACCACATCACGTACACCCAAATGCCAGGCAAATTTCTGTGAAAATGCCGTTTTTCCCGCGCCCAGATCACCATCCAAAGCAATCACCATGCCGGCATTTGCCTGTCTGGCGAGTGCGGAAGCGAGTGCTTCTGTATCTGCAATGCCATGGGATTGGTACACCCACTGCTCGTGCGTCTGATTCAATATTCGCCCCACCTTTGGCGGTCCAGCCGCCTGAGTTCACTTTGAACCTTATTATATCGGTCCCTTTCTTCCCCCGCAACATCCAAGGAGGCAAGCGGAAATATAACATGCATTATTAGACGTGTCTCAAAACTCGCTTCCTTTGAAGTTTCAGACACCTACTAGGAAAAACCAAAAAACCGGCACCTCTCGGTACCGGCCGTGTTATGCATATATTTCAGCTTTTATTCATTCTCGAATCCCTCAATAACTATATGCTACTTGTATCTACTCCTCCAAACGATCCACACGAACCGTCTGGGTATTTCCCGGCCTGCTGCCAACCTGCACGGTCGCCATGCCATTAGCTTCATCCACATTCTCGATCCAGACTGGATCTCCCTCCAATGTAACGGCAATGGTATCCTTCGAATCATAGATCGCTTTGGCGCGCTTCGCATCCATCATCTTATTCATACTCCCCTTCCGGATCATCATGTGATTCCCGAACCATGCTATCTGTTGTACTTTCACCAATATAACCGTTATCTTCCGTAACCTGTCCCCCGCCTAACCCTTCATTCACCATCCGGTCAATATCGAGCATGAACGACTCCCGATCAAGGGGCAATTCTTCCGAAGTGACCGCTTCCCAGTTTATAGCTGTAGCAGGTGTATAGAATTCTTCAGCACTTTCGGCTTTGGCAAGAGGATACGGAGAAAATGTATGCTTGTGTGCTTCTTCCTCATCACGTCTGTTCTTCAATATTGCACCTCCCGGCATATGTGCTGCGAGAATAACTACCTATCCCATGCTCGTCATCCTGTCGGAATCCAAGCATGTTTCTGTTATCATCCCCGAGTCTCGCCGAACCATACGAATTCGTTCGTCCATAACACGATTATCCCTTGCTCCAGATGCCCATACTATTGAATATAAATCCGTGTTCAAAAAGTCCGGTTTTCAGTACCGAGAAGGCGGAATTTTTGAACAACCTTTTGAAAGGAGCCGATCTATGCATACCGTCTGGAAAGGGGCAATCAGTTTTGGCCTTGTGCATGTCCCTGTCAAAATGTTCTCGGCTACCGAAGACAAAGACATCTCCATGCGCTATATCCATAAAGTCTGCGGCAGCCCGCTCGCTTATGTCCGTCAATGTCCCTCCTGTGAAGTGGACGTGAAGTGGGAAGAGATCACCAAAGGCTATGAATATGAAAAAGGAAAGTTTGTTCTCTTCGAGAAAGATGAATTGGAAGCGTTGAATGATTCCACCAGCAAAACCATTACCATTCTGGATTTTGTGGACTTGACTGAGATTGACCCGATTTATTTTCAAAAAACATATTACCTATCGCCCGATCAGGCGGGTGGAAATGCCTACCAGTTGTTAATGAACGCGATGCGGGATACCGGCAAAATTGGCATCGCCAAAATCTCCATTCGCTCGAAGAGCAGTCTCGCTGCCATACGTGTACTGGAAGATTGCCTCTCCATGGAGACGATTTTCTATCCGGACGAGATTCGTCCTGTCTCCCAGGTGCCCAACTTGCCGGAAGTGCAGAACGTGAATGAGAAGGAACTCACGATGGCAAAGCTGCTGATTGATCAATTGTCCACGCCTTTTGAACCCGGTAAATATACCGATGACTATCGCAGCAAACTGCTGGATCTTATCCAACACAAAGTGGCGGGCGAAGAAATCAAGATTGCTCCTGCCAAACCTGAAGCTAATGTAATGGATTTGATGGCTGCCTTGCAGGCAAGCATCGAGGCAGTGAAGCCCATTCCAGCTGACCCAGGTACAACAACCGCCAAACCTAAGAAACGTGCACCGCGAAAAACGCCCGCTCAAGCGGTTGCCGGAGGAGAATCCGATACACCTGCTGCACCAGCCAAAAGAAAAAAGGCGACACCCAAACCAAAAGTTTGACTGTCGCCCGGGCAAGAACGATTCCGTTATATAACTCATGTAATGATGTTTACTCCGATCCGGCTTCACAGTCGGATTTTTTGTTTTACAGAACTATTGAAGCAGTTCTAGTCAATAAAACTCCAGCTATAATCGTAAAATACGATTGACGAAAGCTGATTTATATTTTATATTAACTTATGAAAAGTAACTTATTTATGATTATACAGTCACCCTGTAATTCTGCTTCAACAGGATGCAATTAAATAATCCGTTTTCAACGCATATACACAATCAAACGAGAACCCATATTATCTATTATCAGGAGGAAACCATTATGAATACGACGTATCAAATTCCTGCCACAACCCATCTGGGTGAAGTGAGTCTGCGAATTATGAACCTAGACCGTTCAATTAAGTTCTATACCGATGTGGTTGGATTGAAATTACTGGAGCGGAGTGGCAAAGTGGCTACGTTGACAGCCGACGGAAAACAATCCCTGCTGCGTTTGGAAGAACTCACGGATGGAATTACCCTGCCGGAACGCTCACACGCTGGCTTGTATCATTTCGCCATCCTGCTGCCTGACCGTAAGTCCCTGGGTCTTGCTCTTCGTAATCTGGCCGCATCCGGTATCGATATCGGCCAAGGCGATCACTTGGTCAGCGAAGCCTTCTATATCTCCGATCCCGATCTGAACGGGATTGAAATCTATGCTGACCGTGCACGTGACACCTGGAAACGGGATAGCGACAATAATTACGTGATGGCAAGTGATCCTGTTGATGTGGAAAGCCTGTTTGCCATATCGGAGAATGAACCTTGGCAGGGTCTGCCTGCTGGCACCGTTATTGGTCACGTACATTTCCACGTCCGCAGCCTGGAAGAAGCCCGCAACTATTACACCGGCATACTCGGTTTTGATATCGTGGGTAACTTCGCCAACATGTCAGCACTATTTGTATCCGCAGGCGGCTATCATCATCATCTGGGACTTAATATCTGGGCGGGAGTGAATGCACCTGTCAATCCAGATAACGCTACAGGAATTGACTACTTCACCATTGTGTACGCCACACAGGAACAATTGGATCAGGCACTTGAACAATTGCGTCAATCCGGTGCAGTCGTTACACAAGTGGAGGGTACCTGGTTTACGGTAGACCCACAAAATATTCGTATACGTCTGACAACTGCGAACTGATTTTATTTAGGCATTACAATATGTTTGCTTAACCTCATTTTATTAAGCCCGGGTAACTGATTTCTCTACATCACAGAGAGATCGGCTGCACGGGCTTTTTGAGTTGGCTTTTATAAAACTGTCACAATTGGTGCATTCTAACCAATACATAGACAAGATATGTTAAGGAGATACCTCATGATCGAAAAGGGACGTTTGACTGTTAGACAGCTCGCTTCACTCCTGTTCCTGTGCACAATTGGGGAGCAAATTCTGGTCTTCCCTTCCATGATCACATCCTACGCTCATCAGGATGCCTGGTTATCAGCCTTGTTGGGTGTCGCAGGGGGCCTTGGCATACTCTTCATTATGCTTGTTGCCTACAAACTGCATCCCCGGTTAAATCTGATTCAAAATGCCCTTCGAACACTGGGACCCTGGATCGGGACCTTGTTTGGCTCTTTTTATCTCTTTTATTTCCTGATCAGTACCTCAACGTTCATTAGGGAGATTGGCGATTTTATGTCTACCCAGATCTTGCCGGAATCTCCATTACTGATTCTGCATTTGGTTTTTATGTGTTCGCTTGTCTGGGGGCTTCTGTCGGGTCTGGAGAGCATTGGTAAGACTGCTGAGGTCTTTCTTCCTCTGATCGTGTTGTTTCTGCTTTTTCTGACGGTGTTTCTAATCCCCCATATACATTTAGCTAACATCCAACCTGTGCTAGCACAAGGGTTTCTTGATCCATTCAAAGGTTTTGTTGCTGTACTCACATATCCCTACTGTGAACTGTGCATCTTCATGATGCTTTTTCCCTACACAAAAAATGAGCCCCATCTGGAGAAGGACATCCTGTTAGCAGGGATGATTGGCGGATTGTTACTCACCCTGACGCTAAGTATGTGTCTGCTCGTCATGGGACCATGGATGACCCAGCATCACTGGTTCGCTTCATTCATTCTTTCACAGAAGATCAATATCGGAAACTTTATGCAACGCATCGAAGCTTTCATAGCATCGGTCTGGATTATCGCTGTTTTCTTCAAAGCCGCTCTGTTCTTCTACGGTTTTGTCCTGGGCGTCGCTCACCTGTTTCGCTTGTCCAGTCACCGTTCTCTGATCCTGCCGGGTGCCATGCTTATTCTCGCCATGTCTATTCTAATCTCTCCGAACGAGAACTTTTATCTCAAGGTCGTTATTCCCTATTGGATTGATTGGGATCTGACCTGTGGTATAGCACTTCCGTTACTGCTCATTCTGGTACATCATATGAAGTCCCGCTTCAAAAAATATAGTGAAATTCCGAATTAACCTGCGCTAATTGGTGTACGAGGAAGGAGTTCCCCATGTTCAAACCGTTGATTCCGTTCGAACCCATCTCCAGAGATACTTTGCCCACAGGGACGCAATGGATTGCCCAGGTCAAGTGGGATGGAGTCCGCATGCTTGCCTATGAGGACGGGCATGAGCTGCGCCTCGTGAATCGCAGATTACATGATCGAACCGCACAATATCCCGAGCTGGTAACACCACGCAATTTATGTTCAGGATCCTCCTATATCTTGGATGGAGAAGTTATTGCGCTGGACCCGGACACCGGAAAACCTTCGTTTTATCACGTTCTTCGGCGGGATCGGATGAGCAGACCCGAAGGTATCGCGCAAGCCATACATCAGATTCCGGTCACATATATGGTATTTGATATCCTGTTCTATGAGGGGAAATGGGTGACGGATCAGCCTTTGGCAGATCGACAGCGCCTGTTGCACGAGGTCCTTAACACCGCTCCCCATGTTCAGGAGGTCACCAATACGCTTGATGCCTCTTCCCTGCTTACGGTCATGAGACAACATCAGATGGAAGGCATCGTCTGCAAGGATCTCACCAGCAGTTATGGCATACAGGGCAAGGACCAGCGCTGGCAGAAGGTCAAAATCATGCATGACGTATATGCCATGATCGGGGGAGTCACGTACCGGAGCGGTATTGTGAATGCCGTCGCGGTCGGTGTATATAATGGGCCTAACTTTGTCTATATTGGTCATGTCGGGACTGGCAAATTGAACTCCAATACGTGGCGGGAACTCACACATCAAGTCGAGCCTCTGATCAGGCAGGACAGCCCGTTCCATAATGTACCCGAGCGCAGTGCAGAGACCACCTGGGTGGAACCGCGAATAGGAGTCAAAGTGCAATATATGGAGTTGACTCATCATCACACTCTACGCCATCCCAGTATTCAGACCTTCGCGGATGTAACCCGTGAGGATTGTCTGGCGAACCAGCTTCTTCAATGAGTCAGTCCAGAATTGATTACACGTATAGGAGGTATTCTGCTATGGCCCCCAAGATCCAAGGAACCATCATAATAGACGGCACTGAGCTGACCGTAACAAACCCGGACAAGCTGTTATGGCCGGATGCGGGTGTCACCAAAGCCATCTATCTGCAAAAGCTGGCCGCTCTCGCTCCTTATCTGCTCACGTATACGAGCAATCGACTTCTCACCACGATAAGATATCCCCACGGCGCTGGAGGAACATTTTTCTATCAAAAGAATGCCCCTGAGCCTGTACCAGATTATGTGCGCACTGAAGTTCACGACGGCATCCGCTATGTGGTCATGAACGGACTTCCCGAATTGTTATGGCTTGGCAATCTGGCCGCACTTGAATTTCATCCTTCTCTGCATACTGTGGGAAGCCATCTGCCCAGTGAATGGATGATTGATCTGGACCCCTCTCAGGAACATGAACCCCGGATCATGCAAGCTGCACTCATCGTTGGCGAAACCCTGACTTCCCTTGGTCTGAGGTCCATTCCCAAAACTTCGGGCGCAACAGGAGTTCAGATCATCGTTCCGATTATTCAAGGTATAACCTTTGATGAATTACGGGATATCGGTTATTTTGTGGGCAAATATGTCACTCAGAAGCACCCGGATCTGTTCACACTGGAACGACTCAAAAAGGATCGTGGAGACCGCATTTATTTTGACTATCTCCAGCATTATGGAGGCAAGACCCTTGCCGCTCCCTATACACCACGTGCCAAATCCGGCGCCACTGTCTCTACACCCCTTACCTGGGATGAGGTTAGAAGCAACGTCTCCATCCAGGATTACCATCTAATGAACATTATTGAACGCTTGAACCAAACCGGTGATTTAATCGCAGCTGTTGAACCCCAACCGGTAGAGCTCATTCTCAAACATTTGAAGAAAAAATAGCCGACTCCCTCATCACAAGGGTGTCGGCTATTATCATTCATGTATATATCAATCGCTAATGGATACCTTTTTTCTTAAATCGTCCGCCCTTCACATCATGAATGTTACCGATCGCCACAAAGGCTTGCGGGTCCCAATCTTCAACGATGGACTTCAACTTCGCTTCTTCCAAACGAGTGATCACGACGAAAATGATCTTTTTCTCATCTCCGCTGAATCCACCCTCTCCATCCAGATAAGTAACTCCACGACCGAGACGGTCCGTCAAGGCCGAACCAATATCACGATACTTCTCACTAATGATCCATACCGATTTGGATTGATCCAATCCTTCATTCACAATATCAATCATCTTCATCGCAATGTAATAGGCAATCATGGAATACAGGGCATTCGGCCAGCCGAACACAAATCCTGCACCTGCGAAAATAAAGACGTTAATGAATAGTACAATCTGTCCTACAGACAGTGGTGATTTTTCACTCAGCAGAATGGCAACGATCTCTGTACCATCCAGTGAACCGCCAGATCGAATAACCAAACCAACCCCAACCCCCAAGATCAATCCGCCAAACACAGCTCCGAGCAGCGGTTCACCCGGTGTTAATGCAGGAACCTTGTGTAACAATGTTGTTCCAATGGACATCACAACGATCCCAAGCAGTGTAGATAACGCAAATGTTTTACCAATTTGTTTGTAACCCAGAATCAGGAAAGGCAAGTTGAGCAAGGTCAGGAATAATCCGAGTGGCAGATGTGTAAGTTCTGACACCATAATTGAAATCCCCGTAATCCCACCATCAATAACGCCATTGGGCACGAGAAATACTTCGAGTGACACAGCCATAAGTGCAGCACCGACCAGAATCATCACAATACGTTGCAGAAGCTTCAGCGTAAACACCGAGCTCTTTACATTCCGGTCCGCCTTGGATGTTAATTCTTTTAATTCTTTAACCGTAACATTGGACATGGTATCCCCCCCGTTGGATCAGTATGTGAATCCATTTCATAAATCATTTAAATACTCCACGGGGGAACCTACATATAGAAGAACAAAAAGATTGATTCTATACGTACCCTGTCAGTACGAGCTCAAGCATCTAAAGGCTATATGAAATGGATTCAAGATTGTCTTAATTCCGGTTACACTTTCAACAGAGAGCAAAAGAGAGCCTGTTTCCCGCAGACTCCCCTCCTTCGCCAAGACATGATTTATATATCTATTATATCATAAAAGATCAAATTTGCGCAAAATACTTAGCAAAAAGAAGATAAATTCACAAAAAGTGAACTTATCTTCAGAAATCTGCCCTAAATCGGCTAAAGAAGCGGAGAAAGCATCCGAGAAAGCATTTCTGCGCCTTTTTGCCATCGTGAACGCTTCTGAAATACCTTCCCATCGATCTGACTGCATTCCCCGAGATCACGTTCAAAGTCAGTGATCAAACGATGAATCGCAGAGGACTCAAACAGGACAGCCGTCAACTCGAAATTGCAGAAAAAACTGCGCATATCCATGTTGGCTGTTCCGACTGTAGCGAGCAACTCATCTACAATCATCACTTTGGCATGTACAAAACCTTTACGATATTGGAAGAACTGCACACCTGCTCGCAACAGTTCCTCCACATATGAAAGTGAGGCCAGATGCACAAGCCTTGAATCGGATTGATACGGAATGATAATTCTCACATCGACACCACTGACAGCAGCTGTTTTGAGTGCCTCATACAGTGCAGGATCAGGTATAAAATAAGGCGTGGTAATGTAGATCCGGTCACAGGCTACAGAAATGGCACCAAAACACATTTCCTGAATGGCATCCCAGTCCTGATCCGGTCCACTAGCCAGTATCTGAATTCGTTCTTCCCCGCTACATATATGGGGAGGAAATAATCCTGCAAGCTGGGGCTCAGTAATTCGCTCACCAGCAGCCAATTTCCAGTCGTTAAGAAACGTACTTTGCAGAAAATATACGGCATCTCCCTCAATCTGCACATGTGTATCCCGCCAGAAACCCACCTCTGGATATTGTCCAAGATAATCATCACCTACGTTAATGCCACCCACAAAACCGACCTGTCCATCCACAACAACTATTTTGCGGTGATTCCGGTAGTTTACTCTGCGGTCAATCGTAGCGATCAGCGGTGGGAGAAAATAATGGAATTCCACACCTGCATCCTGAAGTTTACGGATAAAGCTCCCTTTCATCTTGTGACTGCCGAGACCGTCGCAGATAAACCGAACCTTCACGCCCTCCTGTGCCTTGCGAATCATGACATCCTGAAACTTCGTACTGATGACATCATCACGGAAAATGTAAAATTCCACATGCAGATGGTGCTTGGCTTTTTCCATTTCCCTTAGCATTGCTGCAAATGCCTCTTCACCATTTGTGAGTACCGTACTGTGGTTACAACCCGTAATCGGACTCTCCGACAGATGGGATAACAGGTTAAACAATCGATGCTGGTGACTGAAACGATCGCCAGGCATATGTTTGACATCTCCAATGATGTGGGCTTGTTCCCAGATCGTTTCCTTCATTTCACGGAAGATGCGCGATCCACCCTTGCGAAGTTTTTTTCGTTTGTTATAATCCTGCGCCACAAAATAGTACACTACAAAACCGATCAAAGGCACGCAGAACAAAATAAACAGCCAAGCCACAGCCTTAGCCGGATTACGAAATTCCAGCAAAAGAATCGTGGCAGCCTGGAAAATAAATACGATTAATATAATGACCAGCCAGAACATTCGGCTTCCTCCTCAGGTGGCAAGCTTCATGACCTTGCCTTTCTCTCACCTACACAGCTTTGACGATTATGTATACAGCTAATCATAGATACCCAATGTACCCCCTATTCGTAACGTTTGCTTAGATAAAACTTTACATAAGCACGTGGAATACTTGATTCTGGTAATCCGAATTTCTGCTCATAGGTTGTATATTATGACTGTGTTACCATCTACATATCAGATTTATCATGGAGCAGATCCGCATTGTGACGCCAATCTGCTCATTCCCCCTTCCAGACTCTTCCTCTTTTCTTCATGAGAAGGTGGTCTTCTTACGTAAAATTAGATATAATACTCGTTAAAAACTTATTACCTAAAGGAGAAGAGCAGTGAATGGAAAGTGAGAGGTATGCGTTAAATTTAGTATTGGTTGCTTTTTTGATAGGACTTTCGGCGTTTTTTGTTGCAGTGGAGTTCGCTCTGGTACGGGTTCGTCCGAGTCGGATCGACCAAATGATTGCAGAAGGAAACAAGCGTGCGCTGGCTGTGAAACAAGCCGTTGCCAATCTGGATGGCTATTTGTCCGCCTGCCAGCTTGGAATCACGATTACATCTCTGGGCTTGGGTTGGCTGGGTGAACCGACGGTAGAGAAGATTCTCCACCCTGTGTTTGAAAGCTTGCAAATTCCTGAGGCGGTTTCTTCATTCTTATCATTTGTTATCGCGTTTGCTTCCATCACGTATCTGCATGTTGTGGTCGGTGAACTCGCTCCAAAAACGATTGCAATCCGGAAAGCCGAGACTGTTGCACTGCTGACATCTACACCTATCATCTGGTTTAACCGAATTATGTATCCTTTTATCTGGCTATTAAACGGCTCAGCGAACCAACTGGTGAAACTGTTCGGAATCAAACCTGCTTCTGAACATGAAGATGCACACTCCGAAGAAGAGTTGCAGATCATTATTAATGAAAGCTTTGAAAGTGGTAAAATCAACCAAGCCGAGTTCGGTTATGTAAGCCGGATCTTTGCTTTTGATGAGATGTTAGCCAAAGAAATCATGGTACCCCGGACCGATATGGTCTGCCTTTATGTGAATAGAACGAACGAGGAAAACCTGGAGATCATTCGCGAAGAACAATATACCCGTTTTCCAGTAGTGAATGAGAGTAAAGACGATATCATCGGTATCATTAATACGAAACAATTCTTCCTGGAACTTTACGGAAATGAGGAACCTGTTGATCTGTCTTCTCTGATTCAGCCTGTATCCGCTGTTCACGAAACAACTCCTGTGAAGGATTTACTCAAGAAAATGCAGAAGGATGGCGTACATATCGCCGTACTTGTCGACGAATATGGCGGAACTTCCGGAATTGTAACCATCGAGGATGTACTTGAGCAGATTGTTGGTGAGATCCGCGACGAGTTCGACGCAGACGAAGTGGAAGATATCCAAGTCATCAATGAGAACTATGTCATTATGGATGGCAAGGTTTCCTTATCGAAGGTGAACGACATGTTTATGTCCAGCCTGGATGCAGATGAGTGGGACACCATTGGTGGCTGGCTCTACAGCCATCGTCCCGAGATGAACGAACAGGAAGAATATGAGTTCGAGAATCTAATCTTTGTTTTGCTGGAAAAAGACAAGAATCGGTTCTACAAAGTGGCCGTTGTTCCCAAGGAACCACTGACCATGTCTGATTATACAGATGAAGACGAGAAAGAGTCCAATTGGTCTAAATAAAGCAAATTTATAAATAAGAAGAGGAGCACTTGCCTATTTTGGTAAGTGCTCCTCTTCTTATATCTCGCCCCATCCGTCACTTCTCCATGTTATCTTAATACCCACTTCGCAATATCATCGATAATGGCTTTGGAGACATTAGATGGCTCAGCGTACTCTTGACCGATTGAAAGTCCATCATAGCTGGATAAAAGATGATTTACCTTTGGATAGCTATTGTACGTTACATTGGAATGACCTTGAAGAGACGATTTCCAGGTTTGGAATTGATGCATAGACACTTGCACATCGTTTTCGCCTTGTATAACAAGCATAGGGATATTTTGTGTTTTAGCCAGTTCCGCAGGCACATAATCTCTCTGCTCAAACCACCAATAAGCAGGATGAAGTGGAAACGCCTCAGGAAGATGATCTACAGAATATTTTGGATCTTTAACCATCGCAGCCACATTTTTATAAAAATCAGCTTGTCCTTGAATGACATCCGTGTCTAAACCTAGCTTCTTCATCCGTTCTACCAATTCGTCCTGCTGCTCGGTAAGCACATCCACAAAGCTACTACTTGGTGCAGCAAGTAAAATACTTCCTGCAATATCATGTTGTTTATCCTCAACAATGATTAACGGCATTGCAAACCCGCCTTGACTATGTCCAGCTACAAAAATCGCTGTAGAATCAATATGTGCATTCTTTTTAAGGAATTCTACTGCATCGTTTACCTGATCTACACTCTCTTGTTTTAATGTGAATTTAGGCTGTGAAGCCACCTTATAGGTATGCTCATACGTGACCTTATCGTATCTTAATACAGCAACTCCTTGTGAAGCTAAACCTACCGCAAGATCGCGAAACGGCTTTGCACCACCAATGGCAGCATCTTGATTGCTAGGCCCAGATCCGTGTACCAGAATGACAGCCGGGAAAGGTCCCTCTCCCTTGGGCAACGTTAATGCCCCTGGTAAAGCTAAATCACCCTGACCAACCGTAATGTCTTGTTCTGTATAGGTAGATGGGTCGTCGTAGCTTGGTTTTTGATACACATCTGGCGTAGCGGCGGCAATATGCAAATCATCCACAAGTCCGTTATGATTCATTCTGACCGTAATATTTAAACGAGTCAGCTCTGTTTTGAACGTATAGGTAACATTGCGATGCACTGTATTATTTTCTACATGCTTAGCTATGGCTTCACTTGTAATTTTGCCATTTTGTCCTTCTAAAGCTCCCCACAGCTGACTCAACATCGTGGGTGACAACACTCCACTTACAGAGGTATGAACATACTTGGCAGCCTCTTTGCCGTTACCCTCACTTATAAGTGAAATGAATATGTCCTCAGGTGCTGCCTTCAGCGTCTCGGCAAGAAATTCACCAGCCATAAAGGCAACTCCTTTCGTTAACTGAACAGGATTGTCTAAGGGTACGACTTGCCCATTCACTATCGCCTGTTTCTCTCCTACCTTAACTACAATAGTAAGCTCACTTCTACTTATTGTGATTTGTCCTGTTTTTTGTTGCCAAGATACCTCTGCTCCATTCTTTTCTGCAATCTCACGAATAGGAACTAAATTTTCACTACCAGCGGATTTTTCAGCAGCTTCTGAGATGGATGTCACCGGAAGGATGAGACCTACGAAAGTAAGAGAAAGTAATAGCTTTTTCCAATTGTTCATTGTAATAACTCCTCCTAATAATTTCATCTATTATATGCATAGATCTATGAGCATTTATTGGCTCAGAACTCTGCTTATAACAACAATAGCAATGATGAATAACAACAGGACCCAAGATAGTGGACGAGCGAAGTTAATTGTCCAGCCTATTCCATACCGTTTTTCTACGGTAAAAGAAGGGTCATTGGCATTGAAGTAAATAAAACCAAGCTTCCAATGTTCATCGTCATTCACAGGCTGCTCCTTGGATCGTTCACGATCCTCTTGATGATTCCGAATTTTCCCACCGCCTTGTCTGCCTGTGAGAGATAGCCCTACCGCGCCTAACAAGATCAGCACAGGGGTAATGAAGATAATACCTTTTAACAAGACGAGATTCGGGACGAACATATTTATCTGAATGAAGGCAAATAAAATAGTAAGAAGCAACCCCGTTATGATCGTAAATAGGGACCACTTACGGCGAAATCGGATATGATCAGCCGCAAATTGAGCAGGATTAGATGGAGTAAGCTGCTGTTTGCTTGTTTTAATACTCCAGTTCACCAACATCATAAGTGCAATGATGCCTAGCTGCACAAGATTAATAGCCAGTACCGAGAGGTAGGTTTTAGGCGCACTGGAAATGACATTGCCCTGAAGATCATATTTCATTGGAATGACGTTAGGGAGTGCCTTATAATTCAGGATTGAAATGATCGCAATGGCTACGATAATAGCAATGTGAATGAGAAACCAATAGTTGGAATAGGTGAGTTTATTTTGGCGGAAGGTGGTATCGATCTTAACCCGTTGAGGTGCTTCTACAGTTGTAAGTGTTCCCTTTATTTTTTTCATCTTGAAATGAAATAAGATGTGTAGTGCTGACCAGTACACAATGAATATTACTGTGCTCACACCCGTGATCATTGCCGTAGACTTTTCATTAGCAGATGGGAGTAAATACAGACAGACAAGTATAATCATCCCGTTTCCGATCAGACTTACGGTAGCAAACGTACTCCGCAGCTTACGCAAGATGGGTGTGTAGTAATTATACTCGCTTACCGTAACCCCAAAGCTGATGGTTTTCCTTGTCACATATGGTGCAAAGGATAGAAGTATGGCTAATGGAGCAAAGATTAAAATAATAGGTAATATACTAAATAGTTGCATACAAAACACACTCCCTTGATTCTTTATTCTTTGTTGTGACCCATCTTCACATCATCATACATTTGGTCTAACACCGCAGATAGTTCCTCTTTGGTCATTCCGCGACAGATCGCTTCGGCAATAATCGGTCTAAATTCTCTTTGCTGCTTTTTCAAAAAATCATCCGTTAAACCAGGCATTCCATCAGGGTTCACTACGACTCCCTTTTGTCTATGAACCAGAATGTATCCATCTTGCTTGAGTAATGTATAAGCCTTGTTGACGGTGTGGAGGTTAACACCGATATCTGCGGCCAAATTCCGAACCGAAGGTAACGCCTCACCTAGCTGTAACTCACCACTAGCAATGCCTTCAATAATTTGATAAACAAGTTGCGAATAGATGGGAAGTTCGGATTGCATATCCAGTTGAATAATCAAGGGTTCACCTTCTTTTTGTTATCTGTTATATATCAAGTATAACAGATATAACATGAGTGAGCAATATGTATGAAAAAAAGCCGCATATCCATGGCGAGGGCAAACTTACCTGACCCTTCACCATTGATATGCGGCTTATCCTGTTGAGCTTATCGATGTGATTCAATAACAAACATTAGTAGTGGCACATGACAGCGTTGTATTTCAAATTCCATTTAAGTTTCAGTCTTATCTTCAACAATCCGATAATGGATCTTGCGAACTATAATTTTTATAATCATATACAGGGGAATAACGATGATCATACCCAAGATATTTCCCAGATCAGCACCCACGAGCAAAAGGATAACGGTAGTCAGTGGGTGAATATCGAGTTGCTTGCCATAGACGTAAGGTGAGATCAGGTTATCCTGGATTTGCTGTGCGATCACAATGATGACCAGTGACCAGATCGCCATCGAAGGTGATTCGATAAACGCGACAATGACAACCGGAATAGCTGCCAGCAAAGCACCCACATAAGGGATGAAGTTCAGAATAATGGATACAACGGTCAGCAGCAATGCGTAAGGCAAACCTAAAATGAGAAAACCGATGTACATCAGAATCCCCAGGGCTACATTAACAATAACCCGGCCAACAATATAGCTGCTTAGTGCTTCATCAATCTCATGGACGGTTTCTTCCCCGTCCTTCCGATAATGTCTTGGCAACAATAAGGTCAGATTCGTTCCAAACTTGCTGCCTTCCTTGAGCATGTAATACAACATGATCGGGAACGTTGCCAGAATAATAACCAGATTGGATACCACGGAGAATAACCCGGAGACATAATTGGTTACCTGAGTGATCCCTTGGCTCAGAACATCGGATAATCGTGAGAATAGATTGGAATCATCAGGCAGGTATCTGGATACAACATTGCTCTTTTCAAGTGCATTCAACTGATCGCTGAGTGAAGTAACCAACGCTGGAGCATTCTCCACAAAATTCATCAATTGTTCACGCAGGGAAGGCCATACAAGCACACTAAAACCTGCAAGTATTAATGCAATTACGACATAAATAATCAGAACTGACAATGCACGCTTGATCTTATGCCTTTCCATATAATCGACGAGCGGGCGCAGCAGATAATAGAAGAAACCAGCAATCAGCAGCGGAATGATGATGATGTGAATCAGTGAGGTCAGGGGGCTGAAAATAAAGTTCACTTTTTCCCCCAGATACACGATGAGCAGTAGCAGAATAATCGCTGTGCATATGCGGTAGAACTTGTTATTTATCAAGAAACGTGATCCCTCCATGCGCTGCTCTGCCAAAGTGACTGCGGCGTTCATATGTATATCTAGTCATTTACTTATGATACTAAGTACCCTTAAATGACAGTCATGCCACAGGCAATGCTGAATATACCCTTTTTTTCTTTCCAAAACAGCATTGGAACAAAAAAAAGAAGCAGGCGTTAGCCTGCCACATCTCTTTTGCTGAATACAACCCAGGAAATCACCATGAAAATAACGTAATATACCGCTAGGACTGCAATGGAGAAACCCAGTGTCATTCCTGCACTTGGACCACCCATTAGCGCAAAATCCGCCCCGGAGGTCATGTACTTGCTAAGATCCATGTTGTTGAATAGAACATACTTGGCCCATTCATAACGGACCGGATTAAATATGAGTGAAAAGATGCTCTGTGAGAACATAATGAACAGGGATAATCCAATCGCAAGTGCACCTGAACGAAATACGGAAGACACCATAAAGGCAATCGCAAGCGTAATGAACAGATCAACGTACAAATATCCCCATAATGCTAGTGAATTCGTTGCTGAGCTGCTGCTTCCTGGCTGAGCGTCCAGCGTGTCATGCGAGAAAAGCATATAGGACATTCCGGTTGCCATTACAATGACAAGCAGTGTACTCAGAATACTGAAGATGATCACAGTCAGATATTTGGAAGCCAGAATCTTGCTTCGTGACCATGGCCGAATCAGCAACAGCTTAATGGTTCCCCAGGTAAACTCTCCAGCTACCGCTTCCGCTGCAATCACGACACAGAAGATCGTATTCAGAAAGAACACAATTTGTATCGTTGTTACCGCCGCTTGCCAGAACGAAACACCATCGGTTCCCATGCCTTCCCGCAATAACACTGGCATTAACAGTGAGATCAAAGCCAGAATGGCTAACATGATCCAGGTACGGGGACGACGGAAAATTTTCATATTCTCATTCAATATCAGATTACCAAAACTACCCAATGCCTCCACCCCCAGTGACTTGCAAGAATTGTTCTTCCAGGGTGTGAGTCACGTTACGAATACCGTATACCTGAAACCCTTCGCTAACCAGCTTGGCATTGATATCCGGAATCTGCTCACGAGACACACGCATCACCAGGACATTGCCCTGAACGGTAGCACCCTGAATCAGATCCGCAGCGCGGTCAGCATCATTCAGCTCAAAAGCAACTTCGATTAATGCATCCGCCCCAGCTTCAGCCCGAAGATTTCTTACATCAATCAACTTGCCGTTCTGAATAATGGCCACCGTATCACACATCAGTTCCATCTCCGACAATAAATGACTGGATACAAAGACCGTAATACCTTCCTCTCGGGTGAGCTCACGCAAATAGTCTCTCAGTTCCCGTATGCCCTGTGGGTCCAGTCCATTGGTCGGCTCATCCAGTACAAGCAACTTCGGTTTATGTAATATTGCTTGCGCGACACCCAGACGCTGGCGCATGCCCAGTGAGTAGGTTTTGACTTTATCGTGGATACGGGCCGTAAGCCCAACACGCTCAATCGTTTCCGCAATACGTTCCTTCGTAACTCCCGGCGACATGCGGGCAAAGTGAACGAGATTCTGGTATCCGGTCAGAAACTTGTACATTTCCGGATTTTCTACAATAGCTCCTACCTGGGCTACCGCCTTCTCAAATTCATTCTTCACACTGTGTCCCGAGATCAAAATGTCACCTTTACTGATGGACATCAGTCCAACCATCATCCGAATCGTTGTTGTTTTCCCCGCGCCATTAGGTCCTAAAAAACCAAAAACCTGCCCCGGAGAAATATCCAGAGTCAGGTCGCTGACCAATGATCGGGAGGATATGATCTTGCTGACGCCCTGAATCCGGACGACCGGCTCCTGCTGCATTCAATCCCCTCCTTCATGGACGAGCACATCATTCATGCCCGTTTCTCATATGAACATAGTGTATCATAATCTTTAGTATATTGTCCCGCAAACTGGGATTTCCCCTGACGTTTCGCTTCAACTACACACGCTTCACAGCATCCAAGCGGCATTTCACTCCGGTAGAATCCGGTGCGAAATACGTGATTGCCTCCATTGCACTCTTCCTTCATTTCGACAGAGCTTCTAGTGACCGACACAATCATCCCACAACTGACACAGTAAAAGCGGTCCATTTCGATCAATGATATTCCTTCCCCTCACAAGGAGCATTGAAGTCCCTGTTATTTGTCGTTAGAAGCTGAAAAATGATACATTTTGTATCTATCTCGTAATTTACTTGACACCGGGACTAATGTCAAGGCTTTACAGCCATAAAAACAAGAAAAACAAAAAAAAAGCTCCAAAAATGCGACAAAAGTCTCGCATTTTTGGAGCCTCATGTTAGGTAAATGATACAATTCGGTTCAATGTATGGGTTAATATTATTTCCTGATCAGTCACTTTTGTCGACCTGCGAGGTATCCTCATTTTTCTGATTTGGATAATACCAGAGTAAGGTCCACTCATCGCCATCCTCTACCAGATAACAGGTCTGCACAATATCGAATTGGCCAAAGGTACCTGAGTACTTCTGGGTGACCCGGATTCTGTAGGCTTCAGAAAATGGCTTAACGCCATCGATCACGGTTACATCGAACTCGCGCTCTGGCTTCTCCATCTCCAGCTCAAACGTTTCCACGCCAAAATGCTGCATAAATATATGTGCTCTGTTCTGTACGTAAGCACTCTTGGGAAACCGCTCTTTCATCAGGGGATGAAACAGTTCCCATGAACTGCCGAAGTCACCCGTCTGCTCATACTTGTAGAACTCTTCGGCAACAGCAGCAGCTTCATCCGATGTATCTGCCTGAAACAGATACGGAATGGTTCTGGCAATCAACCACAGCAATAATACAATGATCGTGATGAACCCGATCTTTTTGAGCAAAGCATTCCGGTTCCTTCTTCGCAGCATGTCCAGTCCTCCTTGTCCTACTCCATACTTATGATGGATGGCAGACAAGTAGAAGCAGGGTCTGCACACAGCATTTCCTGGGAAATCACGTTCTTTAGTGATGAGAGCGTCTAAATGATCTTAATTTCCGATAGATCGCTACGCCCGCTATCCACAACATAACACCACAGAGAGCACCAATCAGATCAACTCCAACATCTCGAATGGAAGCTGTCCGATTGGGGCTGAATTGCTGGATATATTCATCAATTGATGCGATCACAATCACGGTAGCCAGTGCAATTCCTATACAGGTTTTCATACCGCTTCTTCGATAACGCATGCCACAATAGACAAGTACAGCTAGCACAGCATAAACAAATACATGCGCACTTTTACGAAATATGAACTCGGCAAAGTCATAGGGGCGTGCATTCAGTGAATAATGATGCTCACCATAAGTGAACTGGATATCAGGCAAGCTTAATACCCATTGGATCTGCTCAGACCATTGATGAAGCCAAGGCTGAATCGTTTGTTGCTGATAGGATTGTGCGGACATGGACCAGATGAACAAAATCCACGATATAATCAGAAGCACGGAGATCAGGTATCCATATCTTCTTCGCTTATGATTACGTCGCCTACGCCGGGAGCCCTCCCCTATTAGGATTGTAATCACCACTTTCATATCTCTTTCTATACTTCTTACAGAGCCAAGTACAGTTTATTGAGCAAAATAGCCTGTAAATAATCCACGGCCATTGGTACCTACATAGACCTTTCCATACGTCTGGCGGTCAGCTTCCATCACTTGGGGCTCATTACCGATACCAATCTCCGTTTCTGGTGTGATATTTTCCCAGGTGAGTCCCATATTGTAAGAACGGAAAAATCCTTTGACCTGATTGACCGTGCCATAGATAAAGACAGCAGGAGTAACTCCGCCCGATTTCCCTTTTCCAAAAGCAAATAATTCGGACGATTGTACATTTTGTATTTTGGTGAACGCAGCACCGGAACTATTAGAAGCATACAAGCCTGCTCCCCCAAGACTCACCCAAACTACATTTTCCATTTCTGGCGCAGCCTCCACCTTGATTTTCTCACTTTGCGGCAATGCAACTATGTTTGCCTTCATCCAGTTAGCTCCGCCGTTAATTGTCCGATACAAATGTCCAGCGTAATACGCATAAAACTTATTTCCATTGGTTCGATCAGCTGCCAGCGTCTGATTATATGTGAATATGGACTCTCCTCCAGTATTGTTTGACGGAAGTCCATTCATACTTTGCCAGGTTACACCCTTATTTGTGCTCCTCACTGCCTTTCCTTTCTGCGGAAAATAAATAATTAAATCCGGATTGGAAGCCGAATAAGCTATACGCCCCAATTGAGAACCCGCTGGAACATTCACAGAGGTCGTTGTCAGTCCATTGTCGGTTGACACAAATAACTTGGTGATGGTTCCATACCAATCGTTGCTCCCCAAATAAATGATCTGATTGGGATCTGCCTCGTGATAATCGATGCTAACCACTTCCTGCATTCCTGCAAGTGGTAGATCTTGGATAGGTGTATTGAATATATCCGAATGCCTGAATCCAACCTGATCGGCCACACCACTAAAAAAAGCGGCTCCTTGAGGTGGTGTCGCAGCTGACAAGGCAACAACTTCCTCATGTCCATCTGTAATCGCATCCCATTGGGTCATCGGTTGTGTGATGTCATCTGTCTTAAATACACCTGACCAATCGGAGGCATATACTCTACCAGGATGATGTGGATCAAATACTATACTTGATGTCGCCGAAAAAAACATGTTAGATGTCCACCATGGGGGTCTGTCGTTCAACGTTTTGTTCACGCTGGTCCAGGTTTGACCACTATTGGTGGAGCGATATAAGGGTAAGTTACTGCCACCCGTTCGAACAGCAGCCAGAATGTGATTATCATTGGAGGGATCAATACTAATGCCATAGTAGGATGAATATTCCGAACTCGGGGTAATATTAGTCCATTGCTTACCATTATATTTCAGGATTCCACGGTTATCTGTTGTCACATACAAAATCCCGCTTTTTGAAACCGTCATCCGCGCTGTACTCTCCGGGCTGTTTCTAATCAATTCCCACGTCATCTGGCCATTACTTCGTTTCATTTTGGCAAAGATTCCAATGCCTCTTACCCCAACATACACAACTTGCTCATGCTTAGCTGCCGGGTTAACTCCATATACAACACTTCGAATCCCCTGCCCTGAGAGACCATAGGGAACTTCACGTACTTGGCTCCATGTATCTCCGCCATTACTGGATGTATATAATCCATCGTATCTTGTACCTACATGCAAATAGTTCGAGTTTGACGGGTTGACAGCGATACTCTCTCCCATGGCCCTATGAATATTTCCATTGGAAACATTACGAAGATTTAATCCCGTTCGGGTCCACGTTTCGCCCCGATCTGTCGACTTCAAAATGTCACTGGGACTCCCATTCGCATACTTTCCGGCAGCAATATAGATGATATCCGGATTCTGATGATCCAGTGCAATCCCATCGATGCCGTATAGATTACTTTCGTCCGCCTCAATATGATCCAATAAAGGAATCCACCTGTTATTTATGGGATCGAGCCGATAGACACCGCCAATATCCGTACGAGCATAGACCAAATCAGGTTCCGTTGGATGAACAACAACCGCTGTAACATAACCTCCACCGCCAATGGGTATCTGATCCCATCGATAACTTTCAGCAGACTGAACAACATTACTGGATGTCGGAATCATAAGTGTATACATTAAAATGACGATCAACACCAATTTTAGCAGTCTGAACATACGCATGTGGTTCACCCCTTATCCATTTAACCGGAGTGTTCTTTGATCAGCTGATGTATCCGATTTTTCTCAGACTCTTCCACCATATAGTAATATACTCCGTCGATTTTCTTACCTGAGCCTTTAATTTCAACCGATTCCACATGCTCCAGGACGTTACGATAATTACTAAGCATTTGCTTCATCTCATCAAACGAAACGTCTGTTTTGACATGTTCACTCACTTCTCCGAGCAACGACTCCAACTGAAATACAGTCGATATCTGAACGGTGTTTTTCAGTACTTGTTTTATAATTTCACGTTGCCGATCATTTCGCCCCAGATCGCCCTTGGGATCATCGTAACGCATACGTGAAAAACCCAATGCACTTGCACCATCCAAGTGAAGGGTTCCTTTCTCAAATCGATGACCCTCATATTCAAAGGCAAAAGGATTGTGGACATCTACCCCACCAACCAAATCGATGACCTTGGCGAATCCTTCCATGTCCACTTTCAAATAATAATCTATGGGTATTCCGAGGAATTGTTCAACCGTTTGCACAGACATGTTCACACCACCAAAGGCATAGGCATGGTTGATTTTATCCTCTGTTCCATGCCCCACGATGCTCGTGCGCGTATCGCGGGGGATATTCAACATGAGCACTGATTTTTGAGCCGGATTCACACTGAGAACGATCATGGTGTCGGAACGTCCACGATCATTGGCTCGCTCATCCACACCCAGAATCAGGGCATTGAAAGGTTCCTGATTCTCCATGTCAATCGGGAACCTGCCTCCCCTGTTGTCCACAATGGATACCTGCTTGATCGGTTCCCGGGGCTCATAGATGTTGTCTGCAGCCGATTTCACATGGAGGTACAGATAGATTGCGTAACCAATGACAATAGCAATCATAAGAATGAGAACGGTTAACGAAATTTTGATCCCCAGTTTGAGTTTCATGTTCATGCCTCCGGCTACAGAACTGCCGTTTTTCTTCCATCAATATTCGTTAATCCCGGACGACCTACAGAGTAATATTGAAACGCTGTATCCTTGATCTGGTCTTCTTCATAAATATTTCTTCCATCGATTAGAATCGGTTGCTTCATATGCACTGCCAGTTCGGTCAGATTGACCTCCATAAATTCCTTCCATTCCGTTAGAACACAGAGCGCATCAGCACCCTTGGCGGCCTCCATTGCACTGGAGGTCCATGTAATTGCCGGTGAATCGACCTCCTTCCGGAAGTTTTCAGTAGCAATGGGATCGTAGGCTTTAACTGTTGCTCCCTGATCAAGCAGACGTTGAATTATTTCAACCGCCGGTGCATCTCGTACATCATCCGTGTCCGGTTTGAAAGCAAGACCCCAGACCGCAATTTGTTTGCCATCTAGTACGTCTAATGCCTCTTCCAGTTTACGAATCACGTTGAAACGTTGATCCTTGTTCACTTCCACCACGGATTTCAGCAGTTTGAAGTCATAATCTACATTACCTGCAATTTGAATCAGAGCTTGTGTATCCTTAGGGAAACATGAACCTCCATAACCTATGCCTGCCTTGAGAAAAGATGCACCGATTCGTCTGTCATAGCCCATGCCTTCAGCAACGCGACTAACATCCGCTCCTACCTTTTCGCAGATGTTAGAGATTTCGTTGATAAAGGAGATCTTCGTCGCCAGGAAAGCGTTGGATGCATATTTAATCATTTCGGCCGAGCGAATATCCGTAACAATAATCTGATCGGTTAATGGCTGATGCAGCTCTTTTAACGTGGCAACTGCCCGATCGCTATGTGTCCCAATGACTATCCGGTCAGGATATAGTGTATCCTTCACAGCGGTGCCTTCACGCAGGAACTCCGGTACCGATGCCATGTCGAACGGATGACTCGTCAAACTGCTAATCCATTCCTGAATGCGATCGTTGGTTCCGACAGGAACCGTGCTTTTAGTCATTATTATTTTATAATTATCCATATAAGAACCAATTTCTCGCGCAACAAGCTCAATATAACTCAGATTCGCTTCGCCATTCGGCAATGATGGTGTTCCTACTGCAATAATAATGATATCTGAACGATGGATGGCATCCTGAATGTTGGTGGTGAAGGTCAGTCGGCCCGCATCCATATTGGAAGTCATGACTTCCTGGAGTCCCGGTTCATAGATTGGAACATGACCACCTGTCAGCAGAGTCACTTTTTCAACATTATTGTCGACACAGATCACGTTATTTCCCAGTTCCGAAAAACATACGCCAGATACCAAACCTACATAACCTGTGCCAATCACCGTAATATTCATCCATAATCTCCCCCATGTCATAAAATTCTTGCTTAAACGTGCTTCATATAAGTCTGAACGATATCCTGCCATTCCATGGATATTCTAACGATGTCTTCCTCAATTAATTGACTGCCGATTTGCACTTCAATGATCTCCAGTTCAGTAACTGCTCTGACCGAATGAAGCATGCTCCGATCAATAATTACCGTATCTCCCTGGCTGATCGTTCGACGCTGACCATCCAGTATCAATTCCCCTGTTCCTGATACAACCGTCCATACTTCATTGCGGAGTAGATGGTATTGATAGCTCAGGTTCTTTCCGGCACTAATGCAGATTCGTTTGGTGAGAACCTCGCCGCCGGCTTCATTTCTCGTATAATCCAGCACCCGGTAGCACCCCCATCGGCGCTCCTCATACATGGGACGTTGATCCTCGTTCTTCACGATCTCCTTGATCCGTGGACTGGCTTCTTTATCACTGACCAGAATGCCATCCGGACTCACAGCGACCACCACACCGGACAACCCCAATACGGCAACCGGAATGTTCAATTCATTGATCAGGTGAGTATCATGAGAATCATCCGTAATCCAGCCTTTTCCTACAACAGAAGTTCCCATCTCTTCCGTGAGGGTGTTCCAGGTTCCAAGATCTTTCCAGAATCCGTTGTAAGGAATGGCAATAATCTGATTGGCCTTCTCGACAACCTGGTAATCAAAACTGATTTTCTGCAATCGTCCATATTGTTTCAGCATCTCGTCATACTGTATGGGCAGCTCCATCTCAATCAGCAGATTGATCAAATAACCCAGCTTAAAAGCAAAAACCCCGCAATTCCATAATGCGTCCTGCTCAATCATGAGGGCCGCATCGGATTCGCAGGGTTTCTCCTGGAACTTCGCTACATTAACGTATTCGTTGTTACTTTTGCCGGAAGATATGGATTGCGGAATGATATATCCGTACTTCTCTGAAGGATAGGTCGGTACCACTCCCATTAAAGCCAGATCAGCACCTGACTTATCGAGCATCTCAGGCAAGGTCGCCAGAACCTCGAAGAATTCCTTTTCGACAAATGGATCTACCGGAAGTACAGCAACCGTTTCACTCAGGCTGACACTCTCCACTGAATACAGGTAAGAAGCGGCGAGTGCAATGGCAGGAAACGTATCTCTGCGCTCTGGCTCCACAACCAGCTTCACATCGTCCCCAAGTTGTGAAGTCAGAATTTCCACCTGAGGCAGACTGGTTGCAATCAACGCCTGTGATGCAAGTCCGGCATGGTTCAGTTGTCGCCATACCCGTTGCACCATCGATTCCGAGTTGTCCTCGGGTCCATGGAGCACTTTAAGAAATTGCTTGGATCTTGAATCGTTGGATAAAGGCCAGAGACGCTTGCCAGAACCACCGGATAACAAGATACTTCTCATAGGGCTGCACCATCCGAGAGCACAACCGCCCCAGATCCTTTACCTGCCTTGGCTGGTTGGTTATATGTGCTGGTCTGACCGGCTTCCAGTCTGCCTACCGGATTATTCCGTGTCCAGGCTGCATAATAATTCGAGTTCTTGCCATACGAATTGTCCAGCAGGATGTTCGGTTGATCCAGGAGACAAGCCAGAATATGTCCATGCAGGCGAGATGTCGTGACGGTCTTGTATTTGTTGAATTCCTTTATGGCCGTATGTACCATCCGATCAGAGTATTTGTACCACAACCAACGGGCGAAAGAGTTTCCTTTCCCTGATTTCAAACGGGATGAGATCATGCGAATGATCTTCCGGTCTACCCGGTTGTACAATGTCTCCCAGTCTTTAAACGTGGCCTTTGGCCCACTGGCGGATTCATAATGTACTTGATTCTGGGTCTTTTCAATGTCTTTACGAAAGAAATACAACATCTCCGCATTAGGTTGGCTTTTGGACTTGAGAGGCCACAGCTGATGAGCCATATCCGGGGAAAGGTACACTTTCGTTTGTTGAAACTCTTTACTGGCAATCTCATAAGATAATGTATCCCTCACAAAAAAGTGCAGATCCTTATGACGATTGAATACCTGAGCTGTCTTTTTCAATTCAATGTCACTCTTGTAGAACATCGTCTGTGGCAGAATCACGATCCGGTGATTCGGATGCTGGGCAATCATTCGTTCTCTCAACTTCTGATGAGCCGGGTACAGATCACCAAAGTTACCACCCCCGTGCAGCACAATCGTGATACCTTCCGGTACCTTGAGTGACAAAGGGCAATCCAGAATGCTGTATCTGGCAAGTACATTCATATGGTTGTCTCGGAAGAAAGCTTCCGTACCTTTCATAATCAACAAGTCTCCACCATTGCTGTGAACCGGGTAATCCAGATAATAGATATCGGTACGTGGCGGAATGACCTTCAGAATCTGAAGTAAATGTCCCTTCAACTCTTCCATGGGATGAATATTGTTAGTGCCCAGCATCTCCATCTCCTCCTTGGGTGACTCTTCTTTTTTTATTCAACCGTTCATACAGGAAAGCAATATCCTTTTTGTCAAAAAACATGCCACTGAACTTGACTTTAAACGCGATCTTCATCGCTGCTACAGTAACCAGCATACGTACGATCGAGCCGATAAGCAGGGCAATGGCAATACCATTCAGTCCCCATAGTGGAGTCATGACAAAAAACAGACCAATCGTGACAGACAAAGCAATGAGTTGTCTGATCATAACCAGTCCCGGTCTTCCCAAAGCATTGAATGCAGAGGCGAGAATCCAGGAACCGCCGCCAATAATACATTCAAAAGCCAAAATATAAAATGCCTGACTCGCTTCCAAAAACTCTGCACCAAACAAAACACCCATCAGCCAATTCCCTACAAACATGGTCGGTAAGACGATAATCGTCATGATAATTAAAGAAAGTCGGAATGCTCGCCCAACGGTACGAATGACCTGATCCTGTGGTAATCCGGTAACCTTGGGGAACACAACACTGCTTATTGCATTTTGCACGGCATTATAGATGCGAGATAACGCAAAGACGACGGAATAGAGTCCAAAATCTCTAGGGGTGAGCAGAGCCAATATAATAATTTTGTCGAACTGGGTGTAGAGGGTGCCGAGGAGTTCCACACCAAATACCCGACTGCCGTAACCAAACAAGTTTTTGGCTGCCTTTCGATCAATCGCCTTGGTAAACCACTTAAAATTCAGGCTATCTCTGAGCGTATATGCTGCCCATGCGACAACAATCACTGAACTTGCTATGGACACAAAAGATGCCATGCCAATGCTCATCGCACCCAGCAACCATAAGGAAACCATGACAATCACTTTCAGCACCGGATTGTATAACCGTATCCCGTTATACACCTGGAACCTGTCACGACTCTGCGAGAGGGCAGACAACAGATTGATCAGGATCAGCACCGGAATACTGGTGACGGTAAACCAGCGGGCAATCGTAATGACCTCTGGGGGATAATCCGCCATCCAGGAAGGCATGTAGATCCAGGCAATCGCTCCAAGAATAAAGCTGATCGGAATTTGGACCATGAAGCTAAGTCGCAAATATTCAGCGCTTTTCTCCGCAGCTTCCCGTTTCAGGTTATAAATAATCGAGGTTGGGAGTCCCCAGCTAACGAGACCAATGAGAAATGTCGGCCAGAACAAGATCGCCGAAAAAGCGCCTTTACCTTCAACACCAAACATACGGGAAGTAATGATCGACGTAATCGTGGTAAAGACCATAATAATGACGTTGGTTCCACTGGTATGCACAATGGTCTGTAACAGACTATTGCCTTTGAAAAGTTTTGGGAGCGCGAGTTGTGACATGAACTATTCCTCATTCCTTACTGTTATATCTGAGTATCCCGATGATTAGACCGTTACGGTAGCAGATTTGAGCGAGTTGCCGGGTGAAACGCTTCGGACTGTATATGCATAATAGTGCTCGAATAACCCCTTGCCCCAAACGGATAGCGTGTTTTATCGTTCGAACCACGCCCTTGTCTTTTTTACGAACAGCATCACTGACACCTTGCCAGAAGACACGGCGCAAAAACCAGTTCTTGGTCGTTCGTTCTTTGGATACCTTGTGCTGAACCGAGCCGAAGGGCGTGTAAAACACTTTATGTTGAACCCTGATCCGCGCGATCAGTTCACTCTCTTCATTGGATAACAAGTTCTTCCCCACTCTTCCCAGGTCCTCACGAAAAGGTGCAATGTCCTGAAAGAGCCTTGTACGAAACGCTACATTCGCACCGAACGGTATCGATGGATTAGGCATCTCAACCACATGGTCTGCATAATCCAAAATGGTATACAGTGACAAGTTCTCGCTAGGAATCCACTCTGGCTTCTGGCTCTCCCAGAGAGGCTCAATCTTGCCGCCTACACATCCGATGGAAGAGTCGCTTTCGAAGACACCAACGATATGTTGAATCCATAGCGGAGATGCGATTGCATCATCATCCAGGAAAAGAATGTACTCGCCGCGTGCTTCACGGATGGCTCGATTCCTTGCCGCCGATAAACCCGGCTTTTTCTCCAGGATATACTTGACGTTATTTACGCCTTCGCTGGCCTGAATCTCCTGAACAAGCTGAGCTGTATGATCCGTCGAATTGTTATCAATCACGATAATTTCAACCTCATATTCAACATGTTGCCTGATGGCACTATGAATGGATTCACTCAGATCATAGGCTCTGTTATACGTACAAATGGCTACAGTGGCTTTCATTCGATCGTCCCCGCATCCTCATTGATTTAGATCGTATAGAGCGAAATCGTTCGCTTGGCGATCCCTGACCATTCCAACTTATCAAGCATAGATTGGAATCCATTGCCTTCCCTGAACTCGTCATCCTTGGCACGGATCTTCTTCATAGCTTCTTCCAGTCCCTTCTGATCCGAAGGGTCATACAATACTGCACAGCTCTCGGGCAAGTACTCTTCCATGAGCCCCATTCTTGGGGCAACGACAGGTTTACCAAAAGACAGTGCCAGAATTGCACTGCCTGACGTCGCAATATTTTTATACGGAAGAATCATCGAATCAATGGCTTCAAAATAATCCGAGTACTCCCCATCCTGAATAAAATTGAAATACGTGTGAATGCGATCCGAATGGCGTATCGAATCCTCCAGATCATAGTCAGCTGCTTTCTTGCCAGCAATGAGCAGATGAGCATCCTTCCAATCCAGATGGTTGAACGCCTTGATTAGATCATCCACCCCTTTGTACGGCGAAACCTGACCAAAAAAAGCAAAGACATAGTCATTTGCCGGGATGTTAAAGAGGTCTCTGATGTTCTGCCCTGTTCGTCCATATACCCCCTGATAATGCCCGTGAGGGATGACTTCAATCTTGTTCTCAGGCACATGAAACGTCTCACTGACGCTGCGAATGAGCGGTTTGCCCATCACAATCAGTTTGGTACAGTTCCGCACCAGAAAAGTCCTCATCCAGTAATCATGCCACGTTCTGCCGCTGTTATGCGGCCATATGTTATGAACCGTCCAGAACAACTTCGCACCCTTTAGTCGCACATACATAATCATGAGAATGAAAAACATGGACTTGATGAATGTCGAGAACGCGTTGTTTCCTTTGTAATAAAAACTCGGCCAGTGAAAATGAAGTACATCATTCTTACGGACATGTTTTAAGTCTTTTTTGGAAAAATGCTTCACATCCCATCCCTGATCTTCGATGGATTGGGATAATAATTCATTGAATTTGTTCGTCTTGATCATTTTGGGCAACATGTAAACTACAGGTTCACGCATGACTACACCTCTGCTTTAGGCTGTTCCTTTATACTCTTCTTTGCTCAACGTTTCGCTTCGGAACTGTTTTCTCAAGCGATACCCGACCAACATGGTTCTGATATTACGCTTGAACAAGGTGAAGTTTTTCCACCATGGATAAAGAGCCAACGTATTTTTGAGAAAAAGAACATTTCGTTTCGGATTCTTGGACCATTCCATCATGCGATAATGATGAAGTTGACGCCTCTTTTGTTCCTCGCTCATATCCTTGTAATACTTAATCAGTACTTTGCGTTGTCCCTGGAACTTTTTCTTGGATGAGGTAGAGATTCGTGGTCCTTGATGGATATAAATATGCACAAGGGGCTCCTTGATATTGATTGCATGATGCCCTCTTTGCAGAATACGAAGATAGAAATCATAGTCCTGTGCAGAGGTTAATTGTTCATCAAACATGACCGAACGTGCCAACTGGGTCTGCACCATGATTTTGGAGGTTTCTCCGATCCAGTTATAGGTCAGCAGATCCGCATAGAAGACGAGATCACGGGATTCAACCGACACCTTTCTGCGAGTCACCTTGTGATCCTGATCCACATAGACAAGGACTTTACTGCAAAAGCAAAAGAGTTCTTTATTTTGCTCCAGCGTCCGAGTCTGGGATTGAATTTTATCAGGTAGCCACTGATCATCATCGTCCAGGAACGCAATATATTTCCCGTTGGCACGTTGTATCCCTAAATTGCGGGCATGATTGGCACCTTGAGCATATGGGACCTGGATATATTGTATTCTGTGATCTTCCTTGGTCCATGCTCTGCATACCTCTGCGGTATGATCCTGTGAGCCATCATCCACAATAATAATTTCCAGAAAGGGATAGGTCTGCGCCAGCACACTTGCCATGGCCTTTTTTAACAATTCAGCGCGATTATGCGTTGTTATAATACAGCTTACCAATGCTTCCATAGAACCACCTTTCCCTTGAAACTAGGACACTTTCACGTGCACCTTGTCATAGATGGACGATAAATTTTCAATCAGACTGTTCATGTTGAACTTGGATGTGACCAGTTCCTTATTGTTCAATCCCATGTGCATTCTTAATTCTTTATCCAGAATAAGTCTCTCCAGCACATGAGCCAGAGCTGCTACATCCCCTGGTTCAACGAGAAAACCATTTAGCTCATCTGTAATCACTTCCGGTATGCCACCCACCCGAGTAGAAACAATCGGCAAACCTTCATTCATCGCCTCCAGAATCGCCATTGGAAGCCCTTCGTGATAGGAAGGTAGAACTAGCAGATCGGCATGGTGAAGCAAGCGTTCCTTCTCCTCGCCTCTAATCCACCCTGGCACTTCCACATATTCTGTGATGCCGTAACGCTCAACCAGTGCCCGAACTTCATTAACTTCCCCATCGCCAGCAAGTGTGAAGACCGCTTCGACCCCGCGATGCTTCAATAGTTGAATAGCTAGCAGGAGATCATACACGCCTTTTCTCTTACCAAGCCGGCCCATGAACAAGCAACGTGGAACCTGACGCTCTTCCCTAATCGGAGGTTCTTTAATGAATACGCCATTGTAGAGCACTTCGATTTTGGATTCGGGGACGATTTGGGAAAAAAAGCTCTTCCATGTATACGATAGTACAATTAATTTATCCACTTGATTCAAGACGTACTTGCATAGCTTCTGTTGCAAGGGATGCCGATGATAGAACACATCGAAACTGGAAGCATGGATATGCACAATCACTGGCACTCTGAATATTTTGCGGCCAACGAGAATGAACAACGCTTTACGGTAAAAGCTCCCGTTGTAAGACATATGAATATGAATCATATCGGGTTTGAATGTCACGAGCTTCACGAGAAATTGAAGAAACCCTTTGATGAAGATGAATAGTCGTGCGAGCACACTACCCGTAATGTAGGTTTCAATCCGCTGTAAATGGTACTGCTCGGCGATCAATGAATTTTCGATATTCACAATGACACTCACAATTCCGCCCATGTCCTTCGTAGAAGAACCGATGACCAACACCTTAGGTTTCATTATTCCACTCCTTTTGAATCGTAAAGAACCCATCTCATCAAAGAGAATCAATGTAACCCTTAATGGAGGAGATCAACTGCGAGTTACTTTTCACATAGGGTTTGAAATCGAGTTTATCCATATTGGATATTAATGCGTAGAGTTCATCCTCGTTCTGAGCCACCGAAATATACCCTTTATCTTGAAACACCTTCGCGATCTCCAGTTGATGATTATCCACATGCTCCCCCTGATCCTTCCGTCTGGGCATCACGATTACCTTTTTGTTCATCTGTAGTGCACTGGTAATCACGCCTACTCCCGCATGGGACAGGACAAAGTCACTGTTCGCAATATGGTCATTCATCTCTTCCTGATTAAAAAAAGGCTTTTGTTGATAATGAAGCGGCTTATATTCACTGTAACCGGATTGCACAAGCACCTCCGAAGGCATCTGCCCTTCCTGGATGAGATGATCGACGGCTTTCAAAAGTCGGTTAAACTGGAATCGCTGTGTTCCAAGCACGACAAAAATCAAAATAATGCCCCCCTATACTTCGCCTTCGGATAAGCCTCTTGAAGTGTCTCCCATTGGATATAAAATTCATCGGCAAACTTGTAAATCATTCTCCCCGTCAGGGTCGGAGAATATATTTTGGCGTAACTCTCCACATAAACAAGCTTGGCTCCCATCAATTTTCCAAGTAAGCACAAGGGATATACCGCTCCCGCTCCAGTGGTGATCAGAACTTTCGGGCGTTCTTTCAGCAGAATGAACATCGAAGCTATGACATTGCGCAGCACAATAAACAGGAACAGGATATTCTTTCGCTCTTGCTGAGACAGGAAATAGGTTCGAGTGGACAGATTCAGTTTGCTGCTCGCTTCGCTTTTTTCCGTTACCAAAAAGTAATCATGCTCTTCCACCGCAGGAATCAGGTTTAATAATTGATTCAGATGGCCTCCTGTGGAACTCACTAGACAGACTTTCATTGCACGATCTCCTTTCGAGGGAGAAACTCCTGAGTTTTTTCAGGGACAACGTGTTTCTCATCACTGATCTGATATAACGCATTAAGATACACACAAAAAGGAGCAATTAAATGAATGGTGGATAATGTATTGTCGACAAAAGAGTAAATGGAGAATCCAACAATCATGCCAACAAAATAAGGTTTCACGAGACGATTTAACTTGCTATACACCTTTTTGTATACGAATAATAAGGCTCCAAAAATCAGCAAGGCCCCCACTAGTCCCCCATCATAATAAAAGCGGATGTATTCATTATGGGGAACGGTAAAGCCTGAAAAGATACTGCCATCATTGGCAACCAACGAAGAACCCAGTCCCTGACCAAAAATGGGGTAGTCATTCGCTTTTTTGATAAAGAAGGCCCACGCGGAGTCTCTACCTGATAATCCCTTGCTCTCCTGCCTCAATTCATAATTATCCCACTGTAAAAAAACCATCACGGAGACGGCTGCCATAAACAATACAACAGGAAGAAGAGCACTCGTTCTGCCCTTCACAAATTTCCTTACATGGTCAAATAAATACATGCACACGATGGGAATCAGCGCAAGTAAGGGCCCGCGAGTCCCCGTCTGAATCAAAATAATAAAATGGGTTAGTGTAAGTGCATAATTCAAAATCACCTGATTTTTGTATCGAATCTCCATCAGACAGACACAGATCGAAATAAAACAAAGCATCCCCAAATGCGCTGCAATATTAGCTCCCTGTAAGCGACTGACGCCTGTACCCTCCAGATTGGTGATGGACAACATGCCCATTTGCTGCAGGATGAGACCGCCAATCAAACTAAACACCGGAAGCCAGGCGAGGACTCTGATGATCCCTTTGCTAACTTCCTTCGGAAAATTCACCATAAGTAACAGGAAGGGAACCACTAATCCCAAAAAAGCTTTAAAGGGATCGAGTGGGCTCATCTTGCTTGGCATGACAGATAAAAAGTAACTCTGAACAAAGAGATAACCTACCGCCAAAGCTGGATAAATAAATTGTTTCTTCAATCCATACCTCAAAAAAATAGGAAGTATGAAAAACAGGATCAGCAACTTGTAAAAGGAAGAAGCGTCAAAACCCATCATTTGCATTCTGAAGATTTTGTCCATCGATAGCGAGAACGTACCGATCACAATCATATAGACCCAACTTGGATGTTTCATGTAAACCCCAAACAGAATCAGTAGTACCAATGCCATGATCGAAATGACGGGTAAGTATACTGCCATGCCAATAATGATCAATGAGGAAAGAATGATGTATAACGTATTCCCTCTAGAAGAAGCAAAATAGTCTGTTTTTTGCATATCTGCTATGCCACCTCAAAGCCAGAATCGTGTTTCAAAACGCATCCTTCGAACCTACCAGCACCTTGAACGTTCTGAAGATAATTTTGATATCCACCATCATGCTGCGCTCACGGGCATACGTCAGATCCAACTCTACCATTTCTTCAAAACCAACACTGTTTCGACCGCTGACTTGCCATAATCCCGTACATCCCGGGATCATCTGAAGACGTTGTCTGTCATAGGAAGTGTAGTTCTTCACTTCTCTGGGCAGAGCAGGTCTGGGTCCAACGAGACTCATCTCTCCTCTGAACACGTTCCACAACTGTGGCAGCTCATCCAGACTGGTTTTCCGAATGAACTTGCCAATCCGGGTAATGCGGGGATCATTTTTCATTTTGAACATATTCCCGTTCACTTCATTCTGATTAATCAGCTGTTCCAGCAGATCTTCAGCATTCGCAACCATGGACCTGAATTTGTACATATGAAACTCTTTCCCATCCTGTCCTACCCGTACCTGACGAAAAAAAACAGACCCCTGCGGGGCCTCGATTTTGATCAGTATTCCGATGACCGCAAACAAAGGGCACAAAATGATCAAACCTATGAAAGAACCCAGCAAATCGAGCATTCTTTTCATAAATAGATACACTTTATCCGCATTTTGTCCTGACATCGTTGATGCGTTGTACCCCAGACTTGGGTCCATAACAATCTCCGCTTCCTTCGTTCGGGGAGATGGACTCATTCAAACTCCCCCCCGGCTGCATGTTCTACCGACTCTTTATCCAGAATCCGTTGCAGAGCTTGCAGCATTGGAATTCTAAGTTCCTGTTTTTGCAGAGCGAAGTCGATGGTCGTCAAAATGAATCCCAGTTTCTCGCCCACGTCATAACGTACTCCCTCGAAATCGTAAGCATACACTCCTTGTGTCTCATTTAAACGCTGAATCGCATCTGTTAATTGAATCTCTCCCCCTTGACCAATCTCTTGTTGCTCCAGATGTTCGAAAATCTCTGGACTCAGTACGTATCTCCCCATAATCGCCAGGTTGGAAGGCGCTGTGCCTTGGGCAGGTTTCTCTACGAACCTGAGAACCTCTGTCAAACGGCCATCCGATTGAAGCGGGTCCACAATGCCGTATCTGTCTGTTTGTTCAGCAAGTACGGTTTGTACGCCAACAATGGAATGTTGAACCTGATCATATTGATCAATCAATTGTTTGGTGCATGGCACTTCCGATACGACGATGTCATCTCCGAGCAACACGGCAAATGGTTCGTCACCGATAAAGTTACGTGCACACCAGACAGCATGACCAAGTCCTTTGGCCTCTTTTTGTCTTATGTAGTGGATATCCACATTAGAGGATTTGCGAACCTCTTCAAGCAGGCCCAGCTTCCCTTTTTCCAGCAAGTTATGTTCTAATTCAAAAGCGTTGTCGAAATGATCTTCAATTGCCCGCTTCCCTTTACCAGTTACGATGATGATGTCTTCGATTCCAGAGGCAATGGCTTCCTCAACGATATACTGTATAGTTGGTTTGTCCACAATAGGGAGCATTTCTTTGGGCATCGCTTTTGTGGCTGGCAAAAATCGTGTACCTAGTCCAGCTGCAGGAATGATTGCTTTTCTTACTTTTTTCATAAATACCACCCTATCCTCTTTTTTTTTTAGTTTGATAAAAGTTGAACCAGGGCATCTAACCCGTCCTCACGTCATACCTTCGACGATTAACGTCTAAGGTTCATTGAACCCACAGCATGACCGAGTGCCTACAGTGATAAAGGTGCAGTAGACATTACCTGTTTATTTGGGAGCATTGGATGGAAGGTTTACTTCTCTCCGTAGCCCACCGGAACTGCAACGTTTTTGATATTGTTCAGGATTGCGCCCAGGATTCGTGCATTCACATGCTCCAGAGCAGCCTTGGTCTTCTTCACCAGTTCCTTCTTGACCTTGCCCGAGTTCACAACCAGCAGCACACCATCACACAGCGAACTCACAATGAGTGCATCCGTTACTGCGAGCACCGGCGGTGTATCAAACATGATGACATCATATTGATCCTCTAACTTCTCAATCAGCCTTTTCATCCGGTTGGAACCGATCATCTCGGAAGGGTTCGGCGGAATTGGGCCAGAAGTGAACAATTGGAGGTTGTCGATATAACTCTCTCTAAGCACTTCTTCCACACTGTACTGATTAGACAGCACACTACTAAGACCGATATGATTGGGTACGGAAAACACCTGGTGCAAGGAAGGGTTACGCAGATCCGCATCAATCAGCAGAACTTTTTTGCCTTCCTGGGCATAGGTTACCGCCAGATTGCTAATGGTTGTGGTCTTGCCTTCGCCGGATTCAGCGGAAGCCACCATGATTTTTTTGATATGACTGTCGATTGAGGAGAACTGGATGTTCGTCCGTAATTTACGGTATCCCTCCGAGATTTGAGATTTGGAGTTAAAATAGGTCACCAGACTGTTATTTTCATTGGTTTGCCGCGACATATTTGCCATCCCCCACTTTCTGTTGAGATACGTAATTTTTCGTATTTTTCAGATCATCTTTTTTCATTTTGGATATCACTGTAAGCACAGGCAGGCCAAGCTCTTTTTCAAGTTCAGTTTCGGATTTGAATGTGTCGTCCAGATAATCCAGCAGGAATACGAGTGCAATCGCGAGCACAAGACCTGCGAACAGACTGACAATGATGCTTAATGTGGTTTTCATATTGATTGGAGATGCGTTACTATCCACTTTCGCTTCACTGAGGATAGCCACATTATCTATTTTCATGATTAGGGGGATTTGAGATTGGAACACGTTGGAGATGGCATTGACCGTTTTTGCGGCTTTTTCGTAGGTAGTCCCTTGTACAGTTATGCTCATCACTTGGGATTCGCTGGCTGTAGAGACGGAGGTGCTATTCATGAGCTGTGCAGAGGTTAAGCCTAGGTCCGGATACGTGGTAGCGACTTTATCCATAATGGCAGAAGATTTAATAATTTCTCTGTATGAGTTAATGAGTTTGATATTGGTTTGGATCATGCTGAAGTCCATCATCGCCTGGCCTTGAACGTTAGAGGTCTGGTTCACGATCAGTTTGGAACTTGCCTCATAGATGGGCTGGGTGAAGAAAATGCTTTTGACCCCTGCACCCACACCGGCTATCAAAGCAATTGCAACAATCAACCACAGTTTCTTTTGTAAGAGTCGAAAATATCCTTTCAGTTCCACTTTCATTCCTCCTATACGTTGTGATCTATCCTATGTAACTACCAGATGGACAGTAGCCATTTGCGAGGTTTCCAGCGTTCTGTGACCAGACATGAATTCGATAGAATGTGCGACGCATTCTCTGCCAGCCTCTTAACGGCTTCAGCTCCAAATCGACGCTCGATGGCCCGCTCTCCTTCACTTATGGCAAATGTCCTTTTGCACGTATCATGTGCATCTGATGAAATGAAATGAAACCCGTTTTCTTTGCAAAAATGAAAACACCACTGCCGAACTTTCCGTCCGAAAAGCCCAGTGAAAGATTGAGCAGTGAGCTGACATAGTCCGCCTTGACTCAAGTAATCAGCCAACAACTTTGGCTTCTTCAAAATGACACGATTGCGTTCCGGATGAGCAATAATAGGGGTAATTCCCGCTATTCGTAATTCATGCAGTATCCTGGGGAACTGTGAGGGAATATGACCAAAGGGCAGTTCCAGCAACATGTAACGACTTCCGGCGAGTGTGCAGCACTTTCCTGCATATAAGTCTCCAATCAGGTTGTCATGTACCCTGATCTCCTGTCCGGGACGGATCTCCAGGCGAATGTTGCGTTTGCGAAGTTCTGCATGAAGCAGGTTCACGGCCTGATTGACCACCATCGGTTCATTGTTGTATTGCCCGTTCAGGTGATGCGGAGTAGCAATAATGGAGGTAATTCCTGAGGCTACCGCCTTCTCAGCCATTGCAACGGACTGCTCCATTCGAACAGGACCATCATCCAGGCCGGATAATATGTGGCAGTGCATTTCAACCAGATTCAAACTTCCTGAAATAGTATGAGCCCCCTTGCCCCTTTATTCATTGCGCAAATGCTTTTGGTGTTAAAGAACTAATGCATAACGCTATGAAATATAGTAAAATGGCGTTAAGTACATGTTTTGTTCAGAAAATGTTAAGAATCGACTTGGAAGAATTATATGGTGAAATCAATGTAATGATAGGGTTCCTGCAGAGCCTTTTGTTCTGTTGCCTTTTCATACTGAAAACGGGAAACTGCGGGAAACTGAACTTCAGTAAGCATTGTGTTTAACTGTCCAGTTATATATAGTTTCTGTTCGTGCTGAATATGCAAGTTTGAATGATACATTGTGAGCTCTCCGAAGGGCTGTTTCCATTGCAACCTTGCGTGAAGTCGTACACATACATGTTGATCTTCAACATCCAAACCAATGAGCATTTCTGATGATACCGGCAAGTTCAGGTCGCTCAGGAAGGTGATTGCTTGAGTGTCCATTCCAAGTAACAGAACAGGGCGTCTTTTGCGGTCTACCATTTTCCCACGAAACTCCTGAATGTACATATGGACATTTAATTTCATATCAGCCCATTCCTGAATTATTGAATACATGGTTTCATTCCTTTAGAATGGATTAGCCTACATGGACTGCCTCTACTTCCTTCTCACAGGTATATGGTCCAGGCAACCAGGAGATACTTAAAATATCCCAAATGATACATTTTGTAACTCCATACGTCCAATTTACGATACAATACGTATCATGTCAAGCGGTATTTGGACATGGTTCTTTTGATTTACGACAATTTGAGATGTCCTTAGACAGACCTATTTACAAATGAAAATGGGTTAAAGGAAACACATGAGGATTCACTCTTTTGCAGGAAAGCTGCCCTGATCAAACACTTGGCTCAGGATTGTTTCAATATATATTTGATGTCGTTCAGGGGGAAATAGCTTATGAGCTACGGAAATCGCATTGCTGAATTACGGGAACAGCGGGGACTTACTCAAGAAGAACTTGCGAGCTCCATTCATATTACCAGAGCTGCTCTCTCCCACTACGAGAAGAACCGTCGTAAACCGGATTTCGAAGTGTTAACGAGACTTGCTGACATCTTTGAGGTGTCTATTGATTATCTTATAGGACGTACGAAGCAAAGCGATGTCGTGATGGATGAAGACGTACGTGAATTCGTTGATACCTTGGAGTTGTCGGATAAGGAAGTGTTGGAACGCTTCGATCTGATGATTGATGGGAAGTCTTTAACAGAAGAAGAGGCACGTCGTTTTATTGCGTTTGTCCGAATGGAACGCAGCATGGACTAAACCCGAAAAGAGGACCCAGTTCCCGAGAGATAACATCTCTGGCTTCTGGGCTTTTTTTGTGTCCTGATTCCCTTCCATACCATGGTTGTCTTTTGTGTCAAGGACGCTTGTTGTTGACGGAGGATACGAAATGGTTCCAACGCTCCGGGTCGATTCCGCATTGCAGTAAAACCTTCATGATGTCCATCTGGGTTGCTTCGACTTGTTTACCTGTCGGCCTACGATCGTCCCTGTTTGGATGCTTCATATTCATTCCGCTAACCTCTCTTATCTTTATACTTTCCCTGCCCTCCAAAACTAGCCTTATTATACTTGAGAATGTTCCTCGATGTTGTCGTCTCATGGCGATAACGTTTTTTGAAGGGGTTCTAATTTTGTCGAAAGCCAAATAGGAGCTATACGGTGCCAGAATGGCAACCCTATAGCTCCTATTATTCTTAATACAACCTGTTCATGCAACTTATACTTGAACAAGGAAGGTATTAGCCTCCAGCACGTGCAAGTTCACGCATATTCGCTTCAAACGCTGCGAGCAGCGCTGCTTCTCCAGTCAAACCTGTTGCCTGAATCCGTTCGATCTGCTCTGTCATACGCTTGAAGTCCTTCGGAATAACCCGAACGAACTGATTCAGCGCATCTTGCCAGTTATCCAGAATGCGCTGACCGACAGCACTTCCTGTATTGGCAACATGACGTTGAATCATGCCTCGCAGATCTGCACTTTCGGCCACATCTTCGATACGCTCCAAAAGAACCATTTCCAGATTACAACGTTTCAGGAATGTGCCTTCCGGATCATACACATAGGCAATACCTCCGGACATCCCTGCTGCAAAGTTACGACCTGTATCGCCGAGTACAACGACACGTCCACCAGTCATATACTCACAACCATGGTCGCCTACACCTTCAACGACTACTTTGGCACCCGAGTTACGTACAGCAAATCGCTCACCCGCAATACCACGGATATACGCTTCACCGCTTGTTGCTCCGTAGAGAGCCGTGTTACCGATAATGATGTTATCTTCCGCCTCAAACGTTGCTTTCGGAGAAGGCATCACGATCAGTTTACCCCCGGACAGTCCTTTACCTACATAGTCATTGGAATCCCCTTCAACGGTCAAGGTCATACCTTTAGGTACAAAGGCCCCAAAGCTTTGTCCGGCAGAGCCGACAAATTTGAATTTAACCGTATCTTCAGGCAATCCTGCGAGTCCATATTTGCGTGTGATCTCACTACCCAAAATGGTACCTACTGCACGGTTAACGTTTGTAATTGGAAGCACCGCTTCAACCGGTTGACCGGATTCAATAGCAGACTGTGCCAGTGGCAACAATTGCTGCATATCCAGCGTTTCTTCCAATTGGTGGTTCTGATGCTGTGTGCGGTAACGTGCAGAGCCTTCTGGCATTTCAGGCACGTGCAGCAATACAGACAGATCCACACCTTTTTTCTTCCAGTGATCTACGGCTTCTACCGTTTCGAGGCAATCTGTACGTCCGACCATCTCCTGAATAGTACGGAAACCAAGATCAGCCATGATCTCACGCACATCTTCAGCAACAAATCGCATGAAGTTAACCACATGAGCCGGGTCACCCATATAATTTTTACGCAATTCCGGATTCTGTGTCGCTACACCAACCGGACAGGTATCCATTTGACATACACGCATCATGATACAGCCAAGTGCAACGAGCGGTGCTGTTGAGAAACCATACTCTTCTGCTCCAAGCAAGGCTGCAATTGCCAAGTCACGGCCGTTAAGCATTTTACCATCTGTTTCGAGGACAACACGGTCACGCAGATTGTTCAGCATCAACGTCTGATGTGTCTCTGCAAGACCCAGTTCCCACGGCATACCTGCGTGGCGAATCGAACCTTGCGGTGATGCACCTGTACCACCGTCATAACCGCTGACGAGGATAATATCGGCACGGCCTTTGGCTACACCAGCTGCGATGGTACCCACGCCCACTTCCGATACGAGCTTGACGTTGATCTCAGCACGCGGATTGGCGTTTTTCAAGTCATAGATCAGCTCTGCCAGATCCTCGATTGAGTAGATATCGTGATGCGGTGGTGGCGAGATCAGACCTACACCCGGTGTTGAACCACGGACTTCAGCAACCCAAGGATACACTTTGCGTCCTGGCAGTTGTCCGCCTTCACCCGGTTTTGCTCCCTGTGCCATTTTGATCTGAATTTCGTCGGCATTAACCAAGTAGTTGGATGTAACACCGAAACGTCCGGATGCTACCTGTTTGATGGCACTGCGACGGGAATCCCCGTTGCTATCTTTAATGAAGCGAGCCGGATCTTCTCCACCTTCACCGGTATTGGATTTACCTCCAACACGGTTCATAGCGATGGCAAGATCTTCATGCGCCTCTTTACTGATTGAACCGAAGGACATTGCACCTGTTTTGAACCGACGCATGATATCTTCTACGGATTCAACTTCTTCGAGTGGAATGGAATCTCCCACCGGTTTCAGTTTCAGCATGGAGCGAATGGTCAGCAATTGATCATTCTCACCTTGCACAAGTTTGGAATATTTTTTATACAGCTTGTAATCCCCAGTGCGTACTGCATGTTGCAGGGTATGAATGGTTTGCGGATTGAACAGATGCTCTTCTCCGTCGTTACGCCATTGATAATCCCCACCGGAATCCAATACTTTATCGTTACCGTCTTTTTCCGTGAAAGCACGGTTATGATGTGTCAGCGCTTCGGCTGCCACTTCTTCCAACCCAATTCCGCCGATACGGGAAGGTGTCCAGGTAAAGTAACGGTCAACGAAGTCTGATTTCAGACCTACCGCTTCAAAGATTTGAGCTCCACGATACGATTGAATCGTAGAAATCCCCATTTTGGACAACACTTTAGTAACGCCTTTGGTAGCTGCTTTAATATAGTTTTTCACTGCTTTCTCATGCGAGATGCCACGCAGCAACCCTTGCTGAATCATGTCATCCAGCGTTTCAAAGGCCAGATAAGGGTTCACCGCACTTACACCGTAACCCAGCAGCAATGCGTAGTGGTGAATATCACGCGGTTCTGCCGATTCGAGCATAATGCTGACTTTGGTTCTGGTTCCCTGGCGAATCAGATGGTGATGCAGACCTGCTACAGCAAGCAGTGCAGGAATGGCAGCATTCTCGGCATCCACACCACGGTCAGACAGGATCAGAATGTTATGACCTTTGTCGATGACACGATCCGCAGCTTCGAAGAGCAAATCCATCGCTTTGCGAAGCCCTTCTGCTCCTTCCGCAGCGGTGAAGAAGATTGGTATCGTCATGGAGCGGAAGCCTGGGCGACGCACATGGCGAATCTTCGCAAAGTCTTCATTGGACAATACTGGTGTATCCAGACGGATCTGGCGACAGCTCTCCGGTTCAGGATTCAGCAAGTTACGCTCAGGACCAATGGTTGTTGCCGTAGACGTTACAATCTCTTCACGGATTGCATCAATTGGCGGGTTGGTTACCTGGGCGAACATCTGTTTAAAGTAGTTGTACAGACGCTGCGGACGATCCGACAGCACAGCCAGTGGTGCATCATAACCCATCGAACCCGTAGCTTCCATACCTGTTGTTGCCATGGGCTCCAGGATTTTACGAAGTTCTTCAAATGTATAACCATATGCCAGCTGAAGCTGGGTCACGTTATCATGTTTTGGATCAGGAAGTTCCGGTGCTTCCGGCAACTCGCTCAGATCCATCAAATGCTCATCAAGCCAATCCTGATACGGGTTCTCGGCTGCAATGATTGCTTTTACTTCCTCATCCGCGATGATGCGGCCTTCTTGTGTATCCACAAGCAACATCCGACCTGGACGCAGACGATCTTTGTACAGGATCTCTTCCGGCGCGATATCAAGTACCCCAACTTCGGAGGACAGGATAATACGGTCATCCTTGGTTACATAATAACGAGCTGGACGCAAACCGTTACGGTCAAGTGTTGCACCAATTTGCAAACCATCTGTGAAGGCCATTGCTGCGGGTCCATCCCAAGGCTCCATCATCGTGCTGTGATATTCATAAAATGCTTTTTTGGCAGGGTCCATGCCCTCATCTGTGCTCCAAGGTTCAGGAACCATCATCATCGCCACGTGTGGCAGAGAACGGCCGCTCAGATACAGGAACTCCAGCGTGTTATCGAACATGGCTGTATCCGAACCGTCGGGATTGATGACCGGTTTTACTTTGGCGATGTCGTTACCGAACAACTCACTCTCGAACAAGGACTGCCTAGCATGCATCCAGTTCACGTTACCACGCATCGTGTTGATCTCACCGTTGTGGATCATGAAGCGATACGGGTGGGCACGTTCCCAGCTTGGGAAGGTGTTCGTACTGAAACGGGAATGCACAAGTCCAATGGCCGATTCCACGAGTTCTTCCTGCAGATCCAGATAGAACCCGCCAACTTGTTCCGTTGTCAGCATGCCTTTATATACAATTTTGCGACAAGACATGCTCGGAAGATAGAATGAACCACCTTCTGCTTCATCTGCCGAATAACGAATAGCCAACTCAGCGCGTCTGCGAATAACATACAGCTTACGCTCGAATCCAAGCTCATCCTTCACATCTGCGGATCTTCCAATGAACACTTGACGTACATAAGGTTTCGCTGCAAGTGCAGAACGGCCAAGCATTTCATCAAAAGTAGGAACATCCCTGAAACCCAGGAACGTCTGTCCTTCTTCTTCAATAATCTTCTTAAGGCTCTCTTCATGCGCACTGCGAATGGCAGGGTCCTGGGAAAGGAACAACATCCCTACGCCATAGAATCCCTGTTCAGGCAATGCAAACCCAAGGCGTTTCGCTTCCTCTGCAAAATAATGATGTGGAATCTGAATCAGGATACCTGCTCCGTCACCGGAATTCGGCTCACTTCCCTGTCCTCCGCGGTGCTCCATGTTACTGAGCATGGTCAGTGCCTGACTAACGATATCGTGTGAAGGTACTCCTTTGATGTTGGCAACAAAACCCATTCCGCATGCGTCTTTTTCGAACTGCGGGTCATACAGACCCTGTTTTGGAGGTAATCCGATGTGTCTCATGGAACGCAACCTTTCTATAATGAAGTATTTCGGAAAGATCAAGAACATAGGCAACAGGCAACAGGCAACAATGAAACGGGAGGAGCTGGCCTTTCGCTTGCGATAGAGCCTGCTAGATAGAAGAGGTAACAGCATGAGACTGTCAAAAATAATGCCTGCTATTGGGCAGAAGCCATTAAATGAGATGAGCTGATCCGGACGATCCGGCAAACAGCATGTATAAATCAACACGCAGCCGCTGGCACGGCTACTGAAATGGAGCGACGTTTTTTCGATATAGTTCTATTATTTTAACACCGACCTAACATCAGCGCAATTTAAACTTTTTAATACCTCCGATAAGAAATGTTTTGCAGTACAGCTTTACAGTAGTAACGTTTAAATTCATCTCTTTTTCGAATAATTATACACTTTTTAAGCCAGAGTACAACTGAATTAAATTGCTGACAGAAGAAAATCGTTCCATGTACAGCCTACGTTTATCCATAATTCCACCAAATTTTCACTGCTTAAGCCAGCGAAACTTTACTTCTCTATGCATTTGTATACAAAATAGCCTGAAACCCCTTTTTGGGGTCACAGGCTATTTGCACTATTTGACTACTATATTGCATAATTTCACTACAAGAAAATAAAGTTTTTTCTCAAAAATATGACCCTGCTGAAGATCAGGTTCGACTTATGCCGTCACAACTTGACCAGAATCAGCCTGTTCGACTTCTTTTTTCGGACGTCTGCCATTCCAGAGGAAGTAAGCAAGCGTCAGCAGAATGGATACACCTGCATAGATGCTAAGAATTCCCGCCTGATGCCACATCACATCCAGATTACCACTCGATACCACGGCTTTGAAGCCCATAATGCTGTGTGTCATTGGCAACCAAGGGCTAAATGCCTGAAGCCATGATGGAATCAGTTCTACCGGGAAGGTTCCTGCACTAGCCGCAAGTTGGAAGACCAGCAGCAGAATGACAACATAACGTCCAGGCAGATCCAGCCAGGTTACAAGCGCCTGAACGATCAACATGAAGGTCAGCCCCGTAATAATGGTAAACAGATAGAACAGCCCTACGCTGTGCGTCTCCAGTCCAAGACCATATAACATGAAGCTTGCCACGATAACCGATTGGAATATACTCACGGACCCAAATACCAGTGTCCGGCTGACAAAACGATTCCAGCCTGTTGCACCAGGTACGGACGTTTCCCGCATTTTCAATACAATCGTGGAAATCAACGATCCCACAAACAGACCGATCGACAGGAAGAATGGTGTCAATCCTGTACCATAATTGCTTACGTTCTCTGCTGTGTTCTCCGAGGAGTTCACCGGTTCAGCGAACATGTTCACTACATCATCCGTTTTCTTAACTTCGGATGTTTTCTGTGCGGCATCATTCAGCTTGGTTTCAAGTTCACTTGAGCCATCTTTTAGCTCAGTAAGGCCGTCAGCCAGTTTGCCCGCGCCATCACCCAGTTGCTTGGAACCATCGGTTAGTGAGTTAACGCCACCACTGAGTTTACCTACACCCGTTTGCAAAGCTGTTGTCCCTGAGCCCAGCTGCTTGGCACCATCTGCAAGCAATGTACCGCCACTTGCAGCATCACCCAATTTGCCGCTGAACTGCTTCAGGCCATCGGAGAGCCTCGCGCCTCCTTGACTAAGCTGTCCGGCACCAGCCAGCAATTGCTTTTGACCATCCACCAATTGGTTCGCACCAGCAAGAAGTTGCTCCTGACCTCCATGAAGCTCGGATGCACCCGCAGCCAGTTGCTGGTTGCCCTGATGCAGCTGATCTGCACCTTGTGCCAGCTTCTGCTCGCTCTCATGCAGTTGTGCACTGCCGTCAGCAACAGCCTCACTTGCCGCAAGCAGCTTCTGTACATCCGCATTTTCGGCCAGTTCGGGGTTCGATGCAGCAAGCTGTTTCAATCCGGCGGCTACGCCCTGTGCACCATCAGCAACCTTGGAACTGCCATCTACAGCCGATTGCAGACCTGTTGCCAGTGTACCGCTGCCCTGAACGGCACTTTGCAGACCATCCGACAGCTTCGCACTGCCCTGTTCTGATGATTTCAGACCAGCCTGCAACTTACTTGTGCCATCCAGTGAAGACTGGAGTCCGGTTTCCAACTTGGCGCTGCCATCCTTCAACTGATCTGCTCCGCTCTGAAGCTGGCTCGAAGCAGCTGCCTGAAGCTGTTGCAGACCGGATACAAGATTCGATGTTCCACTTTCAAGCTTGGTTGCCCCTGTATGCAGCGCGTTAACACCATCACTTAATGGAGAAAGTCCTTCCTGAAGTTCAAGCGTTCCGGATGCAAGCTTCGCCAGGTTATCCTTGAGCTTAACAGCACCATCATCCAGTTTGCCTGCGCCGGTATTCAGTTCACCAGCCCCATCACCTGCCTCAGCCAAGCCATCCGATACTTCGGAGAACTTGTCGAGCAATGTCTCTGCATAGGATTCCGTTACTTTGGCTGAGACTTTTGCTTTCAGGTCCTTAATAGCGGTCTTACCGATCTGAGCACCGACAAAGCTATAATTGCCATTCGGTTCATAGATCAGATCAGCCGGCTCTGGCTTGTCATCGAGCAACGTTGTTGCTTGGGATGAGAAGTTCTCCGGAATCGTAATTTGCATATAATATTTGTCATTACTCATGCCTTCTTTGGCTTGACTCGCACTGACAAAATCCCATTTAAAATCTGCATTTTTCTTCAGCTCATCCACCAGATCACTACCCACATGGAGGGATTTGCCCTCCAGCTCAGCGCCTTTATCCAGATTGACAACGGCAACCGGCATCTCATCCACATGACCATACGGGTCCCAATAGGCCGCCAGATAGATGCCACTATACAGGATCGGGATAAACATAATTGCAATAACAGGGATCAACACCTTCGGGTTTCTCACGGCCGATCCCACATCCTTGAAAAACACGGATAAAGATTTCATGTCATTTTCTCCCCTTAATCTCTCTGCTCCATGAGCAGGAATAACCATAATGAAATACAATGTCGCATTCCAGAAAACATACTGAAACACGAACTGACCACTTTCCTCAAACGGTCACTTTAGGACAAAAAAACAACCTGTCTTCCGACAAGCCTCCCTGCTTGATACCCGTGAAAATCCTTATATAATAGTAGATTAAATTCGGATTACGTTACAGCAGCAATTCCTTCCATTAAGAAAAGGCCAAAGTAAGTCTTGATTTCCTCTTTGCTCAGCGGTTGATGTTGTTTGCTCCAGTCTGAGGTGAGTGCAATATACAGGCGAATCATCATAAATGCGACGACTTGCGGATCACAATCTCGAATCTCTCCATTGTCTTTCGCTTTCTCAAGCTCCTTAGCCAGAAAGTCGGAGATTACTTTCTCCACCTTGTCCAATCCTTCCTTGGCCTGTAGCGTTCCAAAGTCCTTCAGCTCCTGAGATAACTTAACGAGCAGATCGTGATCACGACGAAACTCTAACAATGCATCCAGAACCCGAAACAGATTATCGAAAAATGCACTTTCCTGATGTACTTCACGATGCGCGATGTTCTTCATTTCCTGAATCACTTCTACCAAAATCTGATCAAACAATTGTTCCTTATTGGTGAAAAACGTATAGATCGTTCCTTTGCCAACGTTCGCAATCTTGGCGACCTGATCCATCGTCGTTGCTTTGTATCCAAACATGGCAAACGACTGGGCTGCTGCATGAATAACCTGCTGTCTCCTGTCAATCGGAGCCATCGTATCCCTCCTTTAATCACATTCATTGTACAATCTCTCTATATAAATGACCAAAAATACAATTCGGTCATTCGGTCAAAATCTACAATACCACCTTAGAAAACAGATTGCAACCCTAACATTTTAAAAATTGTGTTAATATTTTTTAACCTAAATGCAGTGGAAACTCCTTCTGTCGTCGTCTATAGTGTAAGATGACTCAGATAATACGCATATATAGTGAAGTTTGGTTTGTCTCATTGTAAGATATATGGTGTAAATATTCATAGAAGAAACATGATTTTGCGCTTCAATGTATATTCATGTAGTAACGCATTCCATAGCTAGAATAAATCAATGAATATCTTCATTTTGAATTAAAACTTATGAATAAAGGTGAACTCATGCGAAAACCAAGAGTGCTCTTATTATCGGAAGGTTTCGGTACCGGTCACACTCAGGCCGCTCATGCGCTGGCACATGGCATCAAAAAAGTCAGTCCACATGTTCACAGTCGTGTCATTGAACTAGGCAAATTTTTGAACCCAACGGTAGCTCCACTAATTTTCTCTGCATATCGAAAGACACTATCGGTTCAACCCAAACTGGTCAGCCTGTTGTACCGCACACAGTACAATAAATCATTAAATGGTTTTACCAAGCTGGCGTTGCACCGAATTTTCTATACACAGACCGCACAGGTCGTATCCCAACTGAAACCCGATGCGGTGATCTGTACCCATCCTTTTCCGAATGCTGTCATCTCCCGGCTCAAACGCCAGGGTCTGAATATCCCGCTCTATACGGTCGTGACGGATTATGACGTGCACGGAACATGGATTAATCCGGAAGTGAACAAATATCTGGTCTCTACCCCTCAGGTCAAAGCATTGCTTGAGATCCGCGGTGTCGATCCCTCCCATATTCAGATTACGGGAATCCCTGTGCATCCAGACTTCTGGGAAGCAGGAGATAAGGTGAAGCTACGGGAAGAGATGGGGCTTCAAAATATGCCTACGGCGCTACTTATGGGTGGTGGATGGGGACTTTCGTTTGATGAGGATCATATGAAAGCTCTCACGTCTTGGGCAGATCGTGTTCAATTGGTCTTCTGTCTAGGAAGCAATGAAAAAATGATCGCAAAAATGAAGGAAATGCCTTGCTTCCAGCATCCGAATATTCGTATTCTTGGATATACACGGGAAGTAAGCAAACTGATGGATGTATCCGATGTGCTCATTACGAAACCAGGTGGCATGACATGCACTGAAGCGCTGGCCAAGGGTCTACCGATGTTGTTCATTCCTCCGATTGCAGGTCAAGAGGAAGAGAACTGTGAATACTTTGTACAAGCCGGATACGGCCAGGTCATTCACTCTGCCGACGTGATCACAAATCGTTTCAAACAACTAGTGGAGCAGGCATCTACTCAAACTGAAAGCCCGCTGAACGTAGCGCATCATTCAGGTAACCATTCGGTCTATGATCCGAAGTGCTGTGCTCAAGCTGTTCATGACTTATTGTTTCCGACGACAGCCGAAGTCACAACAACCTCCGTGGAGCGCTTCACAGCCGGAATTACTGCCACGTCCTTGTCAGGTACCAGAATACCATTCTGACGACTCTACGGACCTATAGAACAGCTCTCACGAGGTGTTATAGGGGACAAGACAACTGCTTACGATATACAAAGAAGGTTCCCTTCCGAATTTTTGGAAGGGAACCTTCTTTTATTTTCACTAATTCCACCGTATGATTTGGCAGAAAAAAGGGTAATTTAGAGTATAACGATATTTTTAAATAACGAAATAAAACTACGATTCAGGCTTTTTCAAGGGCCGTGTGATGCACACACAGTTAACTACCCTGCCTGTTTGCAGAATTTACGGGTCGATTACTTGTAAAAAGTATGATGACCGATCGTTTTTACTTTTTTCTGCGAGCGAGCAACTGTCAGATCGTCAGCAAGCGTCAATGATAAGAAATAATACGTATCATCAGCAACTTCCTTCTTCCCGTTCAACGCAGCATTCACTGCTTTGATGCTGTCCTCGTTGGGAACCACACGTTTCATACGTCCGTTCGCTACAGGACTAAACTGGGATTTCTGATAGATGACCTTGTAAATGGTATCGGGAAAATTGGCTGACCGCAGCCGGTTTAAGACAACATTGGCAACTGCCACTTTGCCTTCGTACGGTTCACCTTCTGCCTCTGCCATGACGATTTTTTGCAGCAGATGCAGTTCTTTATCGGACACACTGTATGACCAGGTTGCAAGTTTCGAGTCTTCCTGGTTCAGAAGTTTGGTCCGCGTAAAGTATAGTTTTTGGGGGGGAGTTGTTACAGCAGCGACTTCTTTGGCACGTTTCACTTTGGCCAATTTCAGTGCAGCTTCTTTTTTAGCTTTGGCCGCAGCTACAGCTCTAGCTTTGTTCTTGGCCTTGGCTTCTTGCAATTCCTGCTTTTCTTGAGTAGTCGTCAGCCAGTTCTTCGCTGGCAGAGATTTAGTCCACGCTATGGTTTGGGCAGACAGATTAGAAGACAGACTTGTCCCCTCTTCCATCATACGCCTCTCTTCTTGCGTAGATGTTTGTTTATTTTGCACAGAAGCCGCAAGTTCGGTCATCTGTTTACTATCACTAGCTTCATTCCACTTCCCCGTCGCCTGAACGACATTTACCCCCACTATACATACAAGCAGCACTGATAACATCGGTGCTACCCAACGATTTTTGCTTATAATGTTCATTCGAAGATTCCTCCTGTCGAAACAATTCCCTTAACTAAGTAACCCAAAAAAAAGAATTTGAATAACGATGGCTAATATTACATAGGGATAAACGTTATGTCAATGTGATTTTATGGCATAAAAATGATTATCAGGAAAAAGTGAACGTATCCACGACCTCATACATTGGCGATTGTCCCAGCCTTGTCACATAAAGTACAATGTCCTCCACCATCCATGAATTAACACCTGTGGAATGTTCCGGAAGCACTCCAGACATCCCTTTATTCTCATTACCTGGAAGCTGTCCCAGATATTTTCTGGCAATGGTAATGTGGGGAGAATAAGGTCTTAATTCCGCTTCAAATCCAAGGGACGATGTGGCCTGCACAATTTGTTTTTGCAGTGAAATCAAGTGCTCTATCTCTCCGCTAACACCTTTCCAAAGCACCTTAGGTGCTTCTTCAAGTCCAAATGTGCCCCAGTCGGAAAGCTGAAGTTCAAACGGCTGAAATCCGCTTGCTGCTGAGCGCAATGCTTTTCGCAGGTGCCCGATGTCACTAACTAGCGTATCTCCTAGAAATTGCAAGGTTATATGATAATCTCTATGATCTGTCCATTTACGAAAATCAAGCTTGTTCTGTACAAGCCTTGCATCCATCTGAAGAGACTGCTGAACAGCAACAGGAAGACGAATTGCTACAAACAATCTTTCCCGTCGGGATGAATGATCCTGATGTGATTGGTTATTCATTGCATACACCTCTCTAAAGTTCGCTCTATTATTTCATAACTATACATATCGTTTCAAGTTGGGTAAGTATAGAGTGACACAAATATAACCATTTGCAAATAAGGCTAGATTCCTGCATTTCCCACCTTAATGCACATCCAATACCAAATCTGATACACTTTAATTATCAAACTCATCAAACTATTTATCTCAGGAGGACCACACATTATGGGTAAAATTGTATGTTTTCCATCTCTATCCGAAGAACAGCAACAACGCATTCAGAATGCTGCACCGGGATACACCCTAAAATTCGGAAAAGCCAAGGAATTGGACCCCGCTGAGTTGAAAGAAGCTGAGATTATTCTCGGCTGGTCCCCACTCGTCACAGAACATGCATTGAACCAGGACAGCCTGTTGAAGTGGGTTCAGGTCTGGTCTGCTGGTGTGGACAATCTCCCCTTCGCAGATTTGCAACAAAAAAACGTTCAGGTCACCAGTGCAAATGGAGTTCACGCGATTCCAATCACCGAAATTATTCTGGGCATGATGTTATCCCACAGTCGCTGGCTGAGACAAGCTATGCTGCATCAACAGCAGGCCGAATGGAAAGCTCCTGCCAAACCACTGCCGGAACTGCATGGCAAAACAGCGGTCATCGTTGGTGTAGGTGAGATCGGCACGGAAACAGCCCGTATTCTCAAAGCACTTGGCATGCGCACGATCGGAGTTCGTCGCTCAGGTAAGGATGTCCCCAATGTGGACCAAATGTACGACATGACCGGTTTACATGAAGCCTTGAGCCAAGGCGATTATGTAATTAACATTTTACCGCTAACTGATGAAACCAAACATATATATGATCAAACTGCATTTGAGCAGTTCCGATCCGGTGCCTGCTTCGTCAATGTGGGTCGTGGCCCCAGTGTGAAAACGGAAGCGTTACTGAATGCACTCCAAAACGGCCAAGTTGCCTTCGCCGCACTGGACGTGTTCGAAGAAGAACCACTTCCAGCAGACCACCCGCTATGGGGCATGGATAACGTGTTAATTACGCCTCATATCGCAGGAAGTACAGAGCAATACGCGGATCGAGCAGTCGATATTTTCGTCAAAAATCTGGAAGCTTACGTCGCTGGCGATACCCTTCCGGTGAACCTTGTGGATTATAGTCATAAATATTAACACAAACACCCGTTCCCATGCAATATTGTGCAAATCAGATCAATTATATAAATTGATATGTACGCAATAAAAAACGCTACCTCTGGGAAATCTAAATTCCCTTAGAGATAGCGTTTTTGTTTTTTTACGCTTACATACACAGCCAAATATGACGTATAAACGTGCCTTTATGTACTGTTCGGTACTCTTTTACAGTCCATCCCGCTTCCAGTAAGTGCTCTTTTACCCACTCTGTGGAAACAATCACCGCCCGTTTTGCCAATCTGCGCAAACTCTCCAGCATGGCTCGTTGCTCAGCATCCGGAAGTACAGAGCAGAGATTATAGGGCATGTCCAGAATTGCTGCATCATACAAATCTTGCAGTTCATTCATATCCCCCAGTGTGATTCGATCCGAATCATATCCATAATGCGGCAGATTGATACGTGCACCTCGTACAGCCAGAGGATTGAGATCGTTACCTTTTGCATCAATTCCCATGGATAAAGCCTCAATCACAACCGTTCCCATACCGCAGCATGGATCAAGCAACCGATGGTTTTCCACGTTCGGAACGGCAATATTAACCAGCGCTCTGGCAAGCGTGATGCCAAATCCAGTTGAGTAATTTTGTGGCTTCTGCCGATGTATCTGCCATGATCGATCTGCTTCTGTCCACTGGCCCAAGATCCATTTTTCTCCTGTTCGGATTAGGCCGAAAGTCACCTTGGGTTGTTTCATCTGTGCCTTGCCTTTAATGCACATGCCGACTTCTTTTTCCAGTTGACGAGACTGTGCATACTCAGGTGATTGATCGCCTTCTTTCAGACAAACTACCTTAAAGGTCTCTTCTGGCAACAGATGAATATCTCTGGCAAGAGGAAGCAGATCAGTCACGCTGCCTCCTTCGCCGATCACGTCCAGTCTACCGTGGATAAAAGGGCTCCGTCCAGGTGGAATACAGCGTTCGGACCACACATACGCTCCCATATCCACATGGATCTCCGAACTCGGTTCAAGCAGCGTATTCAGCTCCAGCATGCATAATTCGCGCTCGTTCTCGTGGCAAGCAAAGGTGTAGAGGTGTTTCCCAGAAGTAGCGTAAATACCAAGTGTTTCATCAGGCAAAATCCCCCTCTCCTTCCTTCATTAATCATGTTTCTTCTATATAAATAGTAGCTCATTGAAGACATATCAAATACGACTCTTACGTTTGCTTCAGGTAGTCATTGTATACAATGTTAGGCTCCTAGACAACTATCCATTTCCTTGCACGTATCTATTTGGAAAGAAAAAAGTAAGGCGTTCCCATTATTGAGGAACGCCTTACTTTATTTTGAGATTATAACATTGGAAATCTAATCGTTCTTGCCAACAAATGTTATAGGCCAACAGCCCATATATCATACTGATTTCTCACCAATCGCCGCCTGCGGGATTCCAGCTTCTTCTATTATAAGAAGAAGGTTATATTTTTAATTTTTCAATGGATGTAAGCAAATCTTCCGATAATTCTTTCAGACTTTGAATGTTGCCGCTAATCGTCTCCATGGAACTTACCTGTTCTTCCGCCGATGCAGAAACTTCTTCCACACTCGCTGCCGATTGTTCCGAAACAGCGGAAATCTGCTGACTGAAATCATTCATTCGTCCGCTTGCTTCCTGCATGCCTGCGAGACCATCTGTCATAGTGCCGATGACACCAACCATGCCTTCCACCGATTCATTAATTGTACGGAAGAGTTGACCTGAAGTAAGCACATGTTCCTGACCCAGTTCGGTCTCCTGAACGTTCGTACGTAATTCCGCAACCACCCCTTGTGACTCCTGCTGAATATCCTCGGTAATCGCCGTGATCTCTTCAACAGAAGTCTGCACAGCCTCAGATAACTTCCGCACTTCTGATGCCACTACGGCGAATCCGCGTCCACTCTCTCCCGCACGCGCTGCCTCAATGGAGGCATTCAATGCCAGCAGATTGGTTTGGCGTGCAATGTCATGAATGACCTGAACCAGCTTGGAAATATCTTCATTTTTACGATTCAATCGTTCCATTTTGTTCATGGAAGCCGAGACCGAACCGGAAATCTGTTGCATCTGCTGCACTGATTGTTCCATCACCTTGCGACCATTCAACCCTTGCTCCAGTACAAGATCCGACATGACGCGCAACTGGCTGCCTTGTTCCGTATGATTCTGAATGTGATCATTCAACACTTCAACCGTACGGGCTGATTCCACGGCTGTCTCTGCCTGGCTCTCTGCGGCCTTGGCTGACTCTTCCATTGTCACAGCAATTTGGCGACTACCAATCTTAACCTCTTCTGAGGATATTGCCAATTCCCCGCTTTGCAGATTGACAGCTTGCGCAATTCGTCTGACGTTCAGAACCATGGAAGTCAGGTTACCTTTCATGTCATTCACCGCTTTGGCCAGAACACCGACTTCATCCTCATGTTTGGTATGTATGTCCTGAACATTCAATTGGCCTTCTGCAATCAGTTTCACCGCACTAATGACACGTAGCAGTGGTTTCACGACTTGTGAACGAATAATCGGAATACTGATTGCTGTAATGGCAATCATGACAAGAACACCGATAATGATGATTAATCTACCATCCTGTACCGATCTGATCGTTTGGGCCGCCGCAAGATTGGACTGTTCCTGATTATATTCCACGAGATAATCGAGATCGACTTGCATGGTGTCAAAGGAATCAGCACCTTTATCAGCTACTTCCTTCGCCAACTGTGTCTGACCCTCATCACTCAGCTTGATCGATTGCGTATTAATCTTGAGATACGCTTCCCATTTGTTCTTGAACGCAGTCCAGTGTTCGAGCTCTTCCGCAGACTTCTCTTGCTGATCATAGATTGTAATCGCCTGCGTCGTCTCACGAATATACTTGGTACGCTCTTCTGACAAAAATGCCTTGTCTGTTTGATCCGCGTCAAAGTGACGATAACTCAGTGATAGGACATGCTCTGTGGTATAATTTAACCGGTTAATTTGCTGGATTGATGGCATCCAATTTTTCGTAATTTCGTTAGTGTTGGTTTCAATTGAATTCATCCGGGTGACAATCGTGACACTCAAAATAATTAAACAGAGGATTAACAAGTAGAACGCGATGCTGATACGCAGACCGATACTCTTGATCTTGAATCTGCTGAACATATGATTTCCCCCTTGACCTCTTCGGTCATCCCGAATTCAGGTGCTTTTGTCATTGTTTTCCCCTTCTTCTGACCTCTTGTCAAAAGAACTTCTCTATATTATATCGATAGGAAAATAGACGTAAAGTATTATAACATTATTTTGTCATTAAGATGCTTGATTTTGTAAAAGATTGTTGAATCTTGACAAAGTTCAAACCGAAGAGCTGCAGCATACGGTAAATTCCCGATCTGCAGCTCTTCGATTTGTTCGGATTTCAACAGGCTGGCCCCTTAAAGCGATACGTCTACTTCATGGCCGCTGTCTCATGCTTAGCCAGCAATCGGTAAGAATCCAACCTTCGCTCGTAATCCGGCCCAGCCGTAACCAACAGCAAACGCTCCGTATCCAGTTTACGGCTCACCTGTTGCAATTGATCCCATACCTGCTCAGGTGTACCCGCATAGTGCCGAACCGCTTCGTTATGGTCATCAACGCCTGTATCATTCGTGTTCGATGCCGAGACCGTAACGGAATTCGGCTCGGTTGAACGTTCTTTCCCATTTGCCTCGCGTCTCTCCGCCATGTCACGACTCCAGGCCCTAGCATCCGTCTCTGACTCGGCACACAATACGCTGACTGCCACCATAACCTCAGGCTCCTTCATCGTTGCACAAGGAATAAATCCTTCTCGGTATCGCCTTACAGCCTCTGTACCATCGGCATCACTCATGAATTGACCAAAGACATATCCCATGCCAAACCGTGCCGCAAATTCTGCACTCTTCACGTTAGTTCCCAACATCCAGAGTGATAACGGAAGCTTGGGAATCGGACGAGCTGTCACGGGATGATCCTCGTACATGTAGCGGTCTTCTAGCAGTTCCGTGAGTGCTGCGAGCGATTCGGGCAACTTGGACACATGCTGCAAGTAATTGCCACTGAGTGCCATCGTGGCATGAGGTCCACCGCCAGGAGCACGTCCGAGCCCAAGCTCAATGCGCCCCGGATAGAGCGCAGCCAGCAGACGGAACGACTCTGCAACCTTGAGAGGGCTGTAATGGGGCAACAGGACCGCACCAGAGCCAAGTTGGATCGTTGTTGTCCTTGCTCCGATGTGGGATAACAGTACTTCGGGAGAGGCCGATGCCAGTTCAGCCATATCATGATGCTCTGACGTCCAGTATCGTGCGTATCCCCAAGCCTCGGCATGTTGCGCAAGTGTCACCGATTGTTGAAGTGCCTGTTCCGCTGTGGCATCGTTCAACCTTGGCACAAGGTCAAGTACGCCCAGACTGAACGTCTCACTCATTCGCTTAGCCACGCGTCTCATCTCCCTTTATATCGGTTAATTTTAATCCAGATCGTAGATCGAACCCACCTTCAGACCGTAGAGTTCATTATATATTTTCTCGGCAAATGCATCCGTCATTCCTGCGATATAATCGATCACCATGTGTTCCCAAGTCCAGATCGGCTGGGCTTTTGCTTGATCCTTCTCATACCGTTGCAGCCAGTCGGATGGAATAATGGATTGGGACGTTTCCGGATCGAGAAATGCATCCCATAATCTCTTAATCATCCACTCACTTCGCTTCTGTAGCCGCTGCACACGCAAATCACGAATCATGGTCACCCAGGCAAAACTCTTGAGTACACTCACCGTACGCAGCATATCAAGGTCTTCAGCCCCTTCACGGACAAAAGTTACCTTCTTCCAGTCGCCGTCATCAATAACACCCAGGCTGCCTACAAAAAAGCTCACCCAGTAGGCTTTCACCTCACGACGAGTACGCGAGTAATCATGCTCGCAAAACGGCATCTTTTCATTCCAGATGCGCAGGAACGAAGCGAGAACCTCTTCTACCTTTTGCCCAATCGCTTCTCGGGTCCATCCGTTCCAGAACAGATCCTCCAGCGTTGTAATCTTATCCACAATCAGTCGATTCACATGCGGATCTTGCAGGAAATGCTCATGTACTTCAATTTTGCCTGCTTTGATGCCATCCTCCAGGTCATGTGAGGAGTACGCAATATCGTCGCAGAGGTCCATCAGCTGTGCTTCCAGTGTCTTCTTGCCTGCCGGCACGTTCCAGCGATCACGGATCTCCCGAATATATTGCCACTCATGATGATACATGCCTTTTTTGCTCTCTGTCCCAGGGTACGGATACTTGTTGATTCCTAGTAATACCGCATCAGACAGGTTCAGTCCGTCGATATCTTCACGCTTCTCCAAGTGCATAATGAGACGGAAGTTGTGCGCATTACCTTCAAAATGTTCGTATTTCCGTTTTAGCTCGGCACGGACTTCAGACTCGACCTTGGGAACTTTGGCGCTGCGGCTTTTTTTCATGATTTTCTTAGCCTCGGTGTTGATGAGGTCATCCAGAATACCATCTAATACTTCTTCACCTTTATGTCCAAACGGCGGGTGACCAAAATCATGTGCGATTGCAGCGCATTCCACCACTTCTGAATCAATAATAAGGCCGGGGTTGTCAGCGCGGTCCCAGTCTACCTCAGGAAAACGGCGAATCAAACTTCGGGCAGCCTCTCGTGCAATCTGTGCCACCTCCAGGGAATGGGTCAAGCGAGTACGATAATAATCACCCGTTCCTGCGCCAAACACCTGTGATTTGCCCTGTAACCGACGGAAGGTCGGTGAATGAATGAGTCTCGAATAGTCCCGTTCATACGCTGCACGAGATCCATCCAATTTGGTTAATTCAGGATATTGTCTATGTTCTCTCAGATCGTTCCATTGCATGGGGATCACTCCTAGCCGACTGTCTCTATTTTGAGTGATTATACACAACATCTGTGGTTTCGAAAAGTAAAACCTGTCTGCGATTGTCATCTCTTCTTACATCAACTTGTAATGAACAGTCATCTTCTCTTATTATACCCTGCCAGACTATCATCCGTGCATCTAAATGACAATGATTCATATTGCACTCACACTATCGTGACTTATGATGAAAAAAAGTGCCTTATACAGTTTGTGTGGCCGTTCCGGTTACGGATCGTTCTTCTGATCGCTGTTGTCTCCAGGTTTTCTGAATTCCCTTTACAAAGGGAAAAACCCGGAGACAAAGGCGAACGCTTCGCTTCTTCAGAATCGATTCCGTCCCCTTCACTACTTTTGCTGTCCTGAAAATACATTAATGGTATTCACTAGTTATCTCGCTAAAATCAAGTGAACATCAAGTTCAACTTAGAATAATATCATCCATCACTACAATGGTAGTCTGCCTCACCCGCGCCCTCCCCGTTGTGAGTAAAAAGACAAAAAACCGACAGGACGGAGATGCCCTGTCGGATGAATATGGTGGATGCAGCGTTGCGATTTAGCTTCTAAACTTAATGTTCACGTAGTCTACTCTTGAAGCTACATGAACTTTTGCATCAAGGATATTATCGCACCCTTGTACGAAGGATTTTCACACCATAACCTTACAGATATCGTTAGTGAACTCTACTGGATCTTGAATTGGCAATCCCTCAATCAGCAATGCCTGATGGTACAGGAGGCTAGTGTAGAGGTTCAGTTTTTCCTTATCCTGCGCGAAAGCGTCTTTCAACGATTTGAAGACATCGTGATTTACGTTGATTTCCAGCACTTTGTCGGCTTGTACGTTTTCGCTGTTCGGCATAGCTTTCAGGATTTTCTCCATTTCAATCGTCAATTCACCCTCGGTGGACAAACATACCGGGTGGCTTCTGAGACGTTTGGAAGCTTTAACTGCTTTGACTTTACCCGCCAATTGAGCTTGCATCGCTTCAAACAACTCTTTGTTGTCGTTGTCCTGAGCGTCCGTTTCTTCTTTGTCCGCGCTATCTTCGATACCCAGGTCACCACTGGAGATGGATTTGAATTCTTTCTCCTTGTAGTTCGTGATCATCTTGATTGCGAACTCGTCGATGTCATCAGTAAAGTACAATACTTCGTACCCTTTCTCAAGAACACCCTCGATCTGTGGCAGCTTCTCAATACGGCTAATCGATTCACCAGATGCATAGTAGATATACTTCTGATCTTCCGGCATTCTGGAGACGTATTCGTCCAGGCTGACCAGCTTGCTCTCTTTGGAAGACGTGAACAACAGCAGATCCTGCAATGTATCCTTGTTCACACCATAGTCACTGTATACACCATATTTCAATTGACGACCAAACGCTTGGTAGAACTTCTCGTAGTTCTCACGCTCGTCCTTCAACAGGCTTTGCAGTTGGCTCTTGATTTTGTTCTTAATGTTCTTCGCGATCAGGCTAAGCTGACGGTCATGTTGCAACATCTCACGGGAAATGTTCAGGGACAGGTCTTCCGAATCCACCATACCTTTGACAAATCCAAAGTAATCTGGCAACAGATCCCCGCATTTATCCATGATCAATACACCGTTGGAGTAGAGTTCAAGGCCTTTTTCATACTCTTTGGTATAGTAGTCAAACGGCGTGCTCTCCGGGATAAACAGGATTGCATTATATACCACAGCGCCATCTGCGCTGATGTGCAGGTGTTTGAGCGGTTTGTCAAAACCGTAGCGTTTTTCCATATAGAAGTTATTGTAGTCTTCTTCGGTCAATTCGCTTTTATTTTTACGCCAGATCGGCACCATGCTGTTCACGGTTTGCTCTTCTTGGTATTCCTCGAACTCGTTCTCCGTGCCCTCTTTCGGACGTTGACCCGTTACATCCATCTTGATCGGGTAGCGAATGAAGTCGGAGTATTTCTTGATGATGGATCTCAGGCGGTACTCTTCCAAAAATTCGTCATACGAATCTTCTTCGGTATTTTCTTTGATCGTCAGGACGATCTCTGTACCTACGGAATCTTTCTCAGCTGGTGTGATCGTGTAACCATCCGCGCCTTCGGACTCCCATTTCCAAGCCTCGTCGCTGCCCAGCGTTTTACTCGTTACGGTCAACTTGTCCGCCACCATAAATGCCGAGTAGAAACCTACCCCGAATTGTCCGATGATGTTGTGGCCGTCTTTAGCTTCATTTTCCTTCTTGAACGTCAGGGAACCACTCTTCGCGATAACCCCCAGGTTGTTCTCCAGCTCTTCCTGTGTCATCCCGATTCCGGTATCTGTCAGTGTAAGAGTGCGGTTTTCTTTGTCGATTGTGAGCTTGATGAAGTAGTCCTCTTTGTTGAAAACGAGCGAATCATCCGTCAGTGCTCTGTAATAAATTTTATCAATGGCGTCACTGGAGTTGGAGATCAATTCTCTCAAAAAGATTTCTCTTTGGGTGTAAATGGAGTTGATCATCATATCCAGCAAACGTTTGGATTCTGCCTGGAATTCTTTTTTAGCCATGAGTGGTTGGACTCCTTTCAAATTGGGATATCGAATGAATTGATTGAAAATAGAAAGTAAATCCTTGAGTTTTTCATACAAAACGCTGCGCTGCTAGAAAACATTCAAATCGGTTATTCCGCTCATTATTGGATTCCCTTTTCAGTCTCAGCACTTTAGTTAATGTCGTTCTCTGGTGGCCGTTCCGGTTACGGATCGTTCTTTTGATCGCTGTTGTCTATGAATTTTCTTGAACTATTTTTTCAATAGTAAAAATTCAGAGACAAAGGCGAACGCTAACGCTTCTACAGAATCGATTCCGTCCCCTGCACTATCGAGGTGTTCCGACAAACAACTTACTGATGCTGAAACATTTTCAAATGGAAAAATCCATGAGCATGAGATACTTTCGATTTCAGAAAATCTTTTCTAGCGACTTCACTCGCATGTAATCCCAAGGTAAAATTTATCTATTTTCAAAACAGAATCATTCCATATGTAGGCGTATAGTAAAAACATCATTTGTTAGCACTCTAATGATCGGAGTGCTAAACCCTTCCTTTTATATAACATATGGGAAAATTGGGTGTCAATACGCAGGCGGTTATTTTAACAAAAAGATCGAATAACCCTTCAACTTTAACACATCACCAATCATTTTAACGTAATCCCGCAGGTAAAACAAAAACCGCCTCGAACCAAAGTTCGAACCGGCATGGTGAAAGTTTGTGATGTGTCTGTTGGTAAAGTAGATAGCGTTAAAACATATTTCATCTAATGTACCTTGGAGTATCCTCGGCCTTACGGTGTTGAGATTGATGTGTGGGTACGTTGAGATGTTGGTATGTGGGTATCTTGGTATTGTGGTTGCTTGAATGTCTTGAGCAGCATGGCAGTTACGCGCTAACGAACCTCACAGGCGTTAATCGGCCTTTTAAGGAGGATTTCGTAAGCTAACAAATCGTAGACACGCTATTGCTCAATTTAAGCAAATCTATTGAGCACATTCGAAAGCTTTTAACATAATAGCGTGTGTGAAATTCGTTAGACTGGGAAATTGGCTGGAAATCGTAAAATAGGACCTCGTAGGTTCGTTAGAGATGATGCAGAAGTTAGCGTTACAGCTACAAATAGGATTATGGCTAAAAATTAGCACATGCGGTTAGTTTTAGAGTTAGGGATGGCGCGTATGCTGCGTTACAGAAAAAGTTAGGGTTGCAGAGCTAGGGTTTCAAATCAAAGTTCGAGCTTGGGTTATAAGTTACGGTTACGGTTACGGTTACGGTTACGGTTACGGTTACGGTTACGGTTACGGTTACGGTTTGAGTTTGAGTTTGAGTTTGAGTTTGAGTTTGAGTTTGAGAATTCTACTTTTTGGCCATTTTCGGATCAAGGGTATCGCGCAGGCCATCGCCCATGAGGTTGAAGCCGAGAACGGTTAACATAATGGAAACACCGGGGAAGATCAGTGTCCACGGTGCTTTTTGTATAAACTGACGGGAGTCCGACAACATTTTACCCCATTCCGGGTCGGGTGGTTGCGCACCCATGCCTAGAAATCCGAGCGCAGCAGCCTCGATGATCGCCGTCCCAATTCCGAGTGTACCCTGCACGATCAGTGGAGTAAGGCTGTTGGGCAAGATGTGGCGAAACAAGATTCGACCGTTGCCCGCTCCAAGTGTCCGTGCCGACGTAATGAATTCCTCCTGTCTCAAGCTGAGTACCCGTGAACGCACCAACCTTCCATAGGTAGGAATGTTCACGATGGCGATGGCCAGCAGTGCATTTTGCAACGACGGGCCCAATATCGCTACAATGGCGATGGCCAGCAAAATCCCCGGAAATGCGAGCAAGATATCAAATAGACGCGAGATGAGCATGTCCGCCCATTTTCCATAAAAACCGGCAATCAGACCTAACAACGTGCCCACGATAATGGAACCAATGACGGAGAAGAAGCCCACCCACAAGGAAATACGCGCCCCATGCAGCACTCTGGAAAATACGTCACGCCCCAGATCATCCGTACCAAACCAATGCTCTGCCGAAGGGGCCTGAAGCCGATCCACCAGCACCTGTTCCTTGTAATCGTAAGGTGCGATGTATGGCGCGAGGAAGGCCAATAGGATAAAAAATACGATAATAATCAGACCTGCAAGCGCAAGCCGATTTTTCCGAAACGTTCTCCACGCTTCCCGCCATGGACCTGATACAGGTACCGCTGCCGCGTCAATGGATTGTCCAGTGTTGGTCGATAATTTGGTCATGCGGCGTCTCCCTTCTTGGCTATAAGTGAAAAATGAAAGATAAGATCTACGAGGTCTATGACACTCAAGCACTACGATTCACGATTGCTGAACCTTCTTCCTATTTATAACTAATCCGAGGATCAAACACAGCGTAAAGTAAGTCCACAATCAAGTTGATCACCACGAAAAAAAATGCCACGATCAGAATGCCACTCTGGATCACCGGATAGTCACGCGAACTAATCGCTTCATATATATAACGTCCCACGCCCGGCCAAGCAAAGATCGTCTCGGTCAACACAGCACCCCCGAGCAACGATCCGGTCTGAATGCCGATAACCGTAAGCACGGGGATGAACGCATTTTTCAATGCATGTCCATATACGACAAAAAACGGCCCCAGTCCCTTCGCCTTCGCAGTACGAATGTAATCGGAACTCATCACTTCCAGCATGCTGGAACGGGTCATCCGAGCAATAACTGCCATCGGAATCGTTCCCAGCGCAACACTTGGCAGGATCAAATGTTTCGTTACGGTCCACAACTGATTCCATTGTCCAGCGATCATCGTATCCAGGACATACAAGCCCGTAATGGCTTCCACCGGATCACGTGCATTCATTCGTCCAATGGACGGCAGCCACTGTAACTTGTTCGCAAACAGCCATTGTTCCATCAGACCGAGCCAGAAGATCGGCATGGATACACCTACTAGAGCAATGACCATACAGCAATAATCAAACCAGGAGTTGTGCTTCCATGCACTGACAATCCCGGCATTCACCCCAATAATGACAGCAAACAACATACTTGCCATCGTTAATTCAAGGGTTGCTGTCAGATAAGGCACAATTTCCTGGGCAATAGGCACCTTGGTGCGGATGGATGTTCCCAGGTCGCCTTTGAGCAAATCGCCCAAGTAGGCGAAATACTGCTGGAACCAGGGTTTATCCAGACCGAGCTGGTCACGAAGGGCCTGCTTGGATTGTTCGGTTGCCTTTTGCCCAAGTATGGTCTCAGCCGGGTCACCCGGAATCGCGTGGATGATGGAAAAGACAATCAGGGTCATGCCCAGAAGCACAGGCAGCAACACAAGCACACGTTTGACAATATAGCTGTTCAATTCTGTTCACCTGCCTTCGACATATCGTGCAAAATAAAAAGCGCCGGCAGAAATGCATGCTTTGGATAGTTACGTCCGGATGTGGGTTCTGCCAAGCATTGCGTCTCACCAGCGCTTTGATAGAAAGAATTAAAACGTAATCACTCCGAACTGTAGTGCCATCTTCAGATCGCAGTTATCCTGAAATGGATAAGTTCAGCTTACAGCTTACTCGAAATAAGCACCGGCATAGGATTCGGTGCCCAGTGGAGAAGGGACGAAACCTTTCAGGTTGGCTTTACCCGCCAGAATTGGCGTCGTGTGTACCAGAGGAATCCATGGTGCGTCTTCCTTGATCATCGCCTGCGCTTGTTTGTAAAGTTCAGCACGTTTATCCTGATCGGTTTCTTTCTGTGCACCCGTCAGCAATGTGTGTAATTCTTCGTTTACATAATAACTGCGGTTGTTGCTTGGAATGGCATCTTTATCCAGCAGTGTATACAGGAAGTTATCTGGGTCACCATTGTCACCTGTCCAGCCGAGCATGTAAATGTCGTCCTTCTCCCCGGCCTTTGTATCTTCGAGATACGTTGCCCACTCCGGTGATTCGATGGTGACGGTCACGCCAATTTTCTCAAAATCAGCCTGGATCGCTTCCGCTACCTTCTTGCCATCAGGCATATACGGACGGGATACCGGCATCGCATAGAAGGTTACCGGATCAGGTAAACCGTCAGGGAAGCCAGCTTCGGCTAGTAAAGCTTTTGCTTTTTCCAGATCATATGGGTAATCCTCAATGGTATCGTTGTACCCCCACAGCGTTGGCGGCATCGGGTTGACAGCAGGCTCGGCTTGTCCAGCAAAGAACGCATCAATAAGGACCTGTTTGTTCACCGCATGATTGAGGGCTTGTCTGACTTTGACATTATCAAATGGCTTCTTCTTGAAGTTAAAGCCGATATACGCCACGTTGAACGGGGGACGCTCGATCTTCTGCAACTCACTCTTACCTTCAAGGATGGACAGATCGTCCGGGTTCAGGTCTTCCATGACATCAATCTCGCCGTTTTGCAGGGCATTGAAGCGAGCAGTATTATCCGGAATCGAACGCACGATCACTTTGTTCAACTTCGGAAATCCTTCTTTCCAGTAATCTGCGTTTTTCTCCAGGGTGATGGAGTCGTTACGCTTCCACTCTTTGAATACAAATGGGCCGGTGCCCACAGGCTCGCTCTTAAAGTTTTCTTTTTTCTCCTGAATCGCGGTTGGGCTGGCAATGCCAAATGGCGTCATCGCAATATTTTGTAGGAAAGGCGCTTGTGGCTGGTTCAATGTGAACTCCACCGTAGTCTCGTCCGTTGCCTTCACTTCCTTGATCACACGTCCGTCCTCTGGACCAAACATGGAATCGTAATAATCGAAGGAATCTCCCTCGAATTTATATTCACTCGCCGGATCACTCCAGCGGTTGAAGTTGAACACAACAGCCTCAGCGTTGAAGTCAGTTCCATCATGGAATTTCACACCGGACTTCAGCTTAAACACATACTTGAGCCCATCTGCCGAAATCTCCCAGCTCTCTGCTAGTCCAGGAACGACCTCTGTTCCGCCTTCCTTGTAGTCCAGCAACGAATCAAACACCTGATGTCCAATCTTCAGCGACTCCCCATCGGTTACAATCGCCGGGTCGAGTGCTACGGAATCCCCACCACGCCCCATAATCATCGTATCCTGTGCTACCGTTTCGGTTGGAGGGTCGGTTCCTTCTGTCGGAGCAGGCGTGGCCTCTCCACTCTCGTTGCTGGAGCAACCGGACAACACCAATACGGTACTCAAGGCCATGGTTAGAACACCGAACATCCATTTTTTTCTCATTCGCATACGTACAACACCCTTCCCTGTCTCATAATGTGTGTGATGCTGGCATGAAAGATCTCCAATGTTGGCAATCGGTTTGGTGCTATGTATCATATAAAAGGCTTTAAATGCCTGCGATACCTGAATTAAAGTTCTGGGAAAAGTAAGGCAGTCTATGGAATGTAAAAACAGCATGGGATACAGGTGAATTTCAGATCATCGTGCACAGGATTGAGGACATCGGTTGATTACTTTTATAGAAAAAGAAAAAAGGTTCAACAACGTATCTTGTGAGATGAATCTATGAAATTGAATCAGATTATTGCGTTTTATTTGAACTTAGGTCAATAAGCCACAGCGAGTGGGTATGGACCCGTAAGAGCAAGTTTAAGTCAGTAGATTAAAAATACAGATGGGCATATGGATACTACGCTGCTGGCTACGCAATAAAGTCTGTTCCTTGAGCGTGTCGTGTTGAGCATGGAGTGTGGAGACATGATTAGGTATCGTTATCGTTCGTTAGCAATACGGATGAAAGAAACTCAACATAGGCTAGGTTGTTTGATGAATCGTGTAAGTTGTTTAAATCGGTGGCTTTCTCTTGCAGATTGGATGTGTAAGACGTATGAGCGAGTCATCTGGAGATGTTGGATTGTACAACAGGGAGACATTACAATAACTTCATATGTTATGGTTTTGTCATGATGAGGAGAATTATGTAAATAAACTGTAGTGAAAAACGATTTCGTGTAACTAACTTTACATCACATTAATCAATTAGACAAGACATTTACGGACATAAGTCTTCAACTTTATTATATGCGTTAATATTACTTACACAAAACACAAAAAAGGAACACAGTTCGACAAAAAGCGTCCCGTGTTCCTTCTCCACTCAATCCACATTTATATAAAATCAACATTCTACTTTGCTAAGAATCAGCTCACTTTTTAAACAAACCTCTGCGATGCATCACGGTAATAAAACGGTAAAAATCATAACTCGCCCCATTATCGATGCTGAACAATGGATTTTTGTTGTCATATGCTAGTGCTGCATCCACAGCTGCCTTTGCCCATACTGGAACTTCCATTTGCTGACGCGCCTGCAGTTTGTCGACCTGGGATTTGAGCGCATCATACGCTGCTTTCTCTTCAGCTGTCATCGGTTCGCCCCCTTTCGGTGGTTCAGTTGGTGGATTGGGATTGGTCGGTTCCGTTGGCTCCGGCGGTTTTGGAGTGGCTGCTGCGTATCTTGCTCTGAGCTGTGCCGCTGTTCCCTCGAATTCATTCATATCCACGTTGCCGCTAATGCCATTCACCTTGCCGGAATCCGTATACTGCCAGAACGTCCAACGCTTCCATGCCGGCTGGTCTTCCGGTACACGAGTGTTGCTGTAACGCGCGATCCAAAGATCGTATGAGCTGAGTGATGTGTCAAAATTCCCGGCAAATGAATTGCCCGTGTATATGATCGGTTTTACACCTGTCAGACGTTGTAATTCGGTTAAAAAAGCTTTGGCAACGGTATTCATCTGCGCTTTGCTCAGGTTGCCAGGGTTGTTCTCGTAGTCCATAACGGGTGGCAGTTGTAACGCTTTGGCGCCTCCAACTTTGTTAAGTGTATTGGCGTAATGTGCCGCTTCTGCCTTGGCCCCATCGGTAGATGTCGCACGGAAGAAGTGATACGTCCCGACCAGCATGCCCGCCGCCAGTGCACCTGTTACATTTTTCTGATAATTTGGATCGGTATATGTCTGTCCCTCGGTTGCCTTGATGAACACAAATGTCATGCCACTTGCCTTCACCTTCGCCCAGTCAATATTGCCCTGGTATCGGGAGACGTCAATGCCCTGTGTGTTGCCCGAACTTCTTGTCTGCATGTTTCTCACACCCTTTATGCGGCAAATTGCCGTTTGTATCAGCATTTTACATCATTCGATTCAAGCGTTCCCGGGTACAAGTATAGACAGATTAGAGCATTCTGATCTATACATTGCTGATTGGATGTCACTCTCTGGATTGGATGTAAAATGCTCTTATATTTAATGCGGTTGGATTAGAGGTTGCTTGTGTGCGTGTCCCTGATGTGTTGGAATGAACTGAACCTTGTTCACAAAGACACTCCGATGACAGAATAACCTTCCAATCGCTGTTATCCCCAGATTTTTCTTAATTCCCTTTATAAAGGGGAAAATCCGGGGATAAAGGCGACCACTTCGCTTTTTCAGGTTTTTTCTGTCCTCTCCCTTATTGTGTGGAATGTTTAAGTTCAATCTGTATAGATGTATATAGTTAAAATAACCCTACACTTGCGATGTTCAGCAACGGTTTAGTAAAGCAGACACTCGAAATATTTAAAGCTACTTAACGTTATCTTGAGTTGCCGGAGGTTCAACATCCTCTGTTTCTGGATAGGAAAAAGAATCTTTGCCGTTTCGGGAGATGTTGCCGGGCAGTTCCCCGGTTCCTCCCTTGCCCTTGAGCACTTCTATGGCCTGTCGAATCACCGGCGGAATGGGTGCACCTAACTTGCCACCGTTTTCGATAATGGACAACAACTCATTTGCGATATAAAAAAAGGCGACTGCATCCCTGAACAAATGTCCGTCTCCCAGAACACCGTCCACCAGATGAGCCACCGATACCATTGCAAATATAAATACCTTTCGTGCGATGCCGAACATGCCGACATTACTTTCTAACTTGCCCCTCATACCTGCTGCCGCGATGCCCGTTAGGTAATCGAGTATGACGAACACGAGTAGTACGCCGAGCACGCCTGACCAGCCTCCGAAGAAGTAGGTTACTGAGCTACTCATGAGTGCAATTCCCCATTTCCATAGGGTGTCCCATCTTTCCATGATTTCACCTCCTTTCTGTTTGATATTGGATATCCTTAGTAGTTTATAGTGCTAATTCTACTCCGCTTAATTTGGATATATTACCCATTTTATAAATCTTCAATGAATTCCAATTTAGTAACCACGCCACATCCAAAATCACCGAATCTATCATCTCCATCGTTGCGGCACTACACCAGCTACTCATCTATCAAAATTCCTCAAATGGAAGGCGAATAAGGATAATTGGCGGTTAAAAGCCCCCTCGGTTAAACATGGCCTCGCCCCCTTTAATATAGTAAAGCGCCCTGACCACTCCAAAGGGAAAAATAAAAACACGCTCCGTTTTCGGACGTGCTGTGTCTTGCAAATTCACTTGAGTCATTTCACCCCTCTCACAACGTCACAACCTTTCCCCCAGCCTCTTCCTCTCTCTATTACCCAAGGATGATGCAATTAAGGTTTCCTGAAATAGAAGGAGAACCGAGATAACCAATTGTGAATGTGATAGAACTTTCACTAAACACTACGTTTTGCATGAACGCTCTTGAAGTACCGTAATAACCCGTCCCGATTGGACCACTCATAATATTTACAGTCCCATCTTCTTTTAAGTACGCTCCGATTGTTCCGCTCGTTCTGACGTTAACTGTTGATCCACCCTGTGAATCGGAACTGACATCATTTATATGCATTATGACTGCAAGTGGTTTGAACGGGATATTTGAAACGGTGCCACCTGTATGCCACACTGAGGCATTATAAAATTTTAAACCGGGTTTGTAATTTGAGCCATCAATCGCGTAATTATCCAATGAGTAGCTATCTATCCCTAGCATTACGTCACCTCTTTGCCGCTGATGATATACGACACCGCGCCACCAGAGGCGCTTTGAATTTGAATAGTTTCTCCTGCCAAAAGAATTTGGTCCAAGAAAGGAATTGTAATTGTATCGAATTCTTTTATTTTGTGACTGTTGATAATCTTTGTTCCTCCAATGATCATTGAAAAGTCAACTGATAGGCTGCTTGCTATATTGCAAAGCGTGATTGCTTTGAGTATTGCAGTTGTATTGGCTGGAACGGTATACACAGTTGTAAGGGCTGTTGAACCTACCCCTTTGGCAAATCTTTTTGGAGTTACTGCCATCTATAACGCCCCCCATAGGTCTGATTGTTCAAAATTCGTGTTCAATACATCGTAATCATCTGTATTTAATATCCGCTTAAGCGTTGGCGTAAAAACCTCACCTGCTGTCGTAGTGATCGATCCCACATCAAACATCCACGCGCCTTGAAGGCCAGCACCGAGTCGAAATACGATGCCGCGAGCGCCCATGTTTGTATGGGTGTTTCGGTAACGATACACGACACCAGCCGCATCCAGATAACAGTTATGACCATACAACACATACCCGCCGCTGCTGGCGCTGATTTCACCCCAACTACTAATACGTAGTGGTCCCGTCAGAGCACCTCCTGTACGTGGTAGGCTTGATGAGTTAGCAGTTGCTAACACTTCATTAATCGCCTTCTCAGTTGCCGCCACCGTCTCAGAGGTACCGTCAGTTCTACTAGACAGTTGCACTATACCCTTCTGCGTCAAAGACGCATCGGGAACATCTATCTCCCCCAAGGCCTCACGAAGTTCCTCTAAATCTTCCTTTGTTGCAACACCTTCATCAATCTTCTCCCAGTTCTGATCCAAATATTTATCCAGATCAAAATAGGTCGTCGATGGCAAGGAACGGTCAATCTTATTCAACCCCAAATTTGGTGTTTTCGGTTCATTCATCTATGCTCCACCTCCTGCAAATTTATCCTGCCGGGTCTGTTCAATCTCATCCAGCGTCATGCTTTCAACCTCCGCAATCGTCAAATACCGCAGACGGTACTCCACGGTCATATGTGCTGGTTTGATATCCTCAATCGCTGCCTTCAGATCGTCCAGATTGGGCGGTAAGCCCCATGTGTCGATGAAGCGGATTCGGATCAAGTATTCCTCAGGTGACACAGATACATCAATCCCGCCACTTTCGTAGGCCTGCGCCACGTTCTTGAGCATCGAACCGGAAACCTTACCACTTCCGCGCATTTTGGAAATGATTACAGATCTCCGCTGATCATCCGGCTTGGCTTGATTCGTAGAAATCTGCAAATCCCTCTCATAACGTTCCAATGCCCAGGTCGCAGACTCCGGGTAGAATTGATCCAGCACACTTTCCAAACCCACCGTAAGCTTGTCCAGCTCTACACCTTCGGTCTCTGTAAGAAGCTGCATCTCCAGCACATTTTCATACAACGGGGGCAAAAGAGTCATTAATACCTCTGCTTTACTCATGTCACCTTCACCGTCCCAAGAACGGCTACTGCGCCTGGTGCGATCTCCAGATTAGACATACCACCATTCACCAGCAGATCGCTATAATCGATCACAGGCGGGATATCCAGAATGACATTGGCAATACGTGTCCAACGAACTAACGGATCGGCAAAAGCCAGTTCTTTCAAATACGCCGTAACTCCCGTTTCAATCAGTGTCTTCACTCCCTCGTACGTTGAACCAGAAGCAAGCGTAACCTGTACCTCCACATCGATGGGTATTTCTTCCGCCCCCACCACCGTGACCACAGGTCCGATTGGAGCTGCACCTTCGCCCATTCCATCCTGGGTTGGATCGATATACTCCTGCACCGCCTCAATGACCGCCTCAGCAGGTGTTTGCATTTCATTATTCAGCAATGCCACTTTGACTGTACCTGGACCATCCCACAGTGGAAAAGCCTTTGCTTTGCCCACACCGGAGTTTTCCCGTGCCCATAACTCATACTGATATTTGTTGGCACTCGTAACCGGACGGGAAACTTTATCCTGATATCGGTCATACAAAGCCTGATCCGTTTCCTCGTCTTCGCCAGGAACCAGCAACTGTGTCAATTCAGCCGTCGTCAAGCCAGCAATATAATCGATGGGCAGTAGCGCCCCCGTATATTCATTACCTCCCGCTCCCGCGACTTCACATTCCAACACATATCGCCCTGCCGCGACGCGCTCCACAACAACATACACCCGATCCCCCGTGGAAAAACGACTCTCCAAAGGAACCTCAACAGGCTTACCTTCGTTATTCCGAAAACTACCAACCCAACGTGCCTTCGTGGCCGCTTTCCGACTAATGCCAGACCAAGCCACCGCGCGATCCAGATACTCTCCAGAAGCTGTATCCGCAAACTTCAGATTGGCGTTCACATCCAGCTCGATATACATCTGAGCCATTTCCACTGCCGCTGGCGCAAGCGCATCATAGATAATGCTGCCTTCACGTTTATCCACACCATCCGGTACCCTATCCAGCATTCGGTTTAAAATAACTTCAAACGTCTGCTCTTCATACATCCATGTTCACCTCCGTCTCTTCCCTGAAGCTGCCAAAATCTGTTTCCACGGTAAAAGAAACCCTTACTCCATCGGCCTCGTGGAGAAAATCGAACTCGGTTACATCCGAAATGCGATCATCTGGAAGCAACGCTTCGCGAATCCAGCGTTCCAGTTCCGATTCAACCATGGATCTCCCGGCCATTCCTTCCCAGGACCATTCCATGCCGTAATCCGAAGAATAGATTAGATGTTCGTAGCGGCGTGTGGACAACGCTTTATACACCGCCTGTTTTACCGCATCTTTTCCATCCAGTTGCAGCCTTCCAATTCGCTGTCCCGAAGCTTGAAACACATACGTCAGACTTGGAAGCACAGCAGCTTCTTCCTGATCTTCTGCGCTAATCTGCGCACCCTGTGGAATCATGGATTCACCAGCCGATCCAACACGACAAAGCTGTCTCCACCTTGAACACGCAATAACAAGACATGGTCCCCCACGGTCCAAGTTTTGTTCACTACGGATTCCGGCAGTACCAGAAAAGGCTCAGCCAATGCCAGCCGTTGTTCAACGGTAATCTCCAGAGGCTGGGTGTTTGTCACGCTCCCATACATTACCTGAACGGGAGACTTGGCATCTACAGCGGCCACCGCCGCCTTTTTAATCACGTCCAACATCATTTATCGTTACACCACCTTCAAATCCAGCGACATCGTATGCACGCCCCCCTGTACCTTATGCGTACATTCGTCTACCAGAAAATATTGATTAATCTTCAGTTCATTGATCTGGATGTTGACAAAACTGCCTGCCCTTACCTTGAAATCGCCAAGCGCGTCCACTTTCATCGTCTGCGTCTCGCGGTTACGGAGGGTCATCAGGGTCTTGAGCATTTCATCAATCTGGCCTTCGTTCAGGCCATCATCCGCTTTTTGGTACAAAAAAAGCAGCCCCCATTGACGGATGCTGCCTGAATCCTGATGAACAAATGTTTCTCTTTTTCCCGTATCCTTGTTATCCCGATATAGCTTGATCTTGTTATATGTCTGGTCGTCAATCGACCTTGTATAACTGTAATCCGTGAGCAGACTGTTATCCCCAATGACAAAGCCGTAAGGCATCTCTTCCACATCCCGAAGCACAAGCTTGCCGAAATCATCGTAGAAGATATAGTTTTTACCACCATAGATCAGCGTTCGGTCCAACGCCTCACAGATCATGTCAATCAGCTTTTTGTTATCGAATAACATACGCGGAATAACATATTTCGGCTGAATCAGATCACCAGTCTTCAGCAGAAAATCCTTTGCAATTCGTTTAATTACATCCGCAGCAGTCGCATTAACGAACTTATACGTCTGATTCGCGGTTAGATAACGAGTCTGGTCGTAGGCTTTGATTTTGACACTTTCGTCCTTGCCGCTATCCACCGAGAAGATATATCCATAAAAAATGCCTACCTCGTTGCTGATATATTTCACGACATATCCATTCTCATAGGTGAATTTCTTATTCTGGTACAGACTGCCCTTAATCAACGTGAATTCCAGAGAGGAGGGTTTGCCGATGCGGGAGGTTTTGTACGTAATATCACCGGCAATTTCGCTAATGTCCCAGATGTTGCCCTGCTTGTCATCCAGTAATAACCGTTCCTTCATGTTTGCCAGCTTATCATCCAGCCTGATCTGCTCTTGCATATTCCCTCTCCTTTCACGGAAGCTTGATCACAAGTCCAATCGGCAGCTTCTTCAGTTGTGCATCTTTGATGCCATTCAGCTTTTGCAACTCTTTCCAGCGAGATCCATCTCCCAAATGGGCTTTCGCTACAGACCACAAGGAGTCTCCGGCTTTGAGTGTGACGGTCTTGGGCTGGATTTTTTCATTGGGCCGGGAGGCTTTGGTTTTTGTTTTCGAAGCAGCCGTATCCTTGCTGTCCTTGAGTGGCACTACTTTTTTGGCGGCATAGAAAATGAACTGCTTCAGCTTGATATCATACTGGATATCCCCCACCGTACCCGCAGTCTCCTTCCAGTCGAAGCTCTCAATGGAAACCGCCATATTAATGGTGTACCTTGCACTGGAAAAGAACAGTCTGACGGGTCTACCCGTCTGCATCCAGCGGATGACCTTTTTCACATATTCATAGGGATCACGGTAAAACTGCTTCTGAATTGCCGGATGTCTTGCATCGTAGTTCAGATGATAAGGGCTGTAGTCTGCCGGAAAAATCCCGCTGAAACTGACTTCACGCAGCTTCGGCGATTTGATCACGTTAATTTCACCCAAAGCACTAACGTTAAATGTACTGCCGTCTCCCGAATCCGAAAACTCAATGCTCTCTGGTGTCACCGGGAAAAACATATATTCGGAGCGATTATTGAAACTCAGTTGAATATAATATTCCATTTATCCATACACCCCCTGGGCACTGGAGACGATCTGACTGTTCAGTCCATCGGTGATTTTGCTGATGATACTGTCCACGTCATGTCCGCTGTTGATATCACCCGTGGTGACCTGAACAGTTGGCGTCAGACTGACAAATCGCTGAATAGCCTGCATCTCTGCAAGCTCACGCATCAGTTTCAAGTCCTCGCTGGTTACATTCACTGTGCCATCCACGTCACCGATCTTGTCCACCTGTCCGATATTATTAATTTTGTTGATGTTACTCATATTGTTGTTGGGAACAACGGTGGGAGCAGGTGCAGTTGGCATCGATGGCATGGAAGGTGTTTTTGGAGTTGAGCCGCCGAAGTTTCCGGGTAATTTTGTTTCTTTGGAATTTGGATCAGGCAGAGAAGGTATTTTTGATAATAGTTTTTTTGCTGCATCTTGTCCCTTGTCAGAAACCTTTGGATCGAATTCTCCGTCCATTCGATTCATGTGGAATACATCTTTGTCACTCTGTGGCTCAAATGATTTCAATGTATCCATCCAACCCTTGACGTTTTTACTAGCAATGTTGATATCCGCTTCGGACATGACAGCTAAATTTGTACCAAAGATATCATTAATAAAGGAAGCTACCTTCCCAATTGCCCCCATCGCTTTGCCCAGAAAGTCCTCAATTCCTACAATAAGATTGTAAAATATCTGCATCCCGAACATTCCCAAATCGTAAAGCAATTTTTGGAATGCATAGAATGGGTCTTTGAAGACATTGGCTATGAACTCTGCGAATATAGCAAATCGATTCCACATCGTGGCAATCACAACCCTTACCATCTCTCCAAGCAGCATAAATGTACCGATAATTGCTCCCAAAATCTCAGTTCCCGATATTCCCATCATGCTTAAAATACCGATAACAGCTGCGATGGCAGCAATGACGAGCAGAATAGGCCAATTCAGCAATAACCAGGCTGCAACCAGACTGTAAACTTGGATAATGACCAAAGCCAGAGCCACAAGCGCAAGCGCCATAAGGATCGGCTGAATAATATCCCAGTTTTGTTGGATCACACTCGCGATATACAAAATCCCGTCTACCAACATCGTCAGCGCGTTAGCTGCAACCGTAAATGCATTACTAATCCATTCAATAATGCCAGTGAATTCACCATTGGCAAAAGCCTCATTTAATCGATCTAATAAAGGCGTCAAGGCAACAAGAGCTACCTGTCCAATCTGGCCGAGAACCCCATTAAACTGATTCACCAGTGCATTCCACTTCTGCAACGGTGAATCCAGCATGGTGTCAAAAGCCTGTTGGGTATAGCCTTGCTTTTGTAAAATGACATCCAACTTTTGGATAAACCCATCCAGATTGGATGAATCGATGGTTTGTTGCAGACCTGCTCCGCTAAGTGCTTCAGAAGGAATGTTAAAAGAATTGGCAAGTTCACCGTTGTCTCCGTTCATGGCAGCAACCAAAGCACTGGATGCATCCGACATGTTTTTGCCATCTGGAGATAACATGCTCAACCGCTTAGCCATATCCCTCAGTTGATCAACTTGGTCCGTATTCTGTGCATACGGGATGAACGATAGCGCACCTTTCAAAGCGTCTGTAACATTCTGTCCGCTCTTGAAAGCTTCCCCGCGGTAGCGATTAAAGATCGTCTCCCCCTGAGCATCATCACCAGTAGCAGCCATATAGCGATGCTTCAGATCCTCTTCTTGTGCTGCTGGAACAAGAACCGCTTGTCCTGCTGACTTGATCATGCTGATCCAGGATCGCACGCGCTGGGCACCTTCTGCAAAAGCTGCGTTTACTTTGGCTTGTTCCTCGGATACCCCTTGTAACAGTTTGGATGCCATTGCGATACTATTCAATCGAGCAGAATTAAACATGGCACTTATAGCAGCAGGTAATTGTTGAAATTGCGTTACTATACGTGTTGAAGTAAGGTACAGTCTTGCAAACATGGCATACATTCATTTCTCCCTCCTTTCCTTTTTATTTCTTCCGGGCACGGCTCTTGGACCGTTCTTTCTTCTCTTCCTCTACCCGGATGGAGATCATCGCATAGATCGCTGCTCGTTCTCGCATGGAGAAGGCCATAAGCTCATGCGGCAAAATGTTTAATTCATGGAGAGCGTAATAAGCCAGATTGGCTTCGGAATCGCCCTCTTTAATTAGTTTTTTACGTCATCCACCAGTTCGTTCATGTCCTGATTGAAGCCGTTCAGCTTCTGAACCTGTTCACCGAGCGAAGCAAATTCCCCAGGCAACAGCATTTTCCGCAAAAGCGATTCCGCCCCCATCACGCCATATGAACGCTGGAGTTCTGCGTTTTTCAAATCGGGAAATACTACACTTGCGCTCATCAGACGAGCCATGTAATCATTCGCATCGATGTCGGGTGTGTAGACACCGTTCTTACCCTTGATTTTGCGGGTTGCTGCCTTGCGGCATTCCTGGTTTTCGTCCTCGGTCATGCTGCGCAGTTTCCAGGCAACGGGCTCGCCTTTCTCATCTTTAAATCGGGGGATACGATAAACTCCTCCGTTGTATCCGTTGCTGCATTTTGGGCAAAAACATACTCAATCCACTCATGTGCTGTTCCTCCTCTAAAGTTAGGCTCCCCGCCGCAAAAAGCGGCGAAGAGCAGAATTTTGACAAGCCAAATAGCCCGTAACACAGGCAAGTTGAACAGGTTTCTTTTACAAACCCGCTGCTAATTTATACTCTTTATAAATCTCAAATCATTATGCTTTCACGCTACATTACTTCGGCAGATTGAACGATACAGGCATATCGACATCTTCAAAGGTAAAGCTCACTTCTTCCTCCAACGCCTCGGCCTCGGTATCCAGAGATGCCATGATCACACTGTCGAGGTTGACGCCTTTGAGGGTCACGGTCTGTTTGCCAATCGTAGAAGAAGGATCTTCGTTGGTCACTTCAATGTCGAAGTACGTGTCCACACCATTCTGCATGTACTGGAGCATCAGCTCGCGGAAACGGGAAGTGGTATAAAAGATCGTCATGGAACCCGAACCGGACCAACCGGTTGCTTTGTGCTGTACGCCGCGACGGCCCAACGTTTTGACCTCTGCTTTTTGTTTCTCCACTGTTGCTTCCAGCGTCTTCACATAGAACATTTCTTCCGTCTGTCCGTTAATTGTTGCATATGCGCGGCCTTCCTGGCCGGAAATCGTGTCGCTTGCTTTCAAAAATGCCATCTTAAACCACCTTCACTTTCATATATACTTTTTCAACGGAATCCACAGGTTGGACCTGAATCTCGATCAGAATACTATCGGTTTCATTGCCCGGAGCAACAGTGATATCTGTTTTGGAATCAAAATTTTGAATTGCCCCAATATCCTGAAGCTGCTTCAGGTAGGTAACACATTGGGAACGGAACAGGCTGCGCCCATCTTCGTTGTTGTTCACTTTGCCGATATAGTAGGATTCGAAAATCCGTTTCATATCGTTAGCGATGCCATCGAGTACACGCACCACACGGTTTTTGGCAAAATGACGTGCCTTATCCGGTGTTACGGAACGGAATGTATTCACATCCTGCTCTACCACTGCGCGGTTGCTGCTAGCCGTAAACACAAACTCGCCATTACGCAATGCTGCTTCTGTCTCGGTATGTGTCAGTCGTCCGTTCACATCCACGGCATCGTCATACGCACGGAACGTCAGGGATTCATTCAGGTTAGCACCCGCTGTTGCACCGGCAGTCCATGCTACTGTTTGTTTCGGCGTAAGGACGGTGCCATCTGCGAGCACAACACCATTTTTGACACTGATGATACCTTCATGATCTGCAGCCGGATAATCGGACAGAACGAGTTGCACTTTCTTGCCCTCGGTATCACGCAAGCGCTTGATGTAGGCTGTGTAGACTGACTTGAGTGTGGCATCGTCTGAAATCAGACCGACCGTGTTAAAATCCAGTACTTCCAGCTTGGTCAGGAAATCGGCATGTTCCTGGTTGGTTGCTGTACCATCCAATCCACCTGTTAGTGGAAGTGACGCTGTAGCTGTGAGTGCACCTTCACCAGTAAATGTGACGTATGTGTTGGATCCCAGAGCTTCGATGGTGGACGCGGTTTGTTTGTCCACTTCTTTACCCGCAAGCAAAGTGAAGACATCCAATTGTTCCGGTTCGTTGATATTCGCGGAGATTACAACTGCCAGGTCATTACCACGCACACCACCGTGTTGGGCTGTGACTGTCAGTTTATCCAAGGTTGCCTTGGCTTTGGTACCTGCATTTAGTCGATACAGAAGCAATGTTTGTGCACGTTTCAAAGCTTCACGAATCAACAACAGTTGCGGTGCTGTCCAGTCATAGCCCAACTTGGCTTGTACATCTTCACCTGCTTGTACCGTCAGGATTGTGCCAGCTTGACCCCATGACAATGGAAGGGCCAATGCCACCGTTCCCCGCTCCCCTACCGTACCCGGCAATGAGCCCTCTGATGCAAAATTCATATATACGCCGGGGCGTACCTTGTTTTGTGTCGTCCATGTTCCTCCAGCCATTATTGTGCCTCCCCATTCATAAATTGTTGGATGTGTTGCTGTGCTTCTCGTAAGGTGTATGTTTCTTGTTCCAGCAGAACCGCTGCCAAAATATCTTTCTCGATCCGGCTGAACAGCCGGGCTTCGGCGAACTGTGCTTTGTTATATCTGGTATCGTTATGCTGCTGTTCTACTTCATAGTTCTTTCGATCTGCTTCTTTCTTGGTGAACATCGCGAGCGCGCCTCCTATTCCTTTCATGATGGTCCTCCTTAAATGGGTTCATCCTGCTATGTTGATTTCAAAGCAGTTGGTCGCTGCTCCAGCTGTTGCATTGTGTCGGAGGACTCCGACACTTTGGTGGTTCGCATCGTGTAATACACCCATAGTTTGGGTGTCTCTCCCCACGCTTTCCATCGCAGCTCCGTTGCTCGATAGGGCGTACCTTCCACTTCAATCGTCTCCAGTGCTTCAAAAAGCTTATCCGGTAAGTCTTCCGGAATGTTGCTCCCATCCAGCCACCCAATCTCGTAGATGTGAGATTGCACGAACCGATCACTCCGTTCACGAGTAAGTTTCGCAGCGAGTAGACGGTAGGTTAGACCTTGAGTGTCTGTGTTATCGGCTCCGGTGGCAGGATGGATGGGGATATTAGGGAGGTGATGTGACAGTGTTGCCGCGATGGAGTTGGTAAGTTGGGTTGTGGTCATGGTTCACCTCCTTTGGATAATTCCATTATTTCTAATGATAATAAAATGTTATCTTATCATTTTATTTGAATTAAAACCTATTTTTAACAATTATTTACCTTATGATGATTTAAGTAATACTTACAGAGGTGTGGCTAGTATCGTGTAATCAATCTTCTCTTGAGGAATATATCCATCGCCTGAAGATGATATTTTGAATTCAACATAATTTTCTCCGAAAACTAAAGTCTTAAATTCTGCACCTGTAGACATGTAGTAATTTCCAAAAGTAACATAGTCCCTAATACCAAGATTTTTTGTTGTATTATTCGTGTCAGATTGGCGAATTGCAACTAAAGGGCCAGAAGAGTATATCCAAGCTGTACTCTGGTTTTGCAGAGAATCATACCAGATTTGAGCATTGCGAGATGCGATTGGATGAAGTATAAACACCTGTGGTTTATATCCCGGGATGTCAATTCTCCCCTCCGCTGCGGACACTTTACCTGATATCAGTGAGAAGTCTGACTTTATTGCCTTTATCTTCGTAGCTAATTGCGCCCATGTATCAATTGTGGATGCACTTCCACCTTTGGCGTTAATGGCACCCACAATACCGTTCTTTGCATCAACGCCAGATTGCTTTACCGAGTCAATTCCCTCATACAATGCACGAGTATCCATTTCCACAGAGTAAGGCATATCCTTGCCAGCATCGTCCATTGTTTCACAGAATTTAATCCGAGCAAATCCATGAGTGCCGACAGGAACATTATTAACAACTAATCTTAGGTATACTGCTGTTACGCCCGTTGGAATAGTAATAACTTGTGCCTTCCTGTGCCACCATCTTTGATTGTCAGCTACTAAACTGTTAATTGTCATATTGTCGGAAGCGTTTTTCACCTCAATCAGCACAGCAGAATTGTAATAAGTTTCAGCAGTGTGGAAGACAGCTTGTAACAAATACCTGCCTCCCGGCGAAACTCCGACAGGCTCATTATCAAGCACACCATAGTTTGTAGGAGACACAGATGAATTAACTGCAAAAAATGCTCCTACGGTTTGATTCTGGAATCTTAGAAAGGTAGCCTGACCTGAATTCTTCCAGTAATCAAGGTTTAACATTCCAGATGAATTTTTTATTAAGTTGGAGCTGACTATTTCCGATGGTTTGCGAAAACTCGTGTCTGCATAATTCTTCGCATTCGTCTCAGCCGCAAGCCTCGCATCCCTCACCCCCTTCTCCGTCGCCGCCACCGTCTCGGACGTACCGTCCATCTTACTAGACAACTGCACCTTCCCCTTCTGCGTCAAAGACGCATCAGGAATATCCATCTGACTCACCGCTTCACGGAGCGTATCCAAATCCGCCTGCGTCGCAACTCCTGCATCAATCTTCTCAAAAATCCCATTAATACTCTCCCGGGTCACATTCTCGTTCCCCAAGGGAAGGGGTAACTTCAGTCTCTCTGTTTCTTGTGGCATTACGCCCACACCTCCAGTTCATTCCACGTCAGGGACGCGGCATCCAGTTCATCCCACGTTTTTTGTCTCTTGTCCAGGTCATCCCAGACCAGATAGCGATATTCATATTCCACGGCCATATGGGCCGGTTTCAACTCTTCAATCGCACGTTTGAGATCGTCGATATTGGGCGGGATGCCCATCGTATCCACAAAGCTCACCGTAAAACTCCACACTTCCGGCTGAAATGTTACATCCACTTTTCCCCCGGCATATGCCTCAGCCACATTCAGAACTTGTCTCCCCGAAAACTTTCCGGCACCACGCAGCTTCGATTCCACTACGGCACGCCTCTGTTCCACAGGTTTGAGACGATCTGTCTCAATGCCAAGCTCTTCTTCCCAGAAGTCCAGCCCCCACGTCGCTGTACGGACAAAAAACTGCTCCAATGTCTCATCCAGCGCCTGATACAGCAGATCCATCTCGATGCCTTTGGCCTGCATATCGGCCTGCATAACTCGTGAAGTCTCATAATACCTGGGCAAATACGAGAACAGCTCCCGCCCTTTCTCACTCGTCAGTCCAACATCTACAATAGAAGGAGCACTCATGCCCTGTCCCCTCCCTTCCTTGCACATCAACATGGAGTTTCTCGCTCACCAGCTCCAACCCAGATCGGCGTACTTCTCCCAATCTTCCTTGGTCTCCGCACTCCAAAACTACTTCCTCGTCCACCATCTGCCCAACACTACTCATGCACATCCACCGTCCCCAGAACCGCCACCTGACTCGCGGTTATCTCAATATTCTGGTCGCTCACACCGTTCACGGTAAGCTCCGAATAGTCGATAATGGGCGGAATGTCCAGCAGGATCGCAGCAATGCGAGTGTAACGAACGAGTGGATCGGCAAAAGCCAACTGTTTCAGATACGCTGTCACCCCGCGTTCGATCAATGCCCGTACATCAGCGAGTGTCGCATCACTTGCCAGCGTCAGCTTCACCTGAATGTTCATCGGCACTTCCACGGCTGGCATCACGGACACCACTGGCCCCGCCGGTGCAACGCCTTCACCCTGTCCATCCTGCGTTGGATCTACGTACTTCTGCACCGCCGCTACCAGATCGGTGCCCGCAGCGCGTTTGTCCGTGTCCAGCAGATACAATCCCACCGTACCTGGGCCTTGCCACAACGGGATAACCCGCGTTGCACCAACACCGGGCACTTCACTGGCCCATTGCACATATTGTGCTTTGTTGCCGCTTGTCCCTTGGTTGCGGACTTTGGCATAAAAACGTTCCAGCAATGCCATATCTGCCTCATTATCTGCACCGCCTTTGATCACCTCAACGTTCGTGACAGAAGTCACGCCACTTACAGGTGTAGACAGCACAGTTACGGTGTCCGCAGGCACATTGCTATCTTTTCCGGCAACAAGCGCACGCACGCCAACCACCCCGGAGCCCTCTGCATCCAGTTCCAAACGTCCCACCGTCTCATATTCGAGCGAAGCTTCAGCAGATACTTCATCCGCGAGCGTAGCCACAACCGTACCCGCAGGAATCACCTTGCCCGGCGTACCCACGAATCTAACCGAACCTTGTGCAACTACCGCAGCTCGCCGTGTGATGCCGTGCTCTCCCGCCCGCAGATCCAGCTCTTCCGAACGAAAATTCGGATCACTGCTCGCAGCCGTACTTGCAAACCCCCGCCGTAGTAATTCCTGCGCCCACAACGCCGCCTCAGACAGCATAAACGCTACCGGAGCTTCCGCATCCCACAGGAACGAACCCTCCGATTTATCCAGATCTGCAGGCAGACGATCCAGCATACGCTGCATAATCTTTTCCTCCGTCTGGTCCTCCAAATAACGCGGAATCTCAGCCATCCCGTCAGATCACCTCACTTTCCAGAATAAACATCTCTTCCTGCACACTCGCCACCCGGCACGAGAACATGCACTGTTCCCGATTCCAATCAAACGTGAACTGGTCTACCGAATCCGTGCGTGGATCAGCCAGCAACGTCTCCGTCACCATCCGGGTAATCTCACTTTCCATCACACCCCGACTGTCACCCTGACCCACCAGTTCTTCCAGCTCCGAGCCATAGTTCCGGGAGTAAATCACATGTCTATACCTTGGCGTTTTCACGGCCTTGATGCACCATTGCACCCAAGCTTCATGCCCACTCGCCGCAGCCACTTTGCCACTTGGGGTCAGCATAAAGTCCCCTGTATCATAGTCGAAACGCCAGCTCCGCCCAAAGCGCACCTCTTCCGAAGCCGCCCCCGTCAGATCCTCCTCATCTCCCCAGACCACACCCGTTTCCGGGAACAAACTAGGCATGCGCACTCACCACCTTACACAGCACCACAATGTCGTTACCGCCATTCACCCGCATCGCCAGCACGCGATCTCCCGCTTTTAATCCTTTACCAAGAGACCACACCGCTTCTTCCACTTCCTGTTCTTGCAAAAGAAACCGTCCCGTGCCCGTCGTTCCGCCGTTTGCCACGTCAGATATACCGGAGATCGCGCCAACCGCCTCGCGCTCCGGCAGTCCAAGCGTGCCCGGCAGCTCGGCCACGAGATAGTCATGCACTTCGTGCTTGAAGTCGTCCAGCTTCACACCGGACGCCGTGATTGTACCCAGCACCGCACCCAGACCGCTAACGGCCTGACGGGAATGAGTGTTCATCGCCCCCCGCATCACATCGGCAAAATGCCCATAGGGATCTTCCTTATTCAAGGTAATACCTCCTTTTTACCAGTTCTACCGTACCCAGCTCCAGCGTCATCGTGCCCGGTCCAGCTGACAGATCACGGCTGACCGACATCACGATCAGCTTCAGTCCTTTTAACAACACTGCATCCCCGGCGCGAATCGTATTCGCATCCGGTGCGGATATCGTAAAGGTCTCCTGAATACCCGTCAGATGACTTTTCGCCAGTTTTTTCGCGGCAGTTGTCGATTTCACCTGATCGTCCTCTACCAGCTTTTGCAATGTGCCCAGTTCTTCCACACCATTCTGCTCAATCGCCAACACTTTGGAAGGAACTTCTTTACCACTGCCAGACTCCGACGCTGCCATCACTTTAACTTTGGTAACCGCCCCTTCGAGCGTACGCATCTGGGTCAGATCAATCAGTCGATCAAGTTCATACACCTTCGCATTACTTCCGACCTGGAAGAGCTGCAACCCACCGGGCGTCATCCGTGGATGGTACATGTCCCCGCCGGACTTGGCCGTTTCCTTCAGATCGGCAAACATCATCGAAAAGATCGTCTGTGACCGATACACCGCTTTGCCCAGCTTTGTCTTGGTTTCCGGCAGCGTAGCGTACGGAATCTTCCACTCTTTGGCGTAGGTTTTAAGTCGCTGTGTAGCCGTCTGATCCTTCGGCAACAGGAACTCATCCTCCGATTTTTCCAGATAAATCATACGGTCGTAAACCGTGAGAGACAGCCGCTTGGTGCCGCTGTTCGAGCTTTCCACCTCCCAGATCACTGCAGGATGCAGCAAGTGAACCATGGATTTTTCGCCAAAAGGAACCCCGCTAATCCGCACCGCCATACCCGGTGAGATCGAAGGCAGACCGGAAGACGCAGACACCGCCAGCCGGATGTTGGCCTGATAAGCAATCTGGTCGAGCGAGTCCTTCAGTGTAATCGTCTCCACCAGCTTGGTGATGTCATATTTGTCGTCGACAATGACCTTGTAGGTCATGGCATCACCAGCTTTTGTCCGGGCTTGATCCGGTTTGGATCACTCCCGATGATCTTTGCGTTAAGCTTGTAGATCTCGTTCCATTTGGAACTGCTGCCCAGCTCCAGCTTTGCTATTTTGGACAGGGAGTCACCAGATTTGACAGTGTAGGTCTTGCTGGTTTTTTTCAAATCGGTACGAGAACCTGACTTGCTCCCGGATGCCGCAGAGCCCACCTTTTCCACCTTGGAATCCCGCCATGTGCGTAGGGTCAGGTCGAAATAAATATCCCCTGTCTCCCCCCCACGAAAGCTCGAATTAAGCGAAACAATAAAAACAGGCACGTTCACGCCCGTCTCTGAAATGATGAAACGCAGCGGCTTTTTCGATACCAGAAACGTGTTCAGGACATTCATCGCCACACGCGGATCAGGCAAATTTTCTTTGTACATGCAGTAGAAGGCATCATACTCTTTGGGAAAAAAAGAAGAGAAGGTGATCTCCTTCACCTTCTCCCCCTGCGTAAAATCAAACTCGCCATGCTCCAGCATATTAATCGTTTCATACCCTTTGGACCTGGAAATACTCACCTCTTCCGGGTTCACCGGGAATTGAAATGAAGTGCCGCCATCCTTCAGCGTAAATGCCATTTTGTTAGGACCTACTTCATCTTTAAGTACAGACATATCTGCGGCCTCCTTTCTGCTTAGGCCATAATTGTTTTGCGATTTTGCATCGCGCGGCGGAACTCATCAGAGATACGTTGCCCCACCTGATGAGAAACTGCGTCATAATCAATAGCGTTCTCCCGAACGGTCACTTGTACCGTACCCGGTGCAATATTCACAGCAATCTGGTTCGTCGTTTCCGTTTTGAAATCCTTAAGGTAACCTGCCAGACTGCTCATCTGTTCTTCGGAAATACGCACTGTGAGCGGCGAAGCTTTCTCATTGGGTTGACCCGCGTTATTCATTGCTACCGCTTGGGATTGCATCACACTTGTTCCCATAAGACCCGCAGCCGTCGGTGAACCAAATCGATTGTTCATGTAGGCTTCTGGACCGGTGATCGATAGAACTGCCGGCCTGTATGGAGGCGGCATCTGAGGTGCTATCGGTGGAGGGGGTGGTGTCTGCGTTGCTACAGGTGTTGAGGGTGACGTTATGACCGCTGCGGCTGGGGCGGTCTGCTCTTCCTTTTTAGAACCGAAACCAAAAAAACCTGCAACCCCATTGAACAAATTCGTCGTTTTCTCCGCCACGTAACTCGCTCCCTCAGAAGCAAATTTTGCTACTTTTGAGATGTCTTCCGCGTTGTTTTTTAGGAATCCACCTACCTTGTCACCCAGCCAACCGCCTGCCTTTTCACCCAGCCAACCGCCTATTGAACCGCCCAGCATGTTCCCAACCACCGGAATTGGAATTACACTGCCAAGTACGGTACCAATAGCTGTTCCTACTGCATTACCAGCAACCGAACCCACCGCACGAGCACGATCCTCAGGTGGGGCGCTTGCAAGTTCTTTAATATTGTTATACATACGGAGTGGTGCGAACAATTTTCCCGCTCCTTTAACGAGGTTGCCACCAAGCTTGCTTATGATGCCAGACCCACCACTGCCTCCTGCCCCACTTCCGCTTCCACCTCCACCAAAGAGACCTTTTACATCGCCCCACAATCCATCGAATCCACCGATCAAATCGGACCCTGCGGACGAGAAATCATTCACAAACTTTGCCCCACGTTTTGTAACCTTGAACGCCTTTTTCAATTTATTCCCCGGTGTGGCAGGTGTTGTGATTTCTTTCCATAGCTTCTTCCCACTATTTCTTGCATCAAAGACTTTCCCCACACCAGATGAGATTGATTTCCCACGATCAAACATACCTTTCATCTTCTGCAAAAAAGTTTTCGGTTTTTCCTCTTTTCCTCCTGCTGCAATATTAAGAGAATCCAGTTTGGCACTAAGCTTAAGAATTGATATCGTATTCGTATTTAAAGCATCCATCAGTGGCTGAGAATTTACATTAACGGATACTCCTGAGATTTGATGTCTGACTTTAAACTGTACTTTGGCTGTAGCGTGCAACAGCTTAGAACGAATCTGTTTCATTTTCCCAATCAAACCATGGAGTACTGGAGTAGCTTGATCATTAAGACCAATCGTTGGTGTGATTCTCAATCGACTCAAGCGTACAGCGGTACTATAGATACTTTCCAGTCTGCGCCCAGTCATTCTCAGCTCATTGTTTACTTTGATCAGTCCCTGATAGCGAACCCGGTTTAATCGGTCAGTGGATCGCTGGATTTGATCGAGGTAACGAAGTGTTGTCTTCATTTGTGTGTTGGATTTAGATAGACCTACAATCATTTCTGCCATTTTTTCACCTCCTACCCTATATCGTTATCGATTCATTTGCGAGGTTATCGCTGACATTTCCTCTTCCGAGAACGCAATTAACAACGAACGCTCCCCGCGTGGCAAAGACCAGAACTCTCCGGGCCGGAGATGATGACGCACCCACATGTGATACAGGAACGTGGTCATCCCGCCGGAGTGAATCAGTTTTTTAGGTCTTCAATCTCCACACCAAAGCCGGACAGCTCCAGCACTTTATCACCTACGGCATCCAACTCACCCGCGAGCAGCATACGACGTACCGCCTGTTCTCCACCAGACAGCTTCATGCGGCCGGTAATACGGGTATCCCCCCAGCCGGACAATTCCAGGCTACGGACCTTCAATTTCACCGTTGCTTCAGAGATGAGCAGCGCGTTAAACGTTTCAGTATCCACCTTTTCCTCGGTGCGGCCTTTGGTCGTTTTACGAATCGTACAGCGTTCGCGAATGTGATCCACTTTGGAGGACGTCAGTCCACGTAAGGTCAACAACAGATCCAGACGCTGAATGCGCACATTCTCCTCTGGCAAACGTTCTGCTGCTTCAAACAACTGATCCAAAATCTGTTCTTCGGACATATTTTCATTCATACTCATCGGGGTTAATCTCCTTCTCATTTCACAAATGGGTTTATCTATGCCAGCTTCCAAGCCTGTAGAGACAACAAAGAGACCGAGATCATCTCGGCCTGCATTGGTGTCCATATGATATGAAGTAACTATGCAATCATGATTGAGCAAACTAGCTCAATCACTTGCCTATTTCAAAGTTTAGTTCGCCACAATCGGATTCAGCAACTCAAATCCTTCAAACGTAAAGCCCGTTTCCTCCGGTACTTCCTCACCCGCTGTCCAGTTGGCAAGCTGAATCTTGTCCACCATGCAACCTCTCAGCAATACACTCTCGTGTCCATATGATTCAGGGTCGTTCAGCTTGGAAATAATCTCGAATTTGGTGAAGCCGCGCTGGATCATATCCGAAGTGACTTTGTAGCCCGTCATCGTGCCTGTTCCTTTTTTTGCGCCATTTTTGTGCACTTTCCAGTCGTTACCGACCAGGTTCAACTCACGCTTCTCAATCTCAACGCCGGCCTCCAACTTGTTAATGTTTGTCTGCCACATACCATCGATATGCAGCTGACCATGGGTACCGAGAATTACTCTTGACGCATCCAACATATATTTTCCTCCTTGGGTTCGTTAAACTAATAAATATTACACGGTATAACTCCGCAGTCAGAACAATCTTCCGATCACTGTGATCGTGTAAACCATCAGTTCAACATATAGTAATTATTCTAAAAAACTGTTAATTTCTCGCACACAACCTTATTGCACGTAAAATGTACCAAACAACTGCTCCATTACATCCGTCAGCTTCACATTCCATTGAAGGAACACTTGATCCGCTTCCGGTTTGAGAACTGGTGCAGCACCATAATACGCCGGATCGAGAATGACATCATAACTGTCCGCTTCAATTACATTGCTCTGTGCGAGCAACGCCAAATAGGCCTTCATGGCACTAATCAGTGCCTGACGACCCTCTTCAGTATTGTTCACTTTACCGATGTACGTATCTTCTGCGGAACGTTGCAAATCCGTGTTGATCGCGTCCAACACACGAATGGAACGGATTTTTTTCCACGCATTATTCTGTCCAGCGGCGGGAGTTACCAGTGTGTTTACACCACGAAGTGCTTTCACCTGACGTCCATCATGGAAGAAAATAAATACGCCATTCTGTACTGCCTGCTCCTGTTCTGCACGCGTCCAGCGACGTGTCACATCATCGAACGGAGTAGCAGCATAAGTTGTGGATTGGTTCAGGCGTTGTCCAGCGATCAGTCCTGCAACATAGGCAGACGTTTCTGCCGAGCTATAGAATGCATCTCCAAGACGCACGCCTGTACCGACATTAATCACACCTTCATGGTTCAGCGCAAGCGAGCGTGCTGCTGCTTTTTGTGCTGCTGTAGCAGAAGTGTCATCTGCTACGGAACCGCCAAATACGGCCATTACCGGTTTACCTTCACTACGTACACGTTTCACCCATGCCGCAAAACTCGCAAGCAGAGGTGCATCAGCCGTCTGATCCAAAGCTAAGATGTCGAATTGCTCCCCTTCCAGCGAACCCTGTACAGCAATGTATTCTGCATTGGTCAGGTCATCGTTGCCACTTACGCCACCTTTGAATGCCGCACCCGCAATTGTTGCAACTACACCTGCACCATCGCCAATCGCCTGCGCCGTTACCCAGACATTTCGTTCATCGGCATTAATCTCTTTGGAAAGAGAAGCTGCTGTAATATCCGCTGTCAGGAGCGCATACAACATCCGGTTACCTTCAAAAAGACGAACTTCATGTTTCGTATTATCAATCACACCTGGCTGGATGGTGACGTAGAATCTATTTGCACGATCTCCCGGATACTTCGCATCCAGTTGCAGCACATTGGCATCACTGCTGTCCTTCAAAGTAAGCGTAGCTGCTTTGGCCGCAGCACTTGCTACCCGATAAGCGAGTAACTTCTTCGGACCACCCAACAAGGCAAGTTTCAAGGATGTATAAGCCGTACCGTTGTCCAGCACATTCGCCGCATAAATATGTTCAATCGCCGCTTCGCTCCCTACTTCAACAAAAGTCCCCACCGGACCCCAGTTAGCCTTGATTGGTACAACGATCGTTCCCCGCGTACCTGCCTGAATGGCCGAGGATGCTGCCGCCTGAAAATTCATATATAAGCCCGGAAGGACCGGACGATTCGTTTGCTCCCAAGTTCCACCTGCCATTATCCCTTCACCTTCGCTTTCATAAATTGATTAATTCGTTCTTGCGTTTCTTCAATAGAAAACGTCTCTTGCGCTGCTTCGTACAGCGCACCGTACAGCACCTCTGCCTTAACGGCAAAGAGGGCTTCTGCATGATTCATCAGTTCTGCCCTTGTATACCGCGGGGCTGTCTGTTTGCTTTTTTTCACTGAGCTTGCCATTGCCATCTCACCTCATTTGATGTACTACTAAATTTGTGAACATTGATCTTTAAACTTGACCTATGAATTTTCGATCCTATGAACCTATGAATTTGAAGCTATAATGTTGAAGCTATATCAATCATCTCAAAGCTATAATCTGGAACCACTCTTAAAAGTGCATGTTCAAAAAGATCGGTTTTCAGTACCGAGAAGATGGGATGAAGTTAGAAATGGAGTAGCAGAGCGTAGGGAAAACTACGTGAGCAACTACATGTTTCCGAAGGAAACAATCATCGTAAGCATATGCTTTTTCGGCTGAATTCCATATTCGATGCTGATGATGCCGTTAGGCATCCTTTGTAATCAAAAGCGGGCTTTTTGAACAACCTCTAATAGAAGGTTCCTCTCGACTAACGTTTACTCCATACCTTTGCTATGGTGAATCTCACGGATGAAAGGTACATTCGTACCCGGACGACGAATCCGCTGTTGCAACGTCAGGCGAATCTGGCCGTTCAGATAGGCATCTGCCTGTAAATCTGCCGTGACTTCATCCACTGTGATATATCGCATATTACCTTCGTGCTCTTCGCTACCCGTTTCACTGACGGCAAGACGAGATTGTACCGCAAGTTGCCGGGCCAACCGAGTAACGGTATGGCGTGTTAGCACTGGATGATCGGTGAGCACATGCCCAATCCACTGTTGTCGAACTTCCAATGCCGAAGTGCCCGCGACAGACGTGCTGCATCCGGCCAATCGCCATAACACAGACGGCATATCGTATCCACCGGGCCAGACATCCCCATATACCGACCAGCCCGAACCAAGTTCCGACTGTGTCCAGTCTTGAAGCGCAGCTAACCACGCGTCGCCTGTTTCAGCGAGGACAGCTCCCGAGTCTTCGGGAACATACACTCCGAACCGTAGACTGCGCGTAAGCATTCCAGACCCTGCATCCACCCGATCGCTATCTGAAGAACCCAGATAGATACAGGTGAATGCCCCACCTGCTTCATCCACCAGCCTTACCTGGTGCAACCCCTCGATTAGATGGGCTGACCAAGCTTCCACTTGTTCAGCGCCGCCATCTTCCGGACGAACGTATGGTGAAATTTTAATGATCCGTCGATATCCCGCCCAGGCAGACTTCGGCACTTCTTCGGCAAACGCAACGACTGCACAAGGCCCGGCCAACATTTCGCTTGACGCAGGTACATCCAGCACACGACCGTTCCAATCTGGAACAAGTACCGCAAGCTTCTGTTTCAGCGTTTTTTTAATGAGCTTACTCATTTTACTGGTGCTCATGGCAGTGCTAATCTCATTTCTCATAGACACATTCATTTCGCCCCCTTTAGCTGCAAGTTTGAGATCTGCCCACACCGTGCAGCGACAATGCAGCAGCAGTAGACTCCCCCTTTTAACTCAGAGTCTGTATTGCTATCGAACCAGTAACGGGACTACATTCACCGCATCAAAAAGACCGGCCACCTGGCCGGTCTGTACATTAGCGTATGTGCTTTCGGTGCGTCCCTTGTTATTGATCCGATAATACAATCTTACACCTTTTCATCCCTAGCGCGGATGGTGTTCCGTACGACTTCGGTGCGATTAAGGGAGACGTTCGGGTGGAAAAAAGACGATTCTGGAATCATCATTTTAAAGAATACCTAAGTAAGCTTTAAGATCAAATAATTGATAAATTTATCCAAATATATTAATATTTTATTATCAAATTCATTGTCTCTTACGTAAAAGAAGGAGAAATACCTATGAGTAAAACATTCAAGATCACTTCACTTGTCATCTTAGCATTTATACTCGGGATATCCTGCTTGGCTTACTTCGGACTGCTTGGTAATCCGCTCAAGAAAAATGATGCTGAACAACAGGTAACCACTTACCTGATTGAACAGAAAGGTTACTCACCCGAACAGCTTATCGAAGTACAAGGTACTTACTCCTCAAAAAGTTCTGAAGCACCTTACGGTGCCTCAGTAACATTCGCGGATGAACTCGAAGCGAAGTATCAATATATCATTTATAACAACGGCGAGATTAAGCAGTACAGTCATACCAGTGATTACCCTAAACATGAGGAGCCCATGGTGAGATAACAGTTTAGTTCAGCGTAACCTGCGGGTTCAACGTAATCTCAAATGCACGGCCCCAGATGAAATCGGGATTCGCATATTCCAGCAGCGCACTGCCATACGTCGCATAGGACAATTCGTCATTACAGATCTGCTTAATCGCCACATTGCCTGTCTGGAAGGCTGTCTTATTCCCGAGTGCCGTTGTGTAAGTTTGCATCAAGTCACGGAGCAATGTTTGCAAATGGGCATAGTCTTCCTCTGAGTTGAACAGCAACATATTTTGATCCGAAAGGGTAGCCACGTTGGTATACAGCGCATGGGCTCGGGAATACGTGCGGATGTCCGCAATCGCTACCGCTTTGTAGTAGTAATCCTTCAGGAAACGCTTAAACAACAACGAGCCATGCGCGTTCATCGCATCTCGCAACTTATGCTCATGCTTCTCTGTTGTAATCAACGCGTACCTCGACTGCCCCATACCTACAGCAATACCGATCTTGTTGCCCGGTGTATTCCAGGCACTGTATCCCAGAACCCGTCCGGTATATGGACTGTTTAGCAACGCTTCAGCAACATCGACATTCGCTGGTCCTTTACCCACAAAATCAATCAACACCGAAGGCAGACCTTGCTCACTATTCAGCGTCAATTGCTCCAACGCAGCCTGCACCTGATCCAGAGCCGTAATGGCAATAATCTCAATGTCGATGCCTGTGTTCTCTCCGGAATTTCCCGGAAGACCCTTGGTCATACGATCCAGTTCGGAGGTCATGTCAAACGGGACAACTTGATCGGCTGCTACAGCCACTAGCTGTTCATTTTCCAAGCCAGCACCCACATCCGTCACCACCTCCGGTTCAGGATATGCCGAATCCGCTACAAGCACACCACCTACAATATCCACATGACGAACCACATTCTCGTGTACATCCATGTATTCATACGTGTTAATGATGGTATTGCCGTGAGGACCAAAATATTTCACTGCGTAACGTGTCCTCGCCCCGCCTCGGAACAACTGGTTTGCCATGCGAGCGACCAAAGCGTGCCCCAGACCATCCGCATCAGGTAAGACGATAGCACGATCCGGATTTTGCCCATTGGTTCCACCCAGCCATTCATTGATCCGCGCTTCTACATATTTGATTTCATTGATCTGAACACCCTGCGTGTTGGCATCGTCGACTCCAACTGCAAGGAAATCGATATAACCTGTGCGAGCCAGTTGATCCAAAATGTACAGATCTGTTTTGAATTTATGCTGTCTTGTATTGTAATACTGTTCTTTATCAAAATAGGTCGTTGTCCCATATTCCACTCCATCCGGGGACAGGTTATAACCTTCGATAATATCCTCAAACTCAGTGTATGTCTGACGTGGCTGCTGCATCAATGCACGAGACTCATTATAGGCATCAAGCGCCAAGCCATCTGCAAACGAGGTTGTAGCCAAACGCATGATGGTGTCCATTACGAATACGGGTTTGCGTGGATATTTCTGCTTGATCACGCGAATCACATCCAGCAAACGCGTGGTCTCATTATCGTATTCTGGATAGGCGCCTCCCCCATCTTCGCGGAGCTGACGACTGCCAATTAGTCCGCCATAAGCGAGCATATCGGATGAGATAATGAATCCGTCGACCTTGGCAGCATGTTTCAGAATAAAGTCGTGAATCTTGGACGGTTTGCCATAAACCGGCGTGGAGGTGCCGAGCAGCGTTGTGCCATCTACGGTTTTCTCCGAGTCCAGACGATTCTTAATATCACTCAGGTTCGGTGTAACGATATGGATACCGGCTGCTTTCCCTTGCACAATCACATCATCCAGATTCGCTGGACGATCATCCAGTGGAACATACAATACTGTTTTCATATCACGTAGCCTCCTGTTATCTATATAAGTTGAACTACAGATTATTTACACTTGCCACTTCGATGACAGAACAACCTTCCGATCGCTGTTATCCCCGGATTTTCTTGATCAACTTATATAAAGGTAGAAATCCGTGGGTAAAGGCGCAGT
>NZ_ANHX01000042.1 GCF_000316035.1 Paenibacillus sp. PAMC 26794
ACATCGTATAACTTCGTATAATGTATGCTATACGAAGTTATTACGTATCCCCGGATTTCTTGATCAACTTATATAAAGGTAGAAATCCGTGGGTAAAGGCGCAGTGTATGCTTCCGAAGTAGCTTTCTTGCAGAAAGCTTTTAGCTCCGCTTTCTCAGGTTATTTCTGTCCTCTTCGTTCTCGTGTAAATCGTTAGTTCAACTTATATATCTAGTCTTTAATACCCGATCAGGGCAAGGATGCAATCACCGAATTTAAAAACCGACTCCATGGCCGGTCTGTACGTTAGCGTATGAGCTGTCGGTGTGTCTTCCTTGCTGCTGATTCGATAATACCATCTTACCGCCTTTTCCCACTTGCGCTGATGGTAATCGGGATGAATTACGCATGAATGTAGTCGTCTATATGGCGGTTAAATGCCGGTTTTAATCTGAATAAAACTAAAGGATGTCTTCCAATTCAAGCAAGTTATAAGATGATGGATGTCAGAATAGTGGGTTCCAGTGTCCAAAAAGCTTGAAGTCCCAGCCCGCTAATTCTGGCGAATGGATAGATCATTTTCTAAGGAACACAAGAAGTCTCAGATTCGTTAGCGCCCCTCCACCCTCTGCTCCAACCGTAAGCCGCGAAAATGACTCCGAATCCCGCCGGAACAGAGCTTTTCATAGGAAAAACATCCACGTTTGCGGTAACGTCTTGGCACTTGCTCACGCACGTAAACGTGGGCCCCTGCTCCCACAGACTCAGGAAGCTGTGCGCTTACCTGCTCCGAATACGTACGAATCCGCTACGGCTTCCAGTAGCTTTGAAGATACGCTCCAGAGTCTCCAATAAAACAAGCACCTGCCAGCTTTGGCAAGTGCTCGTCATTTTGGTTCTATATCGTTTTTTTCCATATTGTTGGTTCCATTTACGCGATGATATAACGAAAATTCTCCCATGTTTCTGGTACGGGCTCCCCGTTCTTGGCATGATGATAGAAGCTGAACGGGAATTTGAATACATGACCTCCGTTCCAGTCACGGGAACGTCTGTCGGTGAGCCAATATTCCAGTTCATGAGGGAGCGCCACTGATCGTTCCGCTCGTTCCAGTGGCAGCAGGTCTACGGGTGATTGTAATGTCGGCATCTCTTGTTCAATATCCACATCTCGGCTTAAGCGTAGTGCCTTCACCATGGTAAGGAATGGCGGGATGCCTTTGTGGAATAATGCCGGATAACCCAATTCATATAATATGTTAAGCGCATGTCCGTAGGTGAGCATATGACCAATCAGGTCATGATGCGCCTCCGCGTGATATATGGTCTGGAAAGCACCAAGCTCATCCAGAATCAGGCGTGACAACTGCGTTGGATCTTTGATCTCAGGGAAACCATCGCTTTTTTCCGGCTTCAGACTGCGAATTTCTTTCATCGTTGTGTTCATCCAGGATCTTCCCGGGATGGTTCGATCGAATGAATCGATCAGTTCAACCAGCCGACCAATATCCTCCGCAGTGCCCCATCCATCCAGTTCACGAATGGCTTTCAGACTGATTGCCCCGTAGATGGCCTGATGTCCAACCCAGTGCAGCTCTCCAATCGTTCGATCCAATGCGTCCGTAATACACGCTTCGGCATCTTCCCTGGGCATCATCTCACCAATCGGAGAGGTCTGACCACGGCTGATTCCATGCTGGCGAAGCATGGCTTTTGCTTCGGCCGTAACACTGCCGGCGGCAAGGGCAGTGAGACGATTTTCCCGTAACCAAAAATATGCCGCAATCGCACCCGCCCCATAATGGGCGTGCCACAGATCTCCTGTACGCTCCCGACTGGAAACGATAATCGCTAGTCCTTCTTCCAACAAACGTCGATCCAAGCTTGCCACCACCCTTCATCATCTGTAAGTCCATCAGAGAAACTACCCTGGAATTAATAAATAAAGCGTTTACTTCTATAACATGATGGAAATGCTCCACATATGCCCGTTTTGCCCCCGAATGCAAAGTTTAGCCGATTCGAAGCCTGCCCACGTCACGAATGGACACTTCCAGCGGATAGATCTGTGCTTTTTGCGTAGAAAAAAACCACGTCCGATGCTTCTTCACCACGATAAACAGACCATGCACATCTCCTACAGGAGCAAAGGTTTCACTAACCTCACCCCAGCGCGTGAGTCCAATCTGCTGAAGCTCATTCACCGTAGACAGAACATCATCCGTCACCAGCCCAATCTCACACACCTGTAAAATGTCTTTAGCAGAGAAGTCATGTTCACTCTCGTTCTGAGTACTATGATGAGCAATCAGTTCGATAATATTGCCTGCCGGATCTTCGAAATAGAGAGAATGAGAGTTCCAGTTAGTAGAGTACGTCTCATCCCGATCTCCTTCCCTGCTTAAAGCAACACGTGATGCAGCCCACTGCTTCGCTTCCTTGAACCGATTTGTTGGAATCATCCAGGCAACATGGTAAAAGGGCTCATGATCCGTTTCACACGGTTTGAAAATCATCTTTGTCCCTCCAACCTGCAGGTTGAAGGCCTGATCTGTCACATTGGACACATTCATTCCCAACGTAGCGCTATAAAAATGCTTGAGGTCCTCCAGCCGTGTTGTATATAACTGTAATTCTTCAATCATCATATGTTCTTCTCCTGCATCTCCTCCCACTGACTCCATGGCACCATGCCAAGTTCAGGCTTCGCTTCATCCGGGAGCATGGCGATGAATTCAAGCAAATGACCATCCGGATCGTTAAAATATACAGATACCGCAGGCATCCAGCCGAAGACATACAGTTCACCGATATCATCATCCAGGAAGTTCTGTGTCTTGATCCCTTTGTTCTCCAAGTGAGCCACCGCATGTTTCATATCCTCCAGAGATACATGAAAAGCAAAGTGCTGACGCTGCACCTCGGAAGGTTCCTTTTGCCACAATCCCAGCATGGCATTGCCTTTTCCGCCAATCCAGTAGAAGGAGTTTCCACGTTCTTTCTGCCCGTAGGCATGAGGTAAACCCAGGACCGTTTCATAGAAATGATGGGATCTCTCCAGATCCGTCACGTTTAGATGTGTTTCAAATATGCCTGTAATCATAATGCTCATCCTCTTTTCCTTTTCCGATTTTTCATCTTCCTTCGTTCTCAACTCATGGTAGAATTCCGCGCATTCGTTAACGTCTGAGCCAGATTTAAAAACGATCCAACGACCCGCTGCACCCGATCCTCTATATCCTGACTGCCTTCGTACTCCTCGTATCCGTCAAATGTCGCTTCGAATCGTCTGCGCTGCGCACCACCAATCGAAATCCACTCTTGTGCATTGATGCCATGCAGATTACGAACAATCGCTTGTAGTTGTAAAAGCGAACTTACCCCCACCGCTCCGCCAGAGGAGCTGATGGACAGGACGGGCTTGCCGCTGAAATGAGCCTGACTCAGGTGATCCAGTGCATTTTTGAGCACACCGCTAATACTGCCGTGATACTCTGGTGTAGACAAGATGATTGCATCAGCCGCGAGTATACGTGTATTCAGGTCTGCCAGATGCTCATGATCCGCTTGTTTTTCATCTGGCGCGTAGAATGGAAGTGGCGTCTGATACAGATCAAACAGGCTGGCCTGATGTCCCTGACCGCGAATAATCTCCACAGCATACTCTCCCAGACGTGTACTGGTTGCATTGATCCGATTACTGCCTGCCAAAATAACGATATTCATCAAAGTCACTCTCCTTTGTTTTTTAATAATTCAAACTCTCATGTTTCAACCGATCTGTTATTTCTACTCTTATCTTACCTTTCTTTTGCATCCAAATCGTCAGCAGATAGACTTAACTTGAAATACCAAAAAACTCAACCTTTAGGTTGAGTTTATACGACTTAAGTATGAACATATGTCGGAATTGGTCAGATGACCCAGCCATTTCTTACGGCATGAAGAGCCGCTTGCGTCCGATCCGCCAGCCCGAGTTTGTCCAGCAGATGACTGACATGGGTTTTGACCGTTTTTTCGGTGATGACCAATTGAACTGCAATTTCCTTGTTGCTCAATCCTTGAGCAATCAGCCCCAAAACCTCTTGTTCACGGCGAGTGAGCATATCCGGACCACCAAGGGATGTTTCATTTGATTTTCCAACCTGCTTCAGCTCTTGAAGTTGACTGTCTGCTGACTGATCTGCCGATATATGCTGTGGTTGCTGTTCATTTATAGACCAATCGGATGAAGCCATCACATGCATCAATTGACCTGCTGCGGCGGGATGCAATTCTACCTGACCTGCATGCACATTGCGAATGGCCACAGCCAGATCCTCCGGTTCAATATCCTTGAGCAGATACCCCTTCACCCCTGCGCGCACAGCAGGAACCACATGATCCTGATCGGAAAACGATGTGAGCACAATGATTCTCGTTGCTGGCATTAATGTGCGCAGCCGTCTGGCTGTTTCAATTCCGTCCATGAGCGGCATATGCAGATCCATTAATACCACGTCAGGCTTTAACGCTTCCGCCTGCGCCAGTGCTTCCTGCCCGTTCGATGCTTCACCGACAACCTCCATGTCTTGCTGTGTGGTCAAAAAAACGTGCAACCCTCGTCTCACCATCGCATGATCATCTGCGAGCAAAATCGTAATCGGCATCTCTTCTTCCCCCTGACTTTATACAGATTCGAACGGAAGTGGAATGACTGCCGTTACTGTGGTTCCCTTGCGGGAAGAACTCACTATTTCTATGCTGCCCCCTAGCGATTGAGCCCGTTCCTTCATAATGGACAGGCCAAGGGAGCTTCCAGACGAGGCTTTTGGCCTGTTCGCACCACCTTTTCCCTGATCTGTGACGATGAACACCACTTCATGATCACTTAACTTGAGGGTGACCTCAGCAGAAAAAGTATTAGCATGTTTCCGTACATTATTGAGCGCTTCCTGTCCGATTCGCCACAATGTTTCTTCTATATTACGCGGTAGAGACCGCATTCCCGTCCGATTCATCACCACTTGAAGACCCTGGCTGGTGCCGTATTCCTGTAGCGCATGGAGCAGCCCTGCCTCCAGTCCCGCGGGACGCAGCTGCATAATCAATGCGCGCATTTCCTTGAGAGCTTCCTGAGACAAAGACCGAATATCCTTCATCGCTTCCGCTGCCGGGTGCAACTGTTCGGAGCCAGATAACATACTTTCCGCACCCTTAGCAGTTAACGATAGTGAAAATAAAATCTGATTAACCGAATCATGCAGATCGCGAGCCAACCGGTTTCTCTCTTCGAGTCGTGCCAGTTCGCGGCGATTCTCCGCCAGCTTCAGACTCTCCCATGAGGCCGCAATATGTTCGGCCAATGCCTCCAGCACTTCACCGTCTGCCTGCGCAGGATCTGCTGTTCCTATTCCGATTACCAGAATTCCCGTTTCCCCTGGCGTATGGTACGGAAGGGGAGTCGCAATTCCCGAGGCAATGGAATTCATAATCTGGTCAGGCTTGCACAGGGTAAATATCTCAGCGATCTCTATTGCAGACAGAGATGTTACACGATGACTATTGATTACATGGTTAATGTGGCTCGTCACTTCTGAAGATAACGGAGTACTCGATAACATTCGAACCTTATCATCTGCATCGGCTGCCTGCACAACGAACATTCCGTTTTTCTGCTGAATGATTGCGGCAAAAGGCCAGTCATAATGATGCCCAAGCAGCTGTACAACTTTTAAAGAAAAAGCATCAGAATTGCTGCATTCGTTCACTGCAAGACCCAAGGCCGTGCTGAACTCCCCCAACTTGGCATACAGATCAGCTCGTCGCTGCTCCGCGCGATACAATCTCATCCGCTCTATCGCACTACCAATCTGGTACGCCACGCCCTGTAACAGTGCCAGTTCACTGTCGCTGAAATGTTCCTTGGCTGGCGCAGCCACATTGAGCAAGCCCAACATCTTATCACCTGACCGCAGCGGAACGGTCGCATGGTGGGTAATATCATGGGTATCTCCCCATTGGAATTCCACGGCATTCTCAAGCCGTTTACAGTTAATGATGTTGACCGCATGATTGAGGCGACCGTCCTTGAAGCGGTTCACACACCAGCAGGTACCCGTTCGCATGGGCTCTTTATCTTTACGCAGTAATGCCGGGGGCAGATTGTAATCCGAAACACAGGTATAGTCTCCACGTTCATTAATCAGAAACATCCAGCCTGCCGTTAATCCGGTCAACTCCAGTAATTTGCCGACCACGGTATCCAGCATTAAGTTCAGATCATTGGACGTATTGAGCGTTTCCGCGATTGTCTTCAACGTGACCATTTCCTGCATTCCGACTTCTTCCGACATGGCAGACTTCTCTCCTTTGGCTGATGCCAACTGTGGTTTGTTCAACTATTGTAACCAATCCACCTTGGATATTAAAGGATCAACTTCTTCAATCGCTCACTCAGCCCAGCTTCTGTCGCTCTTTGCGGGACACAGACAAAGGCTCCATATTAATCAGACCTCGATCTGACAGAGCCAGCGCCATTTTGTAGAAAGCACGTGTACGAATCTTCGTATACGTATCCTTGCTGACAGGTGGATCAAACACATGGTTATACACTTTATAGTCAAACACATCATCGTCTTTCAGATACCGTTCACAGACGAGTACACGTTCCTTTTCACTCAGCCGGGATACAACAAAATCAATCGTATCGCAATATGCCTGACGTGCGCGCTGCACGTCCACATTGTAGATCGCCGTTCTCGCCGTGGAATCCCCCGTCACATTGGTTGCACCGTGGAAACGCTCGGCATAACTTGCCGTCACCATAACCTCTCGTTCTTCAAATGCAATGGTTTTATAGATTCGGTATTTTTCCAGCGCAGCTTCAACAGCTGTTTGCGTTTTGCGTCGGTCCAATTCGGGTAGCATCAATTCCATATTTATTTTCCTCCTTTAGTATTCTTTATAAAATAAATTTCTAATAGTTTCGCATGATCACTGCGATGACAGAACACTCTAGTAAACATGCAAACCTCTCATCACTAGCACTATTCATTACTCACTCTATCGTTCACGTCATGTTGTTTTGCAATCGTTCTTTGCTCGATGGCAAAACGCTCTTATTCATAGAGTTGTCCAGTTTCCTAAAAAAGTAACGACATTTTTTCAATCTCCCCCTGTTGCCTTTTGGAATCACTCCAAACCGCTATAATCCGGGGAATTCCACTTTTCAGAAGGTGATAACAAAATACACGATCCGCCTCAACTTTACATTTTGTTCGTATAGTGTTCGTATTTCTATTTGAGGATACCACTTTCTGGAGATCGGAGTAAACCTTCATTTTGGTTCGTTTTGACGATAAAATAAAACCTTCGCTCTCATTTCCTATGCCTTTTGGCATAATTGTTTCATATCTCTTTACCTAATGGTATATATACGTTATAGTACTGTTTAATTAATGAACTTCCGTACAAGTCATTTGATTTTTATAAGTTAAGATTTGGATTAGATATGCACGTTAACGGAGAGGACAGAAAGAACCTGAAGAAGCGAAGCGTTCGCCTTTATCACCGAACTTCCACCTATGAAGATATACATTCAGGAAATTCGGGG
>NZ_ANHX01000043.1 GCF_000316035.1 Paenibacillus sp. PAMC 26794
CGGAAGGTTGTTCTGTCATCGGAGTGATCTGTGCAGCACAAGCTCTCTTAATTTATAATTCAAACACTTGTACGAATCGAAGGAGTTGGCATAATTGTGGAGCACGCTTTTGGTCCTTATATGAAACAACTGCGCGAGCAACAGGGATACAGCATCAATCAACTCGCCGAAGCAGCCGGAATAAGCAACTCACAGATTTCACGTATTGAAAATGGGGTCCGGGGTGTGCCAAAACCAGCGACCATCCGCAAGATTTCAGATGCACTCTCGGTGCCCTATACAGAGATGATGAAGCAGGCTGGTTATATTGAACCAGGGAGTGCCACTGAACTTCAGGACGTACCGGAATGGGCTACATACAAAGACCGTCGTGATTTCAAAAAGATGTTGGAGGACGATGATGATCTGATGTTTGACGGCATTCCACTCGATGAAGAAGACAAGAAACGAATCAAGGATGTGCTGACAGGTCTGTTCTGGGAAGCCAAACAGATGAACAAACGCAAAAAGACAGACGAATCGGACAATCGCCCATGAGGCATGACCCACTGAATTTAATGAGGCAGCAGGTGAGATCATATGGATGACATCGTAACAAAGCTGATTCGAAAACACCGGACCAACTGCCCGTTCAGCATTGCCCGCGCGGTTGGAATACAGATTCGTTTCACCAATTTAGGGAAGTCCACCAAGGGACTGTACTTTCGTAAGCTCCGGCGCAGGTTTATCGTCATACACAATGATTTGCCGCCGGAATGGCAAAGGTTCGTGTGCGCCCATGAGCTTGGTCACGATCGGCTTCATAAAGGGATTAATCGTTTCTTTCTGGAGGAGCATTCCTATTTTGCACCAGGTAAACTGGAAAGACAGGCCAATCGTTTTGCCATTCAATTGCTAACCTCCGGAGTGATGCCTGAACCGGATGAATCTTTGGAGAAATTTTGTTTACGTACCGGACTGCCGCGTGAAGCGCAGCATTTTTTTTACACTCTTTAAGAACATACGTTCTTTTCAAAGCTTATATTTTCCAACAGCAGATTTACATGTCACTTTCAGGTTACTTATTTTTACGTAATTCGCGAGATTTCCACATAATAGTCTGTTAAAATACTATTTGAGCTGTGTAAGCGCTCAAGTAGATTATTATTATGGGAGGTTTCGGATTCATATGAAAATCTGGAAGAATTACGTTTCACTTCTGCTAACGGTCTGTTTGCTGTTTGGCAGTGTAGGTATTGCCGCGGCTGCAACGGATACCACTCCGGGCACAGGCAAACACATTACCATTCTACATACGAATGATACGCATGCCCGTGCAGTTGAATCTTCACCTGCTATGGGTTTTGCCAAAGTAGCTGGAATCGCTGACAAATATCGTAGCGAAAACCCGAACACACTCTTGCTCGATGCTGGAGATGCTGTGCATGGTACAACATTTGCCACTCTTGTGAATGGTGAGAGCATCGTGAAAGTCATGAATGAAATGGGATACCAAGCCATCGTACCGGGTAACCACGAATTCAACTATGGTTCGGATCGCCTGATCGAACTGGCAGACATGATGAACTTCCCCATGCTGAGTGCCAACGTGAAGAAAAAAGACGGAACACGTCTCTTCGATCCTTACCTCATTAAAGAGTTGGATGGCGTGAAAATCGGTATCATCGCTTTGACTACACCAGAAACGTTGTACAAAACGAATCCAAAAAACGTAGAAGGTCTTGATATTACAGATCCATCTGCGGAAGCCAAAGTTCTGGTAAACGAAATCCGCAGCAAAGTAGATGTTGTTGTTGTATTGGGACACCTTGGACAAGATGCATCCAGCACGGATACTAGCTTTAAAGTTGTTAAAGAAGTTCCTGGCATCGACGTATTCATCGATGGTCACAGTCACACTGTACTGCAAGATGGCCTTGTATCCGATAACGGAACATTGATTGCAAGCGCAGGAGAATACACCAACTACGTCGGTGTCATCGATCTGTGGGTAGACGGTGGTAAAGTAACAAAGAAACAAGCAACATTAATTGATGAAACGGAAGCAAAAGACATCAAACCAAATGAGAAAGTCGCGACTCTCGTGAACTCCATTCAAAAAGAACAAGAACCTATCTTGAGAGAAGAAGTAGCCAATACAGCTATTCTGCTGGATGGTAAACGTGAACAGGTACGTGCAGGAGAAACCAACCTGGGTGACCTGCTTGCAGATGCCATTCGTGATGTCAGCAAAGCCGATATTGCACTGACTAACGGTGGTGGTATCCGTGCTTCCATCGAAAAAGGGATCGTAACCAAAGGTGATATCATCACAGTGCTTCCTTTTGGTAACCAAGTAGTAACCCTTGAAGTGAAAGGGTCCGATATTCTGGCAGCACTTGAAGTCGGTGTAGCTTCCTACCCGGAACCAAGCGGTGGATTCCCGCAAGTATCTGGTATCAAGTTCAAAATCGACACTTCCGCTGCAGAAGGTAGCCGTGTACATTCCGTAACCGTTGGCGATAAAGCCCTTGATCCGGAAGCAACATACACGCTGGCGACCAATGATTTCACTGCTGTTGGCGGTGACGAATACACCATGTTCACCAAATATGCTACAACAGGTATGTACGGCGCGTTGGATGAAGCGTTGATCAACTACATGCAAAAGCTTGGCGCTGTAGACATCAAAACAGATGGTCGGATCAGTGAAGCGGTAAAACCTGCAGTAGAGCCGGAAACTCCGGCAACCGAAACACCAGCTCCAACCAAGCCAAAACCAGAAACACCAAAACCAGAAAAACCGTCTAAACCAACACCAAGTAAACCAGCTCCAGCCAAACTGCATGTTGTGAAATCCGGAGACTCCCTGTACTCTATCTCCAAACAATACGGCACAACTTGGCAGGCATTGCAAAAGCTGAACAATATCAAAAATCCACACTGGATTTATCCAGGTCAACAATTGAAATTGCCTGCAGCTTCTTAAGCTCAGCAAAGCAAAGTGCATATAGGCATGATCGCTTATAAGGCGCAACAACATAACGAATCTATCTTGTCATAACCAAAAGGGTGTCCCCCAAGCCAGATTACTGGTTAAGGGGGACACCCTTTTGTATCTCAGTTCTTAAATCAATCCACATCAGATACTTGAACATTTCCTGTGGACATATCCTGCTGATCCGGACATTCTCCTCTGAGGCAAAAATAAACCCCAGCCAGGCCTTTACGGGCCAACTTTATCATGTGCCTTCGACACCGAACTATATAAAAACTCTCGGAAATTACCGTATTCATGGGCTTATTGTACATTTAATTTCGACATCTCTGTCTTCTCAACATTGCATACTTGCACATAAATCTGCCTGAGCATGATCATCTTCAAATCCTTAATCATAAAATCATTTGTATACTAAATACAACTATCCAAATATAGTTATTTCGTATGATATCACTCATAAAATCCTACCAAATTGCACGCCTTTAGCCCTCTTTTTCATGCTCACATTGGAACTTCAGCAATCAAAATCATCTACCGCATCATATTCGGTACTATTATATGAACTCATATAATTAGAAAATCCCTGAATTTAGGAAGTGAGCTGTTCCTTCACATAAAGCACAGCTTCCTGTGCCGTCAACCCGATTCGTTTCGATTCACCTGATGCTGCAAGTGCGTGTGATCCCAGTTCGACCTGCCCTTCTGCAGCTCCTCGGCCAATAACGATCTGCACAGGCAATCCGATCAGCTCCGCATCCTTGAATTTCACACCCGGGCGTTCATCCCGGTCATCAACCAATACGGTGAAACCGCCATCGATCAATTGTTGTTCCAGTTCGAGGGTGAGCTGACGCTGCTGCTCATCCTTCCAACTTACTGTAATCAGATGCACATCATAAGGCGCAACAGCGGCAGGCCATCTTATTCCTTCATCTCCTGCATACTGCTCAGCTATAGCGGCCATCAGGCGGGATACGCCAATGCCGTAACACCCCATGACTGGCGCACACTGGCGACCATTACGATCCAGGAATGAAGCGCCCATGGCATCACTATATTTCGTTCCCAATTTGAAAATGTGTCCAACCTCAATGCCTTTGGTAAACACAAGTGGTGATCCACATGTTGGACAAGCATCCCCTTCCGCAGCAAAGCGGATTCGTTCTACTCGCTCCAATGCAAAATCAATCCCTGGGCGTACGCCGGAAACATGCACATCCACTTCATTGGCTCCTGTAATTGCACTCTTCATCACTGCCACGTCAGCGTCCACCACCATCGGCAGATTTAGTCCAATCGGACCCAGGAATCCTACCTTCAGATTTGGATGTGCCGCAATGGCTGCATCGTCTGCAAGGATCAGTTCCTCTGCCCCCAACATCTGCTTCAATGCGATGTCATTCAATTCATGATCTCCACGCACAAGCGCAGCGACGAGCTGACCATCCGCCACATAAAGCAGCGTTTTGATCATATGTTCAGCACCTTTGCCCACAAAATTGGTTAACTCTGCGATCGTACGAACGCCAGGTGTCGAGATGCGTACTACGTTTTCCGCTCCTAGATGCTCATCCGTTTGAAGCGCGGAGTCTGCACTCGCAGAGTCGGCTGGAACTTCCAAGCTTCCTTCTTTTTTCTCAATATCTCCTGAAGTCTGATAATCCGCTTTCTCCAGATTTGCAGCATATCCGCAATGTTTGCAGGTTACAATCGTGTCCTCACCCACATCAGCAAGAGCCATGAACTCATGTGTTTCCCCTTGACCGCCAATCGTTCCTGCGTCCGCCTCAACACGGATATAGTCCAGACCACAACGCTCCAAAATGCGACTATAAGCTGTGTTCATCGCCTGATAGGTACGATCAAGTTCTTCCCAATCCGAAGCAAAAGAGTACGCATCTTTCATAATAAACTCACGACCACGCAGCAATCCAAATCGAGGACGGCGTTCATCCCGGAACTTGGTTCCGATCTGGTACAGGGTGAATGGCAGCTTACGATACGAACTCACCTCGTCCCGCGCTAAAGCGGTTACGACTTCCTCATGTGTTGGTCCAAGAGCAAATTCCCGTGCATGACGATCCTTCAGGCGCATCAATTCAGGACCATACTGTGTGTATCTTCCGGATTCTTCCCACAACTCCGCAGGCTGCATAATCGGCAGCAACACTTCCTGACATCCGGCACGATCCATCTCTTCACGAACGATCCGTTCAACATTTAACAATATACGCCGTCCAAGGGGCAGGTAACTGTATATCCCTGCTGCCAGTTGGCGAATCATGCCGGAACGCAGTAACCAGCGATGTCCCGCTGCATCTGCCTCCGCTGGCGCTTCACGTAATGTTGGAACAAGCATTTCACTTTGACGCATCTGAACACACTCCTAATCTTCCTTTTTGTTATTAAATACGGCGCATAAACAGCAAAAAGACACATCCGTCAAGGGACGAATGTGTCGTGGTACCACCCTTATTTAACTGCAAATTAATCAGTTCGCAACCTATGCGATCTGTAGCATGCAGTCCTACGGGGCATAACGGGCCCTGCCGGCGGAGGTTGCAACCCTGTATGGGCATTCTCTTCCGCAGCTCGCGAGGTAGGAATTTATGAAGCAGCTACAGGAACCTTGCACCACACTGTTCCCTCTCTGTTGAAGCTGGCTTGCACAATCATGTCCTCGTTATAACGCTGTTATCATTTTTGACCACATTAGTTCATTTACAAGTAATTGTCAACATACCGTGTTAACATATACTACAATGAATTCTCTGGCGATGGCTGACATGGCAGCACGTTCCCTGTAATATAGAGAAATAGAAATCTATCACAGGTATTAATCGATAAAGGAGCTTGTCCTATGCCATATATCATATATGATCTTGAATTCACGGTAAGCCGCAATACTCGCTATTCTTCTGAAATTATTGATATCGGTGCCGTTAAAGTTACGGAAAGTGCGGATGGATTGGTCGTAACGGATACGTTCCATACGTATGTTCGTCCTTCCAATAAGTCTGTTCTGTCCACTGACACGATTCAGTTTACAGGTATCACGCAGAAAGATATTGATGCAGCCCCCCTTTTTCCGGCAGCACTGAATCAATTCATCGCCTGGATGGGAAGTGACCCCTATTACATGTGTTCCTGGGGACCCGATGACCGCAGCAAACTGATCTCTCATTGTCGTACCCATCAACTTGATGTGGCCTGGATCACTAATCATAACGATCTCCAGCAACAGTGGTCCCGCACCGTTCGTAAAGAAGGCAAGTTCCGTCAACTTGGTCTCGCGCAGGCTCTTGAAATCTGTGGCATCGAATTCGATGGTACCCAGCACCGTGCCTTGGATGATGCCATCAATACAGCCAAGGTATTCATGCATCAATTTGACCGATTCACCCTGGAAAACAACTGTGCAGCGGATGATGAGGGCATTACATCCAAGGTTGTCTATTCCAGCTCCACAGAAGATGAAGAGAAAGAATCACCTTTTGGCAATCTGGCAAGCCTTTTCAAAACCAAAGAGTAACCGTCCACAGCATAGTACTTAATCGTGTTTTTCCTTAGGATAGGTGGCATTCTAATCTCAACTTTTATTGTACATTTGTTGCCAATAGTTTAGGCGTTCTTTCATCTTGATGCGGCAGATCTCAGGTTCGAGAATTTCCGCATCAGGTCCATATTTAGATATCCATACAAGAAATTCCTCAACATCACTTAATATGGCTTCAAATAACAGGCTACCTTCCGGTTCAATGGTTAAGATGGGGCGTATAAAAAATTGCTCCTGCATCACACGCTCTACAGCATGGGGTGCAAATCGAATTTTGAAAGCAGTCCACTCCGTACTTCCCTCGTATGCCCAAGGAATGCGGAAGTGCGATTGTATCAGATAATCCTCTTTACGAAACGTGCGTGGCAATATCCGTATCTTTTGCAGCCGGCTCACCTGAAATATTCGAAGCTTCTCCGACAGGTGACAATACCCTAACAGCTCAAATCTGTATTCACGAGGGATAAGACAGTAAGGATCTAGGCGTACGATCCCTTTTTTACCTTGAGACAGATACTCCCCTTCAATGGTGTTCTGTGAAATGCCAGCCTGAAGCAGGGTAATCAGGGATTGATTCTGCGAATCGTTGTTTTCATTTTGCCATGCGGGCAATCCCGCTTTGAACAATCCACTAATTTGCTCCGACCATTCCACTCGTTCTGTTTTGTTTTTCTGACTCGCAGCAACCACTTTCTCATAAGCGCTCTCAAAAGCAGGTTTCAGCAAAGGACGAATATTCTCCATAACTTCAGCAAGATGCATGAAAGCTTGGGTTTCTTCATCAGACCAATTTAGCGGATACATGGCAAAATGGCTGATAAACATGTACCCTTGTCCGTGTCCCATATTGGCGATCGGGATATGCATTGCACTGAGGGCCTCCATGTCGCGGTATATCGTCCTTTCCGTCGTCTCGCATCGCTGGGCAAGCTCACGTGCCAGAATGCCCGGCTTGGCTTGCACCAGCGTTATAATGCGCATTAATCGGATTAGTCGGTCAGTCATTTTGCCGGACCCTCCACGATGTTGTTTCAATAAATCTGATACAACTCCATCCATAGTTTAATATGATATTGATACATACATTCGACCTTCTCCTAAACTTCACCTTCAAATATGTAGGCTCTCTCTATACCGTTACCATCTGAAATCATCCCTATTCGCCTAATATCTTTTTTTCACGATCATGATATCCGGTTGTAAACGTGATCTCATAGTGATAACGCAACTTTTCAACGATCTCGGCTTCCGCGTAATAGTCCAGATCTTGCTTCCGAGCAGCTTCAATTAACAATGCATCAGCATGACGGCGCAACATATTACTTCCCTCTTGAACCCGGCCTCTTTCGTAGGCGCGCAGGGCTTGTTTGATCAGGGGCACGGTTTCACTTAATTTGATCGTCTTCTCCACCTTGGGATCTTCCGGCTGTCGCAGCATGCCCAGATGACTGGTGTACTGAATATACAACTGTTCTCTTCGTAACAATACACGTTGACTTTGCTTCAACTTCCTTGTGCTCCAGTAGGCTGAACATACGGCAGCTTTTCCTGATACACGGGGTCCCATGACGAATTCAAGCAAAATTTGTTTACTTTCTCCCTTGTACATATCCCCAAGCCTCAATAACCAGCCAATATCCGTTTCTTTGGAACGACATCCATAGATGCCTTTTAGCTGTACTCCATATTCCGGTTTGAGCAAAAGTTCCAAATCTCTTGATACAATTTTGGGTGCTATTTTCCTAAGTCTTTTGGCAGGGGCACCGTTACGCCACTCTACCATCATATATACGGGGTCGGCTCCCCCTGTCGGTATGGCCTCTTTATTCCACGAATAAGATACTTCAAAGACTGAGTTCACTGGTAGTCTCTCCCCCGATTTATGTGTATTATCTTCTAAGTTATCAGGGTGAATGGACACTATATTGTCACGGAACACATGTTCTCATTAAATTTTTCCAATATATTAGTTTTATATCCCTAAATCCGTCTCAATACGACAATAAACGACGAAAAAGCCTGGCGCTATGCCAAGCTTATCAATCACTTATCTATGACAAGTCCTAAATTAAACAGTAGGATGATCGATTCCCATTTTGTGTAAATATTGTACTCCATCTGCTTCGTTTACCGGTGCATAGGTGACACTGTCAATGACCAGCTTACGCCCTACTGGCTCTCCATTAACAGTGATCATGATTGTTTTGGTTGATGTGTTCTGATCTGTTGTGTACATATGTTTCTACTCCTTCATGTTCACGATCTTATATTCAATCGGATATATTGGTATCGTACATTAAATTGCGTATTTGTGAATAGCATGCACCCGGAACTGAAGTAAAAGATCTGTAAAACGGTCCGGTGTGCTTGCCTATCGTTCTATTACCCCGCAGATTTGTAAGTTAAACAGCCCTGTTCCTAAATAATTTTAAATATTTCGGGTAATAAAACGATATCATCTTGAACCCATCGTCCCGGTTTTGACGTATAATGTAAGAGCCGTATTTCAACAATAGACGACGAATTCGGCGATTGATCTATCTAACCGAAAAAAGAGGTGTTAACGATGCCAAAATCCATTCGGGTGTTATTCACCACATGCATTCTATTTACCGTATCGATCGCTTCGACAGTAAGTGCGGCCAGTGCCAATATTTTTACGGATATATACAGCGGATGGGAGCGAGTCTCCGAACTGCCCGGAGAAGTGAACGCTCTGCAGGAAAGTTATAAGCAAACGATGGAGCAATTAAATCAAACGTCTGCTCAGTTGGGACAAGCCCAGGCCAATGTCGAAGCATTTAAGACCCAGAATGAACAACTGCTGGCTCAGAACCAGAAACTCACTGAAATGGTAAGTAAATTACAAGACGACCAGAATGCCAAAGCAGCTACCACCAAACGAATTCAGACGATGATTATCACTGTCGTTTCTCTCATATTGGGTTACTTTGTTCTGATTCGTGTGATGCGCTGGGGAATGCGTCGTCGTTCGGGCCGAGTATAAAAGAACAGGAGCAACTGCATGAACATACACTTGAACAATGCTGAAGCAGGCGGAGCTGGACAAGTCGTCACATTTTCACTGATTAAAGATGACTGCCTTCATATTTTGCATCCGCAGCAAATTGTGGCCTTCCGCGGTCCAAGTGGGAGTCGCAATGATAAATTCATGAATATCACGGGCATATATCGCAAAAAAAAGCTGATTAAATCCGAAATTACCGGACCTTGCCAATTTGTGGCTGCCCTGCCTCCCGGATTCACGATGAAGGAAGTGGAGCTCACGGAGGACAGTGATCTGCTCTATGACTTTCGCCACCTGTTCTTCTACTCTGATGGTGTAACCATGCATACTAAAATTCAGAAAATCAAAAACATGCTGATTACCCGTGATGCAGTAAAAATGAAATTTTCCGGCAAAGGCAAAATCGGATTGCTCACTCAAGGCCAGGTCTGCCAACAGGAACTTCACCCAACAGCGCCGCTCTATGTGGATGCCGGTAGCATTATTGCCTATCCCGAAAATGCACATCTGGAACTCACCGTATATGGTAACAACCTTGCCAGTCAGCATATGAATTATCATTGGAAGATGACAGGACATGGATCTGTACTCTTTCAGGCAGGGCGTGAGAATCACCGCTTGGAACAGGATCTTAACGATGAGGGACTATTCAAACGGATTTTGAAAGAAGTTATCCCCTTTGGCAATGTACTGATCAAATAAGCTGTTAGTTGATGGAGCCGACCGATTAGCTGCCACTATGCTCCAGTGGGGTGGTCACCACGCGGTTTCATGTTATAATGGTTCAGACAATTGAAGAAGAAAATCCATGCCTGTGGCATGGGAGAGGTTCGCGAACTCCCTCTATAAGACTTGACCATGTGATGGTCAGTATAAGTCTTGCGTACACGTTGCGGTCACTATGCAATCATGTACGTAAAAAACTAAGGACACTTACTCTTTCCTGCTTTTTTTTGAAGCGGTTATCGAGAAGGTGTGTTTTTTGATGGATGCCAGTTCATGAACTTCTCTGTTCTTCCGACACTCTATGCCTATGTGCATAGTTTGATCTCAAGAAGATAGAGAGGTTTTTTTATGTTGAACGAAGAAAAAGCAGTCGTTGTATTCAGCGGAGGTCAGGATAGTACCACGTGTCTGTTCTGGGCCAAACAACAGTTTGCCGAAGTCGAGGTTGTTACGTTTGATTACGGACAGCGCCATAAGCTGGAGATTGAATGTGCAGCGGAAATCGCTCGTGATCTGGGTGTACAGCAAACGGTACTCGATATGAGCCTGTTAAATCAGCTTGCCCCCAATGCCCTCACTCGCACGGATGTGGAGATTACGCATGAAGAAGGCGAACTGCCGAGTACATTTGTAGATGGGCGGAATCTGCTGTTCCTCAGTTTTGCGGCCATTATGGCAAAGCAAAAAGGAGCACGTCACCTGGTTACAGGTGTATGCGAGACGGATTTCAGCGGATACCCTGATTGCCGGGATTCATTTGTGAAGTCGATGAATGTGACGCTTAATCTGTCGATGGACTATCCATTTGTCATTCACACCCCGCTCATGTGGCTGGACAAAGCCCAAACGTGGAAGATGGCCGATGATCTCGGTGCCTTTGATTATGTCCGCGAGCGTACCCTGACCTGTTATAACGGCGTGATCGGCGATGGATGCGGAGATTGCCCTGCTTGCAAACTGCGCAAAGCCGGACTGGATCGTTATGTACAGCAATGTACTGCTGCTGAATCGGCGGGAGTGGATGTACGATGAGAGAGCCAGGAACATTCCGTATTGTAGAGCATCTGCAACGCATCGGAGAAGATATTCTACCCACCCAGCTGCGCTATCACCGCAAACGTGTGCTTGTAAGCAAAGAATTCACCTTTGACGCAGCACATCACCTGCATTGTTATGAAGGCAAGTGCAAGAACCTGCACGGTCATACGTATAAAGTTATTTTTGGCATCAGCGGTTATCCGGGTGAAACCGGGCTGACGGTAGATTTTGGACATATCAAAGATATATGGAAAACTCAAATTGAGGGATATCTGGATCATCAGTACCTCAACGAGACACTTCCTTTAATGAATACAACGGCTGAAAATATGGTCGTTTGGCTGTTTGAACAGATGGAACATGCGCTCAATACGGAACCCTATGCCGGGCTGACCGATGGTGGGCGGACGGAGTTTGTCCGACTCTTCGAGACACCAACCAGTTACGCGGAAGCGAGACGGGAGTGGATGATCGATGAGTAGTGTGACACACCAGGTGAATGAGACGGGATCTCGCAAAGAGGCTCGTATTCCCGTGATGGAGATTTTTGGTCCGACGGTTCAAGGCGAAGGCATGGTCATCGGGCAAAAAACGATGTTTGTGCGTACCGCGGGCTGCGATTATCGCTGCTCCTGGTGCGACTCGGCCTTTACCTGGGACGGCAGTGGCAAGGACCAGATTCGAATGATTACGCCAGAGGATGTATGGAAAGAATTGCGCCGCGTTGGCGGCACCCGTTTCTCCCATGTGACCATCTCTGGCGGTAATCCCGCCCTGCTCGCTTCGCTGGGCGGGTTGGTTGCCCTGCTGCGGGAGAACGGCATCCGCACCGCGGTGGAGACGCAGGGCTCCCGCTGGCAGCCTTGGCTGACGGAAATTGACGAAGTCACTGTCTCGCCTAAGCCACCAAGCTCCGGCATGGACACCGATTGGGCCGTGCTGGATGATCTGATCGGACGGCTCGCCGCTGGCCCGGTAGAACGAAGTCATAGTCTGAAGATCGTGATCTTCGATGAGACAGACCTGGACTATGCCCGCCGTGTGTATGCACGGTATCCGGGCACGGATTTATTTTTACAAACCGGGAACCCGGATGTGACTTCCGCCGATACGCCAGATCTGGCGTCCTCGCTGCTTGCTCGTTATGAGTGGCTGATTGACCAAGTCAGTGCCTCCGATGACCTGAATGATGTTCGTGTGCTTCCACAGCTTCATACGTTGGTATGGGGCAACAAACGCGGCGTGTGATGCGCAGTATGGGTGGAATGGGCGGCATGATGTAAGGATGAGGACAAAATGTCCTTAGAAAATAAGAGAATTCAACAGGCAAAAAATTGCCTATTCATATATACCGCGAGGCTTCGGCTTTGACGGAAACAAGGAGCGTTTAATAACCGATGAGACAACCTGATGAGATGCAAGATGTGACGTTGCTGGGCAACCAGAACGTTAAATATACGTTTGAATATGACCCGGGCATTCTGGAGAGCTTTGATAACAAACATCCGTACCGCGATTATTTTGTAAAATTCAACTGCCCGGAGTTCACCAGCCTGTGCCCGATTACGGGTCAACCGGACTTTGCGACGATCTATATCAGCTACATTCCTGATATCAAAATGGTCGAGAGTAAATCACTCAAGCTGTACCTATTCAGCTTCCGCAACCATGGTGATTTCCACGAAGATTGTGTGAATATCATCATGAACGACCTGATCAAGCTGATGGACCCCCGCTACATTGAAGTGTGGGGTAAATTCACACCGCGCGGTGGCATTTCCATTGATCCATATACGAACTACGGTAAGCCGGGAACGAAGTACGAGCAGATGGCCGACCATCGCATGATGAATCATGATATGTATCCGGAGACGATTGATAATCGTTAAACTGGTGGATAATCAACTCTGCTATAAATAAAATCAAATTATAGGACACAGAAAAGCCGACCTCTTCAAACCTGAAGAATTCCGGCTTTTTCTTTGTTTAGTTTAAACCCGTAGAACCTGAGTCTCTCGATACAATGGGATCGCAGTGCATTCAAGTAGATTGATCTTTCTTTAGTTCTTTGACTTTTTTAATGTAATGTCTCAACATCAGCACACCAATCGATTGAAAAATGATAAATATGACGATGGCAGCAGATAGAGATTTCGGTGCAACATAGACAGCCTGAAACGTTATTACAGCCATATACAAAATAGTCATCACCAACTCACGTTTGGCGGATTCATAAGGTGATAAGGATTTCATATCCATCCCTCCTCTATCCTTCTTACACATAAATATGGGTCTTCTTACAGTAGATGCTAAAGTAATACGTTTCTTTTGTAAATGTACGTTTTCTCTTGTTCCCCTTGTCGGTCCAATCAATCTATCCTATTATGTAACAATATGCTTACACGCATAGAATACAACATCAGGCGCTGATCCCTCGTGACCGCGACCAAAGGAGAATTGTACATGTCTACACAAAACTCATTAACCAAGGACGCCACAGCGCGTTCGAAAGCCCCACCCGGATTGGATGCCCAAAGCACCGTTTACCGGATACTCATTGCGATCAGTCTGGTTCATCTGTTCAATGATTCGATTCAGTCGGTCATTCCCGCCATTTTTCCGATTCTGAAAGACTCCATGCATCTCACGTATACTCAGATCGGATGGATCTCATTTGCTATCAACTTTACCGCATCGATCATGCAGCCTGTCGTAGGCTGGTTTGCAGATAAAAAACCGACGCCATCCATTCTGCCCATTGGCATGGGCTTTACATTTACAGGCATGTTGCTGCTGGCCTTCGCTGACAGTTATATGGCTGTCCTGATCTCCGTTATCTTTGTCGGTCTGGGTTCCGCCGCTTTCCATCCGGAAGGTTCGCGGGTATCGCACATGGCTGCCGGTCAACGCCGTGGACTGGCACAGTCCATCTTCCAGGTTGGTGGTAACGCTGGGCAATCCCTTGCCCCATTGCTTACACGCTGGATCTTTATCCCGTTTGGACTGTTCGGTGCCATTGGATTTACAGGCATTGCTGCCATGGGGATTGCGGTTCAGATTTACATCGCCCGTTGGTATGGACGCATGCTGCAATCGGGAGGATATCTGCGTAGACAGGCTGCTGCCCGTCGTGCACCCAATCCTGCTTTACGTAAAAAGATTACTGCCGCCATTACGCTATTAATCTTGCTTGTCTTTGTTCGTTCCTGGTATATCGCTTCCATTGGTAGCTTCTATGCGTTCAATCTGAAAGATACCTTTGGATTGTCCACAGAGGACGCACAAATCTATATCTTCCTGTTTCTGGCTGCCGGGGCACTTGGTACGTTCTTCGGAGGACCTCTTGCGGATCGATTCGGCAAACGTAATCTGATCTTCCTGTCCATGGCCGGAGCTGCTCCACTTGCTCTGTTGTTACCTTATGCGAATCTGTTCTGGACAGGTGTACTGCTAACCATTATTGGATTTATCATGTTATCCAGCTTCTCGGTTACGGTTGTGTACGCCCAAATGCTGATTCCAGGCAAAATCGGAACCGTCTCTGGCCTGATCACAGGTCTGGCATTTGGTATGGGGGGTCTGGGTGCACTCGTGCTAGGGAACTGGATTGACGTATTCGGTGTATCACCCGTGATGCAGATGTGCAGCTTCCTGCCTCTGCTCGGGATCTTCACGTTCCTGCTTCCATCCGATAAATTACTCAATATCTGGGCGAAAGAAAATGGTAGTGAGGAATAAGAAATACATCAACAGGTTTCCACTTTTTATTCTATATTAGATCCAATCCTTACGTGGCAGCATCGCCCTTATAAGACGTTATGCTGCGCTAACGAACCTGACAGCACTTATTCGAACGAATACTGCCGGTTTCGCAATCTAAAGAATCTGAGCAACGCTATTCCCGAGAAAAAGGCCGAAAACCTCGGAATGTGCGTGTGAAATCCAGAGATAACGTGTCTGAGATTCTTTAGAAATCGGGATTAGTGAAATATCGCCGAATAGCGTCTGCTGAGTTCGTTAGATTTCACTTTAGTCACCTACATTTGCAGTCTAAATAAACTGTTTGAACCATAACAAAAGGGTTCCCGCCAACTCTGTATTCACAGACTGGCAGGAACCCTTTTTTTTGTATTTGTTTTTCTCGTATTTAGCTTCAACCGTTTATTCCACGTCACACATGACAACGTTGCTACCTTGAGCTGTAATCAGTTCCTTCACATCTTCAAATTCAAGGAATACCGTCGCCGTATTTTCCATGGGATGAATTCCGATTTTCTGACCGACTAGATCCTTGTCAAAAACTACGGTCACGTTTTTCTGTATGTTATTAAACACTCCCATTGGATTTACATGGCCCTTTTCCAGTCCGAGGAATTCCAACAAATCCTTTTCACTGGCAAAACTGAGTTTGCGGCTAGGTATCTTTTCGCTTAAACTTCTCAAATCAACTGACTTCGTTCCAGCAATCGTCACCAGATAATAGTTGCGCTTCTTGTCATCACGCAGAAACAGATTTTTAACGATACGTTCTGTATGTGGAATCTGATAAGAGAATATTTCCTCCATCGTGTATACTGCGGGATGTTCAATACTTTCGTAAACGATATTATTGCGATCCAAAAGATCATAGAAACTCTGTTTGTTTAACATATAAAATTCAACTCTTTCAATATAAATATTCTTCTCTAATATTACTTCTTCTGTAATATTACTTCAAACGCTGAAGGATCAGCCGTTTTTTGTACAACATTTTGCCTGCTTCGGCTACATCTCGAATTGTATTTTTATTGCTCACCGAACCAAACACCATGCCTGCAATCGGCACAAGTTGGAACAGCTTCTTCCAGCCAAAAGATTCACTATAGGAGTTAAACACTTCCCGCCACCCCTGCATCTGCGATACCACTTCAATCGGCTTGTCGGGATCATCATAAGCGGCCAGTTCTTCAATGATCGCTTTCTTGCCTACAATATCAGCGGAAGAGAATTGCAGACATTTGACAATGAAGATACGCTCCAGCGGTTCATCTGGATCATAACCATAACATAGAGCCATCTCCTGCAGTACCTTCAAGGAAAGCCCCATCACCATCGGAATATCTGCTGCAATGGTTACAATGCCACCAAACCCTGTAGCTGCTCCCTGAGCCGCGGCAAACTTGGTTCGACTCTCGGTAATGTTATCAGCCACCTGGTCCAGCACCTGAAGTGGCAGATTCTCTACACTATGAATCTTCGCTGTCCCCTCCGTTTCAGCATCCTGCTCCAGACGATCGGTCGGGTCCATCATGAAATAACCGGACTTCTCGGCTTCCTCTTGCAGCAGCTTGGCTACTTTTTTCTTCTGTACGAGGAACTTGCCCCCATTCTGCACATACTGACCCACGTCGTTCAGGGAATCTCCGATCTTCTGTTTCAGCGCTTTAGGCATCACTTTATCCAACATTGCAAAGGGCAAACGCCCGATTTTATCCCATATAAACAAGTCTTTCTGTTGTTTTTCCCATTTCAAAATCTGTTCAAGTTCCTGGTCCAATGTTTCGCGTGAATCCATCTGTGATCCTCCTAATAGGTTCTGCATCGTAATCTGTATCTTTCTCATACGCAGAGATCATCGTTGTGGTTGCTTTGTTTTAAATCCAAGTCACCGATACTCAGACCGCTCTATCTTATCGTTCACACGCAGAAGAGCCCTTAATCAGCATCACTCGCTAACTAAGGGCTCTCGTATGAAAGGTTACACTACCTCTTATTTTGCTTCCGCTACTGCGCTGCCATCCGGTGCCGGAACACCGAAATCAGGTGTGCCATCTTCACGCCAATGAACCACTTGAGCTCGAGCGTGACGGTTCGGATCATACAAGGGATCACCCTCGATGTCTTTATAATTACGCGCATGATAAATCAGAATATCGGTCTTGCCATCCGGTGACACCGTAAAACTGTTATGACCCGGACCGTATTGGCCGTTCGCTTCACAAGTCTGGAATACCGGCTCGGGTGATTTCACCCAGCTGGCCGGATCAAGCAAGTTGGCATTCTCATCTGCGGTGAGCAGACCCATACAATAATTGTAATCGGTTGCGCTTGCCGAGTAGCCGATAAACAACCGCCCATTCCGATGCATCACGGCTGGGCCTTCATTCACCTTAAAGCCGATGATTTCCCAATCATACTCTGGCGTAGAGATCATAACCTGTTCGCCGCGTAGCGTCCATGGGTTCTCCATTTCGGCAATGTACAGGTTGGAGTTGCCCACAATATCGGGATCTTTTTGTGCCCAGACCAGATAGCGAATACCCTTATGTTCAAAGGTCGTTGCATCCAGCGCAAATGATTCCCACCGTGTGTGTATCTGTCCTTTTTCTACCCACTCTCCTTCGAGTGGATTCGCGGAATCGTTCTCCAAAACATACATCCGGTGATCGAACAGACCTTCGTTGGTCTCACTGGTGTGAGCGGCAGCGTAGTGTATGTACCATTTGCCATCGATAAAATGAATCTCCGGTGCCCAGATGTTGGCACTCATCGGCCCGGTGTCACGCTTGGTCCAAGCTGTTACTGGCTCAGCATCTCTTAACTCTTCCAACGTCTCTGCTCGCCGGATCTCAATCCGGTCAAAGGCGGGCACGGAAGCGGAGAAATAATAGTAACCGTCTGTATGACGGTACACCCATGGATCAGCGCGCTGCTCCAGGATGGGATTAGTAAATGTAATAGAATCAGTCATGGGAATGCTCCCCTTTCAAATGTTGTTTGGCTCGTAGTTGGGGATGTAACCCAATTGCGAAAAAGCGAAAACCCTTTTTGGGGTGATGCACAGCGGACGTTCGGGGGTGGCAGGGCCTTGGTGCTCTCTTGTCCTCCGATTTCTTTTACTACCGCTCTCTGCGGTTGAAATCGGATGCCAAACTCGCTCCTGCGGCTCCTTCCTCCCCCTCACTGCTTGTGCACCCTCGGAGCGGTAGCTCGCTCTTACCGCGCTCGCCGGGTTACAACCTCACTTCGAGCCTTTTTTGTTGGCTCGATCTTATGGGGTCGACCGCTTCGCAGGGTCAACTCTCCCCATGTAATGCTGGGCTGGCCGCAGAGCTATAGGCCAGCTTTGTCATGCACAGCGGACGTTCGTGGGCGGTAGGGCCTTGGTGCTCTCTTGTCCTCCGATTTCTCTTCCCACCGCTCTTGGCGGTTGAAATCGGATGCCAAACTCGCTCCTGCGGCTCCTTCCTCCCCCTCACTGCTTGTGCACCATTGGCGTAGCAGCTCGCTCTTTTCGTGCTCGCTGGGTTACAACCTTACTACGAGCCTTTTTGTTGGCTCGGTCTTATGGGGTTGACCGCTTCGCACGGTCAACTCTCCCCGTATTTAGTGCATGATTGGCCTCAGACACAGGCCAGCACAGATGAATCTTGAGTGTCTAAAAGCTGCAACACCTTGGCGTTAGCGCACCTTAACATGCCAGCTTGTCATACACAGCGGACGCTCGAGGGTGGTAGGGCCTTGGTGCTCTCTTGTCCTCCGATTTCTTTTTTCACCGCTCCTGGCGGTTGAAATCGGAGGACAAACTCGCTCCTGCAGCCCCTTCCTCCCCCTCACTGCTTGTGCACCTTGGCGTAGCAGCCCGCTCTTACCGCGCTCGCTGCTCGCCCCCTTACTCCTCCGCTGCGCTGATTTGCTTGCCCCAGACCGCAATGCCGCGGTCATTGAGACCTGTCACCACCAGCGCGGGTTGGCTTCGTTCCCAGTCCCAGGACGGCAGCAGTTGCAGCTCTTCCGTGGAAGCTCCGCCCCATGGGCTTTCTTTCCACTTCAACGTCAGTGTTTGTTTGTCATCAAACGTCCAGATCCCTGAACCTTTTTCACTTTTAATTTTACCGTTGCTTGTTAGGGTATAAGGCACGGCTTGAATCTGCCCGTCTACGGACGGATCAAGCGCCATGCCTTCCCACTCCCCGGCAATCATGGATTTCGGAATGTCCTGTGCTGTCTCACCAGCGTACCGTTCAGGTGAAACCACAGGCCAGCCGTCCTTGGTCCATAACATTTTGCGTACATGCAGATATGGCCAGTTTTTATCCGTCTCACCCCGTGCATGATGCACGATGTAATAATCGTCTCCGTCCTTCAAAACGGAGTTATGTCCAGGCGCCACCCAGCCCTCGCCTTCTGTGAAGCGGTAACCGCCGAGAATTTTGGTGCCAATCTCATATTGCGGCAGATGCTCCGTATCCAGCATGTTATTGTCGTATATGTCCGTGTACGGTCCTGTGATTGAATCAGCACGCGCAACCCGCACGTTATAATCTTCGAACAAGGAATCATATGAGACGAACAGATAATACTTTTTGAACTCCGGGTTATACACAATGTATGGACCTTCCACTGCGCCCTCTTCAGTTGCACGATCCCGAGCAGCAATGCGAGTACCATAACCCTCGTCCTTGAATTTCCCGTTGTCGGGATCAAGTGGCGCAATGTAGATGCCGTCAAAGAATGAACCATATACCATCCACGAATTGCCCTCGGCATCCACAATGGGATTGGCATCAATCGCATTTAGTTTATCCTGTTCATTCGCAGAAGTTTTCACTACGAGTCCTTCATCTGTCCATGGACCTTCTGGAGATGAGGATGTCTGAAGACCAATAGCCGACTGGGTACTGCCAAAAGAAGAAGCCGAATAATACATCCGATAGGTCTCACCAGCCTGAATCACATCCGGTGCCCACAGATTGGCCGCGCCTGTCCAGTCCAGCGCTACTTGAGGAATACCCGGCAGAGCTTGACCTACCCATGTCCAGTGGATCAGATCATCCGATTTGCGTACCATGACGCCGGGTTTCGCTTCTCCTGCTACACGAACGTCTGTGGAATAGACGTAGTATCCCTGTTCTGTTTTGATAATGGCCGGATCATGCGCATTGTTCACCGTCCAGCGTGATTCATCGTCCAAAATGGAAGTGTCATACAACTGAGTAGCTTGTGGAGCTTCAGGAAAGACCGGACGGGACACCGTTTCTCCTGCTCCTTCTCCGGAACAACCTGTAGCTCCAACAACCAACAATAACAACATGGAAGCAACCACTCCTTTTCCTGAATTCGACCACCGTCGGAATTTCTTCCGCTGGTTCATCCCTTCACTCCCGAAATCGCAACCGACTCAATAATCTGTTTCTGGAAGATCAGGAAGATGATTAATACAGGTAACAGAGCTACAATCGACGCCGCCATAATAAGCGGGTAATCGGTTTGAATTGCATACGTGGCATTAAAGTTTGCTATAACGAGTTGTAACGTCTGCTTCTCCGGTGAATTCAGATAGATAATTGGTGCCAGATAATCGTTCCAGATGCCCATGAACCAGAGAATCAGCTGTGCAGCAATCGCCGGTTTGATGAGCGGGAACGTAATACTGGAGTACAACCGGAAGTAGGAACTTCCATCGATTTTGGCCGCCTCAATAATTGCATCAGGCACACTAAGCAGGTATTGACGCAGGAAGAAGATCATGATTACGTTACCGAACAGGCCAGGAACAATCAGTGGTAACAGCGTATCCACCCAGCCCAGCTTCGCAAACATGATGAATTGCGGGATCATGACTGTCGGATAAGGAATCATCATGGATGCCAGCAACGCGAGAAACAGCTTGTTTTTGTGCGGGAATCTTAACTTAGCAAAAGCAAATGCAGCGATACTGGACGTAAACGTACCCACCACCGTTACACTCACCGCCACGATGAGGCTGTTTTTGATCCCGCTGAGCAGCGGGCCTGCTTCCCAGATTTCTTTATACTTTCCAAATTGGAATACTTCAGGTATCCATACAGGCGGAAGCGCGAACACATCCTGCTTCTCCTTCAATGACGTGGACAACATCCAGAGCAGTGGTGCAATCATCGCAATTGCCCCAATCGCGAGTACGATAAAAATGATCGAGTTTGTTAATTTCCTCTTTTGACTGTAAGACATCTCCGGTTCACTCCTTTCCTTGACCATCAATCCCCATCATAGGCTGATTTTTCGTTCATTTTGAATTGCACCAGGGTAATGACAAAAATGAAAATACCAAGAATCATGGCCATCGCTGAGGCATAACCCATCTGCAAGTTACTGAATGCTTTCTGCCAGATGTAGAAAACGATCGATGCCGAAGAATATTCAGGACCACCCGTAGGTGTCATAATGTTCATCTCGGTGAAGATCTGGGAACCGCCAATGATATTCGTAACAATAAGGAAAAAGGTAACCGGCTTCACCATAGGCCAGGTGATATTGCGGAAGATCTGGAAGCCGTTCGCTCCATCCAGCTCAGCCGCCTCGTAATATGTACGTGATACACTTTGCAGTGCTGCCAGATACAACAACATCGTGTATCCCAGGCCTTTCCACACCGTCATAATAATCAGAGCGGGTTTGACTGTGTCTTTGTTCGCGAGCCAGTTAGGTCCTTTAATCCCAAACAGGTCAAGGAACTGGTTCACCAGACCGTAATCCCCGTTGTACGCCCAGTTCCACATGATGGACACCGCAGCGAGGGAGGAAATAACCGGGATGTAATAGATCACACGGAATGTCGTTGTGCCAGGGATTTTACGATTCAGACCCATTGCCAGCAACAATGCGAGCAACAATCCAATTGGAATACCAAGCATCAGGAAAAATGTATTAAACATCGCTTTGTAGAAGAGGTCATCCGTGAGCAAATCCTTGAAGTTGGCCAAACCGATAAAGTTCATCTGTCCCAGTCCGTCCCAATCCGTAAAGGAACCATAGAGGGAATAGAGGAACGGGAACATGACAAAGATCAGCAATCCAAGAAGCGGAGGTAAAATAAACAGATATCCGTACAGCATCTCTTTGCGATACAAACTCGATTTCGTAATCACGGCGTTCACCCCTGTTTCTAGTATCAGCATGTGGCATTCTTCGATTGAACCTTGCCGATCAACGAATGCCACATGCCCGTATGGAATCCAATAAGTCCCAATACGAATGATGCCAGCAGCATGATTGCAGGCTGCCGGCATCGCCCTTTCCTATCTACTATTTCTGAGATTTCTTTTCTTGTTCAACCGCTTTGTCGAGCAGTTTTTGCATTTTCGGTTGTTGCTGCTTCACATAGTCTGCGGCTGTAATCTTGCCATCCAATACCGGCTGGATGTCCGTGAAGAACAGGTCATACCATTCCGCATTGTACGTGTAGTTACCTGGCAGAGCCCGGCCGTAATCCTCAACGATATCAATGAATTCTTGTTTGTTGGCTGGTTTTGTGGATGTATCTTTGGCCCACTCGTCTGCCATATCAAGCAAGTTCGGAATTTGTACCTTGGCATCTACCAGTTGTTGCATGCCTTCCTTCGAAGCCGTGAGGTAGTTCACCAATGCTGCTGCTTCTTCTGGATGTTTCGTTTTCGCGGATACTCCGATTCCCAGAGATCCGATCCACGTTGCCGATTTACCAGTAGATCCCGCAGGGAATGGCAGCAAATCATAATCGAAAGGTAATTTCTCAAATGTACTCATATCCCATGGGCCTACAGGGAAGAAAGCCATTTCACCTTTCATCCAGCGTTGGTACGTATCCAATGTTTGCGCTTCCTCAATGGAAGGTGTAATTTTGTATACGTTCTGCATATCCGCGAAGAATTGCAAGGCTTCAGCGAATTTCGGATCATCAATCGTTACCTTTGTTTTGGTCTCATCCAACCAATCCCCACCGTTGCTCCATACAAAGGATTGCAGGGCCCACTGTACGTTAAATCCAGTACCGTATACATCCGGTTTACCATCTCCATTGGTATCCTTGGTCGCTTGCTGGTTCACCTTGATGAACTCTTCCCATGTGTATGGTTTATCCTTGTCAGGGAATGGAATGCCCTCTTTTTCAAACAACGTTTTGTTGTAGCCCAGTGCAAATGGCCCCAGGTCCTTCGGCATACCATAGATATCGCCCTGTCCTGCCATTTTTCCATCATAGCGATACAGGTCCACGCCGTATTTCCAGATATTATCGAGATCAACATCCGGATTGTTTTCAATATACGAAGTGAGGTTCATCAGCACATTGCTGTTCACATACGCTTTCACATCGCCCGGATTGATATAAAATACGTCAGGCAAGCTGTTGCCTGTAATTGCCGCTCTGAGCTTGGTTGCATATTGATCCGCAGCCGTTACGATAATTTTGACTTTCACACCCGGATGATCTTCTTCGAATTTCTTGACCACCGCTTGGTATGCTTTCTGCTCGTCTGTACCGCCGCGGAACATAAACGTTAACTCCTTGTCCCCACTTGCACCGCTGCTTCCTCCGCATCCCGCGAGTACCAGCGCACTTACCAGCATAAGAAGCATAAATGTGACCCAACTCTTTTTATTTACCATCTGAACCCCTCCTGATCTGGACTTGTAACCGTATTCAATTGGATGAAATAAGATTTCTGTTGTTAAATTTATCAAATCCAGATCACTTTAGTCAACACTTTTATAAAACATTTTATATTTATATAAAACAAATCAGTATTTCGGCCAGCCACTCGAGTCCCAAAGCAAGTCATTAATCAGCAATTTCGGATTGCCATTATCCTCTGCATCATAGGCATGTCTTGCGATGACATTGCCGTTGTACACGTCCTGACCACCTGGACCTTTCCACTTCACATTGCCTGTATCCAATATCGTTCCGCCACCATTCAGCATATTAACTCCGTTTTTGTCCACATAAGGGCCTGTTATACTGGTCGAACGTCCATAGACCATTTTGTAGGTACTGTTCACCCCTTGGCAGCAAGAATCGATGGAAGCAAACAGGTAATAGTAGCCGCCACGATATACAATACTTGGTCCTTCAATTGCACCTCCGTTATTCGGGCGCGCAGCAATGGAAGTTATACTTCCCGTCGGTTTCATCGTGTTTTTGTCCAGCTTGACAATCTTCAGACCACTCCAGAAAGAACCAAAGGCCAGCCATGGATTGCCTGAAGCATCAATGACCAGATTTGGATCAATGGCATTATAATTATTGGCGGTCGTGGTTTGAAGCACCAATCCTTCATCCTTCCACTGCCCTGCTCCAATGCTGTTCGCAGAGGCAAGACCAATCGCAGACCGATTGGAGCCAAAGGTGGAGATTGAATAATAGAGCCATACTTTTCCGTTATACTGCTCTACATCCGGTGCCCATACATCCAATCCGCTTTGCCCCGGAACGGCAGAAGCCCACCAGGATGGCTTACTTAAGAAGATTTGTGGAACACGATACCAGGACGATCCATTATCGGATTTCAATACTTGAATGCCCGGGCCGGTTGAAAAGGTGTACCAGGAACTGCCCTCTTTGATAATCGACGGATCATGAACAGCGGTATCTCCGGTCAGATTCCAGAATGCCGCCAAAGCTTTTGACTGACCTGCCAGCAGTAATACCATCACAAGTAATGCCGGTAACGCCAACCGTTTCCACTTAAACCTCTTCACATTGCTTAACTTTTCCAAACCAAACTCCACCTTTCCTGTTCAAATGGTTAATTAGGTTCATGAAGTAATGAATCAATTTAGGTATAATAGGATTATAAAAGCGGTTACATTACATTTCAATGGTATATTTCAAATATATGTGAACTGATTAACACTTATTTTAACCGGAATAGTGGACAAAATATAGATTATATTTTCGTATTTGCGCTATATACAAGGGTTTTAGCTTCTATTTCTCCACCCTTCCCTTCCATGAGGGAATGATTTATAATTATCTGAAATAAAACATATAAATGTGCAAATGTCTGTGTCGAAGACTTTGTTCAGAACGGGGAAAGGAAATCCACCTATGATTTATATTAAAGATCTGATGTCGGGTGTGAATATCTTCAAAGCGCTCAGTTCGGAAATCCGGATTCAGATCATCGAGCTGCTGGCCAAGAACCAAAGTCTTAATCTCAATGATCTTGCAACCAAGCTGGGACTGAGCAATGGTGCCATCACAATGCATATCAAGAAGCTCGAAGAGAGCGGATTGATCGAGATCAACACCGCCGTTGGCAAACATGGAATCCAGAAGATATGTTATCTCAATGAGGAAAAATTGATGGTTGATCTGCGTTCACAGGAGATTAACAATCGTTATGAGGTGGAAATTCAGGTCGGTCATTACAGCGATTATCAGGCTGCACCTACATGTGGTCTGGCTACCCGGGACAGCATTGTTGGAGAGTTCGATGATCCGCGGTACTTTGCTGATCCACTGCGAATTGATGCGGAGATGATCTGGCTGGCTGAAGGTTATCTCGAGTATCGGATTCCAAACTATCTCAAACCTAATCAGTCCTTTAGCGAAATTCAGTTGTCGATGGAACTGGGATCGGAGGCCCCTGGCTTTTGTGACAATTACCCTTCGGATATTTACTTCTATGTCAATGGGATTGAGATTGGCTGCTGGACAAGTCCGGGGGATTTTGGCAATACACGCGGTACCTTTAATCCGGAATGGTGGCCTCCACACTTGAATCAGTACGGCATGCTGAAGCTGATCCGGATTACACAGGAAGGCAGCTATATTGACGGATGCCGCATCTCGGACGTAACGCTGGACCAGATTGGGCTGGATTACAAAAGCGATATTCATTTCCGCATCGCGGTTACGGACGGACCTTTGAACAAACGGGGCTTAACGATCTTTGGTAAAAACTTTGGTAACTATGGACAGAATCTGCTCGCTCGGGTTCTCTATAACGTGCAAGAAGAGTAGAGCCTGCTCTGACTATTCACTCGATATGAAGTTCGACCAATCTGCTAACGTAACTGTTCAACAGAGCAACAATCATGTGTCTTCGAAAGGGTGCTATCCAGCACTCTTTTTTTGTTTCATCTCATCTAAGAACTTGTCCAATCATGTTGGAACAAAACATACTGGATGATATGACTTCTATAGCCCCTCTGTGATCCTCCATGTTGTTCACCCTGGCGTGATATAATAATGGCCTGTAATGACAAAATGCAATAACGGGCGGGGATACCTTTTGAAATTGGAGCGATTAATCTCAATCATATACAAACTGCTGAACCACGAAGTGTTGTCTGCTTCCACCTTGGCAGAAGAGTTTCAGGTGTCCCCAAGAACGATCTATCGGGATATTGATGTGATCTGTGCCGCCGGCTTCCCAGTCGTCTCCCATCAGGGACTCAAAGGCGGCTACGGCATGATGGACGGATACAAGATGAATAAAAGCTTGCTCGGTTCTTATGATGTGGATTCCCTGATCACGGTCCTGAGCAGTCTATCCACAGTATTCGAAGATGCACGTGCACAAGGCACGATTGAACGTCTGCAAACGATTGGACCGGAGCATCAAACCTCAAGTATATCCGTGGATCTGGAGACTCGCCGAACAGAACCTGATGCCCTTCCTCATCTGAGTAAAGGGATTACAGAACATCAGGTTGTCCGTTTTGACTACATCAATACAAAGAATGAACATTCACCCCGCCAGCTGGAACCAGTAAGGCTACATTTTAAATATCGTAATTGGTATGTGTATGGATTTTGCCAGACACGGCAGGATTATCGCGAGTTCCGACTGTCCCGGATGATGAACGTGCAACTGACATCGGAACACTTCCAACCCCACCTTGAGCTTCCCCAAGAGGCGGTTGTGTCAGATCCGTCATGGCAAGATCAGGTAAGTGATGTTGTATTTCGGGTGAACCCGGAATCACTCGCGGAAGCCATGGATCATTTTCAACAGGCAGATAAGCAATTTCACGAGGATGGAAGTATGACGATGCGCATCCCGGTTTATCAACCGTTACAAGCCAGATGGCTTCGGTCGTTTCTGCTTAGTTTGGGTAGTGGCGCTGAGGTGCTTGAACCGATTGAATTACGAGACATTCTGAAAGAACAACTTCGAAACGCACTTAAGCTCTATGAAGAAGTATGACACGCTGTTGTCATACTTCTTTTTTTATAATCATCTCAGTAAGTTAACCCAATCCATCGCCACATTAAAGGAGACGATCATCAATGAATCATCCGGAACAAATGTATAACTACCACGCATGGGCCAACCAAACGATCCTGGGCAGAATCAAGGAATTGCCCTCTTCCGTACTGAGTCAGGAAGTGCACAGTTCATTTCCAACCATTGCTCACGCACTCAGCCATATCTACGCCGTAGATAAAATGTGGTACGAGGTATTGAATGGCACCGGTATGCCCGAGGCACTGCAAGCATGTATACTGCTTAATGGTGAGATTCACGGTTCTGTGGATGAGTACATCAAACGTTTTACCAACCTGTCGGCACAATACAGTGAGTGGTTACGAGGCCAAGCTGATCTGGAGCAAACCATTCTACTCGATAATCCATTTGCCGGAGTTCGCAAAACCAGCTTATCGGAAATCGTATTCCATGCGGTTAACCACGGCACCTATCATCGAGGCAATGTTTCTACCATGCTGCGTCAATTGGGGCATGCCTCCATCATGAATGACTATTTTCTCTATTGGTATCAGGAACTGGCTCAAGCATAGTTGATAATCGGATGGAAAATCTACATTGTATACCCGTGACGTCAAGGGATGAATTGAGAAATTGGTTGCGAGAGCATGGACAAGTCGAGAAATCTTGCTGGGTAATTATAAGCGGATCGATACGATCCAAAGTGTTAAGAATCAGCCAGCATTATTCCAGAGCAGATTGGATAAGTTCATAACCCACACAAAGGAAAATAAAATGTACGGTCAGTGGCATGACAACGGACGGCTATTGGACTATTGAATTTTCCCTGAGACAGCAGACAGGACCTCCATATAAGGAGGCCCTGTTTTGGTGTCTTATTTCGGTCAGGTATTAATGAGTCTGCCTGTATGTTTTGGGAGACTTGCCAAAGGCTTTCTTAAACTGGCGAGTGAAATAATTACTGTCGTTAAATCCACATTCATACGAAATTTCCGTGATGGACAGATTCCCGTTTTTCAACAAATGACATGCCTTTTCCAGACGCAACTTTTGCAGATAAGAGATCGGAGTCATCTGATAATAGGATCGGAAAATCCGATTCAGATGCCTTATTGAGATATTCGACTTCCCCGCAATATCTTCTAGCGACAGTGGCTCAAGATAATGATCTTCAATAAATGAAATGGCATTTGCCAGATGCATCAGATTATTACCTTCGATCCCTTTCTCCTGCGTATCATATTGCCTCGACAAATAAACAACCATCTCCGTAAGACGTGAGATCAACATCGTCTGATACCCTTGCTGTTTACTCCGATACTCCTCAATCATGAACGATATCAGCGATTCTACATACTCCAGACTGGAAATGGATAACGCCAATTTACTCGGAAAGGAGTGAATATTACGATAAAACGGTTCCAAAACAAATAGAGCCTGGAAGCCGTTAGATTTTCTCAGATCGGGCCCAGCCGAAGCAAGCATCTCGGGACTGAACATAATGTTACAGATTCGAAAATCATGAGGGTCTTTATACGCATGATGGGTGTCGCCATTAATCACAAATGCGTTCCCTTTTTTAATAAAAAATTCCTCGGTGTTCACCACATGGGTTGCATGACCACTCAGAACAATGACAAGTTCCGTAAAGTCCACATGATTATGAAGTTCCATGTCTTGGTCGTGTCCACCATACTGAATGAAAAATGGAAACTGTTGATCTGAAGTAAACCATCTCAAATATGCATTACTCAAAAGCATTCCCCTCCGCAAACCATGTTGGGTTGAATGTCTATATCATGCTATTCGAGGACCGAAAAATCAAGGTTGGAAATGATTAAAGACGATATAATTCCCCTTGTAGCTAGGATACATCTCTTACGTTCACGTTCAGATCCATATTAAACTCTCGAAATGAATAGGAGCATAAATGATGAAATATACCAATCCGGTCATTCCGGGGTTTTATCCAGATCCGAGTATCTGCCGTGTAGATGAAGACTATTATCTGGTAACCAGTACCTTTGAATATTTCCCTGGTGTGCCCATCTTCCACAGCAAAGACCTTGTGAACTGGCGACAGATTGCCCATGTCCTCACAACAACTGAGCAACTCCCTCTAGCGAATGCAGGCAGCTCTGGCGGCATTTTTGCTCCAACACTCCGGTACCATGATGGCTGGTTCTATATGACAACAACCAATGTCAGCGGCGGCGGAAATTTTTATGTACGTAGTGCCCAGCCCGAGGGACCATGGTCTGCTCCGATTTTTGTTGATCAGGGCGGCATTGATCCCTCTTTTCTCTTCGATGAAGATGGACATGTGTATTTTCAAACGGCCTGTAACGGCGATGAAGGTGAGGGCATCTATCAATGCGAGATAGACATCACGACCGGAGCCAGACTAACCGATAGCCGATTGATCTGGACTGGAACCGGAGGAGCAGCCCCCGAAGCTCCCCACATGTATAAAATAAACGGCCTCTACTATCTGATGATCGCCGAAGGTGGAACCGAGTATGGTCATATGGAGACCATTGCTCGGAGCACAGAGCCATACGGTCCATTTGATCCGTGTCCTCATAATCCGATTCTGTCCAATCGGAGCATGAAATCCAGCATCCACGCAACCGGTCATGCAGACCTTGTCCAGATCCAGGATGGAAGCTGGTGGGCCGTATCTCTTGGTATTCGTCCAGCAGGTTACCCCATGCGGCACCATCTGGGACGTGAAACGTTCCTGGCACCTGTCACTTGGACGGACACCGGTTGGCCGATGATCGGTGTGGACGGACATATTGAGCAGGAGATGACTGGGCCTTTGTTGACTGAGCACCCTTGGTCGCCCCAGGCTATTCGGGATGATTTTGACGAACCATCATTAGGCATGAACTGGATCTTCTTACGTAACCCGGCTCCGGATAGTTGGACGCTCACTGAAAATCCCGGGCAGCTCATCCTTCGTGGTCATTCGGTTTCACTCGATGATGGACAAAATCCAGCCTTTGTCGGGCGTCGATTGAGCCATTTCTTATGCAATATGGCAACCGAGCTGCGTTATGAGCCGAATGCGAGCAGTGAGGAAGCTGGACTAACCTTATTTATGAATGATAAATATCATTACGATTTGGCTGTAACACAGGTCGATGGGCAGAAGAAAATCGTATTGCGGCGAACCGTCGGCTCTCTGCGAACCGAACAGGCGCTTAACTGTGACAAGGGGCCGGTTGTATTACAAATCAAGGCTGACCGTAATCACTTCACGTTCCTCTACCAGCAAGGTTCATCCGATGCCATCGAAGTGGGTTCAGGAGAAACACATCTGTTATCTACCGAAGTGGCAAGTGGTTTCACAGGTGTGATGATCGCCATGTACGCCTATGCTCCATCGGGGGAATGTACGCCTGCAAGTTTTGATTGGTTTGACTATGAACCTTTGGATGAGCAATCAAACCGCTAGATCCATTACCTTTCGATCAGGTTCGTAACTATGTAACCTCTCACTAATTTACTTTTCGCATAAGCGTCGTGAATCTGGAATATCTAACGAACCCAGCACACGTTATTCGACGCTATTTCACTGTTTGGGATTTTTAACGAATCGTAGACCTAAGCTTGACCCACAATGCTTCCAGAAAA
>NZ_ANHX01000044.1 GCF_000316035.1 Paenibacillus sp. PAMC 26794
CATGTCCACAACACGATTAACTTCCTCTTTACTCCAACCAAATTTTCAATTCTTTCGAAATATGCGCATCCGATGTGGAAGAACGTTAAATCGGTTCATCCGAACGATGCAGACGTTGTTTAGTCATCCAGAGGCATCCATTGCTGAAGCCAGTAAGAATGCAGCGGAAGCGAAAGCCATCTACCGTTTATTACAGAATCCGCAGTTGACCGAGGAAAACGTGCTGGAATCGTATCGGACAGAGACGCTACGTCAGATGAAACAAACGGAAGAGTCCGTGTTTTTGTGCGTCCAGGATACCACTGAAATTAAATACGGTAATCGAGAAAAAACGCCAGGACTTGGCGCCTACAATCGCAAGCAAACCAAAGGCTTGCTTGCGCATTCCGCATTGGTGCTTACCCCGTCCGGCCTCCCGCTTGGCCTCTTACATCAAAAAATTTGGGCACGGGATCTGGCGCTCAAAGCGGAACGGAAGGTCAGCCGCCCTTACGAACAGAAGGAAAGCTACAAGTGGACTGAGGCCGCAAAAGCCAGTGTGCTCGGCCTCCCAGCAGATATGAAGCTCATTCACATAGGGGACCGGGAAGCCGATTTCTTTGAATTTTTATACCACTTGCATGTTGATGAACAGTCCTATGTCGTAAGATCCATGCAAAATCGGATCACCGAAGCAGAAGGACTTTTCATGCAGGACGAAGTGCGTAAACAGCCTTCCTCCGGGCAGATTACCGTTTCCCTCCCGCGAGATACGCGAAGTAGTGAAGCCGCTCGGGATACGACGCTGGAGATTCGTTTTCTGACGGATACGGTACATGTACCGGCACACCTGAAACAAAAAGGGGCTGCGTATTCGCCTCTTCCCTGCACCCTGATTCATGCGTTGGAAACCACACCGCTGGAAGGCGAAACACCGATTGAATGGTTTCTGCTCACGAATCTTACCGTGGCTACGGTAGACGATGCTCGTGAAAAAGTGGCATGGTACGTCCAACGTTGGAAAATTGAGCGGTTCCATTACATTTTAAAAAGTGGTTGCGAGATCGAAAAATTACAGGAGCGTGACGGTGAACGATTGCGTAAACTCATCCTGTTCTATTCCATAATCGCTGTACAACTCCAACAGATGACCTATCTCGTTCGGCAAAAGCCTGACGCTCCATGTACTTCGTTCATGGGTGACGAGGAATGGAAGGTTCTTTACCGTGTGGCCAACAAAACGAAAACACTCCCGTCCAAACCACCTACCCTGCGAGAAAGTGTGATCGCACTCGCCAAACTCGGTGGCTTTTTTGGGACGCAAAAGTGATGGCGATCCAGGAGCGAAGGTTCTTTGGAGGGGCCTCCAGGCCTTCCGTACCATCTTGGATAACTATCTTTATTTACTGTAAATTATTCCCTTCGTTGTGGGTCAAGCTTAGATCGTAGACGCGTTATTCCTGCCTTTTAGATGCTTTCTCTGTTGTTTCCAGTCTTATTTGCGGGAATAACGCGTCTCAAGTTCGTTAGAATTGCATAACCACTATAAACGTCCAAATAAGGTGCGCTGAGTTCGTTAGCGTATCTCACCTTGCATTAGTTGAATGCTGGTGATTGGTGTCGCCTCTCCAGCAACTTAAAAACTCACCCTCCATGCACGCATGAAGGGTGAGTTTTTAAGTTAAGCTATATTCTGTTCATTGACGTTGTGCTTAGCGCAAGTTCGATATCTCAAAGAATAGTTTACTTACCAGAAGGTTGAGCTTCTGCTGTATACCCTGTTGGGATATCCGTTTCTGCAGTCACATTTGTGATAACCATCGGATACATCATGTCTGGATCAGGTTGAATAATGGAATAGAGCACGATCGCGCGTCCATCCTTCTCCAATTTCACATCATCAATCTTCAATCCATAACCAGGGTGCGGCATTTCAGCACTGAGTTTAACTTTGGTTGTTTTGTCATCAACCTTCGTCGTTGTTACTTCAGGTACAATCGCTTGTTGGCCTTCACCAGGATTGGTTGGAGCTGGCTCTGTCGAGCCGCCATTGCCGTGTTTATCCACATATTCAAGTGCATTGAAGATCATGCTTGCAGCCTCCATACGGGTAAGCGACTGATCTGGACGGAAATTCCCGTCCTTATCCAGTTCAATGATGTTCATGTTCAGTAAGTTCTGGACCGCAGATTTGGCGTCCTTACCGATTTTATTTTCGTCCTTAATATCATTATACCGTAGGATTACCGGATAATTCCCGGTTGTGTTAATCCCTTCATGTAGCAAAGTGACAAACAGTTCACGCGTCATCTTGCCCTGCGGGTTCACTTCAACCGGAATGGACAGTCCATTCTGAGTAGCGGCTTGAACAGCGTCAGCATACCAAGTGTCCGGACTGATTTTATTCTGAGCGGATGCTTCCGCAAATTCATTTTTCAGACCAAATGCATTCACAATCAGTTGAACACCCTGTGGCTCGGACAATGCAAGATCTGGACGGAACAGATCCGCCGTTACTCCGTTAACAATGCCTTTTGATTTCAATGAATCCACAACCGACTTCTGACCTTCATCCTTCACATCTGTGAAAGCAAATACCGATGCACCTCCTGCTGTCAAAGAAACGCAGAGCGCAAGCGTTGCAACCAATCCTTTTTTATGTTTCATTTCCTGGCACCTCCATATGATTAGTAAAGCCTATTTTTTACCTCTTCATTCCTACAGACGGGGTATCCGTAGAAAATGTTTCAGTAATTTCGACATCTGGTGAATACAACACGAGAACACGGCATAGAACCCTTCTCCGCGTTCACTAGTCCAAGCCACCAGCTTTTGCTAACTGGCTTCGTTGACATCCCATCGGATTAGCGCAAAAATAAGAATAGAGAAATCTATCGGATGACGGATAAACAGCGAACCGGATCGCATACAGTAAGAGGGCACGACGCGCTAATAACAGGTGTCGGCCCTTTTCTTGACTCCACCTGCTGAACTGACTTCACCTATACCAAAAGGAGAACAACGCTTATGTCCAAGAAAGGATTACTTCGCGGTTATGTTGTGTCGAACTGGCCTGTCTATCTGGTTGCTGTTCTTCTAATTATTGCCTCCAATGTCGGGCAGGCATCCTTGCCCCGCATACTCGGCAGCTTCACGGATCAGTTGATGCAGAACACGCTTCAGATGCAGACGGTCGTAAGGTACAGCCTGTCCCTTCTGGCTATTTCCATCGGGTATAATCTGCTGTTCGGTACCGGGCAATTCATGATTATGAAGCTGGGTCGACGCTTCGAATTCATGACGCGTGAGCGTATATTCAGTAAGTTTTCTGAACTTAGCGAACATTATTTCTCCAAACAGGGGAACGGAAAACTGCTCAGTTATGTCATGAATGACGTTACTTCCGTACGTGAAGCGATATCCAATGGCGTGACGCTCATGACCAATGCCACCTTCCTGCTGTTGTCCTGCATTGTCATGATGCTGCTTAGCGGGATTCCGTTGACGCTCATTTTAATCAGTGTTGTTCCTTTGCTGGCGATTCCATTTCTGGTTGTGTTTTTTGGTCCGCGGATTCGCAAGCGCTCTCGCGACGTGCAGGAAGCTCTTGCAACCATGACGGAATCGGCGGAAGAGCAGCTGGGCGGCATTCGCGTAACCAAGACATTTGCCATCGAAGACAGTGCTCGTGCACGCTTTGGAACTACCGTCGATGCAATCAAGAGCAAACAGCTTCGTCTGGTTCGTCTGTCTTCGTTGTTTCAAGCCTTGCTACCACTGCTGGGAGCTATCTCATTGGTCGTTTCTCTGCTTGTCGGAGGTATTATGACCATGCAGAATTCTATTACACTCGGGAGTTTTGTCGCCTTAACCTTATATCTGCGCATGATCATGGGGCCGCTTCAACAGATCGGCAATGTTATTAATACTGTTCAGCGCTCAGGCGCTTCACTGGAGCGGGTGAATGACCTGCTCAGCGAAGTAGCGGATGTGCGTGAAATTCCTGAAGCCACAGCGCTCCAAACCGTACAAAATATCACCATGGAGAATCTAACCTTCTCCTATCCTGGCAGTTCATCTCCTGCTCTCAAAAACATTCAACTCAATATCCGTGCCGGGCGAACGGTCGGTATTGTAGGCAAGACCGGCTCAGGTAAAAGTACCCTCGTTAAGCTATTGCTGCGTACATATGAAGCACCTGAAGGAACGATTCGCATCAATGGTACCGATATTCGGCAGCTGTCGCTGGAAAGTCTAAGATCGCGCATCGCCTATGTCCCTCAGGATGGATTCCTGTTTAGTACCACCATCCGGGATAACATCGCATTCAGCGACCGGGAAGTATCGCTGGATACAGTGGAACATAGTGCACGGCAAGCCATGATCTACGACAATATTGTCCGTTTTCCTGATCGCTTCGATACACTGCTTGGCGAACGTGGACTCACCTTGTCTGGTGGACAGCGTCAGCGAACCAGTCTTGCAAGAGGACTGATCAAACAAGCACAGTTACTTATTCTGGATGACAGCATGAGCGCGGTTGATGCCGTCACCGAGAGTGGTATTCTGCGCAGTTTGCGCCAGATCGGCAAGGGCAAGACTACATTGATTATCTCTCATCGCATCAGCGCGGTCCGTCATGCGGACGATATTATCGTTCTGGATGAAGGGCGAGTCGCTGAGCAGGGAACACATGCGCAGTTGATGGCTGCCAAGGGGTTATATGCGGCCACCTACCGTTTGCAGGAGGAGGGATTACATCATGTCTAACGCTAACCCTGAACTTCACCCAGATGCAGAAGACGATCAGAGTAAACGAACTTCGTTTAAGGCGATGATGGCATACGCCAAACCGCATAAATGGGCATTTGCCGGTATCTTCTTCTGCTCACTGCTTGGCATATCAGCAGATCTGCTGCAACCCTATCTGGTGAAGATCGCCATCGATGATCATCTGGCCGTGGGCCAGACCAGTGTGGGCTTTCTCGTTCAGCTCGCAGCCATCTTTCTCGGGCTGGCTGTCATCAGTTTTATTTTTACCTATATCCAGAATAATCTGTTGCAGCATGTGGGACAGAACATTGTATCCCGGATCAGAAAAGACCTGTTTAAGCATATCTCCAAAATGTCCATGTCTTTCTTTGACCGTTTTCATATCGGCAGTCTGGTCACAAACGTATCCAGTGATACGGAGACCATCAGCAGCTTTTTCACTCAAGTACTGCTCAGTCTGATTCGAGATGGCATGATGCTGGTGCTCATTATCGTCTTTATGTTCCAGCTTGATCCTGTTCTCGCGACATACTCCCTGATCGTTCTGCCTGTCATTGCGGTGGTTGCGGTATTATTCCGCAGTCGACTGCGGAAAGCTTATCAAAATGCTCGTACCCGGCTTTCCCGTTTGATCGCATTTACGGCAGAGAATTTGTCCGGCATGTTCTTGATTCAGGCTTTTCACCAGGAAGAAGAACAGAAGAAACGTTTCTCGGAACAGAATGCGCTCCATCTGAAAGCCAACATTGCTCAAGCCCGCTCCAATGTCATATTCAACCGGACGTTTGATATCCTTGGCAATGCAGCACTGGTCATGATGGTCTGGCTTGGAGGTCGCGCCGTACTGGGTGAGTCCCTGCAAGTCGGGGTATTGTATGCGTTTATCAGCTATATCCGCCAGTTCTTTCAACCGATTAACCAGATTACGATGCAATGGAATACATTCCAGTCCACGACCGTATCGATGGATCGCATCTGGAACATTCTGAATACGCGGCCTGAAGTTGCTGATCCCAAACCCGGGATGGCCTCCTCGCTTGAACCACAAAATGTGATGGGCCAGATTGATTTTAATGATGTGTCGTTTGGTTATCGGGCAGACCGGCCTTTGATCCAGCAGATGAACCTGCACCTCTATCCGGGTGAAATGGTAGGTATCGTGGGCACAACAGGCGCTGGCAAAAGCACCCTGATCTCCCTGCTCAATCGCTTCTATGATGTAGACAAGGGCAGTATCGAGATTGACGGTACAGATATCCGGCATCTGCCGCAGGCTAAGCTTCATCGGATCGTGGGTCTGATTCAACAGGAACCCTTCCTGTTCTCCGGTTCCATTATTGATAATGTGAGAATGTTTCGTGAGGATATTACGCGAGAGCAGGCGATTAAGGCCTGCCGGTTTGTCGGAGCACATGCGATGATTTCACGTTTGCCTCAAGGATATGATACACATCTATCCGAACGCGGAAGCGGACTATCCGCCGGGGAGAGGCAGTTGATTTCATTTGCCCGAATTGTGGTGTTCCAGCCCCGAGTGCTCATCCTGGATGAAGCAACGGCCAATCTGGACTCACACACGGAGCAGCTCGTGCAGCATGCGCTGGAATCAGTATCCCAGGGACGCACAACTATTGTCATTGCTCATCGCCTGTCCACAGTGATGCATGCCGATCGAATTCTGGTGATGGAGAATGGGGAGATTGTGGAGGAAGGACCGCACCAGGAACTAATCGCAGCCAAAGGCGTGTATGCAGAATTGTACACCCATGCGCGTGATGCAGGTAAAAATTCAGCTATATCAGGGTAATGAACCTGAGTTATAGTAAATACAGAACGTTGAACATGCCGCTCTGCTCATGCAGGCGGCACGTTTGGCATATCGATCAGCATTGTTAATTAGGAGGAACATTTATGCAACAACCTGAAACACCCAAGCGGGACCATCAGCAGATTCATTACCGACGCAGCACAGCTCTGTGGAAAGGATGTCTATGCTTCCTTTTCCTTCTCTTGTGCGTGAGCTTATTATGGATTATCGTAGACGGACAAGCCGAAAGACTGGAGACGATATACTATTCCATCGCAGCCGTGCTGGGTATGTGGTTGATCGGACCGCTATTCTTCATGTTCGTGTCACGACTAGCCAGAACCCCTGCCGTGTTGTTATCCTGGGATGATGATGCGTTGAGCACGGGCAAACGGAAGATTGCTTGGAGCCAGATTCGCAAAGTTGAACTCGCCTCACCTGCCCGCAGCAAGTGGCTCCTGTCTGCTTCTCCCATGTTTGTCCTGTACTTGAAGGACGGCACACGGTCTCATATTCAGACAGATCATCTGCTGAGCAAAAAAGAGCTGAACCAGGCTGTGACTTTGCTTCAGGAGACTTTGCAGGAACAGCAGCAAGCTCTTTGAGTACCGGGATGGATGAGAGGGCAAGTTCCCCACACATCACTGTGATTTCTCAACACCTATGGACAGGCTGACTTTGTAATTGCCGTAAGGTAGCAATGCTTCAAGCAGTTGGCCAAGCTGCTCTGTGGTGCCAGTCTGCACTCTCATCAGATAACAGCCTTCTCCGCTGACACGATGGACTTCAACGATGTCCTCACGTTCAGCAATGAATGTACGAAAGGCGGCATGACTGTCGCCCGAGTTCAAGAAAACCGTGACAAATGCCTGTAGGCCGAGGCCAAGGCGTTCCAGGTTCCATTTTACCGTGTAGCCTTCGATTACACCCAGATCTTGCAGCTTGCGCACTCTTGCACCGACGGCCTGTCCTGTGAGATGAACCTCTTCACCGATCTCTTTGTGAGAACGTTTGGCATCCTGAATCAGGATCTGCAAAATACGTATATCCGTGTCATCTATGATTTCATTCATCTTGCTTCAGCAATCCTTTCACGGTGAAATTAGCGCGGCCTAATTCCATTCATCATGTTATGTACGCCGTTAAACGGGTTGTATACCATATAGGGTAATACTATTCAACAACCCGAAGGAGTGCAAATATAATGAAAATTCAATTGATCCGCAATGCTACACTGTGGCTGGAATACGGAGGGCTGAACATTCTCGTTGATCCGATGCTGATGGACGCCGAAGTCATGCCTGCATTCCCGAACACACCCAATGAGTTACGTAATCCAAGAGTGAGTTTGCCCGAAACCGAAACCGATTATCTGAATCCGGATCTGTTGATTGTGACACACACCCATCTGGACCACTGGGATGAAGCAGCGGCGAAACAACTTGGCAAAGACATTCCTCTGATCTGCCAGCCTGGGGACGAGAATATATTTCTGGGTGCCGGATTCACGAATGTAACAGCTGTAGATGAAAAACATGAGCATCACTCTGTCCGATTCGCCCGTACATCCGGGCATCATGGCACAGGTGAAATCGGTGAACGTATGGGCAAGGTGTCCGGCTTCGTACTTGAAGCAGATGCAGAACCCGTCACCTATATTGCGGGGGATACGATCTGGTGTGAAGAACCTGCTGAGGCCATCCGCCAATATACGCCTGAAGTCATTGTCGTGAATGCCGGAGGTGCACGCTTCGTGGAGGGTGATCCCATTACGATGGACGGGCCTGACGTTGTCGCCGTGAAGCGCCATGCGCCATCTGCTCATGTCATCGCTGTGCACATGGATGCGATTAACCATTGTGTGATGTCTCGTACGGATCTTGCGACTTATCTGGCATCCGAGCAGATGGATGGTCAGGTGCTCATTCCACGTGATGGCGAAAGTTTTGAGTTTTGAAGCGGAAGCAACGCTGAAGAGAAATAACCTTTCACACTCATTTTCAACACACGCCGTTACCTTACTTACATGCTAACTTGTCTGCCACATCATTGCTCGTGCCCCCATGCCTTTCCTTTCCCTATAAAATACAACGAAAAAGGTGGATGCGATTAACTCGCTATCCACCTTTTTTTGATTGAAGGAACACGCTGAGCCGCTGGCTTCCTTCTCGGACATCATGCCTGCCATTGCGCTCTCACGTGTCCCATCCCTTTATGCTAATCCCCTACTGAACTTTCAAACGGATCACGTTCCATGATGCTTTCGCCAAACTCGCTGTAATCAGGGTATCGGATACAACTGCACCCCCACGATTATGAGGAGCAACGCGGTTTGGTTGTGCGGCCGTATTAGATGCTCTGAGATCATCACTTTCCAGCACGATATGCTCGATCACGGTACACTTCCCGAAGCTGCGCAGGTCCACCTCGAGCGGAAGGGACTCTTCCAGATGACGGTTGACTGCGAATACAGTCACTTCACCCTGCTCTTCGTTATGAACCGCAATAGCTTCCAGATAAGGAACATCCGTGATTTGTTTTGTATCGTATTTCGGAGACTGGATCAATGGCACCAATGCTGTTCCACGCCCAAAGAGAGATGTATGCATGAATGGATAGAAGATTGTCTGTCTCCATGAACCACCGCCCGTATCTGTCATAATCGGTGCAATCACGTTAACGAGTTGTGCCAGACAGGCCATTTTAACCCGATCCGCATGTTTGAGCATACTGATCAACATACAACCAACAAGCAATGCATCCTCGTGGTTATAGATATCCTCCAGCTGTGGCGGGGCAATCTGCCAAGGGTCCATCTTCGAATCATTTTCATTGGAATGATACCATACATTCCACTCATCAAAGGACAGATACATCGTCTTTTTGCTGCGTTTCTTCGCTTTGATATAATCACAAGTTGCCTTCACGGTATCGATAAAACGATCCATTTCAAGCGAGCGTGCCAGGAACGTTGGCGTATCTTGCTCTTGATTGCCGTAGTATTGATGCAAGGACAGATACTCCACGTGATCATACGTATGATCCAGCACCGTTGCTTCCCATTCCGGGAACGATGGCATATTCAGGTTTGAACTTCCACAGACTACCAGTTCAATCGTCGGGTCCGTCCACTTCATGACTTTTGCCGCTTCAACGGCTGCACGTCCATACTCTTCTGCCGTTTTGTGACCGATCTGCCAAGGGCCATCCATCTCGTTGCCCAGACACCATGTTTTGATCGCATGTGGCTGCTTGTATCCATGCTTGATGCGAAGATCACTATAATAAGAACCTTCTGGATGGTTGCTGTACTCTACAATGTTACGTGCTGCATCGGCACCCCGTGTTCCCAGATTAACGGCCATCATGACTTCAGAATTAGCCTGTTTCGCCCAGTCCACGAATTCGTTGAAGCCAAATTCATTGGTCTCAATCGTTCTCCAGGCCAGGTCCAGTCTGCGTTTGCGTTCTGACACAGGCCCAACCGAATCTTCCCAATTGTAACCGGATACAAAATTACCTCCAGGATAACGTACAATCGGTACGTTCAACTCCTTAACCATCTCCAGCACATCCGTGCGGAAACCCTGTTCGTTCGCTGATGGATGCCCTGGCTCGTAAATCCCGCCATATACGGCACGTCCCAGATGCTCAATAAATGATCCGTACAAGCGCTTATCCACTACACCAATAGTAAAATCTTTATCTACCGTCATTTTTGCTTTTTCCATAATGAATTTCAACTCCTTAAGATTAATATAAAAATTAATTGATATTCTATGGATCAACGTTCATATTTATATTAAAATCGATTATAGCCTTAATTTCAACCTGAATTTTGCAAAATGTTATTATTTAACTGAATTTATGTTTAACTTAATTCTATATAGACAAAATGGAGGAACAACTGTGATCAGAGCAAATACCGATGCCGAATGGCTACCCCTATATGAAGCACTTGCCAGTGAAGTCCGTCTACAGATCATCCGCCTTGTTGCAGAGACTCCGATGAATGTGAAAGACCTTGCTGCTTCACTGGGTCTGAGTAGTGCCATCGTGACCATGCATGTCCGCAAACTTCAGGATGTGGGCATTATTCAGTCCAAAATGATACGCAAAGACGGTGGCACACATAAAATGAACAGCCTTGCTGTAGACTGGATTGGCATCTCCATGCCGCAGGAAAGCGGGACAGCCCGCAAGCTCCATGAGGTTTCCGTCCCTGTGGGACACTATACTCACTTTGACGTCTATCCGACATGTGGTCTGGCTACATCCACTCAGGTCATTGGACAGTACGATGACCCTCGTTATTTCCTCGACCCAGAGCGGATGCATGCGCATATTCTGTGGTTTGGCCGTGGATTTGTGGAGTATAAAATTCCAAACTATATTTTATCCGGACAGCAGATCAATGCCATTGAATTGTCCCTCGAGATCGGGTCAGAAGCACCATCGGTGAATCCGAATTGGCCCTCGGATATTACATTCATGCTTAATGGCATCCGATTAGGGGAATGGACAAGCCCTGGAGATTCAGGCAACGGACGTGGCATGTTCACCCCGGAATGGTGGAGTGACAGTGTCAATCAATACGGCATGCTCAAGGTACTGCGAATTACCAATGAGGGTACGTTTATTGATGGACAACATCTATCCGACATTACACTCGCAGATATCCCGGTCGAACGCAACCAATGGACCCTTCGTCTTTCGGTGGAGGAAGATGCTCAGCATGTGGGCGGGCTTACCTTATATGGTGAGGGATTCGGTAACTACAATCAGGATATCCTGTTCCGACTGTACTATCACGATTGAGTTCTTCAAAATAATAAATGACACCAAAACACCTCCCACTCGCCTGTCAAAGGCAGAATGGAAGGTGTTTTAAATGCATATGAACATGCGTGGATTATTTAAGAAGGTTCTTGTTCTAACCTACAGCGCACTGCCACCAAACAGGAAGCGATACTCCCAGTGTTTGCCGGAGATATCACTAGTTGTTACACCACCGCCAGCGTTGGAATACGTATGTAATACCTTGCCGTCGCCCAGGTAAATCCCTGTATGAGTAATGGTTGCAGTAGATTTATTCACGCCCGAATACGATGATGCAGAGCTGCCTTTATACGACATGAAATACATCAGATCGCCGCGTTTCAGGTTTTTCCAGTTCGTCTGAACTGTACCCTTGGCTTTTACATAGGCTCCCTGTTTGCGGGAATCCGCTGGAAGCTTGATGCCCAGTGCATCAATGAAGGTCTGGCGTACAAAGCTGGAACAGTCAAAAGTAGCTGTACTGTTACGACTGGCTCCGAACTCATAAGGTGTTCCCAAATATTTCATTCCCGCTGCAATCACTTTTTCCACAGACGCATTGCCGGTTACCGATGTACCACTATTTGAACCCGATCCGCTTGTGCCGCCACTAATCGCTTGTGTGTATTTGGATGAAGAAGATATGTAGCCTGTCCGGTTAGCAGAATCCTTAATCTTATACCAATCCGAACCGGATTGCTGAAGCACCGTTACCGTTTCCCCTTTAGCGACCGTGCGAACAATCTTCGCAGAAGAAGAAGGTGTTGTGCGTAGGTTTACGCCCCAAATTACTTTTACTTGTGAATTGTCAACAGCAGCTGCCGATACCTGTGCCGTTAGTGCTCCTGTCGTCAGACTTCCCATCAGCATCGTTGCTGTGACACTTGCCGTAATAATCGTTTTTTTCCAGTTCATGATGTCGAGTTCCCCCTGATGTTACAGAATTTTAACCTGGTTTGGTTCTCCCGGGCTTGCCCCATTGTAAACGGGCTATCCATAACGTTCATCAGTCAAAAGTCCTGTATTGATATAGGCAAACTTGAGCACTAAGTATCAGGGTCTGTCCATGATCTGCTGGAAAAATTCACTGTTGATCCCTTCTTTTTGAAAGGTTAAATTATTGTAACTATTTGATATGCTTGATTTTTCCGCGATACAAGAGCTAGGTCGTTTCTCATTCAGGGCATATGCCATATGACCTAGATTTTAATGTTTAAAATCGCAAATATGGTAAACATTACTATGATTCATTTGCCGATTACCGTTCCCCGAATTTACATTTTTGTTTTAAAAAAAAAAAGAAAAGCCAGGGATTTCTCCCCGGCTTAACCTGGATGATTAGTAACATCACTCTACAGCTGGTCGATCAACTCATTTAAGGTTCAATTCCCCATACCTTGGCGCCATCCTGATAAGCTGTCACTTTTGTCCAGGCACTGAAGGCCGTTTGGGTGGAATCAAAGGAATAATCATTCGTTTGATCAAAATTCGTCCAGTTGTTTTTCGAGAAACGTCCCTGGATGATTCCGGTTTCCGCACCCGCCGCCAAACTGCCGGCACCCGATTTGAATCCAATCTCCAGATACGTATCTGCCGTGCCCTTGGCCGGATCTATCGAAACAAAATGCCCTTCCACGTTACCACTGCCAATCTGCGCATAATCACACCAGAAACTCAGATCTGCGGCACTATCCTTGGTGAAATAATACCGGACCTTCACTTTGCTCAAGTCGACAGCAGTTGTACCTGTATTCTTCACATTAAATTGTGGAGTAATCGCATTGACCGAAGCTCCTGAACTACCATTACGGTATTGTACTTCAAGCGTTCCCGTTGTGACTGGAGGTGCTAATGGTGTCAACACCAATACATTCGAATTCGTCTGACCACTCGTATTAATGGCTACGACTCTATAATTATAAGCTGTACCATTCACCGCTGTAGCGTCGGTATACGTGAGTGCGGTCAAACCTGTTGCCAGATCAGCATATGCCCCGGTGCCTACCGAACGTTGTACCTTATAACTTGCTGCTCCAGTTGATGCGGTCCATGTCAGTGCCGCCTGGGCATCGCCAGCCGTTCCAGTAAGGTTGAATACGCCGGGCACAACGGTTCCTGCGAGTGGTGTTGCAGATGCCTGTGTCGACGGTGCAGACTCACCTACGGCATTCACCGCAGTGATGACATAATAATACGTTTTACCGTTGGTCAAACCCGTGTCCGTGAATGTCGATCCTGTGACTCCTGTCGCTACAGGCGTATAAGGACCTCCGTTCACTTCTGCACGTTTCACGTTATACGAGGCTGCACCAGCGGCTGCGTTCCAATTCAGAACAACTTGCTGGCTTGCTCCGGTTGCTGTTACCCCAGCAGGAGCAGCGGGTACTTCCACTTCCGGACTATCGGTATCTCCAAGGAGACGATCATACTCGCCATACGCTGTAGCCATATCCACCTGTGACCAGAAACGGTGATACGTAAAGGTAGGTGCACCATTTTCCCATGTTTTCGTTGTCGGATTATACGACGTTTTGTACAGATTATCCAGATAAGCCCATGCCGGATCTTGCTTGATAGCTGGACGCAGGTCGGAGTATCCAATGTATACGCCATTGCCACCTTTCGCAGGATCGGAAGGTACACCTGCTGTACCTGGAATCGTGTTGCCTTGACCAAAGGTTCCAGACCAGTTCGCCGGGATATAGATCTCTTTCGCGAAGAAGCGGAAGTAGTCTTTACGTTCTTCTTCCGTAACGATCCCCACACCATCATTGTAATCCCAAGCTGTATCCAGCAGAGCCTCGGCCAAGTCCTTGGCTTCTTGGCCTTCCGCGTTAAGTGTGCCGTTCTCTGCCTGTGTTCCCGCTGCGAAGAAGGTCAGAGCTTTAACGTAACTTCCCAGAACTCCTGTGTCCTGCACTGGATCTTTGGTCGTTACACGGAAGTTCGGATTTTCCGTAAACGAACTGAATCCATTCCATTTGTCCGGTTGACCCTGCCATTCCTGACCACCCGGAATCCAGAACTCTCCCGGAGCCGGCGTTGTCGCTACCTGAACATTAGTTCCACCCAAAATGCGCTGTCCAGCCGCATTCAGATAATAGCCTTGCGCATCCGTCACCGGACGCTCACCTACAAATACATAATCCTTACTCCAGTCGATCCACTTCGTAATTACTTTTTTGGCCATCTGGAAGTTCTCAGAGGTCAAATCACCGCTCTCCGCAAGAATATAGTACATCTCGGCTACACGCTCCAGCGGCCATGCCTGGAATCCAAACCAGGTGTTGGAATCCGGATCACGATATACAGGTGCCTCCTGATAAGCCATGTCATAGAATGTACTTACGCCTGCCGGATAGGCTTTGTATGAACCATCCAGACTGTTCGTTGCTCCCCCGCCGATAGCTCCTTCATGGGATTGTAACCAAGTGTAGAATTCCAACTGACGTTTCAGCGTAGCATTCCAATCTGCCTTCGCTGTTGCTGATTTCGGAATCAAGCCGCCAGCCGGGTCAGACAAGGCATACGCTGCAACCGGGTTTTGATAAGCCTGGTGGGTATGGCTCGCTCCAATGCGCCAAGCCCAATCCCCACCTTGACCCAAACCACCGCCCCAAGACGTATACCAAGCCATGAGATACATGTTGGAATCCTTGCCTGTACCCGGAGTTGGTGTACCACTTTTTGCACTTCCAATTTTCTGGAAGTATTTATCATACATACCATAGCGCAGATAGTCCCCCATCTTCTTCGCTTTATCCAGATATTCCGGATTGTTGTATCCCATCTCCTTCGCCCAATACAGCACCTGTACAGCACGCGCATCGGCATCCGTTGCGTTTGTGTAACGCCATTGGGCTGACGGTACCTGATTTTCCTTTGTGAACAAGCTCATGAAGCCTTCGTTTGCCTTACCAAAAGATTTATCATCCTGGGATGGATGCGGAATGGCTTCCCACACAGACTCCTGCTCCCCACGCTGGAACGTGTTCACATAGGTAGCCGTATGTGATGGATTCAACAGGTTGCCATATCCATACCAGTCATCCACATCGACCAGCCAGTGCATGAGATAGGTCTGATTGTTACCATAGGTCGCCTTAAGTTCGGCATCAATCGGGTCTTTACCCGCTGCATATTGACCATTAAGTGGCGATGGATATTGATCAGGAAAAGGTTTTTCCGCTGCATACGTAGCAGGGCTGTTCGGATTGTACGAGCTCATCGTAGGCTGCTCTTCCTTGCCGTCACCTTCGTTGACCGGGATAATGTATTTTTCCATACTGTCCCAAGCTGCTTCCAATTGGGACCAATCTCCCGTGTAGTGACCATACATGGTTTCCAACCACAGCCAGTAACTGTATGCCTCGGACGTCGTCATATGACCATAATCCGGAGCCTCACTCAGCAGGGTCTCAATGGAATGATACGGTAGACCCTCTGGAGAAAAATATCCGTTCGCCGGATCTTTCAACTGATCATACAATTGCAAAAACCGGGCTTCATTGATGCCATCTGCCTGAATCTCGATGGCCTGATCTGCGGCATGTGCTGTTTGCGGCCCCGCCCAGAGTCCGGTGTATCCGGTCAACATGACGGTTCCCGCCAGCATGGCTGTTAAACTTTTTTTCGCAGCTGATTTCAACATTAATATATACCTCCCTGGAATAGTGGAAATTGAATATAAGCGCGTGTTCAAAAAGAGCGGTTTTCAGTACCGAGAAGATGGGATGAAGCTAGAAATGGAGTAGCGGAGCGTAGGGAAAACTACGTGAGCAACGGACATTTCGGCTGAATTCCATATTCGATGCTGATGATGCCACTAGGCATCCTTCGTAATCAAAAGCGAACTTTTTGAACAACCTCTAAAACGCTGTTGGTCTGCACATGCTGCTCTTTGGGTTATAATTGAGCTAGTTACGGCTCCAAGCCCCACACTTTGGTGTTTCCCTGATACCCGGTTACCTTGTTCCATGCGGCAAAAGCCGTCTTGGAAGCATCATAGGAATAATCATTACTTTGATCGAAATTGCTCCAGTTATTTTTGGAAAAGCGTGCTTGAATCACGCCGGTCTCTGCTCCAGCGGCCAAACTGCCTGCTCCGGACTTGAAGCTAATCTCCAGATACGTATCTGCGGTACCCTTCGCCGGATTCACTGCGCCAAATGTACCTTCAACATTGGCCGTGCCCATCTCGGCATAATCACACCAGAAGGTCATTTGATCCGCCCCATCCTTGGTGAAATAATATCGGATCTTCACGGTACTGAGATCAATCGCCTGTGTTCCGGTATTCTTCACGGTGAACTGCGGAGTCACCGCATTACTTGAATTCCCGGACCCTCCGCTGCGGTACTGCACTTCGAGTGTACCGGTCGTCACCGGAGGTGCCGAAGGCGTCAGTGCCAAGACATTGGACAGTGTCTGTCCGTTCGCATTCACAGCTGCAATCCGGTAATTGTACGTGGTGCCATTCAGCGCTGTGGTATCGGTGTAAGTCAACACGGACAATCCGGTTGCCACATCTGCATATGTCCCGCCTGCCACCGAACGTTGTACCTTATAGCTAGTAGCACCCGAGGCTGCTGTCCAAGTCAGGACCGACTGCGCATTACCAGCTGTCCCACTTAAAGTCAGTGCTCCCGGCACCGTCGAAGCTGCTTGCGGGGTAGCCGACACCTGTACAGAACCCGATGATTCCCCTGCTGAATTCACGGCAGTTACTACATAATAATAAGCTGTCCCGTTGATCAGTCCCGAGTTTGTATAGGTCAACCCATTAACACCTGTTGCGACAGTTGTATATGGTCCTCCACTCACCTCGGAACGCTTCACAGTATACGATTCGGCCCCGGATACAGCCGCCCAGGTCAGGTTAACCTGACTGCTTCCCGCTACAGCCTGCACGCCAGCAGGTGCGCCTGGAACCGTAACTGGTGTAACACCAGGCTCCTGTCCATACACCTTCACCCCTGCATCATAGACTGGAAGGTATATGCTCTTCACAGGAGTGCCTGTGGTAAGCGTCTGGAACGAATGATCATTGCTGGCATTCCATGCACCCTGTGGGCCTGTAATGCGGAACTGTACTTCTTTACGATAATTTCCTTCCCCACCTGGATAGATCTTGGTATTACCGAAGTTCGCCGTAATGGCATAGATATGCTGGGCTGCATTCACCACAACTGGTTGGGATACCGTCGCCCCCTCCGTATAGGAGGATGTCACTTGCACGTCCGATACCGTACGTCCGGCAGCATACACTTCACTCAAATCCAGGAAATACTTAAAAGACAGTTGATCTCCCATTCGGGCAGGCCAAGCGGAACGATTATTAAGCTGTGCTCTAATTTCCGTATAATTGGCACCGGATGATTTAATCGCAGCCTCCACAAAGAACTCATCTCCCTTCACTTCAGGTGCAGGGAAGTTTGCCAGGGGCTGATGATTCTGACCAAACAGCAAATTCATCTTTGCCAGTGCGCCGGTAAAACCAGCATTGTAATCGGTTGCGACCTCATTACTCACGTAATCCCCGATATCATCGGTATATCCATCCGATGCATCCGGGCCACCGACCATGGCACCATACAGAATGTGGCGATGGTTAGCCGGGATATCTTCGTTATTCAGCCATGAACCGTGAGCAGTCCGATGATGCGGATGTTGAGGTGCATTTTGCCCATATCCGACCACATAACTGCTCTGACGCGGATTATCGCCCAGAATATAATTCATCTGTGAGACAGCGAAATTCTGATATCTTGATTTTTTCACAGGATCACTGACCCAGTCGGAGTATACAAAAGAAATAAAGGATGCATTCGCTGCATATCGGAGCGAGCCCCACTGATCCAGCCACGCCAGACCTCCTGGCGTATACTTGACTCGTGTCCCATTGACTCCAACCGTCCAATAATCCAGATTGCGCTCAGTCGACTGAATGAATCTCGTCGCCTCCGGCATGTTCAAACTGGACGTAATACGGGCAAGCAGAATCTGGGCACCATAATTTTTGTTATCCCAGCCCTGTGTCCACGTATAGGGCCAGTTTGCAGAACCACCGCTGGCAGACCACCGATCCGAAGCCGCAATGGCTTTGGACAAGTAAGCGCTATCATTAGTAGCTAAATAAAGCCATGCGCCACCCCATGCCAATTCGTCCTCGTATCCTGACCACGAGTTATAGAACGCTGCAGCATCAGTGATACAATCGGTGTATTTCCCCCGATATGTATCTGCGAAGTTATACAGCTCTTTCGCATGTTGGAGCAGTCTGGCCGAATATGCCGGATCATCATCTGCAAATACAATCGATGACGCTGCCAGCGCTGCAGCCGTTTCTGCCGCCAGATCACTGCCCGGGCAGGAAGCATCAATCTTGAACGAAGGACGGTTCATCTGCATGACTTCTGCGGGTCCCCACCAGGCATGGTCGGTATTGCCAGCCCCGACTTGTCCCCATAATTCATTTGGTTTCGTATGCGCTTTCATAAAATAGTCGGTTGCCCATCGGATATTATCCTTGATCTCCTCCAGTTGTCCGGCCTGTTCATATCCGTCGCTGTATTCCACGACAGACCAGGCGAGCATCGTTGCGGAAGCAGCCATCGGAAAACCAAACTTCACGTGATCTCCGGCATCATGCCATCCTCCGGTCAGATCAACGCCTACATCAGCACCATCCTGCATGCCTGAATTACCACGCCATTCGACCCGATTACTCGCCGGCAATGGGCCCGAACGCTGTGCTTCATAGAAGTAAATGGCCTTTTGCAGTGCTTCAGCATAGTTTTGATTTCCGGCGGCCGCATCCGCCTTACGAATTCCTGTGCCCATCGATAAACTTCCTGCCAGTAGTCCTGCCGATAACGCGATCATGGCGACTCGTCTCCACCAGCTCCCTTTCATATTCAACTATTCATCTCCTCTTCTTCAATGTTCCGTATGCATTACTCTGGACTGCGAGTTTATATCGCTCCTCCCCATGGTGTATTTCAGTGTAACTTCCACCATTAATTACCATTATAGTCGTTTGTTTAACTTGCTATATAAGCGTTGGTGACTTCTGAAATAACATTGTTGTGACCTGCTCTGCGTCATGCGACAAAATAAGCTGTTTCTCTAACGCATATACGCGTTAGAGAAACAGCTTATTGCCCTTGCTATCATCAACAGTATAAATCGAATGGCATTCTGACCATCCCGTCAGTATGTTTCTGTACACCTTGGGTATCAGAACATCTCATTGGTTACACTTTGAACTTGTTAATCTGCTCCTGCAGTTCTTCGGCCATTTTGGATAATGAACCTGCGGATGAAGCAATCTCTTCCATCGAAGCCAACTGCTGCTGAGTTGCGGCAGATACATTATGAACCCCGCCCGCTGCCTCTCCAGCAATGTTGGAGATTTGACTTACATATCCTACAACTTCAGTTGTACTCGCCGACATTTCCTCTGAACCTGCAGACACTTCCTGGATTTCACCCGCTACTTTGTTAACCGCATCCGAGATCTGCTCGAACGCTTGTCCTGCCGCAGTAACCATCTCGATTCCTGCTTCTGTCTCACTGCTGTTCACTTTGACTGCCTGAACAGCATGATCCGTATCTTTCTGAATCAATTGAACGAGATCCGTAATTCGTTGCGCAGATGTAGAAGATTCCTCAGCCAACTTACGCACTTCTCCCGCAACTACGGCGAAACCACGTCCATGCTCTCCTGCTCGTGCGGCTTCAATGGCTGCATTCAGTGCAAGCAGATTGGTCTGCCGGGCAATGTTGTTGATTACCTCGGTAATGGTTCCAATCTCTGCTGAACGTGCCCCCAGCCCTGTAACCAATTCAGTAAGCGAAGCAATGGAATTTCGAACAGAACCCATCTGTTCAACCGCTTGCTGAATAATCATATTTCCTTCGGAAGATTGATTCGCCGCATCTACAGCAGATACGGATACACTTTGGGCAAGCTCGGCAATCTGCTCCGATCCCAGAGCCATCTCATTCATCGCCTGTGAAGAACGCTTCACAATATCAACTTGATCAGACGTACCTACAGCCAGTTCCTCGACCGTCTGGGAAATCTGTTCCGAGGCTTGGGTATTCTGCTCTGCACTTGCAAGTAGTTCCTCCGATGAAGCGGCTACCTGTTCAGAAGTCATCGATACCGATTCAATCATGGAGCGTAGATTGCCACTCATTGTATTAAAGGAAGCGGCCAGCGTTCCCAGTTCATCCTTGTTCTTCAGTACAATCGTCTCACCCGTCAGATCCCCATTGGCAATAGCCATGGCTGCTTCATTCATCTTTTTGATTGGACGTGAGATGATGCTTGCAATGAAGAATGCAATAAACATCGCAACTAGGAAAGCCAAAATCGTTACTACCAAAATCACATTAAATGTGTTCCCTGCCAATAAAACAGATTCACTCGTGGCCGTTGACGAACCTTCATTACCCAAGTCAATTAACTTGACAAGTGCGTCGTTTGCCGTATACCACATCGGATAAGCCTCAGTATGAAGTTTGCTTGCCCCCTCATAATCGTTGTCCAGGCCCAAGTCGATGAATCCAGGCATTTTAGTCAGATAGGCATCATAATTCGTACTGAAATCCTCATTATACAGCTTAAGCGCTGCTTCGTTGCCTGTAAAATACGTTTGCAACTGTTTGCGCTCATCTTCAATCTTGGTGAGGAGCAGCTGCAATGCTTCATTCATCTTCTTTGTTTCCTCTTCGTTCTGTTCCACGATGATTGCAAGCGCCAAACGTTCTACATCCGAAACATCGCCGTTCATCTTACCCAACAGGCTTACACTCGGCATCCAGGTCTGATCCACTTCACTCGCCTTGCCAGACATACTATGAATCTGGAATAACGCATAGACGCTTACAAAAATCATCAGAACCACGACTGCCAGAAAACCAGCCAGTAACTTGCCTCGAATCGTTAACTTCAATTTCCCCGACATATTCCCCCGTGTGTCTTCCATGTGTCCCACTCCTCAAAATAATACATATTTATAGTATATCGTCACCTATCGTCATGAATTGTAGATGTTAGAATTCAATTTCTCTAAATTTCTTGTAACTTCGAACATAACGCAAAAGAAGTCTCCCATCTTTGGAAGAACCAGAGATAAGAGACTTTTTGAATTAAACATGGCCAGTTTTTTACACAATAAATATACACTAACTATTTGTCAAACAATCCTCACATTGACCGAAGTTACGAAATCAAAGAGGACATTTTGCTTTCTTTTTGTTAAACTAATTTGGGTTACATATCAGTTCAATCATAGAAAGGTGAAGATTATGCTTAAAAAATGGTTATCGGTATTCCCATTCAGCATTATGTCTACACAGACTTTACAGGTTTCATGGCACTTGTTGATGCGGTAGGCGGTATTGAGATCGATGTGGAGAAAGACATGTATTACACCAGTAAAGCAGATAAACATATGTACGACATTGACTTGAAAAAAGGATTGCAACATATGGACGGTAAGACCGCCCTTCAATATGTTCGGTTCCGTCATGATGCCACCTCGGATTTTACACGCACCGAACGGCAGCGGATCTTCATGACCGAGCTGGCCAAGAAGATGCAGAGTACCACATCGCTCTTCAAAATCCCGGATATTCTGGAAGCCATCGCTCCCTATATTGAGACGGACCTTAGTCCAACTCAGATGTTAAAACTCGCATCACTTGGCTTCGATATTCATGTGAACGATATTGATCAGCAGCAGATTCCACCGAACAAACTACTCACCAATGAACTGGTCGGCTCAGCTCAGGTGCTGGGTGTTGATGTAACCAAACTCCAGTCCTACATTCACAAACTGTTTGAAGAAGATGCCGTGTCCTCAGAGACTCCATCATCAGAGGGACAGAACTAAAACAAACAACAGAAAAGACGGCCGAAGCCGTCTTTTTTTGCACCTATTTTCTCCATTTAATGCAGCCTTAATGTTTAACAGGTACCCTTATATGATGAACTCCGGTTCCTGGAGGGAGGATTACAATGTGAAAAAAACGCGAATAGCGGAATGGACCGAACTGCGAGGCATTGCCTTTCTGGCAATCGTCATGCAGCATAGTATCGCTGAGTATATCTATCGCGCGGATATTGAGCAACCAGATTCCATCATGCTAACTATGATTTATCATTTGACCCGATTTGGTACGCCAACGTTTGTATTTCTATCGGGTGTAATGTTGTTTTACCATCACCGGAACACCAAACCGGAATATCCTCGCTTCATTCGAAAGCGATTTGGCGATATCTGTATGCCGTTTGTCGTATGGACACTGATCTACTGGCTTTCTGTCCGTATCTTCACCCCCGCGTTCTGGCTTGCAGGCATACCGGATTTTCGCAGTCTTGTTCGTGAACTGTTTGTCCCGCAGACAGGATATCATCTCTGGTTTGTCATTATGGTGTTTCAGTTCTATATTCTGTTCCCCCTGTTCTGGACAGGAGCAAAAGCCATTCAGAGACGTATCCAGAACGCCTCACGTTTCACCCCCATGCAAGTCATTATCGGGCTAATTCTCTTTGCAGCAGCACTCTATGCCCTGCTTATGCAATGGTCCTACTATAATATGGGGGGCTGGACAGAATCCATGTCTGAGCCTTGGTCAACGTTGCTGCAATATCGCTCCTATTCATGGGTGATGTACTGGTTCTACTTTTTACTGGGTGCCGTATGTGCCTGGTCAGTGGATAGCTGGAGGAGTTGGACCACGAAGATCCTGCCATGGACGATCTGTCTGTTTATAGGGATGTATATATGGCTTGGTTACGATGTGCTGCGTGGGTCCGGGGATGTTGTTAATCTGAATATCTCCACCTATCTGAAACCAACCACATTCCTGATCATTATGGCTCAGATGTTTATGATGTATGGTTTCCTTGTACTGATGCGGGGCAAAGATACACGGTTTCAGCGCCTTTTATCCTGGATTGGCCGCTATTCATTTGGTGGATATCTGGTTCATGCACTGGTGATCTACGCGATCGCTTATGTAACCAGACCGCTTCAACTCAGTGGATGGCATCTGCCTGTAACGTTGCTATCGTTCCTTGTAACGGTTGGTATTGCTCTTGCAATCAGTTGGGCATTATCCAAGCTTCCTGGCTCCCGCTTCACCGTAGGGTTAATGCGCAAACCACGTTCTATACCTAATTCATCTGTTAATGCGGATAAGAGTAACTCACCCCAGCCAAGCCCCTCACCTGTTCCCACCCGCAGTCGGTGAACGAGTGAGACATTATGAAGCAAGAAGAGCGTCCCCGTTGTGGAGACGCTCTTCTTTATTTTACTTCGCTCGAAGTTGATCGTCCAGGAACAGGTTCCTGGGGACCCGGGGCTGGATGCACGTTGCCCTTCTGATTCACAAATCTCTTCAGATCACCCGTTAATTGTTCCTTCAACTTGTCCACCAGCTGCCTTTCACTAATGCCTTTTGCCTGAGCAATCTCAGCCAGGGATTTCCCTCCCTGAAGCTGCTCGTGCAGTTGAGCAGGGGTCACTCCAATAAACCGGGCAATTTCGCCCTTATCTACCATGGAACGTTTGCCATGGTGGGCAAATTCACGTCGCAAATCACGCAGCGGAGTATTAATGACCTTTTTCAACTTGGTATCCATGTCCGCCTTCGTGGCCGCAGCTTGTTCCTTGGTGAGGCACCCCTCATCTACAGCTTGATCCAGACGCTGTGCCAGTGTAGGCTTCAACTTCTGCAATAACTGCTCCTCACTAAGTCCCTTACGCTCTTTCGCAATCTGGGACAACGTCTTGCCAAGTTCCATCTGTTCTTTCAGATCCCGAAGTCCAATCCCAAGCAAGTCTGCCGTCTCGCCAATCATGAACAGACCGTGTCCTGCCTGCATGCATGGCTTTGCTGGTTTGCCGGAGGAAGAAACTTTTGACGCTTCGTCATGTTCCTCAACCCGTACGGTTGAATCAGCGAATGCTACATGTCCTGTTGCTGCTGTTATGACTACGGCTGCCAATCCGGCTGCCATCCATGTTTTCCATTTTAAATTCATTTTTCTGCCGCCTTTCCGATGTCGAAATCCTGTGCCTTCCTAGTTTGAGCCTAAAATCCACTTTTTTATGCCATAAAATACAAAAAGTCATCATTTTTCTCACAATTGATCACAAAAAATCCTATTTTTTTCAGTTTATTTCCGCTATACTAAGTGTAACTTCATGATCTAGTCGAACAGTCCTTAGTCACCTTAACGCAGGAAGGACGATATGTAATAATGCGGAGAGATTGGTTAGATCCGTTTAGATCCGATCTGGAGGTTGTTTTTGCTTCAGCGGAACAACTCGTACGGGAATATCCCGAACCCTTGTCAGGACATGCATTAGAGCAGCTTCGTTCGGTTAATCCGCTGTTACGAGATTCGGGACACAGCTACATCGGGTACATCATTCCACTTTGGATGCAACTCTCAGATAAACTACCCCCAGAGAAAGCACACCAATTAAGTACAGCCTGTCTCATTCACATGTTATATTTTCTGAATCAGGACGACGTGATGGATGAACAACCGGAGAATGCCACATTGAAGTTATCCCTGGGTAATCTATACTACATGGATGCACTTCAATCTTACTCGGAATTATTCAATTCTTCCTCCACGTTCTGGGTCTATTTCAGACAATATGTAGTGGATTGGGCCGTGAGTGTTACGGGTGAACATTCCATTGATTATTTCCAACAGGATCCCTTGTTGATTGCGCAAAAGGCTGCCCCTCTGCTCATTGGAGCTACTGGTGCACTCCTTCTTCTGAATCAGTCCGACCGGATAATCCCGGTGTGTTCTGCCATCAACATCACACTCATGACACTCCAGATGACCGATGACTTCACAGACACGCAACAAGATGCTGTGCATGGAAACTACAACAGCTACCTCTCCCACATATCCGCAGCACTGAATCACAACTATCCAGTTCATCCTCTAAGCGAACGTATACATGACAATGTATACAATACACAACTCATGAACTCTTACCTAGACATTGCTTATCACTATAATCGTACACTAACATCGTCTAACTTAGGAAAATCGCATCTTGAGGCGTTTAATTCTTACTTATGCAGCACTTTAGTACAAGCTATTCAGGACATTACACAACGGAAGAAACGGCTCCTCCAAGGCGGGTTTCATCACTGGATTAGCGAGCAACAGTTGGGATTCTGAACATAAGGACTAAGCTGATTCAGTTTAATTTTAAATATGAAGGGAATGTTGACGATGATGGTATCAGAGAAAACGTTGCATGAGGATATTATTGAAAAGGCTTGGACTGACGAGCACTTCAGACAACAATTGCACTCCAATCCGAAGCAGGCGCTTCGTGAAGCTTTCGGTATCATAATCCCGGAGCACATTCAGGTGCGTACCGTTGAGGAGCAGCAGAATGACTATGTGCTTGTCATACCTCCCAATCCTTCCAAAGTAAATTATGATGTGAATTGCGGACCTTGGAGAAGTTAATTCGGGTGAGCTAATCTTGTAGTGTAAGAAATTAGGGGTAGGAACAAAAAAAGCCGCTGTATCCTTCTGTGAGTTCGTCAATCGACGAACTCGGCAAAAGATACAACCGCTTCTGTTCCTACCCCTTTGGTGCTTGTAAAGCTGATCTGTCCTTGCATCGCTTCGACAATTCGGAATGTCACCATCATGCCCAGACCTGTGCCTTTGATTTTATTGGAGAAATAAGGCTCGCCCAACCGGGAGAGTGCTTCCTCGTCCATCCCTTCTCCGTTATCCCTGACATGCACCTTAATCATTCCATCCTGTTTGTACGCCCAGATATCAATCTGGCCTTGTCCCTGCAAAGCTTCAATACTGTTCTTGATAATATTGATAAAAGCCTGCTTGAACTTCGAGGAATTGCCTCGAATATATAGATCTGGCGGAATGTCGGTGGTGATTTTACCACCTTCCAGATTAGCCATCGGTACAAGAATGCCTTCAATATGATTGAATTCATCCGAGATATTGAGCGAGATAATATGGTCAAACTCAGGTTTGGCAAAGGTAAGAAAGTCGGTTATGATGCCCGAAGCCCGATCAAGTTCTTCCAGTGCAATTCGCACATACCCCTTATTTTTGTTGTCTTCCTGTTCCGTCATAAGTTGCAAGAACCCTCTTGTCACCTGAAGTGGATTACGTACTTCATGGGCAACGGAAGCGGCCAATTCACTAATAATCTCCATCTTTTCGGATCGCTGCAACTCATTGTTGAACAGCTCCAGTTCCTTAGAATACTCTAGAACTTTAGTATGTTTTTCGGCAAAACGACTTCCGAGAATGGCAATCAACGAGATCACAAATGCAACCATGGACCATTTCCACCATAACAGATGATACGTTCCACTCCGCTGATAATACCACAACAGTTCAGCCACACTGATCAAGGCAAATGTACCGAATCCCGTCGCAAGCAGCATAGCTTCCCGATTTCGTTGCAGCGCTTTGGCGATGGTACCAACCAACAGGATTGTCAGCAGAATGACCAGCACCATGCCAACCACACGCTGTACGAGCAGATTGTAGAGGATCTCCCATTGCCCACCTGAAGTAACATAGATAAATAGAGAGAACACCGCGATAACTGAATATATGAATAGTATTTTTCGCAGTTTGGTGAAGATTCCATGCAGTCCTGGTCCGATAATTTGTTCAAAAAAATAACATAGCGCTGGCATACCCAGCAGCATCGCCAGATCAAAGACTACGGAATACAGGTCACCATATACCTGATAGAACGTATACAAAAATTGCGAGTACGTGATGATCATCGTGCCGATGGAACCCATTACGATGCATAGCGAGATCCATAATCCCTTATGGAACTTGCCAAGGAAGAACGTACAACTCAGCATCGTAATCGCTGTGAAAACAAAGGTCGCGCCCAAAATTACATCAATAAGTCCGTTATGAATATATTTCTCCTGTAACGCAGCATAAGGTCCAACCTGAACAGTACCTTGTATCCCCAGACGGCCTTTTTCATTTTGCGACCATACATAGAGCGTGTCACCTGAATTTTGGCTGGATAAGGGCAGCAACACAGCATTATTATCATAATTGTAATGGTAGTTCTCGTAGACCTTGCGGTCTTCCAGATAGACAACAATATGATTGCCTTTAATGTTCTCAAATCGAATGGCTGAACTTTCCTCACTCAACTCAGGAATGGTCAGGCGAGTCCATAAAGAATTCGATCGATCCGTATTGCTATATTCTAACTTATCGCTGCCCTGCTTTTCCCATATCTCGTCTGCTCCCTTAACCTCACTGATGAACCCTTGATCGTCAACGTTCCCCCATTTTACTTCCCATCCTGTAATGGATACAGGTTGCTGAACCGCTCCTGTAGTTGCAAAGACTATCCCATGTGGCATGCCTAGAATAATCAATACACTCATCCATAAGATGACGATAGCTTTGGGCACATTTTTCATTCACAGCACCTCAAAGTTCTAATTTTCCCTATCTTAGATTCTCTCATTTATCATTCGCCACCGTTTGTCACGTCACCTTCTTGAGATAAAATGAAATTTCACATTTAAGTCGATTTATAGTTTTATTTCCATTTTATTGTTAAAGTTATTCGATTAATCACGCAAGTCTTCGAACTGGTTCACTATCATTTCCCGTTCTTTCTGTTCAACTTGACTGCGAAATTCAAGCCACTGCTCTGTCTCCTCATCATCATAGATGGTCCATATGTCGGAAAAAAGGAAATCCCGCAACTGGACAACTTGCCCGGACCATATACCGCCTACCCAAAACAAACCATCCGGACGACGGATGACGGTACGGGAGAACCCGGGTGTGGACGCCTTTTGCCCGATACGGATGCGTGTGATCATATTGCCCAGTGTGAACCAGTCCACATGAAATCCCTCCCTTACATATTCAAGCTTCATCATAACATAGGCAAAACAGGAAAAGCTGTAAAAACGGTGGCTGCGATTCAATCCTTAGCTCCGGGTGTAATGGTTTCTCAAAGCAAACAAACACGCTAAGGAGATGATTACAATGAATGAGCCCCATCGTACGGTTGAGGTGGAACATAAGGATGTTCAGCATAAATCGGATTCAAGTATGGTCGCTTCCACATTTATTAAATATGCCGCATATATCATTATCTTTTTCGGATTCTTATACTTCTTGGTGAAATACGTATTCCCCAAATTCTAAGGCATTCATATCGTAGTGAACACCCGGAGATAATAACCTGTGCAAGATTACCACACTAGCGCTTTGGGTAACTACGGGGTAAGAAGCATTTGGACAACCGATAATGAAAGGAAGTGTTACTCATGTCTGACAAACCAATTAGTAACGAAGAGAGCGACCGCTATTATGACCGTTACCAGAGGTCCCGCGATATTCCGCCAGAGACGGAAGTCCCGGAAGGCGATATGGATACCTTTGATGAAGTTTCCGGCAGACGGATTGTAACGGAAGATTCGGGTCTGGCACCCTTAGCCGCAACCGCTGTGGACGAGCCGGAATTGGATTCACGTTTGGCTGAGACACCGCTGGAATCTGTACCGGATGCAGATCTTCTGCAACCGAACAGTCCGGTTGACCCTGCTGCACCCGATCCGGATGCGCTGCATGGTACCGATCTGCTTAATGGTGCTGGTGCGGATGCCAAACCGGAGAACGACATTCCACCGCGACATTAACAGCTGTGATGACATCCTGAATGAGGAGGTGCATATACGATGAAGGAAGATCGCCAAAAGCATGTGCATGAACCGGATAATCTCGTGACCGAACGGGATATTGACCCGGACTTCGGACTGTTCACTGAGAACTCCTTCCCCGAAGCACTTGAGGATGAGGATCAACATGATGCGGTCGAGCATGCCATTCCCAAAGAAAAGGCTTCTCGTAAGCCCTCTTCGGATGACTAACTTATATAGATCCGTATTAGACTTAAAAAAGATGACGTCTGTTAATTTCACAGCGTCATCTTTTTTGTTACCTGTAAGTTCACTTTCTCTTTGCAATTCGGCATCACCGTTTAGGGGAAACCTTACTTGCCACGGGCAGTTTGTGATCCAATCCTGACCACTTTGCTACAATCGCAGTGATGATCAATGCCACTCCATTAATGATAAAAATCCAGCGTATCGGCAGCCAGCCACCAAGTACACCACCAATGATCGGTCCCGCCATCGTCCCGATCTGGGCAGCGGATTGATTCAGACTAAAAGCCCTTCCCCGGAAACTTGATGCGGTAGCCTGCACAATCATGGCGTTAATTGCCGGAAATACAGCGGCAAAGAATAAACCATACACAAATCGTAAAATGCCGAATGCTATATAACCTGTTGTAAAGAACTGCAGAAGATTCCCTACGGCCCCACCAACCAGTCCAATGATCAACACTTTACCGTATCCAATCCTTGAACCAATCTTGCCCCAACGCGGCGCCATAATAACTGTTGCTACCCCCACCGCTGAGAAAATAATACCCGAGCTGAGTGAGGCACGATCCGGCTGAACGCCCATCTCCATCACATAGACCGTTAATAGTGGCTCCAGAATCATGACGGAGAATGTACATATACCCATCATGCCAAGCACCGTCATAAACAAACGATTCGCTCTCGCTTCACGAATGTCATCCATGACGTGGGAACGAGCTTTGTTCCGGTTGAAGTTCTCTTCTTTTACCCAGAAGGTTGCGATGATTGCTGAGACTAACACAACAATAGCCGAAAACAAAAATGCATTTCGGTTGCCATAATAATGACTTACCACGCCACCAATTAACGGTCCGATAATACCACCAGTGGCTCCTGCAGTGGACATAATACCAAGTGCATAACCAGTCTTCTCTTCAGGTGTATTCGTGCCTACCAGGGCAATCGCTGCTGGAACAAACCCTGCAAGCAGCCCCTGAAACAATCGAACAACAATCAGCGAATACGGGTCCTGCACGAAATAATTGATTAAATACAAGACGGCAAGGCTGTATCCCGACCGGATCAGCATAGGTTTGCGTCCGTATTTATCAGCCAGTGATCCCCAGAACGGAGACACGAGTGCACTCGCGAGAAACGTAATGCCAAATGCCAGTCCTGACCATAACTCCAGGTGATCACGAACCCCCAAGTCAGCACTTAGAAACAGGGGCAGAAATGGAATCGAGATCGAATACGCGGTGCTGCAAAAAAATACACCAATCCACAATATGACCAGATTGCGCTTCCACGAGAAGTTCATATACCCGCACGCCCTTTCCGTTACTGACGCCGGGACTGCCGTGTATTGGAGCGGACGGAACAGACCCGTACGTCCCCGATGCGGAAGCATTTTCCTTATTTTACACCCATCATTCCATGAAGGCCATCCCTTGTTCACCACAAACACATGTATTACATTGCCATCCTGTCCACAAAAACGGTATGATAGTTGGGTAAATATCCAAATATGATTTGGAGAAAATATATGATGCAGAGATGCAAGGAGGAACGTTTTCATGTCTTTACGGTGGAGAAAAAACACAGTGGTTTCGCTGGTTCTCGCGATGCTACTTATCGTCATTAGTGGTTGTGGACGCCCTTCGAGTGGCGCTACAGAAACACCAGCTCCAGTTGAACCAACGGGTCCCAATCCGGTAGCTACTATTGAAATGGCAGATGGACAGAAGATCGTCATTGAGCTATATCCGGAAATTGCACCCAATACGGTGAACAATTTTATTTCACTGGCGAATAAGGGTTTCTATGATGGCACAATCTTTCACCGTGTTATTCCAGGTTTCATGATTCAGGGCGGAGATCCAGACGGTAATGGTCGAGGTGGCCCAGGGTATGCCATTAAGGGTGAATTTACATCCAACGGTCACAAAAATCACCTGAATCATACCCGCGGAGTCATTTCCATGGCACGCGGAGATAATTTGGATTCGGCTGGTTCTCAGTTCTTCATCATGTTAGCTGACGCGGATCATTTGGATAACGCCTATGCTTCCTTCGGTAAAGTAACGGAAGGCATAGAAACTGTGGATAACATTGCAGCTCAAGAAATAGGTGAAGGTGACAAACCGGTTTCCGATCAAGTTATGAAAAAAGTTACGGTAGACACCCACGGTCTGGAGTATCCAGAACCGGTAAAAGTACCTTAATTAACATCCTTGCCAAACGGATGATAATCACATGGTTATGACTTGTAATGAACTCTAAACAAACAAAAGCTCTGTCCTGCGCGAATCTCGCAAGGCAGAGCTTTATTTATTGATTTTAATGATAACGGTTACATATATGACTTTATAAAAAATGACCTCTTCCGGCATCATCCTCAATACATCCATCCCATCAAACGTAACCAGCCGATAATCGCAATCCATAACGGGCAGCTAAAGGCAACGCCCCATGCAAGCCCTTTCAGTAAACCACGGTTTACTTCCACGAACAACGACTCCTTTCTCCAGGGAATAGTCGCAGTATCGGTAATAGTATATGATTTTATACCCGTTTTCATTCGTCACGCAACCCTCGTTTTCCTGCTTTTGTTCCGCAGATTCATGGAATGCTTTACGGGAACCTGATATACTATGACTACTGTACGATAAATGGAACCTGATTCATGTTTGGAAAGGAGATTTTCCTATGGCAAAATCCAAAAAACGCACTCCTGCTCCCAAAACAGCAGTAGCACAGGATAAACCCACAACACTGAAGGATCTGCTTAGCAGTGATGTGCTGGAGAAGCTGAAAGCACAGGCGGATGAAGCCAAGGCTGCCGAGGCGGCTCTTAGAGAGCAGGAGCGTCAGCAGGCAGAAGAAGCTCGCCAAGCGGAGCAGAAGCGCCGGGATAACGATTTCGAATATTTGCTCAATAACAGCGCAATGGACTGGAAGAAACATAAGTAAGTATCGGGCATGACCTAAGGGTGTCTCCTATCACACATGCCAAAATAATATTACAGCAGACAGATCATGAAGATGATCTGCTCACAGAACAGGGCCGCATTGCGGTCCTGTTCTTTTTGATATATACACATATGATTCACCAGTCTTGAGCCGGGTATGTAGAAGTAGAGCGTACAACGATAATCTAACCCATACGGAGGGATCAGAGATGACTGAACAACGTTTGGAAGGCAAAGTCGCGATTGTAACCGGAGGTGGATCGGGTATTGGTCAAGCTACCGCTATTCATTTCGCCGAGCATGGGGCCAAAGTGTACATGCTGGATCGCACACCCGAAAATGCAGAGGAAACCAAGCAGACGATTGAAAAGGCTGGCGGAGAAGCGTATGTGATCGAATGTGATATCTCCAAACCGGATAATGTGCAGAAGGCGATCAATCAGGCTGCGGCTGAAGCAGGTAAACTGGATATCATATTTGCGAATGCTGGCATTAACGGGACGATGGCCCCGATCGAAACGATGGACATCGAGGACTGGGACCAGACGATGGAGATCAATATGCGCGGAACCTTCGCAACCGTCAAGTATGCCATCCCTCATCTGAAAGAACATGGCGGCAGCATCATTATCACCAGTTCCATCAACGGTAACCGGGTCTTCTCAGGGATCGGTTTCTCTGCATACGCTTCCAGCAAAGCAGGACAAACTGCGTTTACGAAGATGGCTGCACTGGAGCTGGCTCGTTATAAGATCCGTGTTAACGCCGTCTGCCCAGGAGCCATCGATACCAACATTGATGATAACACCTACCCGTCGGATGATCTGAAAGAAGTACAGATTCCTGTTGAATTCCCTGAGGGTCACGAACATCCGCTCAAGGGCGAACCTGGAACGTCGAAGCAAGTGGCGAACCTCGTTCTGTTCCTCGCTTCCGATGAAGCCTCTCATGTTACAGGTACACGAATCTATGTGGATGGTGCGGAATCTCTGCTACGTGGATAAAAATATAAATATAAGTTGGCCCCATTCAGGGACAACGCCCAAACATCCCGTAAGCGATCTGATCCGGTCAGATTACTGCGGGATGTTTTATTTATAAAGAGCTCAACTTTCGCAGCTCAAATCTCCAAACAAACCCTTGATATAGCTGGGTAAACCAGAAATCCATTCTTGTAGTTGACAAAAAACGTCCGTTTTGTTCTTTTGGTTTTCGCTTGAGACATGTCGAGAAATAAACTCATCAGTTGCTGAAGCGCCGTCTGGTAGTCCAGATCGCGAACCTCATCGGCAAAGAGAAAAAAGAGTCCTCCCAGTG
>NZ_ANHX01000045.1 GCF_000316035.1 Paenibacillus sp. PAMC 26794
ACTTGAACTCGCCTGATAACGTAATAACTTCGTATAGCATACATTATATGAAGTTATACGAATCGAGCGTGACGTCTGTACTTAAAAGGGTAAGCCATTCTCGTCTTTTATTCCGGTTGCGCACAAAAACAAGCTTCACGGGCAGACCGCACGAAGTATGCACGACTACCGAGCCTTTGATGTCTTTTGTACTCGTTTTAGGCAGGGTTCGAAATACGGCACTCAGCGTCATTCGCTGTCCCTGTACGAGATATCGCTGCTTCATTTCCTTAATCATTCCAATCACAGGTAGACCTCTGCTTGTGAGCTCACGAAGCAGTGGAGCCTGCGTAAACCAACTGTCCATAAGGACATAATCCGCCGTGAAGCCGGCTTTTAAAGCCCGATCTAACAAGCTTACAACCGCATCAGGCTTACGGGAAAAAGACTCCATTCGGCGTTTGTATCCGTGGCTGCGCTTGGAGATATGAGAAGCCATTTCGCAAAAACGATTGGCCAGTTTGGCAGAAGACAGCATGACAAAATCCAGCGGGGCAAAGCTAAAACCGTCCGACCAGCCGAGCGTGAGCATCGTGTAGCCTTTAATGTACCTCCCTGCGGCATGGTCAAATACACGTGCCAAGAGCTCTGCTTTTTTACTGCGGTTTCGGCTGAGCACGGAATCGTCAATGATAAATACACGCACGCGTTTGGAGGAAATAAGCGATTCGAAATAGCGCACAATCTGAAGACTTAAAGTCTGTAAAAATCGCCGCCAGGCAAAGGAAGGTTGATTCAAGAAACGATAGACGACATCTTTACCTGGCAGATCGGCTCCGCGGTGACTTTCCAGCAGGCGAAACCAGTTTTTTCCTTCAAAAACTAATGAGAACACGATTCGAAAAATGGCTGAACTGGAAAGACCAAACGATTTGGAAATGCCTGCTTGCCGCAAGGCTTTCCCGATGTGAAGTGTAGCAAAAAGTTTAGAAAAACGGGACTGTTCAGACAGGGAATGTTGTTGTAACATAGGGTTACACACCTTTCTTGTTCATGGTTGGTCGCACTTCCATGATACCAAACAAGCAAGGTGTTTTTTTGTCAATCGTTATTAGTAATATTGAATTATTCTTACGTGCACAAAGGTTTAGATCGATAATTCAGCTGCGAAAGTTGAGTAAAGAGTTTATAATACGGCGCAGGCACAACTACAAGGATTATCACTATACCGCGGAGCTTTTACCTTTTTTCACACGATGCTTCAACCGATCTGGAATGGCAAAGAGCAGAATGTACATTAGCGAGAACAAGACTAGCGCAAGTATCTCTTCCCCAAGGATGTACGTGGGATACGGACCTAACATATCCAGCACCGAGGGTGTACTCGGCTTGTGTCTCAAAAACATATAATTCGCGTCAAGCATGACATCTACAACGTATACGATCAGTGCTGCCACATTCACAAATATCATCGAACCTGCTACAGATCTCCAGCTAGGTCGCAGCTGTTCCACCCAGGTCATGTATAGTAAAGCCAGAATGATACAGGCATGAGCAACGAAAAATTGAATGAATCGAAAATGTGCATAAGCATAGCCCAAATTAGGAGTCAGGATCGCCATAAGGGCTCCAGCAATGCCTGCAAACAGCAGTGCAGAATGTAACAGTCGACTGCGTGTCAGTAGTAACAATGCCGATAATAGCAGCGACAGACTGCATAGTTCGAGTGGCAGTGATGTCTGCAGGCTCCATATCCCTCCATACACATACCAGAGTTGCAGCACGATTTCGCAGGTGAACATGATACAGGCCAGAACAATCCGCAGTATGCGGCGTGCCCTCTCTGACCATGATCGAAGATGGTGCCTTAGCAAAAACATCAGTACAATCAATGCTGTAATTACGCTAATCGAAACGATATGTGAACTGGAGAACAGGATAAACGGCTCTGCATCATAGGGGTCCAGCCATGGTGGATACGCCATACCTCTCTTCTCTCCTTTGTGATCATCTCACCAACATTATCTCTCTTTAATGTTAACTTTTTCATTTTGCCATTGAATGAAATTACTGTCCAGTTGGAATTCTAAATAAGCATTGTAATTTAAATATCTTTATGTTAAGATAAATTCAGAAACAAAACAAACGAAAAGTTAGTAACTTTCTTAACCGAAATGATAAAAATATAGCACTCAACAAATGTTCAACTAAACATTTACATGATAACGGAGAGGACAGAAAAAACCTGAAGAAGCGGAGCGTTCGCCTTTATCCCCGGATTTCCCCTTTCAAAAAGGATCAAAAAATCTGGGGATAACAGCGATCGGAAGGTTGTTCTGTCATCGGAGTGCCAGTGTAAATAATCCTTAGTTGAACGTATAACCTAACTAGGAGGATTTATTATGCAAATCAAAGGACTTCACCACGTATCAGCTCTAACAGCACATGCCGATCAGAACTATCGTTTCTACACCAACATCATGGGTCTGCGCCTGATTAAAAAAACAGTCAACCAGGATGACGTGTCCGTCTATCATCTCTTCTATGGCGATGAGAAAGGCAATCCGGGTACCGAAATTACCTTCTTCGAGATTCCGATGGCCGGACAGACTCGTGAAGGCGTGAACAGCATATCTGGAACGTCACTGCGCGTTCCAAGTGATGCAGCACTTACGTACTGGCAGCAACGCTTTGACGAATTCGAAGTCCCACATGGAGAGATTGTTGAACGGGGTGGTCGTGCCACGCTTTCGTTCACAGACTTTGAAGGACAACGTCTGATTCTAGTCTCGGATGAAAACAATACAGGTGTCGCTGGTGGTAAACCATGGGATCAGAGCCCTGTACCTGCCGAGTGTGGCATTGTAGGTCTTGGCCCTATCCATCTTACGGTAAAAGATGCTTCCCTTACCTCTCCGGTTCTTACCGAACTGCTCGGTTTCAGAGCTAAAGGAAGTTACCCTGCCTTTACTCAAGGTCAACCTGATGTACTCGTTTTTGAATCCGGCGAAGGTGGCAGCGGCTCCGAGGTGCATGTTGAGGAACGGAATGACCTTGCCCAAGAGCGTCCTGGACGTGGCAGCGTACACCATGTTGCGTTCCGTGTGGATAACGAAGAAGAACTCAAACAATGGGTGGAACGGGTTCATAACTTCCAATTCCCTAACTCCGGTTTTGTAGACCGCTTCTACTTCCGCTCCCTGTATTTCCGTGAAGCAAACGGTATTCTGTTCGAACTTGCAACCGATGGTCCGGGATTTGATACAGACGAGGAATTGGAGCATCTGGGTGAATCGCTTGCTTTGCCTCCATTCCTTGAAGGTCGCCGCGCCGAGATTGAAGCCAATCTCAAACCGCTGGATACCGTCATTCATTAAACATAAAAACGATTATCACAATGTGTGTTATGGAATTGATCCAGCCACACCATCGTTGATAATCGTTTTTTTACGTCTATATTATTTAACCAAATAAGATGTTGTAAGAGGTACAAATAGCGATGAACCTGGATCTTCTGAAACAATCTCAACAAAAACAGCTTCAGTGCCTGATACATCCACGTCCAGGCTAACCAATCCGCTTCCCGGCGATATACTCAGCTTTTTGAGAACCGTATTGTCCTGGTTGATTACCTGTATCTCCTGATTCCCTTGAAGAGCGGCCAGTTCCAGATGCAGGGAAGAATACTTTTTGCCCGTCATGATCTGGAAGTCGTCCCCTTGCTTCACAGAGTCTGTATGCAGATATACATCTTTGTAATCCTTGCCTTTGTAAGTAGTCTCCGCAGGATCTTTGGTATGCCATGCGGTAGATCCCAACACCGTTGTTCCCAGTGTACTTAGTGTTACTTTATCATTGGTTACTGGCCCGGTTTCATTCTTTCCACCAATCAGGACAGATGAAGTTGCACTGTCATAAGTGATCTCTGTCCCAAGCAAGGATCCCACAGCACGCACAGGCAAATAAGTCGTTCCGTTGTAAGTGATAGGTAACACTGTTTTACCATTGGCATCTTTGGCTGTCACCGTGGCACCATCCATTTTTAGCGTAATCTTGCTGTTCAGATAGGCTTTAATCTGTTCCAGTCCTGTTGCTGCGAGTGCACCTGTTCCGATCCCAAGCGTTAATGTGCCTACCATCAAACCCAGTACAACCTTTTTCTTCATCAAAATCCCTCCTGAATGTTAAAATGATTTGTCCTTTATACATTTAAACGACTAAAGTGATAATGTCAATTGTTTACTACGTTTTTAGTACACAGTGCCTATTTCCAGGCAGCACAAAACGAGGCTGTATGTCCCGATTTTTTTCAGCCTCGCCATGTTTCCCACTGTCCGTATACGGAGTAAGGAAGATATTCTTGTCAGTTGCTCACTTAACTCCACCCTTGAGAACTTTCAATTCCGGCTTCATTACGATATCAACAGATGATATCAATCAAAAGATTCATAATATTCTTCTTCATACACTTCCATGCTGTACTTCAAATCTACGGCCTTCCACTCGCCATCTTGATACTTATAAGCAAATGTCAGATCACCCGCATATAAAGCCACACCGTAAGATCCTGCTGCTGATACGACAAGCTGGCCATCCTCTACACTGTAATAGGTTACTCCACCGAATCCCAACTCTTCGTTATATACGCCGCCACTCGTATCTTCCTCGATCCGTAAAGGTTCTGCTTGAACGCCATCAACGGCGACATCAACATCCACGCGGTCTGATCTAACCGTAACTTTCGACTTCACATGCTGTTTCGCAATCTCATCCAAAGATTGCATCTTCATCTCTTCCAGCGTTACCGGATTAATGATACGTGCTTGTCCCAAATAAATACCTGTTCCATGACCTTCCGTGTACAAAACGATAATTTCTTTCTGGCCGTCTCCATTCAGATCCAGCTCGTGCACTTCGGGTTTGTAAGACCCGCCTTCTCCCTGCCAATCACTAAATTCTTGCACTTTGCCGTCCACTTCCAAAATCATTCCGTTATATATATAACCTGAACCCTCGACTTTCATAGGGTACAATCTGACGTTCTTATTCTCTGGAGCTACCGAAACGTATTCCTCTTTCACGGGAATGGATTCCTGTGTTGTCTTCGCTGTGTCATGCAGTTTATCTATATTGGAAGCCTCGACCACTGCGGTCTGGCTGGATTGATCATCTATGTTAAGCTGTTTTTGCGATTCATTCATGGTTCTGGCAGCCGAAGTTGTACTAATCGTAGCTACCGCCAAAATAATCATCAGCAGGATACCTGTCCAAGTTTTCAATATACTGGGCTCCTTTATCTGTTGTGATAATCCTATTATATCTTCATTTATCGCCTGCAAGTTGCGAATTTGTTAATCTTTCATAAAATAATCTTTACTAATTTTCGTTTTCACGAAAGAACGTTCGGCTTTAACCAGAATAAGCAAATTCTCATGCCAAAACTGTTCTCCAAAAACAAAAAAAATCCCGAACACAGCTTAAGGCTGCATCCGGAATGCTTTGGTTTTGTCCAATAACCGATCGGTTAATTGTCTCAGTTCTTCAGCCGAGGATGAAATCTCCTCCATGATGGCTGTCTCTTCGTGTGCGGCATCCATAATTCGTCTCGCCTCATCCGAGAACGATCCGGCTTTCCCCTGGATCTTCTTCACATGACCGTGCGTTTGCTCCACGCGACCGGTCTGTTCTGCAATCTTGGAACCGATATCATGCGCACCCTTCATAAATACTTCCACTGTTCCTGTCAGTTCATGCAACGTCTGATCCACAGAGACGGTCCGCTCCGATTCATTAACCACGAGACCATGCTGCTCATGAGACAGTTGGGCTGTCTCCCTGATCCGCTGCTGCACACGACTAATCAGCTCATTAATACGGTGTACCGATTCCTTACTCTCGTCTGCCAGCTTGCGGATCTGCTGTGCCACGACTGCAAAACCAGAACCTTCTTCGCCAGCTCGTGCAGCCTCAATGGAAGCATTCAGGGCAAGTAACCCTGTTTCCTCAGCAATGTTTTTGACAGACTGGGTTATCACCTCGATATCAGAAGCTTCCTTCTCCAGCAACAGCATGATATCGCGGGAACGATTGTGCGACTCGGCCAGCTCGTCCATCCCTTTCATCAACGATGAGAAAGTCTGTTTTGTATGATCCACCGATCGTTCCATCTGACCGGACATCTCTGTCATATCCATGGACTGGCTATGCATACGCTGAAAATCGTTCAGCATCTCATCCGCAGTGATCAGAGATTGATGGGAAGTGACCTTCTGCTCTTCTACGCCTACCGCAATATGATCCACCGCATCCGACATCATCTCGATCTGTTCGGCGGCCTGGGTAATCGCTTCACTCAGAGACTGTGCGTTCTGTGAAGTCGTTCTTGTACTGTCTGCAATATCATTTACAATGCTTCGAAGGTTAGAAACCATTGCGCGAAAAGCATCATATAATACTGTAAGTTCATCCTGCGTACGTCGCTGCGGAATTTCGGTTGTCAGATCACCCGCTGACACCTGCTGTGCAGCCCGGGACAGGTGAACGATTGGACGAGTCAGCCAGCGTGAGGCAAACCATCCCAGAATCCCGTTCCAGCATACTCCCATGATCAGGATAATTGATATGTATACCCAATTCGGAATATCTAACGTAATCCAGTCTTTGACAAAAAATATAAAAAAGCCGCTAGTTCCGTAGGTAATAATCGAAATCAGTACCAGACCTGCGACAGTCTTTGCTCCTAAAGTCCATTTCATGTGCACACCCCGTAGTCCTTTTTTCCTATTTTACCAATCATGTACCAAATTTCATGTGATATACATCACTGAAAACGTTCTATTTCCCCCATACTTGCCGTTCATGCATGACTTCTCTACCATAAAGCGCATAATGTATAAGACAAGCTTGGCCGCCCTTCCCTTTCTTATAAATTGAATAATATTCCATTTAATATCCCTAATTTTATTTATTATCGGCACAAGAGGGCAAATGATTTAGATTGGCATCCATTTTGCTTAAATGATATACTGAGTGCGCTTCAGCAACGCTGGAGCCGAACTATTTTTAATGATGCCACTGGAGGCGAACGAGATGTCTACTATGTCCACACGGACGGAGAAAGATTTTATCGGTGAAAAAGAAATACCGGCTTATGCTTATTACGGAATTCAGACGGTACGGGCAGTGGAAAACTTCCCGATTACCGGCGTTCCGGTACACCGGGAGCTGATCACGGCTCTGGCTGCGGTGAAGAAGGCAGCAGCGATCACCAACATGGAGTTGAAGATGCTGCCGAGCAAGATTGGCGATGTGATCGTCATGGCGGCTGAAGAAATGATGAAAGGCCATCATCTGGATCATTTTATTGTAGACTCCATTCAGGGCGGTGCAGGCACCTCCATGAATATGAATATGAACGAAATTTTGGCCAACCGCGGGCTAGAACTGTTAACCAAAAGCAAGGGAGACTACTTCCATTGCAATCCCAATAATCATGTGAACATGTCCCAGTCCACCAATGACGTGGTACCTACAGCACTGCGCATTGCGGCGTACCGACTGTCGGAGACGTTACTCGCTACCATGAAAAGACTACAGGATGCGTTCCGTAAAAAAGAAGTGGAATTCAACGATGTGGTCAAGGTTGGCCGTACCCATCTTCAAGATGCTGTGCCTATTCGCCTTGGACAAGAATTCGGAGCTTATGCCCGCGTCATCGGACGGGATATCGAGCGTCTTGAATTCGCCAATCGCCGCCTGCTTACCATTAATATGGGCGCAACTGCGGTAGGTACAGGACTTAATGCCAAACCAGAATATATCGTCAAGGTTACGGAGCACTTGTCTGATGTTACCGGACTACCACTACAAACCGCTGAGGATCTCGTGGATGCAACGCAGAACACGGATGCCTATCTGGAACTTTCAGCGGCGCTGAAGGTATGTGCGGTCAGCCTGTCCAAAATCTGTAATGATATTCGTATGATGGCTTCAGGTCCGCGTGCAGGATTCAATGAACTGCGCCTGCCACCGCGTCAGCCAGGTTCGTCCATTATGCCGGGCAAAGTCAACCCGGTTATGGCGGAAGTCATTAACCAGGTATCCTTCCAGGTGATGGGGAACGACCATACGATCTGTATGGCGTGTGAAGCCGGTCAATTCGAGCTGAATGTCATGGGCCCAGTTATTGCGTTCAACTTGCTGCAATCGCTGAAAATTATGAATAACGGCATCGATGTTTTCACACGTTATGCAGTTGAAGAGATGGAAGCTAACCGTGAGCGCTGCGAATTAATCATGAAGCAAAGTTTCAGTGTGGTTACGGCGTTGAACCCGCACTTAGGTTATAATGTGGCAGCTTCCATCGTGAAGGAAGCGCTCAAGACTGGACTTTCCTTGCAAGAGATTATTCTCGAACGCGGATTGCTGACACCGGAAGAACTGGAAGAGATTCTTCATCCGGAACAGATGACTACACCAGGGATTGCCGGAGAACACTTCCTGCGTAATATGGAACGCTTGTAGGTAATCAGGAAAACTGATGCAGCAACCCAAACACGAATAATTAACAAGAACCCTCGCAGACCGTTTATCCGGTTCGCGGGGGTTCTTGTTCTTGTATTCAAAGATGATAAGACGCCAGCTATTCGATTAAGCCCATCGTTTACGCTCAAGGGAAGGCAGAATCTGAAGTTCTTCCCTGTACTTGGCAACCGTTCTGCGGGAGATGACAATTCCCTCCTCGGCGAGCAGTGTGGCCAAATGACTATCCGAGTATGGACGCTGAGTTTGTTCCATGCGAATGATTTCTTTTAATCTGCGTTTCACCGCTGATGCTGATGTTTTATCCCCTGACGTTGTACTGATTCCCGAGTCAAAAAAAGCCCTGAGTTCATACACACCATGTGGGGTCTCAATGTATTTACCGTTCACCGCACGACTTACCGTTGATTCATGCATGCTAGTCTTCTCTGCAATAACAGCCAGATTAAGTGGTTTTAGCACGGATGGGCCTTTGACCAAAAAGTGCTTCTGCTCTTCCATCACTGCCGCCAGCACATGCACTAAAGTCTTGCGCCGCAAGTGTACACTTCGAATGATAGCCCTCGCCTCTGCCACGCGGGAAGACCAGATTGCGTCCGGAGCCTCTTCCCTGATCCAGCGGAAGCACGCTTCATTCATGGATACACGAGGGTTACCTGCTGCATGCAGACTATAATGGACCTCACCGTTACGCAACCCAACAATGGCATCCGGAATAATGTAATGTGGCCGTTCTGTACATCCGATGGATCGACAGGGCTTGGGATCGAGACGTGTAATATAGTCATAGGCAACCTGGGCTTCCCGTGAAGTCATACCTAATCGACTCCCTGTTCTACCTGGGTGAAAAGGAATCAGTGCTTCCAATCCGGCTTCCACCATACGTTCAGCGTACTGAACAGTCAATGGATCGCGTCTGATCTGGAGTAACAGACATTCTTGCAGATTCCGCGCCCCTACACCAGCAGGGTCCAGCGATTGGAGAAGCTCCAGTCCCGCTGCAATCTTGCTCATCGGAAGCTCAAGTGTTGCTTGCACCTCTGCCAATTCAACCGTCAGATAACCATCATCATTAACACACCCTGCCAAATATACCGCCATATTTTCCAATTCGTCTGAAATTGTCATCACTCGAATTTGCGCAATCAGCAATTGTTCCAGAGTAGGTTCGGCACCTTTGGCCTGAAGCAAAGGATCATAGGAATCATACCTGCGCTGATTCATTCGCCGTGGAATCCGGGCGAGGGGCGTGGCTGGTTCTTCCAGTTCAAGCACTGGATTTTCCTCCGCCGCATCGAGCAAGTAACGGGTCAGATCCTGGCCAGACATGGTTAGCAATTGAAAGGATTGTTTCATCTCCGGCGTGATGGACAGCCGAATACGTTGTTCCTGTACCAACTGAACACCTAACATCCGTTTCCCTCCTTATGCGTTGCAGGGATAATAGCATACTATTCAAGCGAATGTAAGAAGTTTTTAGTTGGATCATGAGTTTCTGTCTAGTATTTCTCCGATACCAGCTTCGCTTGTGTAAACAACAGCAGATAGTCTCTTCCACCTGCCTTGGAATCCGTGCCTGACATGTTAAATCCGCCAAATGGATGCGTGCCTACCAGTGCTCCGGTACATTTCCGGTTAAAGTACAGATTACCCGCAAAGTACTCGCGTCTTGCCTGTTCCAGATGTTCACGATTACGCGAGATCACTGCGCCGGTCAGGCCATAGTCTGTATTATTAGCGATATCCAATGCATCCTGGAATGATTCTGCTTTGATGAACGCAAGCACAGGTCCAAAAATCTCATCTTGAGCAATTCGGGCTTTCGGGTCAACATCGGCAATTATGGTTGGTTCAATGAAATAACCTTCAACGTTTCCTGTACCGCCACCGTGCACAAGACGCCCCTCACCCTTACCGATTTCAATATATTCCGTGATCTTTGCATAGGCCTTGTCATCGATAACCGGCCCAACCTGACTGCCAACTTCAAGTGGACTGCCCATCGTCAGTTTCTGTGTCCGTTCAATCACTTTTTGCAATACTTCATCATATACATCCTTATGAATAATGGCACGGGAACACGCCGAACATTTCTGTCCTGAGAAACCAAATGCCGAAGCGGTAATGGACTCTGCCGCGAGTTCCAGATCACTGTCACTGTCTACTACGATGGAATCCTTGCCGCCCATCTCTGCAATAACCCGTTTGATCCACTTCTGACCTGGAGCTGTACGTGCTGCACGTTCATTAATTCGCAGTCCTACATCTCTGGAACCGGTGAAACTGATAAAACGGGTGAGCGCATGATCCACGAGATAATCACCCACTTCACTGCCTGGTCCTGGTAAAAAGTTCACGACGCCATCCGGCAGGCCAACTTCTGCAAGCAGCTCCATAAACTTCGCGGCAATCACCGGAGTTGTGCTTGCTGGCTTTAACACCACCGTGTTGCCGGATACCAGTGCAGCGGAGGTCATGCCTGCCATAATTGCCAGCGGGAAGTTCCAAGGTGGAATAACAACACCAACACCCAGCGGTATATAACTCAGTTCATTATCTTCTCCTGCAATTCGCACCAGGGGCTGCGGTTCACTCAGTCGCTGCATATCCCGTGCATAGAATTCCATAAAATCAATGGCTTCCGCTGTATCCGCATCGGCTTCAGGCCAAGTCTTGCCGGCTTCATAAACCATCCATGCGGAGAATTCATGCTTGCGACGGCGCATAATGGCAGCTGCTTTGTATAGATAACGAGCCCGTTCATTCGGCTCAGTATGTTTCCATGTGTGGAATGTCTCCGCTGCTGTCTGAATGGCCTTTTCGGCCAATTCCTGATCTGCCTGATGGATCGTTCCGACAACTTGATTCTTGGCTGCGGGGTTCACGGACGTTAACGTGCGGCTGCTTGTTATTTTTTGCCCACCAATAATAATCGGGTATTCCTTCCCAAGTTCAGCTTCTACCTGACGAAGTGCGTCTTCAAATGCTTCCTGGTTCGCCTGGACCGCAAAGGGTGTGAATGGTTCGTTAACAAAAGGGATATTCATCAATGATTCCTCCTTCAGGATGTGGGATTCGCTGGCTGCTCGCCTGAATTATTTTGCATGTTACTCATCACCAAATATATGTAGCAAAATCCGTGCCAACTCCGGTTGGAACTGAAATATTTTTCTCGTTAAATTCAACTACTGAAAATTCACACGGGCCACTCCGATGACAGAATAACCTTTCGATCGCTGTTATCCCCAGATTTTTCGATTCCTTTTTATAAAGTTAAAATCTCCATGAAAAATAGTAGACCATCGCCAAATCTGGCACGTTTCTTGCTTGAATTAAGTTTGCACAATGCTGAAGGAGGAAACGAAAATGAGTGTGGGAACGGAAATATATCGCAAAACCTTATTAACCGTGGCAGGCAACAAAGCTGTAGAGAACCTGTCCATCAGATATGGTAAGAAGCTGGCAGGCAAGTTTATTGCAGGAAACACCTTGGAAGAAGCTCTCGAAGAGATCCGCATACTCAATAATAAAGGCATTATGGCAACGCTCGATCATCTTGGCGAAGGCATCACCCGCCTGAGCGAAGCGGCATTATACCGGGATGAGTATGTACGACTGGTAGAAGGCATTGCACGTGAAGGGGCAGACTCCAACGTCTCGTTGAAACCAACCCAGATGGGCCTCGCACTTGACCCGGAAGAGGGTTATCGAAATATCCGTACCGTTGCCGCACAAGCCAAATTACATGATCTTTTTGTCCGAATTGATATGGAGGATAGTCCATTTACTCAAGCGACGCTGGATATTGTCCGAAGACTGCACTCGGAAGGACTGCACAATACAGGCACAGTATTGCAAGCCTACCTGCATCGCACCGAAGAAGATATACGTGATATGATTCGGGAAGGCATTCGGCTTCGGCTGGTTAAAGGTGCTTACAAAGAACCCGGATCAGTCGCCTATCAGAATACTTCTGAAGTCATTCATCAATTCAAAACGATGATTCGTAATCACCTCGATCAGGGTGTGTACACTGCGGTTGCCTCGCATGATGATCACATCATTAACTGGACGAAACAATACGCCAAGGATCGGGGAATCTCGCCGGATGCCTTTGAATTTCAGATGTTATATGGTCTGCGCATGAGCGAACAGGAACGTCTCGCCAAAGAAGGCTATCGCATTCGCTGTTACGTACCTTATGGCACCATGTGGTATCCGTACTATACCCGCCGTTTGGCCGAAAAACCGGCTAATCTCTGGATGGTCGTTAAGAATATGTTCCGATAATTATTCTCCAGCTGGATCAATATATATGAAAAAAGACAAAAGAAAACCATGTTGCCTCTTTTTTTCTGGGCACATGGTTTTTTCAGTACGAACACCTTACCAGAGCATCCAACTTTCCTTTTCTCCGATTCTTCTCTTAATGTCTAAAAAATTAGCATCTCCAATTTTAAATGTCTATTTTTCTGGACACACCCATTTATTAATCAAAATTACAAGCTCATTACGGATTTATCCCTATACCCAATGGTCCGGAGTTTACGGTAATTGTGTCTGAAACGGTATTGCTATTTCCATCAATTACAGAGATATTGCCACCCGTATTGTTCGCAACGTAAACTCCATTGGTTAAAGGGTTCACGCCGACACCGGATGGTGCAGATCCCACCGGGATGGTAGTAACAACAGTATTGCCACTTCCGTCAATGACAGAAACAGTATTATCGTTGTTGTTTGACACATAGACAAGGTTGGTGTTTGAATTCACCCCCACTCCAAATGGCCCTGTTCCCACCGGAATAGTAGCTATAATGTTATCGGAAAATCCACTAATAACCGAGACTGTGTTATCACCGTTATTTACCACATAAATCCTGTTATCTGTTAAATTCACTGCTACTCCCAATGGCTGTGCGCCTACATTAATAGTATCTACAACGATATTGGTATCTCCATTAATGACAGAAACTGTGCCGTCCCCTACATTAGTAACATAGATGAAGTTTGTGATTGGATTAACCGCCACACCGAATGGTTCAGTGCCCACTGGAATGGTTGCAACAACCGTATTCGTATTTCCGTTAATGACGGAAACTGTATTGTCGCTAAAATTATTAACATAAATCAGGTTCGTGTTTAGATTCACAGCTATCCCCTCTGGCTGAACACCCACCGGAATAGTTGTGACAATAGTGTTGGTATTTCCGTCAATGACCGAAACCGTATCGTCCCCAAAATTAGTCACATAAATGAGGTTCGTGATTGAATTCACTGCTATAAATTGAGGCCCGCTGCCTACGGGGATCGTGGTCACAATGGCATTGGTATTTCCGTTAATCACACTGACATTATTACTTCCAGTATTAGCTACGTAAATTAAATTCACGGAAGTAGGTATGGTTACACCCGTGGCTCCAGTGCTTCCTGTAGCTCCAGTAATCCCGGTAGCTCCTGTCAGTCCTGTCGCCCCGGTTACCCCGGTACTTCCAGTGACGCCCGTTGCTCCTGTTGCTCCGGTAATCCCGGTAGCTCCTGTCAGTCCTGTCGCTCCGGTTACTCCGGTACTTCCAGTGACGCCCGTTGCTCCTGTTGCTCCGGTAATCCCGGTAGCTCCTGTTACCCCGGTACTTCCAGTAACGCCCGTTGCTCCTGTTGCTCCGGTAATCCCGGTACTTCCAGTAACTCCGGTAGCTCCCGTGGCTCCTGTTGCACCCGTATTTCCTGTGGCTCCCGTAACACCTGTTATACCCAGAGATTCACCCAGCAACTCCTGCGACACCAACCGATGAGCCGTCACCAACTCATCTTCGGCATCTTTGCCCCACACAGAAATTTGTGCTTCTGGCGCAGCTGTGTCTGCAGTAGAAAATATAAACTCGAACGCATCAAAATTAGCCACAAAGTCTTTGGTTACGACCTGATTGGGCAATACATTAAATAGCTCTTCAACATATAACGTCCGAACTCCATCTAAGAAATAACCCAACAGAAGTACATTAAACACATCAGTCAAATTCCGGTTATCAATTTTAACAGTAATAAATTGAGTGGGGCGGGTGCCTGTTACACCTGAAATATTATTTTCAATAGGCCCAGTTGATAATATGGCCATTCAGTAACCTCCTTTGTAATTTGACTTTAAATCCTTCCATCGTGTAGCTCTATTCCCATTCTTCTTCAAAGCTCAAGCTTGAGTTAGCTGCTCAATTGTTGAATAAGAATAGAAGCATTGGCATTGATCTGTGTTCCGCCTGCCAGAGTTTGCAGATCAACTGCTGATGCACTGGAATGATTCCGTAATGTCAGCACATCACCGGGAGCAGCGGTAATAATGACCATGCCTGGATTCGGTTGAGTGCCAGCTCCTGAACCATAGACACTGCCACCTACAGGGGCTCCGTTTTGATAAAGGGTGAATTGGTTTGCCTGCACACCTGCAACGATAAAGAACACCGCATAGTCCCCAGCATTACCAATAATAATCGCAGCGGTATTGGGCGCGTGAGTAATATTAGTAAGATTTTGGTTACTGTCAAAGATTACATCCGCTTCAATAGCTACAGTTTGAGCTGAAGTATTAAAAATATAGGCGTACGAGGACAACCCTTGCCCTGCTGTACCGGTTGCTCCAGTGACACCCGTCACTCCAGTAACTCCGGTGCTTCCTGTTGCTCCCGTAACGCCCGTGGATCCTGTTACTCCAGTAGCTCCGGTGCTTC
>NZ_ANHX01000046.1 GCF_000316035.1 Paenibacillus sp. PAMC 26794
AGCTCCGGTGCCCCCCGTTACTCCCGTAATGCCCGTCGCTCCTGTCACTCCGGTGGCCCCGGTGCCTCCGTTGCTCCCGTAATGCCCGTCGCTCCCGTCACTCCAGTAGCTCCGGTGCCTCCCGTTACTCCTGTGACGCCCGTGCCTCCTGTTACTCCAGTAGCTCCGGTGCCTCCCGTTACTCCCGTAACGCCCGTGGCTCCTGTCACTCCAGAAGCTCCCGTGCCTCCTGTCGCACCCGTAAACCCTGTGACGCCCGTGGCTCCTGTGGCTCCAGTTACACCCGTTGTGCTCAGCGTTTCTCCCAACAACTCCTGGGATACCAATCGGTGAGCCGCGACTAATCCACCTACGGCACTTTTGCCCCATACGGATATTTGTGCTTCTGGAGCAGCCGTGTCTGAGGTTGAAAATACAAACTCAAAAGCATCAAAATTCCCATCATAAACTTTGGTTATGACCTGATTAGGTGATACATTGAGCAGTTCTTCCACATATAATGTCCTGACCCCATTAAGGTAATAGCCCAAAAGGAGCACTGTGAACATATCTGTCGCATTCCGGTTATCGATTTTGACCGTAACGGATTGAGTTGGTCGGATCCCCATTATCCCTGAAATATTATTCTCAATGGGCCCAGTTGATAGAATGGCCATTTCATCACCCTCCTTTGTTTCTTCTTCATGCGGATGGCCTTCATATAGCATTATTCAGAAGTTTCTTAATGGTGTGGACAATTCATGTACTATATGAATAATCACTTCAACTGCCGTGTAGCAGATTGAGAAATAACAGTTTTAACCAAGTAACTCGAATGTCAATTTTAATAACTCAACCCTCACCTAAATCACTGAATGGACCGTATAAATTGGCATTGATTCCTTAAAATAATATTAAAAGGAAATATCATAAATGAAAATTCAACATGCTATCTCTTCTATGCCGATAACATGTATGCTTCATGTCAAAAAATATATACACACCTCATTTGGAAAGTTATAATATGGGTATCCAACATTCTCCAGTCATTTCATATGCAGATCACTTGTAAGTAACTCGTGTAAAAAAAGTAGTTTCCAAAAGTTATGTTCTAACTGAGGTGATATCGATGAAACATTTACTTCCAGAATTAATGTCTTTATTGCGTACGGATATGGATGTTCTGGATACAGACCTCTCCACACTTACCATTCCGTCATCAACATCGTTGGTAGATGCCTTCTCCTTATTCGACACATCTTCTTATCTATTCATTCAGGATGATGGCCCCCTATTGGGTTATATCGCCGTATCCGATGTTTTGCATGCCATGATGCATGCGCATCGCCTAATAGAAGCTTATTTTGAGACCACACTGGAGACAGCGGGTTCAGCTCTGACCTTAATTAATGAAGATGCCAAGGTGGCCTACTGGACAACTGGCGCGGAGCATGTTTTTTCGATCAGCAAAAAAGACATCATTGGACAACCCGCAGCGGACTTTTTTCCTCCAGATCGGCTACAGTCTCTCAAGACGTTGTATACTGGCGAAACGGTCTATCGCAAACAGCATCAGCCACGGCCCGACCTGTTCGCCCTGATTAATGCTCGTCCTGTCCAACTGGATGGACATATTGTGGGTGCAGTTGCTGCCGAAGTGGATATAACAACTGAAATCCGATTACATCAGGAACTATTACATATGACCTCCAAAGTCCAGCACCTGGAGAAAGCCGTTGCTCGGCTACGTCCCGAATTAGATCCATTCGCAAGAATCAAGGGCAGCAGCCCGGTCATCAAGCAGTGCATGGAGACCATTCGCAAGATCAGTACCACCTCAGCAACCGTACTTATCCTCGGAGAGAGCGGCACAGGCAAGGAGTTATTCGCCAAAGCCATTCATGATCTTCGTGAAATGCAGACTGCACCATTTATCGCTATTAACTGCGGGGCAATCCCCGCTTCCTTGTTTGAAAGTGAATTATTCGGCTATGAGAAAGGCGCATTTTCCGGAGCGGATCCCAAAGGCAAAAAGGGCAAGATCGAGCTTGCCGAAGGCGGTACTCTTTTTCTGGATGAGATCGGTGAGATGCCATTGGAATTGCAAGTGAAGCTGCTTCGGGTGTTGCAGGAGAAGAGTTACTTTCCTGTGGGGGGAACGCGTATGAAACAGGCCAACTGCCGGATTATCGCAGCAACCAACCAGAATCTAATGAGTATGATTGCCCGTAATCAATTCCGGGAAGATCTGTATTATCGACTTAACGTCATTAATCTCGTCATCCCTCCTCTGCGCATGCGCAAGGAAGATATATATGAATTAACCCAGACGTTCCTTCAAGAATTCTCATTGCTCTATAACCGTCATATTGAGTTGGTTCCACCTGAAGTGTTCAAATTGCTGTTCCAATATGATTGGCCAGGCAATGTACGTGAATTACGAAATGTGATCGAACGCCTGACCATTCTGACGACAGATGGTGAGGTGAAGCAGGAATACCTGCCTGATACCCTCACTTCCCTCACCATGCAAGAACAGTCCGAAGTTCAACTGACATCGGGAATTCATCCACATGCCAACAGCGAAAATCAGCAACGTCCAGATTCGGCAGGAGCAGAACAAGAACCTCGAACGGTTGCAAACATGGATGAATCAGATCCTTCGGATACTTCCGAACTTGTCTCCAATGTTACCTACCAGCAAAAATTGGACACCTATGAGGCGCAACTTCTAATTCAATATCTGGAAGCAGCAGGTGGTAACAAACGAACACTCGCCAAGCAACTAGGCATCTCCAGGGCAACGCTCTATAATCGCATGAAGAGGCTTGGTCTATGACCAGCCTCTTCTTGTCGTTATTATCGGTATGATGAATGAATAGGACCCTACAAAATCCGCGCCAAGCGAGTCAGCGCTGTTCTGAGATGGCGATAAAATGTCGCTCGACTCATGGAACACGTCTGGGCTGCGGCAGTTGGATTGCCAGCATGCGTCCAGTAGGCCGCGTATAACAGCATCTGATCCTGTGGAGATAGGCCATGTACTCTGCCTTCCAACAGATCCATGACATACAGCTGTAACTGGATTCCATCCTTTACTCCTCTAACCCTGCCAGCATATTCATGCAATTCTCCTGGGGAACGAAGGTGCCCCAGCATCTTGCGAACCTCCTGTTCCGACCAGGATGTCCGCTCCCGCACCGTTGTTCCTGGCTGTATCCGATCATCTTGCCATTCAGGATCAAGCAGGGACATAACCCACGCTCCGAATTGCCCACTACGCAAATCCAAATCAAGCACATCTGCCGGGTCCTCATATCTGTCACAAGCACGGGTTCGGGTTCTCCGCATCTGAAAGCCAATACTCAGCAGGAACAACTTCAGATGCGGATTCGTTGCAATCAATATCACTCTCGCACCATCACCCAACAGAGACAGTCGGTCCAGTGCCATATACCCCACCAGTTCTTCTCGTGTGTAACCAGGCACGTCATCTCTTGCCGCAGCCAGCAAAGCAAAGTGAGTATCACTTTGATCCGGATCATTGCTAAGCTCCTGTGGTGTGAAGCATTCATTCATCTCATTTGGAAAATACTTCAGTAGCAGCCCGCTACTTTCCCTATGTACTAGCACTGTAATGAACATGGCGATCGGCTCTCCAAGCTGGTCACGCATCAATACGATCCCTTCGGGATAACGGTACGCCAGCTCATCCAGGAACGGGCCATAGAACACGGCCTGATCTGATGCCACGCTGTACTCACACCATTGTTGTAACAGCCTGTGCAGCGAAGGCAGATCCTCTTGTTTCATCGTTTCAAGAGGGGAGAACAAGGAATCACGGGACACATCCGCGTACTTGCGGAATTGAAGCATGGACTCCTGACAGAGCAACAACATCTTCCGGGCAATCTGGCGGCGCTCATGCGAACCTGCCTGTTCATGTAGCGGTTTCAGCAACTTCGCGATTTGGATACGCATCGTCTGCAACCGATGCGGCTCACGTTGGCGCAAATCCCGTAGCAGATGCACCCTGCCCATGTCATGCAGGGCAAGACCATCCGGGCCGGAACGAATAAACGACATCTGTCTCAGCATGTGGTACTCTTCTTGGGTCACAGTCATATCCAGTACAGATGATAACAATTCCTGATTTGCTGTTCCAAGCAGGGTTAACACCTCCACCATGGGGTGCAGACGGGGAATCGTCAGTTCCAACAGCAATCGGGCACTGATCATATGCGACAGTTCAGCCCATTCGGCATGGGGAAGATTCCGTCTCTGATCCGCAGCTTCCACAGCAAGCGCCAAACCCAGCGGATGTCCATCGGTCATTCTCGTAATAGTACCTGCCATCCCCTGATTCAGAGACCCCGCAACCGAGATATACTCCGAAATCTCTTCGACGGTAAAATGTTGAAGCTGCATCTGTACAAACCGCTGATGCAATCGGGGATGTGTCCGCCAGGCGGATGCCAGTTCTGGGCGTGATGCCAGAATGACAAGTATCCCTCTTAACGGAAGTTTGGATATGAAGACCTCCATGAACCAACTTTCCAGCAGTGCGAGTTCTTCATAATTATCCACTGCCAGGACCAATCGCTTCTCGACCGAAGTGTCTTTCAGCAAGCTCAGTGGTCGCGGATATCCGTCATTATCCAGTGTTTCCAACCCCAACGTAGAGGACAAATAATCCATAAAAACGGAAGGCGTTGCGCCGCATGATCGGCCATCCACCCATATTGCCGTCGCACCTTGATCACGAGATAAGGATAACATCTCTGAAAGCAAGGAAGATTTACCGATGCCTCCCATACCCGTAATTGAAAATATGGTCAGTGGCGCTTCCGGATGATTGAACCACCGCTCCAGAGTCATCAGTTCCTTGGCTCGACCAACAAAACGTTTCCCATCCCCAACATAGTTATCGTATTGAGCCTCACTACTGTTTCCCATATATGTCCTCCATACTAGATACTGGTACTTTTAATATACTATATTTTCTCACAAAATTGAGACTATATTGAGACGCGCAGTTGCATGTGAAGTGATAGAATCTTGTTAAAAGCCAATTTATAGTAAATATTCAAAACAGCGGACATGGAAACGTTTTTACAAGGTATACATAGACCCCTCCGCGCTACTTCTTAACATAATGGATCATTCCGCCGATCAAGCACAGCCAACATGTACATGAGCATTTACCGATCTCGAATTCATGCTTCCCTTTCAAACCCTACTACCAGCCCGATATTCCAGGAAAGGCGGATTTGTGTGAGAATAAACCTCGATATCTGTAATCTTAGCGGACAACTCGGAATCAATCCCGAACGACTTAATGAATGGCTGCATCAAAGCGGTATTTCAATGGCAACCCCTGAGGCAGAACGAGAAGGACGTGCCGATCGGTCGTCCCCCCCGTATCGGCTGGCTGCTCCTTCTTCATTATCACTGGCACCTTTCTCCGGTCAAACGAAGCTTTATCGGGGCCGACGCTCCACTTCCACTCTGCAACGCCTGCCTGCTTCATTACGACATACCCGGCGGATTAGTAAAAACTGCTAGACTGTGCTCAAGGTAGTGTAAGATCGATGCACAGTCTGTGTTGCATCCCTTTCACCTCATCAAGAGGATTGCCACTGTCCATTCTCAATCATCGCGTGCGCGAGCAGCGCCATCTCCAGACAGATTCTTCTCCCTTGATCCATGTAACCTGGACCCATCAGTTCTTCCAGCTTCTCCAGTCTGTTGTACAACGTCTGCCGATGAATAAATAACTGAGCGGCCGCATCCCGTTTGGAACCAAAGTTCTGCAGGTAAGCATCCAACGTCTCTACCAATCGCAGGTGATGCGTTTGGTCATGTTCAATCAACATACCCAGGTGATCCTGCACAAAGGGTTGCAGGAAGGATTGGGGTAACGCCTTTAACATTTGATATATACCCATACGTTCGTAAAAGTGAACATGTTCCATCGAATCTACCGATCTCGAAACTTCGATCACCTGATAGGCCTCCTGAAGGCTCTCCGGCAGACTGGTCAAACGGCTGCGTAACTTGCCAAATCCCACATGAATCATAACCTGTTTCAAATTACGACTGGCAAACCGCTTCACATCCAGGGCGATTCCTTCCAGCAATCGTAGCAACTGATGACGCGCGGCAACCGTGACCGCTTCCTTCGCACAACACAGATACACCTGATTGTTCTTCAGCATGATCAGGCTGGGCAGATTGTTCTTCTTAAGCAGGGAACGAAGCAGGACAAGAATATCCTGATGATTCGCTTCCATTCGCTCCCGGCCCGTAACCTTCAATCGATGCTCAATCTCTATGACCCCTCCTGCAAACCAGTACTGTCCCTTCACCAGCAAACGAAGTCCCATTCGGGTCTGGGCCTGTTCCTCCTGATGGATGTTGCCATTCATCAGATCCTGGATCAGCTCGTTCTGATTGCGAACCATCTTCTCTTCAAGAAACTGGGAACGAAGCGTGAGCGCTGCGGCCGCCTTAGCCGTATAGTCGAGTAACAGCTTGAGATACTCCACTGGAGCGGACGGATGCACGATCATTCCCACAGCAGAGAACACTTGACCAAAACAGACGACCGGATGACAAAGCAGAGCCTTCTCTTCGTCCATGTGGAACCATAATTCAGTATCCGAATCGTTCAGATCCAGGTGCTCTACCTCCTGCTCATACCAGGTATAGATTGCTTGCTCCATCTCCGGAGCCAGTTCGGGCACAAAGCTGCCCGGCTCCATGGACGAGATGTACACCACCGGTTTCGCAGCGTATTCATGCAACAGGTTCAGCACAGCAGACATGTCCGTACTCTGTAATGTGCGCTGCTGAAGCTGGCGGGAGTAGGCTTCCAGACTTTTCAGCAGTTGGTGCTGATGATTAATGAGCAGAGAGTGAATATCCTGCGTAATCTCGACAAAACGAACCGGTTGTTCAAATACGATCAGCGGAAACTGGTGTCTGTCCGCCAGTTCAATCAGTTCTTCCGGAATTCCGTATATGCTGGTACCAAACTCCACACACAGCCCCGCTGCCTCACTGCCAATTAGCTGAAGCAGATACTCTTCGCGCCCTTCTTCCGTTTGAAGCCACAGTCCAGTGGATAAAATAAGATCATGGGGGCTTACGAAGGGAGATACATTCGTAATCTCCAATACATGAACCCAGCCAACCTGACGGTTCACTCCATCCTTCCCTGCCGCTAGTCGTGCTCGGCCAAATACCGGACGTGCAAGGATATCTTTGATCGTAAACACACGGTCATTTTGCAATGGCGATCCCTCTTCGTGTTATTTTTTCTTACATTATAATCCATGGTTAAATGTCCTGAACAGTCTTTTTCGACAATATGTTGAGTTCAATTCCTAAATATTAGACATCAAGTAAGGTGCAAAACGATTATGCAAGTCATAAACTTGTAGTATAAGCTAACAACCAATAAATGGACGAGGTGCATGGTGATGAGAATCGGAATTCCCAAAGAAATCAAGAATAATGAGAATCGTGTAGCAATGACTCCGGCCGGGGCTGCTTATTTCATCAGAGCCGGTCACCAGGTACTGATTGAACAAGGCGCGGGGACCGGCAGTGGATTCACGGATCATGAATATCAAGCTGCGGGCGCCGAGATTCGGATTGATGCCAAGTCAGTGTGGACCGAGGCCGATATGATCATCAAGGTGAAAGAACCACTTGCCAGTGAATATGGATATTTTCGTCCGGGACTGATTCTGTTCACCTACCTGCACCTCGCAGCGGAACCGGAGCTTGCCAAAGCCCTTATAAAAAGTCGGGTAACGGCTATTGCGTATGAGACGTTGGAGGTCAACAGTGCTCTCCCCCTGCTTACACCCATGAGTGAAGTCGCAGGCCGCATGGCCTCCCAGATCGGAGCACAGTTACTGGAGAAAACGGAAGGTGGCAAGGGCATTCTGTTGTCTGGTGTACCAGGCGTCAGTCGGGGGAAAGTGGTCATTATTGGTGGCGGAACGGTGGGAACAAATGCAGCCAAAATTGCCATTGGTCTTGGCGCCGATGTGACCATCCTTGATCTGAATCTGAATCGTCTGCGCCAGTTGGATGATATCTTTGGCAATCAGATCCACACGCTAGTATCCAGTCCGTCCAACATTGCAACAGCTGTTGCGGCGGCAGATCTGTTGATCTGTGCGGTGCTGATTCCGGGCGCCAAGGCGCCAACGCTTGTCAGCGAGCAGGTGGTGAAGACGATGGCACCGGGTTCGGTCATTGTGGATGTGGCGATTGATCAAGGTGGGATCGTTGAGACCATTGATCATATCACGACCCACGATGAACCGACCTATGTGAAACATGGCGTCGTGCACTACGCGGTGGCGAACATGCCGGGCGCCGTGCCGCGTACGTCCACGGTGGCGCTGACCAACGCCACCATGCCTTACGCGCTGCAGCTGGCCAACCACGGTGCAGCCGCCGCGATTCGCGGCAGTTCGTCCATTCGCAGCGCGGTCAACGTGCTGAATGGACACATCACGTATGAGGCGGTTGCCCGGGATCTCGGGCATGCCTATGTTCCTGCGGGTCAGGCGCTGGAGAATACCGCCGCTGTCCAGTAATCTTGATATGATCGTTCCACCCGGCGCCTTGTCGCCAGGCCTGTGGAACGCAATAAAAGCGCAAGTCGGGCAAATGATGTTCCCGGCTTGCGCTTCTTGATTTTTTTCACATAAGAAATAGCTTGTTGGTTGGTATAAGGCCTTTTGGCTCCACCAGTTTTGGGGCTTCAGACTGCTCGCTCACTGCATACTTCGCGGAAGTTGCAATCCCGGCAGGACCGGTGGGAAGGCATCGCTGTGAAGTAGGTGACGTCCTTGGGACGGTTGTAATACTCATCCTCCACGCAGGATCGCATCTCCTCAATGTAACGACCCACGTTCTCCTCCACCTTCCGGATATCCTCTTCTGTGGCTGTAAACTCTCGGTGTTTTCCTGTTAACAGATACTCCACTCGCAGCTCAATCTGCTCCAAGGGAACCCGGTAGTGCTCTCTCACATAGGATGCGTACAGCATTAGCTGATCCGAGAAGTCATCTTCCTTGCCCGTCTTCCAGTCCACAATGACAATATTGCCGTTACTGCGCCGATACAATAAGTCCATCTTCACATACACACGCGTATCGTGCAGCATCATGGTATCCCATTTCTCAATCTCCAGAATGTCCGTACTTGCCCGGGACAAGTCCTCCCACGTAAGCGTCTGGTACAGGTTACCGACACAGGCCGAAGCCCGTTCCTTAATCGTGGCAATCCGGTTATTCAACGTGTCAGCCCCGTAATAAATCTCAGACAGCATCGTGCGATTCTTGGGGTTCAGCCGCCACTGATCCGCGTCCATGGATTCCACATACGCCTGATTCAGCAGCTTGCGTATCGTCTGTTCCAGGAAGTGTTCACGCGGTTTATCTTTGCCCTCTTCCCTGCTGCGTACCGCCGACTCACACATCCGATGCGCGAGGTCTCCGAAGACAAGATACAGATTGCTGAGCTGCTTCAGACGGTACAGACGAACTTGCATCTCATCAGCAGAGTCTGTCTTCCAGCCGTTATGGGCACCGTAATAATGATAATAATATTTGCGCAGGCACTCATCGAACATACTCGCCCGCGACTGCGAATAAGACCACTGCGGGTATTGTGCCATAAGTAATCTGCCTTTCTGTATGCCGGATCTACATGAGATCCCTTAATGCTCACAGTATAAAGCCCGGGCAACATTGCCGCAAGCGCGCTTCCGTTATTTTCTTCTGACGCAACCGTTTCCGATTCGATCCGTATCGTTTATATAGTAACATCACCAAAAGATGAAATTGCGGAGCAGAACGCATAATATACTCTATAGAGGGCAGCGAATCTGGGACCGGGATGCTAGTACGGGTCTAGCCCGGGGCCAGTGCGGGCCCGGCGCTAACGAATCTCACACACCTTATCACGTGGATCACGTGGTTTTAAGGAATCTAACGAACCCCAGACACGCTAATTAGTCTTATTTCGATTGTAGAACGTGTTTACTGCAAGCAAATGAGCCAATAGCGTGACTCTGATTCGTTACATTTTCATATCTGCCGATTTACGTGAAATAAGACTTACTCGGTTCGTTAGAAAATGATTATATGAAAAAAATCGTACAGGCATATCCTAAAAGGGGGCACCACCCATGAATCGACCGGATTGGTTCCAGGCGGAAGAAGCATTACAACAGATCCAAGTCATCGGAAGCGACCGGAATGAGCTCGTGAACATCATCGGCGATGTAGAAGGATTGAATTGCATTGGCACAGGTACGGACGCGGCTGTATTTACGTATGACGGCTTGCCGCAGTATGCCTTCAAGATGTACTCGGATCATGCCTTGGACAAACTCGAAAATGAAAAACAGGTATACGAGCAGCTCAAAGGTCTGCCATACTTCCCTACCTATTACGGCAGCGGCCGGAATGTACTCGTGATCAGTTTTGAACCCGGGGATACGCTGCTGGAATGTTTGGAAAAGGGAATCCCCGTCCCCGAGCAGGTGATGCTCGATGTGGACGCAGCGCGAGAAGCCGTTCGCAACCGCGGGTTGAACCCTCGCGACATTCATCTGAAAAATGTAATACTTCAGGATGGACGCGGGAAAGTGATTGACGTATCCGAGTATATTCAGGACGGCAATGACAATCGCTGGGAGCATCTGGTCTGGGCTTATCACAACATCTATCCACGGATCAAAGGTACGCCCATCTCTCCACGCATGCTGCAAACGATCAAATGGGGATACAATCAGTTCGATCATGCCAACGTCAAAATGGACGACCTCGCCAAGAAAGCCAATCGTCTGTTCTCCAGGTTTATGAAATGAGTATCCAAATTCACTTCACTTTAACCTAAATTCAGATGTTGCAGCTTATCCGGATTACGCAAGATATAGATCCGCTCAACACAATCGTTTCTAAAAGCCAGGCTGACCACAGTCGGGAATGCCTCAGAGGGGCTGCTTAATACAAATCCTAGTTGTCCATTGACCTTGACGAGACGTACAATACCAGCGCTGTCCCCTTTGGATAAGAGCCCTTGAATGAACGCCAGCACCCGCTGGCTTGATGTAACGGGTTTAATTGCTGCCACAACTTTACCACCACCATCACTGTACAAGGCGACATCGTGGGAAAGCATTTTTAAGAGTCCTTCCATGTCTCCACTCGACGTGGCTTGGAGGAAACGAAGCGCAAGCTGCTCGGACTGAACGCTGGGAGTCAACTCGACTTCCGGCTCGTCCTGGATTTTACGTTTAAGACGACTGTATATTTTCCGGCAGCCGACCTCCGTCTTGTTCAAGAAGTCTGCTATATCGCCATAATCAAATTCAAAAGCTTCTCGCAGAATAAATACCGCGCGCTCAATTGGGGTTAGCCGATCAAGCATGACCAGGAAGGCGTACGAAATCGTATCTTCCAGTTCAATCGTTTGAAGTGGATCATGTTCCACGGCTGATACTGATTCTCGAGCAGCCTTATAATTTTGCACCAGAGGTTCCGGTAGCCATGTCCCGACGTATAGTTCCCTTTTTTTACGTGTTGATTTCAAGTAATCGAGACAACGGTTAGTTACCATTTTGCATAAGTATGCTTTCAGGTTCCGAACAGAGCTACTCTCTTTATGGATACCCTGCTGCTGTACTGTTACAAATGCGTCCTGAACCACATCCTCAGCATGAATGACAGATCCCAGCATACGATATGCGACAGAAAGAAGAAGGGGTCTATATGTCCTGTATACCAATTCAATCTCCATAATGTATTCCTTCCTTATCTTTTCCTCTGCCTTCTATTATCATTTGAGCAGCCCGTTTTGCGCTCGCGAGAGAAGCATTAATCAGCATCCCTTCATCCCCTACCCAATCGCCAGCAACATAGAGCCCCGGTCTTCCTGTGATCTCAGATCTAGGTCTACCCGAGAGACCTCCGTTCTCAGCTGTGACACTGCCATGTGAGACAAGCATTCGTGGAAGAAACCGCTGCTTAATGATATGCTGGCGCCACCCCGGCTGAATCAAATCGAGAAAGCCCTTTAGTTCGTCTTCATCCTGCCTTGGATCCGATTTTGATGATTCCGACAAATACTTCATCACATGCACAACTTCATGTACCGGGTTCTCTGATAAGGAGGCCGCGGCGGAATGGTTGGAGTAGTACCAAGGATGATTTACGCCTAAAACAAATTTTGTTTTCGGTTGAGGCATCCCAGACACAACGAGATCCAGACATGCGGCTCGAACAGGAGTTAACTTGTGATACAGTTTGGCTTCAATGGGTGAAAGAGCAGGATTAAGCAGAGCTAGAGTATCCAATGGGCCAGCCGTTGATAAGACGTGGCGAGTCGTCAACTGTGAACCATCTTTTAAGGAAACCATCATCTGAGGATAACTTCCGGCAATTTCTCGTACGACCGAGCTTGTGCGGATGGATACACCCGCCTGCTGAGCTTGTTCTGTGAGCCGACCAACGAGGAATTGCCAGCCTCCATCTATATACAATACTTGGTCCTGTTTGAGTTGTTCAATGACGGCGCCAGCACTTACCTGATCAGGAGCATCGCAATAGGTGCTCAAACGAACAAGCGCAAATACGACACTACGTACACGTGGACTGGATACCAGGGTTTCCAGGTAAGTCTGCAAACTAACGTTATGCAAAACGGATGTATCTACCTTTCGGAGAGAACTGTAGAACCGAAGAAGCTGGCACTTCTCTCTCCATTTCAAAAACGATCCGAGCAAGAGCTGTGCTAGGGAAATTGTCTTATTCCCGCCGTTTGTTCCTTCAAACACCAAGGTATCTGGCGGTTTCGGTACTGATCCGATAGGTGTGACGCCTACCTCATGGAGAATGGGTAACGCTGCTTTACTGAGAGCATGAGCCCCCAAGTTTACGCGTGCTCCCGCAATCTCATTTGAGATAGCGCGTCCTCCGATCTGTACCCCTTTGTCGAGCAACAGTACAGTCTTTCCTGCACGAGCCAGATAAATCGAGGCGGTTAAACCGGCAATGCCTGCTCCAATGATGATAACATCCCATACTGGCTCATTATGATGCTCTGTCATGTACATCAATCCCCTCCGCTTAATGCATACATGACGATGAGCAGCGGACTTTTGTGACTCAGACTTGTTTCTTCATTCGCCCCCCGGAAGGAGTTACTCCCTTGTACTGTTTGTATAACTTCGTAAAATAGTTGGCATTGTCGCAGCCTACTCTGGCGGCAATCTCCGTAATGGTCAGACTGCTGCCTTGCAGCAGCTGCTCTGCCTCACTCATCCTGCACCCGTTCACGTATTCCACAAAGGTACGTCCGGTCAGCTTTTTGAACATTTTGCAAAAGTGATACGCATTCAGTCCCACATGACTTGCCGCTTCCGTAACAGACATCTTACCTGTGGGGTCGGCTTCAATCTGTGCGATCAACTGTTTAAAACGTTCGCGATTGGGAAAGTACGATCCGACCGATTTATCCGGTAACTGCTGCGGCATAAATGTACGAGCAAGCAGGGTGAACAAGGCATGCAGTTTGGACTTCACCACGAGCTGATAAGCTGGGGGCTGTAACGCCATTTCCTCTACAGCCTCATTCAGCAAAGAATAATAACCTGTGCAGGCTGCATTTTCCTCTGCCGGTTTGACCGGAAACCTCACCCTACCTTCCAAATACGGCGCGACATATTGCTCATGCACAGGATCATGGGTGAAATCATGAAACAGTGCACGGTTGACTACAACGGAATCATAATGCACACCCCCCTCATCCAGAGCATATCCGACATGCAATGTACCTCCAGGAATGATGATGACCTCACCTGCTCGAACCACATAAGGTTTGCTATCAATATGAAACAGCGCACTGCCCTTGCGCATGATAATCAGTTCGAAATGTTCATGCCAATGCAAATATAGAATACATTCTTCCGCTTTCATATCTGAACACCGATTTCGGAACAACTGAAATGGATGTGATTTATGATCAATTCGGGTGTTTTCGTGAAGCGCTTTCAGATCTAGCACGACTTCTTCCCCCTCTTCACAAGATCCGACTAATATTACACAAGATTGTGTAGAGCCATCCCGTTAATCCACGGCTATAATGAGTGTCACGAAGTACTATAAGCCAATATTGGAGTGAATTACAACCATGAATAAATCATTACGCATCGGTACCCTTGTAGGCGGGCAGGACGCCGTCCGCGTTATCCCGCAGATCATGCAACATGGCTTCGAATCATTTAACCTGACCTTCTGGCAAACGACTGGCGACCTGGACTTGGCAGAGACAGCCAAACGTGTCCGTGAAATCGTGGACGAACAAGGCATTGTCATCTCCGCGGTGAGTGTATTTGGTAACCCGCTCACAGGAGCCGGAGACAACGCCGATACATTGGCGAGCTGGGAGCGAGTGATCGATCACGCACAGCTCTTTGGTGCAGATATCGTCTCCGGGTTCACCGGACGTCTGACCGATCAACCCATTAACCAGTCCATCCCCCGGTTCAAGGAAGTATTTGGTGAACTGGCACGCCGGGCAGCAGACCGGGGTGTACGCATTGCTTTTGAAAACTGTGATATGGGCGGAACCTGGCAGACAGGCGACTGGAACATCGCACATAACCCAACGGCCTGGGAGATGATGTTTGATGCTGTTCCGGATGAAAATGTAGGCCTGGAATGGGAGCCTTGCCATCAAATGTCCAGCCTGATTGATCCTATTCCACAGCTACGCAAATGGGCTCATAAAGTCTTCCACGTACATGGCAAAGATGCCACGATTGCCTGGGATATTGTCAAGGAATACGGCGTGCATGGCCCACGTGAATTTGTCTGGCACCGCACACCCGGTTTCGGGGATAACAACTGGGCAGACATTATCACCATTCTGCGTCAGAACGGTTATCAGGGCACGATTGATATTGAAGGCTGGCATGATCCCGTCTACAAAGACGAACTCGAAATGACCGGACAGGTGCATGCATTGCGATATTTGAAACAATGCCGCGGCGGCGATTTTGTACCCAATCCGGTATAGGAAACCCTGCGAGCTGTATAACACAATCCATGCGAAGGAGATGAGAACATGACTCATCCTTATCGGGTAATTATTGCTGGCTGCGGTGCCATGGCAAACACGTGGGCGGACTATGCCTTACAAAGGCCAGATACAGAAATAGTGGGACTGGTCGATCTGTATGAACAGACAGCCATTACTTTTGCTACAAGACATGGCCTCATCTGCCCTACGTTCACCGATATCCGTGAAGCCATTCAAGCGACTGGTGCAAATATCGTATTCGATGTCACGATTCCGGCGAGTCATTACGGCATTGCCATGACGGCGCTGAAGGAAGGATGTCACGTATTTGGCGAAAAACCACTGGCAGAGTCCTTCTCAGACTGCACAGATATTGTGCAAACCGCTCGCAGCACAGGACACATTCAAGCCGTCATGCAGAACCGCCGGTTCGATCCGCGTATCCGCGCCTACCAGCACCTCATTTCCGGCGGAGCTATAGGGCAAGTAGGTTACGCAGGAGCCGACTTTTTCCTCGGGCCACACTTCGGCGGATTCCGGGATCTGATGGATAGCCCGCTGCTGCTCGATATGGCAATACATACGTTTGATCAGGCACGTTATATTCTCGGAGCCAACCCGGTATCGGTGTACTGCCATGAATTCAATCCTCCAGGTTCCTGGTATCAGGGCAATGCGATGGCGTTATGTATATTTGAGATGTCTGACGGGTCCGTGTTCAACTATCGCGGGTCTTGGTGCGCAGAGGGTGTACCTACATCATGGGAAGCAAGCTGGCGCGTAATCGGTGAAAAAGGAACCGCCATCTGGGATGGTCATGATGACATCTATGCTGAGGTGGTTACTGCACAAAGCCTGGATTCTGACGGCAAACCATCCTTTTTCCAGCCAAGTGAGCGGATTGAAGCGGAAATGCCTGTCATGGACAAAACAGGTCATCACGGCTGTCTCGAAGACATGTTCGCCGCACTGGAATCCGGACGACTACCTGAGACCGATTGCAGTGATAACCAGTTCAGCATGGCCATGGTCCTCGCTTCCCTGGAAAGCGCCCGCACAGGCCAGAAAGTGTTCATCGCCGATCTACTGAAAAACACATAGCGAAGCGCCTGTGTTTTTCAGTATAAACAAAGCCCAAACTGCAAAGTTCAGCAGTTTGGGCTTTCTTGTTTGTTACCTACTCTCCTATTCTAAAAATGATATCGTTCAAAAACAGTCGCGCTCGATAGTAAAAGTAGTGCAGGGAACGAAATCGATTCTGAAGAAGCAAAGCGTTCGCCTTTATCACCGGATTTCGACTTTACAAAAGTCGATCAGGAAATCCGGGGATAACAGCGATCAAAAGAACGATTCGTAACCGGAACGGCTGCTTCGCGAGCAGTGAGTATTTTTTTGAACTTTCATCATTTTATAGAATTCCTTTTTTCATTGCCTTATACACCAACTGCGAGAACAGGCTGTTGGACCAAGCAAACCATGGTCTGGTGAACGTGTTTGGATCATCGGCGTGGAAACCCTCATGCATATATCCGGTACCCGCATCCGTATTTTCCAGCAATTCAATCATCGCCTGCATCTCCTCGTCATTGTCTGCGGTCAGACCCTGCATGGATAGTGCCATGTGCCAGATGTATCCCGGAGGGGTATGGGGGCTACCAATACCTTTAGCTACCCGCCCTTCATAATAGAACGGATTTTCCTTACTCAAAATAAATCGACGAGTGTTCTGATACACCCTGTCTTCAATCGAAGCATACTCCATATACGGTATAGACATCAGCCCAGGTGTACCCGCATCATCCATCAGACAAAAGTTGCCGTAACCGTCCGTCTCATAGGCATAAATCTGCCCATACTCTGGATGACGGTAAGTACCGTACAGGGAAATGCCATGTCGTATTTCTTCTTCCAAACGAGCCATCCGGCTTACCAGTTGTTCATCCCTGAACACCCACTTTGCGATTTCCCCCATCTGACGCAAGGTTACCGCAGCAAACATGTTCGCCGGAATATTATAATGAAAATCACAGGCATCATCACTCGGACGAAATCCGGACCAAATCATCCCTGTGTAATTCACGGGCATACCCAATCCTTCATTACGCAGCGTATCATGGGCTGGACAATTGCGACGCATGAACCGGTAAGATGAACGCTCTGCGTGATGCTGCTCCGTCTCCCATAGTTGTACGATATTCTCCATCACTTTCTTGAAGCGCTCATCGAATATATCCGTAAGTTCCGTCTCCCGCCAATATGTATAAGCCAGCTTCATGGAGAAACAAAGAGAATCCAGCTCAAACTTCCGTTCCCACACCCAGGGCGACATCTCCGTCTCATCATTGGCGTCCCAATGCCATCCATTCGCCGTTTCATTGAACGCATTGGAATAGATATCCATATCAGCGTAGAACGTATGCCGTTTGATCAGCCCTCCAATGATACGTTGCAACTTCTCGTCATCCTTCGCAAGCGGAACATAATGCATAACCTGCTCTACGGAATCCCTTAACCACATGGCGGGAATATCCCCTGTAATCACAAAGGTTGTCCCATCCTCCAGTAGCTTCGTGGTCGTTTCCAGTGTATTGGGAAAACAATTGCGAAACTGAGCCAGCAATCTCGGTCGATGTTGCAAACGCTCGTCCGCCTCAGTCAGAATATCCTGCACAGCTTGCGGCAATTCCAGATGCGGCATAGGGATTTTCGGTAATCTGAACTGTTCCATGGATGTCGTCTCCTTATAACTATATTGTTATTTTTGTTATGATAAATTATAATAACATTATTATTTGTAAGTGTACTGTGTCAGAAGATGATCGTCAAATGAAGGAGTAATGATATGTCACGCAAAGTATCCATTCAGACGCTGGCTGACCAGCTCGGATTATCCAAATATGCCGTCTCCCGCGCACTCAGTGGCAAGACGGGTGTCAGTGAAGCGACACGCGCACGAGTTCTGGAACTCGCTCGGGCACTGGGGTATCGCCAAAGTACTCCGGGTGCTAACAATATTCCTGCTGCAAACCATGCAGATCCGTCCGATCCACCGTTTGTTCTCATTTGCATGAATCAGCTCAACCGCGGTGAACCCCACTACTGGCAACGTGTTCTGTCAGGCATGATCTCCGCCTGTAATGAGCGTGGTTGGCATCATGCCATTGTATCTCCCTCACTCGGAGTGACGGACGAGAACACCTCTCCCGAAAAAGCTATTGCTCCTCATTTGGATTGGGAACGTTGTGCCGGGATTATTGTCATGGGGGCTTTCCCGCATACGGTTCTGCAACGACTCTCTCAGATGGGTCGGCCTATTATTTTGGTAGATCATCAGGAGCCCCTACTTAATTGTGATACGATCAGCCATGATAATCTGGAAGCTGGCATCACCGTCGCGAGATATCTAATGTCTATGAATTGCCGAAGGATCGGCCTCATCACAGATGATGGTCGTGCTGCGAGCTTCGCCCAGCGGAAAATCGGGATTGAGTTGGCTTTGAACCATTTCCATGTGGACACCAGTCATACGACCAGCTTCAGAGAATGGAATATTCCGTATGAGAACGGCGAATGGGTTAACCAATTGGCTACCACCATTCAAAACATGCCAGATGACAAACGTCCCGATGCCTGGATTGGTGTTAATGATGATATTGCTTTGCAATGGATGCACAAATTACAGGAGATCGGTATCTCTACACCTAAAGATTGCCTTGTCATCGGTATCGACAATGTACACTCTGCGGTTACGTCCTCCCCGCCCCTGACCACAGTTAATCTGTGTAAAGAGGAACTCGGACAGCGCGCCGTCGAGGCTTTGCAACGCCGGATCGAACGCCCGGGAACGCCGAAAGAGACGGTTATGTTATCGACTACGTTGATTCCAAGGGAATCGGCATAATTCGGAAAGGGTACTGCTCTTTTCTGAAGATGAATTCGTTAGGTACTCGCATTCCCTGTAAATCTGGTGCATACGAAAGAGGCCCCGCATACCATTATGCAGGGCCTCTTTCGTATATTAAGCTTATACCTTATATTCCTGTACATTCACACTTAAATCTGTTGATCCATCCTTATATCATCCATTCAAAACTTCATTTACTTCATGTCTGAGAATTGTACTACTGGTTATTTCAGCCAAGGCAGGCTATCGTACGACGGAAGATCCACTTCCCAATTTACATCACGGAACTCTCGGTTAACTGCGGTTCGTTTCAAAGTGAATTTCGTTCCATTTTCTTTTTTAAAACCATGGATAATCAACCTGAGATCACCTACGATGTATTCTTCGTTTTTATAAGGCTGATCCGTAGTTCCCATCACTTCAACGGGATACTCCTTTCCTTCCCGATCTATAGCCACCCATTGATCTCCATTAATATCATTTTGGAAAGTCCCTACTCCCTCCAAAACAAGAGAAGAGTTCCCTTCAAAGTTTCCTTCTGGTAGCTTTAATGATTGCTGCACTGGCCAATAATTATATTTGGAAAATAAAATTTCATCTCCAAATTGTTCAAGCTGTAGTACGTAGGTGTAAAATTCAGCATCCTTACGCATCTTTTCCAAATCCACTTCCACGGACTTCTCCTCCCACACCGGGATGGTATAGCCATCCAGGACAAAGCGAATCTTCTTCGCATCCACCGTAACATAAGCAGGGTCCCATGTCTCAGAAAGCCTCATCTGACCATCATTATTCTCACTCAGTCTAGTCATATCTCGGAACCGAAATTTGGCTTGACGGGCATTGGGTCTGTTCTCGTTAAAAATTCGATATTCGTTCGTTTCCGGAATTTCGATATGATACATTAAGTCCATATCATCCGCCCAATTCTCTCCGACTTTGGCACGAAGTTGATCATCCAGACTGATGTTCATGTCAAGGCGGGTCCCGTTTGGCGTACGCACAAGCTGTGTCATATCCAGTTTCAAGCCCTCAGGAGTGGTGTAGGTGTTGTCCATGGGAGCCTCAACAGCCATTAATTTGGCTTTGGTCATATCGATGTTGAATTGGAAGCTCCAATCCACCGTTGTATTGTTTGCTGTAATTTTTCCAGTATCAAGATTATAATGATCAGGGATTTATATATAACTTAATTCCCCCCCCGTACAAATACGTGATCTGGAATATCATCATGCAGTTGGAATACAAACCTTTGATACTTCCCACTGCCAAGTCTCGTATCTACAGCCATGAAAGCAAGTATCCTGAGCGAGATCCTGTGCATCCGGATGACTCGCGCCCACTCCGCGCATAATGCCGTAGACTTTATTTTTATATCGATCCTCAAGCACGGAGAACAACTGCTTATCCCCTGCAACAATACGCTGAATAAGCTCCTCCTCCGGTATCTGTTGAGTCATGTAATCCCCCTTCTCTACAGCTTCCATGCATGGTTCTGTACTATATAGACGGAAGCCGTTCCCGAAACCTCTCACTTTATCCAAAAAAAAAGAATTCGCCCTTATCGGCGAAGCCGACTGGGTGAACTCCATCTAAAACTATATGAAACAATTAAATACTGCATGCCACTACATATCCAGGATTAGCATAATCAAAAATCCTTATAGGACTAACCGCTGTCAAATAATGGCCAACCAATATAGCAACACCAATCGGACAGTTCAGGTATAAATCAATTGTCTCAATGCCACTTTGCTTTAATTCATCAGCCGCAACCTTAACCTCAGCAGCAAAAGCAACTGCTTGTCCAGCACCCACTATACTGTCTCTGCCAGCTCCAGAATCGGGAGATAAGTTTATTAGCTGACTGTAATTCACGCTACAATCATTCAAAAATGCTTGTATATCATTTTTGATATCTCTAGTTACACTCAATACCATTACTGCCCTCTTGTTAGTTATCTCGTTTCCTGAATGTGTTATTTTTGCAACTTTGAAGTTCGAGTCTAATTCCGTAGAAGACCATATCTGCTCATATTGAGCCACTTCAATATGTACTCCTCTTGTCCGCGAAAAACGATTCCCGATTAATACTCCCCCCGGAAGATTAAGCTTTGCATATACTCGAATGGAGCTTTCAGCAGTTACTTTTTTCTGAGACCAATACTTGGCAGCCTCATTCAACTCTTTACTCATAACTCCCCATTCCTCGGAAGATGGAAGCCTTCGAGGGGATGTGTTAGCGTCAAAGTATTCTGTCCAATCTAGCTCAAAATGTGCATTCTCTGGAAGCTGCTGCTTATCAAATCCATGAACATGTAATATCATGTAATCTCTCTTGATACTTTGGGGCACTATTAGTTTTATCAAAAAACTACGAATCAATTTATACACGGTAGTCTTGTCATCTATCTTGCAAATACTTTTATGATCCTCATCAACATAGTTCACTTCAGAACCTAGATATAATGGTGTTGAAGATGATTCTACAACTACTTGGTCGCGTACCCCATAAAAAGAAATTTGTGAAATCTCATGCTTCAGCGAATCAACAAGCTTGTCTATTCCACCCCTGTATACATACTTATTCCAATTCTCCTCCAACTGAACCAAATCTTTATTTTTTCTTCTTAATGATCGAATTTGCCTATTTACCATTTTTTTAGGTAACAACTCAGCCCACCCAGAGCCATAAAAAGGGACTGACAGATAGACTACACCTTTTACACATTTCAGGTCAGCACTCTCGTACGATTCATAGCGATCCACTATGTATTGCTGAACAACCAACCCGCCCATACTATGAGCAACAAAAAGCAGATCTTTCCCTGCCAAATTTGCTTGTATGTCTGAATGCAATAATTTGGCTACTTTCTTAAAATCATATTGCAAAGGCTTGATGCCCGTTCTATAGCCATAACTATAGAATTCAGCATCTTTCAAGTCTGGGTCATTGCCTAGTAATTCAATCATCGTTTTGGTCTGTGGGTTCTTTCTCCATGTATTATAAGGGTCACCACCTATTCCGTGAATAAAAACTACCACAAATGAGCTGTCTTCTAATGAAGAAGATATTTTCATTAATCCTGCTTTTACAACACTCATAGTTCTACACCTTGCGTCTCGGCATAATCTGTAATGCTGATTAGACCACTTTTTTCTAGTGAAGCAGTAACGTCAGGGTGATTGGTGAAAGTTTCAGATCCCATTTTTTTCAGTACTTCTTCAAGGTTTGCTATATCTTTATTACTTCCCTTAATTTCGGTATATCTATCTATCGCTTGGATAAAAAGGTGAGAATCACTTTTAATAAGTAATTCAATCCATTTTATTTGCTTCACGCGTGATTTTTCTATTTCAGCTGATATAAAATCATTAAGAGCCAGTTCTGGATTGCCCATTGTTTTGTGAAGAGATCCACGATTAGTATACATAACATACCTTATTCCTATCTTCTGAAGTTCTAAGGCTTTATCAAAGTCTAGCAAAGCTAAATTAAAAAGTTCTTTTTTATTTTCCCATTCCCCAATTCGGTGCAAACTAATTGCCCGACAATTGTAATCGTTACTCATTAATTCTGATTCCGATGAATTCTCTATTAATAAATTGAACTGTGTCAATGCCTCATTATACATCGGTAGTTTATTTTCATCTTGTTTTGGAAGGCTCGCTGCATATCTTAGAAAAGATAACGCTAAATCACGAACATATCTTATAATGAAGCGGTTACTTCCCTTTAAACCTCGTGTATAGTATTTTGATGCCTCTAAATACAATAATTCCTCAAAAAAGACATCTGCTATTTTAAAATAATGATGATGATCGATAGCCTTCTCGCCTGCGATTATTTCCAAACGTCTCTCAGATTCCAAAATTTCTTGTTCTATTGAAGGATCATCGCTTCCCCTTTTTTTCTTAATATACCCAATCATTTCTACAACTAATTGCCTTACAACTGCTTCGTTAGCTTGTTCTGGTATAAGATTAACCATACCATCCTCTGAAATGATAGCTATTACACAAGCCTTTTTACCTTTCTCATATTTTTTCAACTTTTCCAAATAACGATAAGCTGAATGAAACCTCGCCCCTCGACTGGCATCTCCTAAATTCTCATCTGCAAGTCCGTCCAATATGACTCCAATCGCATGGCAATTCCCCGTAATATCAAAATAAATTGCTCCATCAATTGACGTCAGATGTTTGATAAATTCCGGGCTGATTTCTGTTGGGATAATCGCCGTGGATTGTTTTTTCAATTTCTTCAGTTCATCCTCTGCGGTTTTAACGCTAGTTATAACTACCATCGTTCCACTCTGCTGCTCAGTAGCTTTTTTAATAACCATACGCAGCGTTTCAATCTGCTCATCTGTAATCTCAGGATTTTCCTCTTTAAATTCCGTTCTCATGGTTCGCTCAAACAGTTCGCTAGAGAACTCCCCTGAACCTATTCCTGGATTCTTAAAAGCAATACTACATAATTTTCTCGATACAATTTCGAAGGAAGTCGTCATCTTTAAAATTTTTGATTCTTGTTCTATAACAACACTTGCATCAAGTTGTTTCCTTTCTTCAACGGTTACAAGAACTAGATCATACTTGGATATCCCCTTAAATTCTATTTTAAAAATCATATTATCCTGAACAAAATCCCAATTAACTTTACCAATCCCATATATAAACTCATCATCAGCAATGAGATATAGATCGTTCTCGCTATTGGTAAGCTCAAGTAATTTTCTGATTCTCCTCGCATCCTCCAGATTAATTGGATGAGTATTTTCAAATCGGATGGAATAATTTATCAGTTCTAAATTTCCTAATAAACCTTCTCCTAAAATCAACATACACCCAAATGGATTTGCACCCTCATAAGTCCTTGTAGAAATACCATCAATTTTTTCTAACAAATTATTAATATAGTACTGGTTAGTTACTATATTGCTAAGGTCTTCATCTTCATCTTCATTTATCATATCATTCAAATTGCTTCCCTTACTGATAAAATCTTGAGCCTTTCCAAAGAATATTCGCACCATCCGTTGGAGGAACTGTACATGATTCTCCATATATTGATTTTCTAGATCTGTATTTTCATTTAAAATTAATTCCTGCCCTTCATCCAGTTGGAAATAATCTTTAAAATAATAGTCGAGAATTATTCTAAGAAGAGAAAGTTGAGGTTTTTCCAAAAATATTTCCCTAGCACTCGAATCCATGCACTCTATGGATAATACATACTTTATTCTAAATACATTTTTCAAAAGATCGACATCAAAATAATTTGTGTACAACAAATTCCATTCATCGGAATATTTTCTATACTGTTTTGTTGTAGTAGTCCCATCTTCCTGTTCCTGATCTTCAGTAATATCAGTACTCACGTTATTGAGTGCCGAATATTTTTCATTTAAACCAGTTGTAGTAGCATTGCAAAAGAACTGTAAAATGGCAGTCGGAGTCTCCCATTCATCATTTAAAAATCCAACCTTCTCTGCAAATTCCGTTATCCCTGTCAAAATCTCTTGAAAAACTTCCAGTTCTTGACCTTCCTCATCACTCAATATACTCTTGACTCGCATCGTTTTGATAACCTTCTGATCTTCATCCAAAACAAAGGCATGTAATTTCAAATCGAGCCTGTTATCGAGCTTGAGCAAAATTTGCTCCAAATTTCTGTAAACAGTTTTATTAAGCTTTTCAATCTCTTCCAATGTAAATCTACCATCCCTTCCAATCGGATCAATTAAAATAGTAATATTTTCCTATTACATTATCATAAAACTAGTCTATGTATCTATGTTTGTTTTAAAGCTTTCCGTCCCTCTTAGCACCACTTCTTCTCCGTGACAAAATCAGCAAGCTGTGAATAGATCGCCACAATCTCATCCATCGACATGCGCACGAGTCCGCTGGACGACGGAGCGACGAACTCCTGAATCTCCTTGACGACCGGGTCGTCCTGGAATCCCCATTGCACTTTGGCGCGCTTGCTGTACTGGGTGTATACACCTTTTCCGACAAAACAAGCGATGTCCGGTCGGTATTTCTCCAGCTTTTGCCGTAAAATCTGTCGTCCTTCTGCGTACTCTTCCTTTGTAATATCCTCCATACCTCTGGTGGGACGGGCCACAATATTCGTGAATCCATATCCTAGCTTCAGCAACTCTCCATCCTCCTGGGCATCGTATAAACGCGGGGTTAATCCCGACCGTTCAAGGATGCGCCAGAACCGGTTTCCTTTGTAAGCATAATGGTGACCTGTCTCTCCAGAGGTAATGCTCGGATTGAAGCCAATAAACAATATCGATAAACCAACATCCAGATGATCTGGAATCATGATGGGAAGCCCCCTTATCTTTTTTAACTAATTACATCTTCCGTGTGTGTATAAAATGATATAATAAGCAAAGTATTTTCGAAATTGGATTGAAATTTTCATGAAAAAGGAAGTTGAACTAATGATTGCAGACATCATGCTTGAAGTCGTCCTGCCCGTCTTTCTCCTGATCGCCGTCGGGTCCTGGATGCAAAAGGTGTTCAAGCTGGACTTGTACACACTCGCCAAAATCAATTTCTATTGTATTACCCCCGCAGCCGTCTTTATGAGCATGTATCACTCGGATATGTCGGGCGAACTGCTTGGGACCGTGACACTCTTTTACGCGATATATGTATTGATTCTCTATATTGTAGGTTCTGTATTTGCACGCTCGCTTCGGATGAATAAAGGCATGAAGGCTGCTTTCAACAACAGTATTATGCTGGATAACGCAGGCAACTATGGTCTGCCCATCAATGCACTGGTATTCCGCGGCGATCCACTCGCCTCTTCCATTCAGGCGCTGGTCATGTCTTTGCAGGCATTACTGACGTTCACCTATGGCGTGTTGTCCATTCAGGGCGCGAAGCTCAAAGGTAATTACCGTGCGGTGATTATTGGATTTCTTAAAATGCCCGTCCCGTATGCACTCTTGCTGGGGATTCTGTTACACATGTGGAAGGTTCCCTTGCCTACTTTCCTGTCCATGCCGCTGACCTATGCGCAGCAAAGTATGGTTGCTGTGGCGCTTCTGACACTCGGGGCACAGATTGTAAAATATCCAATTCAACTGTATCGCCTTGATGTGTATATTAGCACATTTTTGCGTCTTCTGATTGGCCCGGCTATCGGGATTTCAATTGTGCTACTGCTTGGATTGGAAGGTATCGCTGCACAGGCACTCATTATCGCTTCCGGTATGCCGACGGGTGTCAACGCATCCATTCTCGCAGAAGAATACGATAACGAACCCGATTTTGCAGCCCAGACAGTACTAATCTCAACGTTGCTTAACATCATCACCATTACGGCACTGATCTCTTATGCCAAAACGTTCTGAAACGAAAAATAAGTCCATGACCCATGAGAAGGATTGTGGACTTATTTTTGCGGTACTGAAACTATGTTTCAAACGTCGTTCGTTCCGGGAACTTGCCGCCTTCCCTGAATAAACATCGTACCAGTCGCTGCGCAGCTCGGTTAAAGAAAAAACTCGGACTTACCCCATCCACCTGGACAGGTTCCAGTTCCCTCACACTTTCCTTGATCTTATTCATCTCAATGAGCCCCATCTTTCGCTCATTCGGTCCGAATCGATAAATAACCTTCTCATCGTCCTCCGTCTGTTTTACCAGCAGAATCATTGATGCCATACAGGTTACCCCCTATCGTTACGTTATGAGATTCCATCAATCACTTGCTTACTATAATTATTACCCAGATTCTAGTGGAAGGATATAGGACTTAAGTTAGTTATACCTAAATTAAATATCCTGATATAAAGATTCTCTGGAATGAGTCGTTAGGCTCACAAACACCGTGTTTACACTATCCTAATGGATAGTCACTGTCATGAAAGTGCGTACTGCCCAAGTCGTTTTTCTCCGTTTATACTAACCTTATCTTGATTTCCAAAGGAGAGAAACTTATGACTACAGCTCAAATATATAGCCACGGGGTCCCGTGGGAAGAGGCATTCAGCGTTGCTCAGGGATACAGCATTAACGGTACGATCTACATTGCAGGACAATTTTCGCATGATATGCAGGGGACGTTTATTGGTGTCGATGATATTGAAGCACAAGTTCGCCAGACACTGGATAACTTGGATCGCGTGCTCGCAGGATTTAACGTGACCAAGTCGAACATTGCTGAACTGGAGATTTTTTTGGTTCACCCGCAGGAGCATCTTGAGCCATGTGTTGCTGTGTATAAAGAATACATTGGTACTCATCGTCCGGCTGTTACGATGGTTGGGACATCCGGGCTCGCCTTCCCTCATCAACTGATTGAGATTCGCGCCGTTGCTCATACCGACTGATTCTGGTCATATCCAACGTTGCAGAGCCAAGTAAAATGGCCTGATGAGGTTTCGCTTTAACGAAGTCCATATACAAAAAAAAGAAGCAGGGCCGGATAAACTCCTAACATGCTTCTTTATGATTTCTTATTCTTATTCTTATTATTTGACTTTCACCGTCAGCGTATTACCAGATGAAGTGAGGGATGCCCCAAGCCCTTCTACCAAAACTCTGAGGGGAATGTACGTCGTTCCCTTAATTTCTTTGGGTGCTGCCTGTAGAGTGACCTCTTTGCCGTTCACCTTCACCTTTTTACTGCCCAAGGTAAAGATTAGCTTGTACTTATCTTTGGTAACGGTAATGGTTTGAGTCTTCCTGTCCCAAGATGTTTTGGCTTTCATTGCTTTGGCCATCTCACGCAGAGGTACGAGATTCGTGTTATTCATTACAATTGGAGATTCAGTGAAAATAACCTTGGAACCATTCACCTTCACCTGAACAGAAGACGTGATATATTCTGGTTTAGGAGTGGCTTTCTTTTGGGTTGCCGTTGAAGACTTGTTACTTTTCTTGGTACTTCCTGAACTGGATGAACTTGAAGATGAAGATTTGGAACTCGAAGAGGAACCTCCGTTGTGATAGTGATATTCCCCTTGTTTCAGCCCCCATTTTGCACAGTTGGTACGACAGGTGTGCCCTCCACTCGAATCTGTTCTTCCTGGGTGAGCAGACGCAACGGTAGCAAAAATCATGAAAATGGCAAGCAAACTACTTATTGCTTTGATACGCATACGGATAACCTCCAGCAATTAGTTTGGCCAGAGTATCATACCATAATTACCCATACAATATAGGTTGATAACATAATTTATTTTCACATAACAGTTTACAAACGCGGGTATATTCACTCCGACTGCAGCGATAGCGCAGCGCACAACTTTCTTCCTCTTATTGCCCTTCGCCCCACACCTCTTGCAATGCAAAACGGAAAATCCGGTCCAATTCTTCAAATTGAATAATCTGCTCGTTCTCCATCTGGCCAGCCAGTCGTTCAAAATGCTCGATCTTCTTCGCCAAAAAAGCCTGTATTGCTGGCAACTGCGGCTCCAGATCCAGTTCCTCGCCCGCCTTTTTCCGGCGTAGTAACTCATGAATCTCCGTATATAGCGGTGTAGTCGCAGGTACAAGTTCTTGCACCAGCTCTTCAAATGCCATCGGTGGCATCGCATCATAACGCTCAATCCAGCCACAAGCGAGCAAGGGGCGCAACACATAGAAATACTTTTTAATCCTCACAGGCTCACCTTGTAAATAATCACGGAAGTTCCCCTTCGCCATATTCAGATAATGATACATGCAGGACTTGGGCGAGAAGGTCAAAGGTGACAGCGCACGGATATGCTGCGCCACGATATACCGTTCATCGTACTGAATGGGGGATTGCAGCCACTCCAACAGTGGGGGATTGGATTTGCGGAACAGCTTCAAAGCCTTGCGCAGATCCCAACCATTGATATCGAGCTGGTCACTGATTGGGCGTTCGATCACATCCCTTTTATCCTCAATCGACAAGTACCACTCCAGCGGTCTTACATACAGAAAACGCACATCATAATCACTGTCCTGTGAAGGAAACCCCCACGCCCGACTGCCCGATTCACAGGCATAGATGATCCGTACCTGCTCCTCCTGTTCAATCTGCTTGAGCTGTTGTCTAATCGTATCTTTCATTTCTTCATGAACATAGGTCATGTCCGTCGCCTCCAATTTCCCCAAATTAAATATCCATCGCTCTCACCCGGTTCGCGAGTGTATCATATCCTGCCACAGTCTCGGCAATATACGTCAGTACCGTTTCACTCCAACCGTAGATGTAAAAGGTTTTGCCATCCCGTGGTGGTACCATCGCCTGCTGATAAGGTGCTATATCCACAATAAATGCCTTCAGCTCCGGATTCATCATCCGGCGATATCGCTCAAGCTCGACATATAATGGGCTGCCTTCATTCTGCTGTTCATCGGTGATCATAATGATCTGATCCACTTTTTCTCCGATATCCCGGAGTTCCCGCACCGGTCGCCCCGTGTCAGTTCCGCCTTGTGCGCGAATACGGTGAGCCTGGGAAAGAATGCTTTCATTCATCTTCGGACGGGCATCCTCAACCATATGGTCGAATAACCAGAACAGTGCGTTACCTCTTGTTTGTTTATATAGTGCCAGTGCCAGCACCGAACCAATCCGCAAATAATCCCCTTGCATGGAACCGGAACGATCCAGAAAAATAGCCGTTCTTCCCGGTAGTGTTGGCAGGTTGCCAATGGATAGCTCTACTGCTTCCCGCAAAGCAGAGCGCAGCTCTTCTCTTGCGATCATTTCATACGCACTGGCAAATCGGAAAGGCAAGATGCGCGACTTGCGCAGGGCTTCTGCATCCGTTAGACGGCCCGTTACGTAATCGATATTTTTCGATTTTTCAAAAACACCTGCCCGATCCATTGCATTCAGGTGACGCAACAATGCAAAGGTCGGCATCTGTGACATTAACGCCTCCCACACCGTACGTGTCGGTTGCATGATCGAGGTGACCACCGAATACGGGAGTTTACCTTTCTCGATCAGATGCATCCGGCTTGCCGGGTTTAGGGTAGCTTTCAGCTTTTCCAGCGCCTGCAACTGCGGGAGTTCCGTAAGATCCACCTCATGCCCGCGCAAATAACGGAATAAGGCTTGCTGCTTCAGATCTATCGGCTTGGGATGTGCTGTAGCGATCATATCGCCCAGACTATATCCACGCCCACGCCCGTTGTATTTGATCGCCCAATATTCAGTAATGCCGTTCAAAAAGAGACTCACCTGACGCTTCACCGCTCGGCCGCCCTGTCCCCGACCAGTTCCTCTTAGAATCGTCAGAAAATCGGCCAAGTCAGCAGGTGTCTGTACGACCTTGGAGAACACCTTTGCAAACTGATCCGGGTCCACCTTGGACAAGAGTGCCAGCCCGTATAGAGGCTGTAACCGCATCAAACCTTCATTACGAGCATAGACCAGCGCCCGCGCCATAAACCCTGCATCGACCTCAGCCATCTCCTGATGACTGACCATCGCATCGTCCATCAGTTGCTGTGTATCTGCATAGAATGTATTGTTCAATGTATTGGTCATCAACATCTGTATATATTGTTCCTCCACCAATCGCTCATAGGCTCCATAGCCCCCGTGATTACGTGTCGTTGGCTGAGGTTGATTAAATAATTGTTTCGCTCTGCTCATCACTCATGACCTCCCGGTGTGAGTCTATTTGCTGTTCTTTCATAATAAAATGTTCCGAGGAAAAAGGTGGGAAGGTATAATACCCGCTCTACCGCTGAGCTACACCGCCATGAACGGCGGCGATTGGATTCGAACCAACGACCTGGTCGATTAACAGTCGAAGTAACCCTCCCTGGCGCCTCGGAACCTTGATCCGCAGAGTTTGTTGCTGCCCCGCTTCACAACCTTATTATGCCTCACACATCTGCACGCGAACATGGCGAAAGTATGGCGACGAATCATTTTCTGAAATGGAGTCAACCTTCATAAGTTTAAAATGAAACCTGCCGCTCATCCTGCTACAATGAAGGGATAACAAGGAGTGAACGTTCATGGCAAGAGAGAGTTTTGACAAAGAAATTCAGTTCTTACGCATGTTATCCCTAACAAGCGGTGCATATAACCGTAAACAGTATGCCGAGCGGCTTGGCATATCCGTACATACCTTTGATAAAACCAATCGCAGATTAAAAGAAATCATGCAGACCGTCGCCGACCAACACTCAGGTGCCGAAGCAAGCCGGGAAATGGCGGATCTCGTCCGCTTCCAGTACGGAGAATCCGCTGAGCCCATGCTGCTCTTCCTCTTCCGCGCCAAGTCGATGAAAGAGACTGAAGTTCAGCGGCTTTCTGTCCTTTTGCATACCTTACAAGATGAAGCCTTAACCGCGATGGAACTGCTGGACGCCTGCTGTGTTGATCTGCCGGAAGATCTGGCGTTACCTGACGAGAAAACCATTCGCTCCGATCTAAAGTATCTGGAAGAGGTTGGGGTTATTCGAAAAAAGCCTGGTGGCAGACCGTATCGATATGCCTTGCAACAGGATGTCCTTACCGAATTAACAGTGGAGGAACAGCTGGAGTTGTATGATTTTGTAGATATGATGGCAAACACTCAGGTTCCTTCCGTACAGGGGTACTTATTGCGGGATAGTCTGAAGAAAGCCATTACGGCAAGTTATCCACAAGAAGAAGCTACCGAACCCTATATCTATAAGTATCACTATTATTCTCGTATCCTGGACGAAGCTCATCTCTACACGCTGCTTAGTGCGATTCGTCAGCGCAAACGTGTGCAGTTCCTATACTATTCACCGAAAAAACCATCCAGCTACAGTTCACAGAATACGAATCCACGCTTTGAACGGGAAGCAGGTGGTCGATCCAACCGGATCGTGCCCCTTGAAGTGATCTATGACCATCAGTATGGTCGTTGGTATGTAATTGGATATCAGGGCCGCCGCGGCTTTGTGAAATTCCGGATGGAAGGCATAACCCAAATAGAGGAACAGGATTCAGTAGAAGAGCAATACATGCTCGAGTTGAAGCAGCAGTGGACCGACATTAGTCGCTACAGTTGGCTGGTAGATACGGGGAATACCGTGACGGTTCACGCACGCTTTTTCCACCCGGAGCGTGGTCAGCGCAACTTCATTCTGGATCGGGTTCGTCTGCAAGGTCAATGGGGCAAGATCACACCCGAAACAGACCATACCTTTCTCTACGAAATCCAGGTCAACGGTACCACCGAGATCAAACCGTGGTTACGGAGTTTTGGCTCAAGCTGCGAAGTAATCGCGCCTCAGAGACTACGCCAGGAGATGATCAAGGAATGGAAGGAGATTGCGGAATATTATGAACCTGTTCGAGAAGATGTTCAATTACCAGATGATGACACGACTGAATGAAACCGGACTATTCACCTGGACCTCACAGGAACGGGCTTGGCTTCGCATGATGCTGTATCACCCTGCTGCCAAAGAAGCCCTGAGTGCTGTAACGTTGGATAAAATGTACAACATGCTGAATAGTGAACAGGACCTGAACCTTCAAGATTACCTGACTGAAAAAGCCAAAAGCGAAGAAAACAGTGTCTCTCATCCACTTCTCAGACAGTTACGATTAATCATTCTGCATCATCAGGGATTTCGAATGACAGGCCGCGTCCGCAATGGACGCACAAGCCATGATGAATTTGGTTTCCCGTACAAACTGGAATATTCCATGGTCAAAAAAGAATGGTACGTGCTCTGGTTCGCTCCTCGCTTCGACAAACTCATGTCAACCAAGCTGCACAGCATCGTTACCGTGGAAGCCCAACCGGTTGAACCGGATACCGCTTCGGGTTACACTGCCCGAATTGCTGCGATAACAGAGAAGCGCAAAACGACCATCACTATCGAAGTACTGCCCGAGTTCAATCAGGAGCTGTCTCGAATCCTCTATGCCTTCTCCTGCTTTGAGAAACAGGTCGAGTACCTGGAAGCCAAGCAAACATATCGGATCGAGCTGACCATTCCGCGCAATGAGATAGATTACGTCTTATCCAAAATGCGTTTTCTCGGCAAACGGGTTCGAATTGCTGACCACACAGTACTGCGGGAGCGGATGTCCGAAACAGCTGCGAAGGCACTGGCACGTTATGCGGAAAAAGATCCTGATACGCATTCCGAACACTCCAATGAAGCTCAGCACCACCAACGTGAGGAAGGCTCTCTTGCAAAAGCCGATGGCCAATGATTTTGTAAGATTGGGTTAACCATAACTATTGCTCAAAAGCCAAATCAAATCCATATCCATATACGAAAAAAAGGTCTGGAGAATCTCATCCAAACCTTTTTGGTATACTTGCGCCTAAACTACGTTCCTCCACTGCTGGCAGCCGAGTTCCGTCTTTTATTAATCGCGTGCACGCCCATGACTACGGCAATTAATTCATACGTGTCCAGTTGTTCCGACTGGTTGTCTAATACAAACGCTCCCACTAAAAAGTAATGTTTTCGCCTGTTTTCTCTCTCATTCTTAGATTTACAACTTCGACACCTCAGGGTAAATGGAAGGAGATTGGTTTAGAACCATATTTTTCCGAAAAGGCCGGTGACGGGA
>NZ_ANHX01000047.1 GCF_000316035.1 Paenibacillus sp. PAMC 26794
CTCTTAGTCGAGATCGTCCACGCTTGGTAATGCCAGTTTTACCCTTACGCTTACCAGAACTATTTTCTTTTAAATTCAAGCCCGCCAACCGGATGATTTGTTGTCCGTGGTCGTAATGACTCAGATCGCCAACCTCAGCCAGAAATCCTGCAACGGTAACCGCGCCAACGCCTGGTATATTCAACATCTGCGTTGTTCCCGGGATCTCACTCAAAATGTCCATGACCTGATTCATGGTCGTTTCCACCTGTTTAGAGAAAAGCTCAACCTGGTCGAGCAAGCTCAGAAGCTCCAGTCTCGCAGCTCGTAACCCTTGGGTAAGCCCGATGGATATCCCGGCTGTCGCAAAGAGCTTTTCCGCTCTCTTGATACCGACTCCACGCTTCACTTCCGTTCTCCAGTGTGCGAGAACGCCTCTGGCGCCTGTAGAGACGATCTCTTCCGGTGTCGGAAACTGGCGCATTGTCATCAAGGAAGTTTTGCCTTCCCAATCTTTAAACACGCTCAAATACTCTGGAAAATAGCGGTCGAACCAGTTATGCACACGGGCCTTGACTTGGTTTAAACTCACCATAACCTTCTCACGGAAATTCATGAGGATGCGTAATTCGGCATATTCCATCGCCGGCAATTTGGGCTCCGAATACTTCCCGTTTCGAATGAGATCTGCAATGACTTTGGCATCCTTATAGTCACTCTTCGTCGGCGAGTTATCCTCAATTTCCTTGCTCTTGTTTACATGATGCGGGTTCACAATGACGATCTCGATATCTCGAGCTTCCAGAAAAGCAGCTAGCGGAAACCAGTAGTGCCCGGTAGGCTCAATTCCGAAAACAATGTCCGTTTTCAGATGAACCTCCTGAAGTTCTTTCATCCATGTTACTAGCTTCGTTAACCCTTCCTGATCGTTGTGGAACACGCAGTCTTTTCCTAATTCAATGCCACGGAAATCTACCGCTCTAGCTACGTGAATCTTTTTGGCAATGTCTGCTCCAATGACTAACGTATCTTCTGTAATTCGCGTAATCCGTTGATTCTGTTTCTGTTTCATCTTATACTTCATGATGTGCGCCTCTTTTCGTATGTGGGTATTGTTCTTGT
>NZ_ANHX01000048.1 GCF_000316035.1 Paenibacillus sp. PAMC 26794
ATCCATGTTACTAGCCTCGTTAACCCTTCCTGATCGTTGTGGAACACGCAGTCTTTTCCTAATTCAATGCCACGAAAATCTACCGCTCTAGCTACGTGAATCTTTTTGGCAATGTCTGCTCCAATGACTAGCGTATCTTCCGTAATTCGCGTAATCCGTTGATTCTGTTTCTGTTTCATCTTATACTTCATGATGTGCGCCTCTTTTCGTATGTGGGTATTGTTCTTTGGTCGGAACGACGATTCCCAGTATACTAAAGGCGCATTTTTTATTCAAAGTTCAAATTACTTCATTACAGGAATAGCTCCTGAACTAAACCAGCCACTGGTGCGACGGAAACTTGCCACGATGCGGCCACCACTGCCACTTATATCATATTCCTGCGAAAATGCTGGAGCAGACACATCATATGTACCGCGTGATCCTGCGTCATACTCATACTTTTTGCTAAAGAAACTGAACCTGGCCCGAAGCACACCCAAATGTCTCCCATCTGCTGCAGTGATATCCCAACGATTCGTTAACATGCGAAATTTGCCGCTACAGACCAATCCCTTGTTATCCGATACATCGAGCGAAGAACCAAAGACACTTTTCAAATCCAGGTGCCCGGCCTGTTCCTGATTCGGATTCATAATCTCGGTGTAACCCGCGTTAAAAAAGTTATCCCTGAAGTATAATTCCATAATGATTACTCCTTTCCCTTACATATCCTTTCGTTCTCTTTAACCTAATCTCGCATCGAGCACACAATATATCTATATTTACGCATAATTAATGGGATTAGATTCAAAAAGTGGATTATCACTGGATGTGAAAAAACGAGCAACCCTGGTTGCTCGCATCACGTTCAAGTTATCCTGTCATCAGATTTCGACTTTTTTGTTGTTCAGGTAAATGGTAGCCCATACCAAGATGACCGCCACAATGACTTCAAATACAATGCTTCCCCACATGCCGTCCGACCATAATACACCATTGGCAGTGATCGAGATCCCTGTACTTTCTTCCGTGTACCGGAACAGCTCATTTGGACTGAAACGTCCTGTCATAATGATATTTTCCAACCAGCCAAGCAGATTAACGAGGACAAAGAATGCAACGATTCCAATCCATGGCCCCGTTCTCCAACGGAAGCTGCCTGCAATCGAGATCGAAAGGAAGATGATGACGGTCATGAATACCATAACCCATGCGCTAAACAGCAACAAACTAATATAATCCGAAACATGCAGACCCGAAAGATCAATATTGCTAGCCATGTTCATTCTGAGCTTCATTGAAATATAGATGTAGGCATGAGTCGTAAAGATAATGGCTAACCCCAACCCGCAAAGAGCTCCAAAGATCAAAGGAGACAACACATGTGACAGGCCCGTTACGGGTAAAAGACGGCGATTATAAGAGCGGATATTGGACGTGTATGTTTTGATCATTTTCACATAAATAGCCACACCTACTCCAACATACCCCATAATGCCAATCACAACCCCTGTGACCTCAGACATGAAAAGGGAAAGCCCCACTTGAGCGATAATCAAAATAACTAGCCCAGCCAGTAGTGTATTCCAGTTCCTTCTAAAGTCATACTTCAATAATGTCATCATTCCGCATAGACCTCCTTGAACATCTCATCCACACTTTTCCCATATTTCAGACGGAGCGTTTCCACTTCTTCCCGCATCACCAGTTCGCCCTCGCGAATAAAGACCACTTCATCAAAAATCCGTTCGATATCATTCACAAGATGCGTGGAGATGATCAGACTGCTGTCTTCATCATAGAATTTGACGATCGCATCCAGAATCTTGCCACGCGCAACCGGATCTACTCCGCCAATAGGTTCATCCAGCAAATACAGACGAGCCTTACGAGATAGCGCCAGTGTTAGTTGTAGTCTTTCATTCATACCTTTCGACAGATGCCGTACCCGGTCACTCTCGACAAGGTTCATGAAGTCCAGCATCTCCCGTGCCTTCTCCTCATCAAAATCAGCATAGAAATCGCGATAGTACGCAATCGCATCCCGCACTCTCATCCACTTCTCGGTTAATGGACGATCCGGCATGAATGAAACCAGCGCCTTCGTCTCCAGCCCAACAGGCTTACCTGTGACTTGAATCGTTCCGCTGCTCGGATGCAACAAACCTGCAACCAGCTTCATGAGCGTACTTTTTCCACTACCGTTGCTACCCAGCAAACCTACAATACGTCCTGGAGCAATATCCAATGTAATATTACTGAGCGCTTTCTTATTGCCATATGTCTTATTGATCTGGTTCAGTTCAAGAATGTTACTCATGCGTTGTTCCTCCCTTTCCTTCCGCAACGGCATCGGCTACGATGGATAAGATATCCTGCTCTTCGATCCCCAGTTCCTGCATTCCGGTCAGAAAACGTTCCAGCAATTCACCGGCCATCTCTTTTTTGATCGTCATAATCTTCCGCTCCTCACTGGTCACATATCTGCCCAAGCCCCGTTTGGTTTCGACCACTTCTTCGCGCTCAAGCTCCTGAAATGTCCGTTGTACTGTATTTGGATTGATCTGTAGTTCAGCCGCCAGTTCACGAACCGAAGGAATTTTGTCACCTGCCTGAAGTGTCCCGGTTACAATCTGTCTTTTGATGTACTGCATGATCTGCAGATAGATTGGTAAATTGTTATCAAATTCCATAGTCACAAAGCTCTCGCTCCTCTCTGTACTGGTGTGTTAGTTACATAGTACACTAGTGAAATAGTGTTGTAAAGCCCATTTGTTAAAATATATATTTGCTCAATTGATGGGCATGCTTCGACTATTGATATCCATACAAAAAAGAGCAGATCGTGAAGATCTGCTCTGCATAACTTTATTAATCGTATTGTTATCTTATTCATATGCTTATCCAATAAAAAAGAGCCAGCTACACGATATCTAGAGGTACTTTGCCTTTAGATGCAGGGAATGCCTCATTCAACCGTGTCAGTTCCTCTGGTGTTAAAACGATATTCACTGCTGCTGCATTGTCTGCCACATGATTCAGCTGTACCGCCTTGGGAATCGCCAGCACATCTCCATCCCTGATCACCCAGGATAATGCGATCTGCGAAGTCGTAACTCCTCGACCCTGTGCAATCTCCTGAATGACGGGATGCTCCAACAATTCACTTCGAAGTCTGCCACCCTGAGCCAGGGGACAATACGCCATTACAGGAACGCTACGTTCCCGCATCCATGGAAGCAGATCATGTTCAATACCACGCGAAGCTGCATGGTACAGCACCTGATTCACCATGCACTGAGACCCCTCCGGCAGACTCCATAACTCCTGCATATCCCTTGTATCCAGATTCGATACACCCCAGCGAAGGATTTTACCGGATTGTTTCAATTGTTCCAAAGCCTCAACCGTCTCTTCGAGTGGTACTCCTCCGCGCCAGTGGAGCAAATACAGATCCAGACGATCTGTTCCTAAGCGCTTAAGACTACGTTCACAGGCCGTAATCATCTGCTTGCGATCCGCATGATGGGGATACACTTTGGATACGAGAAAAACTTCGTCACGATAGCCCTCGATGGCCTTTCCCGTAACAACTTCTGCCCCACCTTCTGCATACATCTCCGCCGTATCAATCACGGTCATTCCCAGTTCAATACCGGAACGAAGTGCTCGTACTTCTTCTTCTTGGCTAGATTGCTTCTCTCCCATGTTCCATGTGCCTTGTCCTATCGCAGGCAGGGCAGTTCCATCTGGAAGTAGAATCGTGCGTGTTGCATCACCATGCATCATCTATATTCCTCCATTCTGAAGACTTATGGACATTCTGACCTCTCTAACGACGATTATACGAATCATAAATCATGTTATCACTCACATGTCTCCAGTGGCTCATCATCATGATATACAATTGATCCAGTGGCACTGTGAGGCTACTTTGGGCAACGCTGATGGTCGCATCGACCATATTGCTGTTGACCGTCATCAATTTGCGTTTCATCCCGTTCTGGCGATCCAGAAAGGCTTTCTCGTCCCGCAATTTGACCCCGATCATTTTCTGTCCCATCAATTCATACATAAAAATATTCTCAACGTCTTTCCAGGCCACGGCTCCTCCTGCGGTATAAGAAGATGCATCCACAAACCCATCCTCATCGATTACAAAAGAAGGTTCCTTCTTGATCATCTTTACCAGATTGTAGCAGAAACATAGCCCAAAAAACAAAATGGATAGAAGTCCAATCACATCCGAAAGGATGGAATCATTCGTAACTGAAGAACTATCAAAAATCAAAAAAAATCCGGCTGCCACAAAAAGTGCTGCCCCTGCCGTGAGCCACGCCATTCGTTTCCGGTTTGGATATTCCACATGCTGCTCATAGGATGTGCTCAACGTGACGTTCCTCCTCCATTGCGACTGAATCATACGAGTTCTATATAAACGACTGGCTATGAACCAATTACCTGGATGTAGAACAGGAATTGCATTGTACATTAAACCAAATTCACCAATGTTAAACATTAAATTAAGACCATTTTTCGTCATTTCTGCGCTTATTCAACATTAGGATTCGTCATCGTTCGAGCAAATCCTTTTAACACACCTTCATTATCAAAAAGTCTCCCCTCCCATCCTTAGTCATATTGTCCTGTCCCTAGCTTTCCGTTAATATAAATGGAAAGGTTAGGAAATTAACCGATTCTAATTCAAGGTGGGAGGACAAACAATGATGAGTCAGCGCGGCATAACATCGGAAGATCTTTATCAGATTACATGGGTTAACGATCCAACTCCGTCTCCTCAAGGCGGACAACTGGTATATGTAAGCCGGAAAACGAATGAAGCACGTGACGGTTATTGTTCTCACCTGAGACTGCTGCATCTGGGGAGTCAGAAGGACAGGCCCTTTACCTCTGGTGAGAAGGATCATTCCCCTGCCTGGTCGCCCGATGGGTCTCAGCTGGCCTTTTTAAGAGAGGTTGATGGGAAATCCCAAGTGTGGATTATCGCAACAGATGGCGGAGAAGCACAGCAAATCAGTCACCTGAAACATGGCGTCAGTTCCCTGCTCTGGTCACCGGATGGTCATACTTTGCTTGTGAAATCATCCGTGGATATGAGCGGAGATGAAGAATCAGAACATACAGATCCTATAGACGATAAACCCAAACTGCTGCAAGAACATGTCGTAGACCGGATTCGCATGAAATCAGATGCCAGTGGATTATGGAACGGTCGACGTTCCCACCTTTTCGCTCTCGCACCGATCGATGCGGAAGCAATTCCTGTAACTACAGGTCATTATGACGTTGGAGACTACGCCTGGTCCCCGGACGGAACATCTATCGCTTGGATCACGCAGATGCCCGAAGAAGGCGAGGACCATAATGATTACACCCTGACTAATCATGTGTACCTTGCCAAGGCAGACGGATCGGATGTGCAGCAGTTGACCCCGGAAGGGTATACGTTCAGCCGACTGGCCTTTGCACCGGATGGACAATCTCTTGCACTGCTCGCCAGTGACCGTTCCTATGGAAATGCCACGCTTGTGAAGTTGTACACCCTTCAGATATCAGGTGGTGAACTCGTATGTCTGAGCACCGATTGGGACGTACAGTTGAATCACAGCATTGTTGGCGACATGCGATCACATCTGACAACCACGGGGCCTGTATTCAGTCGGGATGGTTCATCCATCCTCTGTCTGGCGACTATCCATGGTAGTGTACGCATCGCCAAATTCGCACGAGACGGCAGCAGTGCCGACTATATATGGCCTGACGAACGGGAGATTTATCAATTTGCCGAATTGGAAAACGGGCAGATTGTTGCCGCTGTAGCCGATACACTAAATCCTGGTGATCTCTATATATATGAACAACCGGGTGATTCCGAGGTAGAACCGATTCAGCTCACCCGCAGCAATCCACAGCTTGAGGATGAGATGCATCTTAGTACACCGGAAACCTTCTGGTTTAATTCCTCAGATGGCCTGCGTCTGCAAGGATGGATCATGAAACCTCATGGCATGGTCGACGGGGTCAAAATCCCGACCATTCTGGAAATTCATGGCGGCCCGCACATGATGTATGGTTTTACATTTATGCACGAGTTCCAGATTCTCGCCGCACAAGGCTACGCTGTTGTCTATATCAATCCACGCGGTGGCCTCGGATACGGGCAGCAGTTTGTAGACGCCTGTCGCGGAGATTATGGCGGTGGAGATTATCGTGATCTCATGGAAAGTGTAGATCATGCCCTGTCTCAATATGAGTTTATCGATGAATCCAGACTGGGCGTAACTGGAGGCAGTTATGGTGGCTTCATGACCAACTGGATTGTTGGACACACGGATCGCTTCAAGGCGGCTGTTACCCAGCGTTCCATCTCCAACTGGCTATCCTTCTATGGTGTAAGTGACATTGGATATTTCTTCACGGAAGACCAGATTGGCGGTAACGCGTGGGATGACACGGAAAAATTATGGAAACATTCCCCGCTCGCTTATGTCGGCAACGTCAGTACTCCGCTGCTCATTTTGCATGGCGAACAGGATCTGCGGTGTCCAATTGAACAGGCCGAGCAATTGTTCATTGCCCTGAAAAGACGCAAGCAGACCACAAGACTCGTTCGTTTCCCAGGGGCAAACCACGAGTTGTCCCGTGGAGGTCACCCTCACTTGAGGGTACGCCGTCTGGAGCATATTGCCGGATGGTTTAACGAGTACCTGTAACGGACTAATATTTAGACTATTAATTCAGAGTATAGAACCTGATATGGATTCAACTCTAAAAGCCGTCCAATGAAATCTGTTATGATTTCATTGGACGACTTTGGCTGTTCACCTTTTATGGAAGGAAAGATTACTCTTCGCCCCACACTACGGTGATTTCATTCAGATCCTTGTTGGTTGCAGACACCGAACCTGTGATGGTTACGGCATATTTGCCATCTTCACGACCCACGATGCTGAAGCCATCTGCCTGGATATCCTGAGTGTTCTGGCTCAAGTTTTTGGTCTGGTAGTAGTCTTTGTAGGATGTTCCAACGGTTAGCAACGTTTCTTTGGTTGTGTACGTGAGCACTACTTTTTTATTGTCCCCGTCTACATTGCTCTCAATTAAGCTCGTTGCCTTGGCATCTTTTGGTATTGGGAAATCTGCTGGCAGATACTTGGATTTCACGCCTGCAACCTGTGTGTTCGTGCCTGTAGATGGTGATGTCGATCCGCTGTTGCCGCTGGATGTTGACCCACCAGAGGAGCTTGAAGAGCCGATGCTTACTTTATTGTTTTGGGAATCATACTTCACTTCGGTCTTCAATGCATCTGCAATCGAACGAACGGGGAGATATGTACTGCCTTGATATGTAATTGGCGCAAGCTTTTTGCCCTGGTCACCTGTCGGTGTAAATTTCTGTCCGTTCACTTCGATGGCGAGCCCATGGTTCAGATAAGCTTTGATTGTCTCCAGTTGTGTACCTGCATATACACCTGCCGATCCGGTTAACACCATGCCAAACACACCCGCAGCAATCAACCACTTTTTGCTTTTCATCCCTAAACGCCTCCTGAGTTCAAATGTCAACCTTATGCATAATACGATTCAAGACGATCGCTCGATGTATGCGAAAGACTCATGTAGTTATGCTCATCATGTATGGGTACGAGCTTATTCGGATAACAGCCCGTTGTTCCACCAAATGTTAGCAATATAATAGCATCTGACAAGAGGTTGTAAACGATAAATGGACAAAACAGGACCAAGGACGTACAAAAATAGTCTTTGTCGTATGCCCGCTGTTCTCTGGCTCCTTAAGTTGTTCTTATATGAATAAAGTCACAAATTCTGGACCATACACATGATTTCACTCATTCACAACTATGCAACGTTCCGGTTCCTGAAGCAGGGCTTAACCTGTAAAATTCGTTGAAAACAAAAGAGGGTGCTCCCATAGTCATGTCCATGATTTTTGTTCATGTTTGACTACAGAGACACCCTTTATCTCTTCATTAAACTATGAGGTTGGCATCGGACTGATTCTGTCGCACAACCTGTTCAGCAAATCCCGATCATGGCTTATCATCAATAGCCCCAGATTACGCTGGCGAGCCACTTCCATCACGGTATGCCAGATCTGTGCCTGAGTGATGGCATCCAGCATCGTTGTCATCTCATCTGCGATCACATAACGTGTCGATGTACCGAGTGCTCGCGCCACGCAGAATCGTTGCAGTTCTCCACCAGATAATTCCCCTGGTCTGCGGTCCATCCAAGTCTGCTGAATACCCAATGCTTCGAGCAACTGTTCATCCTGCACAGACGCCTCCTGCAACACACGGCGCATTCGCCAGCGTGGATTCACAGCCTTCTCCGGATGCTGGAATACCAGCTGAACCGGACATACTCCTGTACGAGGGAGTGGTTCACCATCCAGAAGTACTTGTCCTGCCACAGGTTCGCCATATCCTGCAAGGATGCGTCCAAGGCTTGTTTTGCCACAGCCACTTGGTCCCCACAAGCCCACGACTTCGCCTTGTTTCACCTGCATATTCATCTGCTGGAACACCCACGATTTCGGATCGTAACGGTAACTCACGTCCCGTGCTTCAAGTGACATGGAAACACCTCACTTCTCCGCCCCGTACCTTACGAAGCTCTGGACGTTCGTGGGTACATACAGCGGTTGCTGCATTACATCGGGGAGCAAACGAACAGCCTGTGGTGATCTCTTGACCTGCCAACGGTTGGGAGCCTGGGAGTGGTTGAAATCCGTTCTGCGGCAACGCATTCCAGAGCGCTTTTGTATATGGGTGACGCAGACGTTCTCCAGTTCCCGTAAAATCATCTACCTGCGCCGTCTCTACATTGGTCCCCGCATAAAATACAGCGATGCGATCGGCTGCCGTCAGGGCTGTCGTGACATCATGGGTGATCCACAGGATACCTACGCCTTGATTTGCAAGCTCGCGAAATTGCTTCATCGTCTCGGCCAGCACTTCGGGATGAATGCCTGGTGTCGGCTCATCTGCAATGATCAGCTTCGGATGACCGGAGGTCGCTGTCGCCATCAACACCCGCCTTGCCATACCTCCGGACAACTCAAACGGGTATTTCCCGGCCGTTCCTTGAGGAAGATGATAATGATCCGTCAGCTCCTGCTCCGTCTGTTTCAAGTGGGTTTTATTCATGAATCTACGCTTCCTTCCCAAATCTCGGGTTACCGGCTGAACTTGCCTCCCCACCTTCATCAGCGGGTCCAAATAACTAACGGATTGCGGAATCAACACCAGTTCATCACCACGCAGTTGAAGCTGCCGCTCTGGAGTCAAAGGCTCGCCACTATAGCTAATTCTACCTTCCAACTTGGCATTGGCAGGCAGAATGCCCATAATGGCCTGCGCCAGCACACTTTTACCCGATCCACTTGCGCCTACAACAGCCACGATCTCACCCTCGTTTATGGAAAGATCCAGATTCTGAATGACATAAGTCTGTTCGTGCCCAAACCAACCACGAGCGCGCCGAAATGACACCGACACTCCCTCAATATCAAGAAGAGCCATATTACCTCACCTCCCTTGAACTACCTGTACCCGTCAATGTCTTCAGACTGTTGCCCAATACATCAAAAGCACGAACAACCAGCAACAATGCCAGTCCCGGGAAAAAGGCGAGCCACCACATGCCAGCAGATAAATATCTCATCGACTCTGACAAAATAATTCCGATTGCCGGTTGTTGCGCGGACAACCCCAGCCCCAGAAACGTAATAGCTGCCTCATGCAGAATGGCATGGGGAAAGATTAGCAGTACGCCAACGAACAGCTGCGGGACCAGATGTGGCAGCATATGCAGCACCGAAATCTGTAACCGTGATTGACCCAACTTGTGTGAAATCTGAATATATTCTGCGGATTTCAGTTGAATCATCTCCGCTCGTACAATCCGTGCCAGATTCGGCCAGTGTGTCAGCGCAATCGCTGCCGCAACTCCTGCCAAACCTCCACCGAATACAAAGGCCAACATAACCAGCGATACCAGATGGGGCACACTGAGGAACAAGTCGATAATCCATGAAATTACCCGGTCAGCAGCCTTGCTTGAAGCGGCAGCCAAACCCAATAGCAGTGCGATCAATCCGCCACCACATGCAGCAAGCAATCCCACTTGAATGCTGGTTGCCAATCCTTTTAACGTACGCATGAACATATCTCTTCCGAGCCAATCTGTGCCAAATGGATGCGCCCAGGTTGGAGCCAAATTCCGATACATTAATGAAGTCAGCGTAGAACCAGCCGGAAGCAGCCTGCCCGTCAACCACACGATGACAATCCAGATCACCGCGAGGCTTCCCCAGATCACCGCTCTTTGACGAGGGTTTCGGAAACGTTGATTGCTGGCAGCCGTATAATCTTTTCTCGTTTGGCGTGTTGTTCCTGTTCCTTTTCCAGTCTCAGCATGTAGAGACCCGGTATTAATGTTGTACCGTACCTCTTGATTCGCAGTTTTCACTTTCTGTAATTCGGCTGTTTCTGCCGTCTGCTCGGAGGAGCGTTCTACCGTCTGCTTCATGACATCAGCTCCTCCTTCATCCGCGGATCGATCATACGATACAGAATGTCGGCAACCATATTACCTGTGAAAACAAAAATTGCACTGCACATCACAAGTCCAAGCAGCAGTGGAACATCTCCGCGTAAACCCGCCTGAACCGTTGCCTGACCAAGGCCGGGGTATGAAAATACCTGTTCTGCAAGCACAGCCCCACCAAACAGTTCACTGAACGAAGCAAACTGCAGCGTGATGGCTGGCAAAACAACATGTCTGAACCCATGTCGACGGAACAGCTGAAATCCACGCTCACCCCGCGCTCTCGCAAACAGAATGTAATCTGACTCAAGCACATCCGTGAGCTTCTGCCGGGTATGCAAAGCGATTGAAGCTACCCCAGTCAAACTGAGGGTCAACGCTGGCAGAATCATATGAATAGCTCGATCTCCCCATGTGACCTGATCAACCGACAGCCCTGCGGGTACCCCAAGACCAACTGGAAGCCATCCGAGCCACACCCCAAATACCATCAGCAGCAACAGCGCAATCCAGAATACCGGTGTGGAGGCCAGCGTATAACAATACCAACAGATCAGGCGATCCAGCTTCGAATCCCGTCTCATGGCAGCAACTACACCAAGAGTGAAACCAATGATGCCGGATAATATCCAAGCTACAGCCATAAGTGCGACAGAATTCATGAACCGTTCCTGGATAATATCCGCTACAGGCTGTCTGTAGATCATTGATGTCCCCAAATCTCCCTGAATCAGTGCTTGTCCCCAGGTTAGCAATCGTTCCATGGGAGATTCATTCAATCCCCAACGTTCTTCGATTAAACTGCGCTGTTCGGCGCTTACCCTAATCATGTCTCCACCAATGTAGGCTTCGATCGGATCAACAGGAGAAAATTGCAATAATATAAACGACAACACGCTGACTCCAACCAATAAAGATACAAGTCGCAACATTTTAAAACCAACAAATCTGGCCCATCCATTCATGCCTGTCATCCAATCTCTCCCCAATTCAGGCTAAAGCTACCGCTGTGCTTCTTATTTCGTGCTGTTATCCCAGGACCATTCCTCCAGATTGGATGTCACCGGCCAGCCGTGACCATGGGGGTGGATCTGTTGCTCGCCAATGTTCAGGCCGTTCTTAACCAGATACAGATGATCTATATTTACGAGCCATGCCCAAGGTGCATCCCCCTGATAACTGAAACCTGTTGTGCCATCCCATTCCGCTTTCTGCCAGAAGGGCAATGCCTCTTCCTCACTGGTTGCCTGAAGGGCCTTCTCCATCCATGAATCCACGACAGGACTACTGTACAGCCCCACATTGTAATACCCTTCTCCCTTATGAGTACTGCTATAGAGGTTATAGGTTTCCAAAGGGTCATGACTGCCCCAACCAAATAATACAGCGTTGGAGTAAGCCATCTTTTTCGTCTCTTCACGGCTTTTGCCTTCAACATTGATTTTTATTCCCGCCTGGGCTACCATATCCGCAGCAGCCAGTGCCAGAGATTGTCTTGTTAAATCACCTGCAAAATAAAGCAGATTGAACTCGGCTTTAACGCCGTTTTTCTCGACAATACCGTCACCGTCCGCATCGGCCCAGCCACCAGCGGCCAGAATGCGCTTCGCTTCTTCGAGATTAGCATCCGTAAATACGGCTTCCGCATTGCTCCAAGGCAGATCATCACTGACGGAATAAGACGGACGACCGTACCCTTCCAGTACGCCCTCAACCAAAGCCTTACGATCAATCACGACATTCACCGCTTGGCGAATCGCCAGATCAGATGTCACATCATTCCCTGCGGGAAGACCATCGCCCGACTTGGCACCAGCAGGTTGCATGGGGAACATGATGCCACGGTTATCTACGGTTTTCACGGCCTCCAATGTCATGCCATTCACCTGTTGTTTGCTAAACGCTGCCGGGATAGCAGCGATATCCACCGTACCTGCCTGTGCAGCGGCGTAGGCTGCATCTTCATCCAGATAGAGGAAGGTGAGTTTGTGGAATGAAGACTTGTTACCATAATATTCTTCATTGGCTTCCACGATGGCCTGTTGTCCTTTGTCCCACTGAACCAGCTTGTACGGTCCCGAACCGACCGGATGTTCCGCATAATCGGCACCATAGGCGTGTTCAGGTACAATGCCAAGTGTCGTCAGCAGACTGATGAATGTAGACTGCGGCGACTTCAGTGTAAATACGACCGTGCTATCATCAGGTGCCTTCACATCAGCCATATTCGTCAAATCAATCACAGACCCACTCTGAGCAGCCGTATCAAACGTAAATTTTACATCTTCAGCCGTAAGCGGCTCCCCATCAGAGAATTTTACATCGTTCCGAAGTGTAACCGTCCAAGTCAGCCCATCTTCACTAACGGAGTATGCGGTAGCCAGATCGTTAACCAGTTGTAGCTTGGCATCCCTCTTCAGCAAGGTACTCTGGAAAAGTGGTGACCCATATTGCCCCCATCCGGTTGTCGGATCAAACCCGCCTTCCGGCTCGGTGCCAACGGCCAGCACCAATTCGTCTTTGGTTGAGGTTGTTCCTGATTGTCCATTCTCTGCTGATGAAGCTGTTGGCGCTGTGCCCTGTGCACAACCAGATAAACCAATGGAACATACAAGCAAGATGCCCAATCCTGTTCTAACTTTTCGTTTTCCCCATCTCCATGAAAATCTGCCCATTCTGGTCGTTCCCCCTCTAAAGTTGTGCTGCACTCACTTTTTTCGTGTTACTTTTTAGAGAAATTGTAGCACAAAATACAAATCATATGTCAACAAAGTTCACTTCATAATCCATATTTTTTCATATTTATGAATTATCAATTAAAAACTTATATAACCGAGCACTTGTAGCGCTCTATAAAGTCAGGTATTATAACAAACAAAAAAAAAAAACAGACAGTTGGCATCTAACCAATAGTCTGTTTTTTAGATTTGCTATATTTTCATAGAAATTACACCCGTATTTGTCTTACTCCGCAGAGCGATGATGATGGCTGTGACCATGCTGACCCGCACCTTGATTGTGATCCAGACTTTGATCCGGATTGCCATCCTGACTACGACTCTGAGCATGAGCCAGTTTGTTGAGTTCATCTACATAAGTCACAGACAGCTCCGCATACAAAACACCTTTTTGTACCTGGATCTGTTGATGCAAATGACGCAATCGTCCCAGATTCCCTCGTACGGCAATAACCTCCAGGCATTGGTCATGGTTCAGGTGCACGTGCATATTGGAAATGATGTCATGATGCGCCTCGTGCTGCAGCTCCATCAAACGAATGGGAAGATCGCTGATATGGTGATCATAGACCATCACAATGGTGCCTGCCACATCCTGGTCGGATTGCAGTGCAGAAGGTTGCAGTAATGTTTTGCGAACAAGATCACGGAAAGCCTCAGATCGGTTTTTGTATCCCTGTTCCTCAATATACTGGTCAAACTGCTCAATTAGAAGTGTAGGAAACGCCACCCCGAACCGGGTTAAATCTTCTTTATCTGCCATACTTCTCCTCCTGCGCCCTCATTTGCTTCGAGTGTACCACAGACTTGTCTGCTCATCGACTATACTGTTGCATGAATCGTACTGCCGAATGTATCGCCTGTTGTCCAGCGTCACTCTCCAGATCAAATTGATAATCATGTCCCAGCTTCTCTGATGAGTTCGAGAAAAACAAGGTTTCCACCTCAACATCAAGGCGCTTCAATACTTGTGCCAGCTCAATCGATTGACTGGTCAACGGGTCATCATTGCCTGAGGTAATGAATGCAGGCGGGTACCCTGCTGTGGCCTGAAGCACGGTCGACATTTCATCCAGACGTGGATAGTCTTCGAATGTTTTGACTCCCGTATATGACCAGAGAAATGTCCGTATGAGTGGAAAGCCTGTATTGGCTACTGTGCTTAGATTGTATGGACCACAGAATAGAAGAACCCCACGCAACTCTTCTGGCTGGGCGGCTGGTGTTATGTTCATCAGTTTAGCCAGAGATGGATTGGTCACCACTGCCGCAGTCTGACTTGCAATCTGGGCACCTGCCGAATTGCCTGCGAGAAATATGTTTTCCGGGTCACCCTGATACTCACTGACATGGTTCTTCACGTAGGTCAAGGCCTTATTCGTCTGGATCACGGGAATGGGATATTTCGTATCCGGTGCGAGCGCATAATTCATACTGACGACAACGTAACCCTTTTTGACTAATTGTACGGAATAATCTGTGATGTCCTCTTTGTCACCCAAAACCCATCCACCACCATGAACCCACAGCACCACAGGCAAAGGTTCCGATGTTACGGAAGGATAATAGATATCCAGCGTACTGTCATTACGCCCTTCGTCTGCATAGGGTACATCCGCAACACGAGTTACACCTTCCGAGATCATGCTGTCCTTGCTGTTCGTGTCTGGATTAGCAATCTCAATAATTGATTTTAATAAAAATACCGTTATTTTTGGTGTCCATTGTGTACCAATCCCAATAACACCCATGATCAAAATTAGTACAACGCTGGGAATCCAGTAACGTTTACGTTTAAAACCTTTTGCCCACGTACGTTTCGTTTCCAACTTGGACTGCAATAGTTCCACCTCGTTCCATCATCATCGAAGCGTCTTTACATCTAAAGTTGTGTACGTAGCAGGGAGAACCAGGTTTCCTCTTATTTGGGTCTCTTGGCGATTTCCTGTCTGACTTTCACATACGTAGTGGATACGTTTTGCTCCAGTGTATGAATACTTTGTTTTGTTCCTGCCCACTTCTCCGCTGCAGAAGCCAATGTGTTCAATGAGCTGAGTACACGTGACGTTTGGCTTTGTTTTGTACTCTGTTTGAACTGTTGTAGAGCGTTGGAATATCGTTCTTTTGCCAGACTCGCCTGTTTTTTAGCCGTTTGAATCTGTTTCTTCGCGGAGTCAGCCCCTGCTAGCATAGCTCGTAAACGTTTTATTTCAGCGCTCTTCCGTTTACGTGCTTCAGCAAGTTCCTTTTTCTTGATCCGGATGTCTTCTCTGGCAAGCTTCACAACGGGTCTCAACGTCTCTGCCTGAGTGCGGATTGCTGCACTCCATTCCTTATTTTTGATAGTTTTGGCAGCATCCAACTGTCTATTGACTGAACTATAGAGGGCGAATAGCGGTTCATATCGGGCTTGTGTTTGCTTTACCTTTTCGGTTAGAGCCGCAATCTTCGCGTCATCGGTTTGTCTTATTTCTACACGTAATCGCTCCAATTCCACGGTATTGGCGGCATGAAGTGTCTTTATCTTTTGTTCCCAAGCCTGCTCTTGTGTCTTCCAGTTCCCCACTTTCTCGTACGCTTGCTTCAACGTTAACTTGGTTTGTGCATCGGCTTTGTTCAAAACGGAATCCCATGCTTTTTGCGCGGTTACGCCAAGATCTATGCCCGCAGCCTCGACTGAAGAAGCAAAATAGATCGTGCCCGCGCTGAACAGAATCACAAGCCCTATAAGCAGGCGTGACCCGAAAATAAGATGAGCGAGCGATGGCAATTGACGACGCCGGACGTTACTTTGTTCCATCATCTGACTATAGCTACCTGCTATTGGAGAAGGGAATAGTGTGTCACTCGTCTCCATTAAAGCTATATCTTCTGTAGCTGTATCTTCGATATGCTGTCGCCCCTTCTTTCCTTCTAATAAACCGTGATGTTCTATGAAGTTATGAGAGCTTGATCGTTCCAATAGGGAACAACATGCCATTGCCTCCTGTTCATTTATCGTTTCCTTCCACGCTTCTGTTTGCATCCGTCCCTACACCCTTTCTTCTAAAATAATTAGCAGAATAGCCAACGAAATCAGCGAACGACAAAAAAGCACCCGCAAGTCAGGCATTAGCCTGCTCTTACGGGTGCTTCCCTCATAAGCCGTTCCATATGAGATTCGATTGAACGAGTCGCTCGAACCTTTCCTTTTTCTAATATATTCCATTCGTTGTATCTGGTCAAGTCGTGTCTATATAAATTGAACTAAAGAATATTTACACTGCACACTCCGATGACGGACAACCTTCCGATCGCTGTTATCCCCCAG
>NZ_ANHX01000049.1 GCF_000316035.1 Paenibacillus sp. PAMC 26794
ACGGAACAACCTTCCGATCGCTGTTATCCCCAGTATTTTTTTGATTTCCTTTATAAAGGGGAAATCCGGGGATAAAGGCGAACGCTCCGCTTCTTCAGGTCCTTTCTGTCCTCTGCGTTTTGTGTAAATGTTTAGTTCAATTTATATAGTTATCCTGGTCTAATATCAACCCTTCAATCGACGGGAGAACCCGTTCCGCTAATGGTTAACAACCTATACATCTCAGCTTATTGATTGACCAAAATAGCTTTCATTTCCTCGGTCAGATCCTCTTCTTTCAGCATCATATAGATGTTCTCGCCACGAGTTACATTCAACTTGATCTGATAGATGGTATCTTTCTCTGTTAAATAACCAGACCGTTGACGTTTGAGCAAATCACTAATGATTTCTTTGTTTTTAGTCGCTATCTGTTTGTTACCACTTAGACTCCCATCGATATATTCTGGCTGCGGAGCAGTCCACTGAAGCGAACCCGGACTGTTAATCTCCTGCTTCGCAAACTGAGCGGAGACAATCTCATCTGCCTGGACAAGTAACTGGTCGTATAACTTGTTCTCCTTCAGCCAAGCCAATACCCGATCATAGCTAGGTTTGATCTCAAAATTCCACATCTCCCTCGGTTGAAATGGATCTTTCGAAGTAGAGTCCTGATTCATCTCCGCGTAAGCAAACGACTGCCACGGGGATCGCTGTTCTTCATAGGTCTGATCCAAGATGTCCTGTTTCATCAGTTCTTTGAACTCACGGACTTGTTCGGGATTACTAATGTATACCTTACGAAATGGACTGAGACTTGAGCGTAGTCCAATACTGAGTGCATCCTCATCCAATTTAATCGTATTGTAGGCAACCCTTTTGTAGTCCATGGTCTGTTTTACAGCCATCAGTTCCTTGTGAAATTCAGTTTCCGGAATGTTATATCTGCGCTTCATCACCTTGCCGTTCTCCAGTTTGTAGTTGATAAGTACATACTCGTCATAATCATCATCCGGATTAATAGGGTCTCGTAAAGGCAGATCGGAATCAATAATTTTTTGATGAAGAGCGATGATTGCTTCTATATATTTCTGATCATCCGAATAGAGTGGACCATCATCGACCTTCTGATTAATACCATTGCTATAAGTGTAACGCTCCCCCCCAAGCTTGATGCTGTTCACCTTGTTTAGTTCAGGCACTCTGACGGCATATCCGTTCCAATTGGCGACGGGTACATACAGGATCAAACCAGACAAGATACCGTATAGAATCAATTTTGGAACCAGTCTGCTGGTCCAAATGAGCCAGGTTTTGCGGATAATCATCTCGGCTCCAATATAACCCATAATTCCACCAAGGATGTAACCACACACGTCCCACCCAATTGAAGTTCTAGGGGCAATAGAGGTGAAATAAGCTCCACCTATCAGAACGAGTGTAAACATAAACCCAAAACGGAATATAGGTTTTACAATTCGAAACGTGATCGCCTGAGTGGCAGATTCCACTTGTCTTCTAGCATAAAATAGATATGCCAACGGGATGAACAAAATGGCTAAAATCGAATAAATGATAAGTTCCTTATGGATTACTGGAGCCGTGCCGATGGAACCCATACGCAAGACAAGTGATAGTTTCTCCCCATTAAAGCCTACGTCTTCATAAGCATAGCCAGCAAGATAGTGTTGCAGATGCAGCGAAAAAACAAACCACACGACAACTGGTAACAAGAGGAGCGCGTATACGGTGAGCCCCTGCAACACCGATTGACCAATGCACATGCCAACCGCCACAGTGAGCATGAACATAAATAGCGAGTAGATGCTCATGCTCAAGCCCCACATCCAGATCGTACTGCCATCGAACAGAAACGCAGGTTGATCCAGTACTGCCCATACCCAGCCGGTAATTGCAGTTGTAATCCAGATTGGAATCAGGATCATGGCAAATCCGTTCAACAGATTCACCGTTAACAGATGTTTACGACGTAACGGCAAACTATGGAACAGATCCGAAGGTGCACCAGATTGAATGTACCGAAAAAGAAAGATTCCAGCCGCTACGGGCAGTGTAATAGCGAACAAAATCTGCACTTCACCATTGGCCTGAAACAAACTTGTAATCTGTTGTGGCACGTCCCTGTACTCGGTAGCGATATATAACGGAAGTGAGAACAACAATGTGATGAGAAATAAAATGCCTATCCATCCATGCTGTCTGAAATTTTGGATCAGGATGCCCCGGTTACAGAACAATCGGTTGAATATCATACCCTGCGTCCTCCATTTCGTAGATAAAGATTTCTTCGAGCGTCAGAGGTAGTACATCCAGCAGATACGGATCATGTATACGGAATTGATCCGTTACCTGTTGTCGGTTGCCATTGACAATGTACAGGGATACACTTCCCCGTTTCTCTTCATGCAAAATATCAATCTGCTCATCCATGGCTTTGGCATGGTCCGGGTGGCGGAATGCGACCTGGATTTTATGCGTATCGGCCTTCAGATCATCGAGATCCTTCTCTACAATAATTCGGCCTTTGTGCATAATCGCCACATGGTCACACAGATCTTCGATCTCACGCAAGTTGTGCGACGAGATGACAATGGTTACTTGACGTTCAGCCGCTTCCTGGAACAGCAAGTTTTTGATCTGCTGGCGCATGACGGGGTCAAGGCCGTCAATCGGCTCGTCCATCAGCAGCACTTCAGGCATACAGCTAAGTCCCAGCCATACGGCTGCCTGACGGCGCATGCCTTTGGACATGCGATGCAACTTGCGTTTTACATCCAGTTTGAATACGGTGGCCAGTTGCTTGAACCGCTCCTCATTCCAGCGCGGGTAGACAGAACGATAAAATGCAGCCATTTGAGTAATTGAAGATTGCGGGAAAAAGTAGGGTGAATCTGCCATAAAAATTGTGCGGCCTTTGAGATCCATATTTTCATAAATCTCATTATCTTGGATACGAACAGTCCCGCTGTCCTGACGGTAAATGCCAGCCATCATTTTGAGCAGCGATGTCTTGCCTGCCCCGTTGGAACCGAGCAAACCATAGATCGACCCCTTATGTATGTGCATCGTTACGCCATCCACTGCCTTTTCCTGTTCAAACGCTTTGACGACTTGATTCAGCTCAATCATGAGGCTCCTCCTTCTCTATACGGGCCATCGCTTCCTCAAACAAAAGCGTCATATCCGCTTTGGTCAAACCGGAATACGAAGCTTCTGCAATCAACTTCACCAGAGACTCTCTGATCTCTTCTCTCATGGCTTCATTCGGATGTTCCACTGACGATGATACGAAGCTCCCTTTTCCCTGCAAAGAATAAATGTAACCTTCACGTTCAAGCTCACGATACGCTTTCTGAATCGTATTTGGATTCACAGTCAGCTGCGTGGATAACGCACGAACGGAAGGAAGCTGCTCGTCGGGCTTTAGAATACCGTATACGATCATTTCTTTGACTTTGTCCACTAGTTGCTCGTAGATCGCCTTACGGCTGCGTACATCTAATTCGAACATCCCGCACCTCCTTTCTGTAAATGTGTGAAATAACCTATGGGTTTAAATGACTGTATCTGAGGTGTATTAACTGTACTACTATTATTAATACAGTTAAATCGAATTGTCAACCGTTGACTTTGACTTCTTGTTTTATTGGGAGTACGTTAAGAAAGAGAGAGAGATCATATGGTTTAAATGACATATATAATTTTAGGAAGCAGGTTCATTTCGACTTACGACGGGGCTCGATCAGGGTTGCGTTCACATAAAGTGAAGCAAAACCGCTATCTGAAGTGATGTGGTTAGATGTGGCTACTTGAAGTGATACGGCTACCCAAAATCTTTGCTTGACCGCTTTTGACAGAATTACATGCAAAGGTTGTTCAGGTCTTTCCCCTTCCGTTATGATGGAGATGAAATATTGTTCAATAATCACTGTATCTTTGTTACTTTTTTGTGCGCGTTTAATCTGATTGATTGTTAGGTCTGTTATGCGTTAGTTGTGTTGTGTTATAGACCTATTGTCTGCACAAACGGTAGGCCGTACAGTAGGCAGCTAAATCAGAGTTAGCGAGACTGTGTATTTGCTTTAAATTCGGGTTTGCACAAATGAGCTACTATGCAGTGGTCGAGTGTAGACTGGGCCCGTTATTCATTTGGCTTGTTGGTCTAAAATCCGAAGGTCTATATATGATTCGCGTTGGATGGGTCGGGCAGACTCCAGCCTTTTTAATCGTTTATCTGTTCGTTTGGAGTGCCAACTCGTGCTGTCCGCACTGAGCATGCATATTGTAGATATGTCTTTCAAAGGGTGGACACAGACATGAGCAATCAACCTAGAGTTGATATTCTACATATAGATCATTTTTAATTTTATATCTGAAAACATCTATATATAGTGTTTCATTTTCTTGGGTCGATATAGTATCTTTTTAGAAAAAGTGTCCACTCTTTGAAAGACAAAATTAAGATAAATGTCCTTTTGTAGTGGACAAATATATGCCCGAGTTCCATTTATATAAGCTGAACTATACATTTACACGAAAATATAGAAGTAAGTAATAACCCTAAGAAGTGTAACTAGAAGCTTGCTGTAAGAAAGATACTATGGAGGCATATGTTACACTTCTAATACCTCATAAGGAGAATCCGAGATGAATGAACATAGACAGGATGAAGATCAGAATAATAAACCAAACGCATCATTCGAAAATAGTGGACACCACGGGGATTCAACTGGGGAAATAAGCACTTCAGATATAAGTCCGGTACAAGCAAATTCATCACAACGTGTGTTAATTGTAACCGCGGTTGATGCGGAAAAAGATGCGGTCCTCCGTGGTTTGGGAGATACGGCCGCGGAACGATTTGACGTCATCGCTGCGGGCGTTGGCCCAGCCTCGGCCGCAGCAGGAACAGCCGCTACATTGGCATATGCCGTAGCGGCTGCAAGCACAAGGGCATTGGCGCAGGGTTCCACTGCGCCAAGCCCATCCGATGTGGCACAGGCATCTGCCACATCGGATGGGCCGGGGCCCCTTGCCGGTACCGGTAGATCACCAGTCTACATGCTGGTGATCAGTGCCGGCATCGGCGGTGGGTTCCCCGGCCGGGCAGACGTCGGCTCCCTCGTGGTAGCCGACGCCATGGTTGCTGCCGATCTGGGCTCGCAGACGCCAGACGGCTTCCTTAGTGTGGACGAGCTCGGATTCGGCTCGTCCATTGTGGCGGCGGACGCAGAGCTTGCCGCTCGCCTGCGCCATGAACTGCAGCGGGCTGGGCTCGCTGTCAGCGGAGGCACTGCGGTCACCGTGTCCACGGCGACCGGAACAGCGGAGACGGCCGCGGAGCTATTGCGCCGCGTGCCGGATGCCGCCGCCGAAGGCATGGAAGGCTTCGGCGTGGCAACAGCTGCGCAGCAGTTCGGCGTGCCAGCACTCGAACTGCGGGCCATATCCAACGCGGTCGGTCCACGCGACCGCGACGCTTGGCGCATCAAGGATGCCCTCGATGCGCTTCAGGCTGCAAGTTCCATTTTACGGGAGGTTATTACATCATGAAAATTGCATTTTCCCCTTGTCCAAATGATACATTTATCTTCCACGCGTGGGTGCACGGGTTAATCCCGGGCGCACCTAAGCTGGATGTCCGTTATGCTGATATTGATATTACCAATGGTCTGGCAGCAAATCCGGATGGACCCGACACACCTGAAGTGATGAAAATATCTTATGCAGCACTGCCATACGTGTTATCTGACTATGCTCTGCTTCCTGCTGGAGGCGCACTTGGCAGAGGCTGTGGTCCTTTGGTTCTGACCGCAAATGGCACGACCGATCCAGCATATCTGTCTGGACGACGGGTTGCTGTGCCAAGTGAACGCTCGACAGCATATCTATTATTCCGTCTGTGGGCAGCGCAAAATGTTCCGGGCGGTGTAGGCGAGATTGTTGTCATGCCATTTGACCAAATCATGCCTGCTGTGCGGGACGGCAAGATTGATGCCGGACTTGTCATCCATGAAGCACGCTTCACGTACCAGAATTATGATCTCAAACTAATGACAGATCTCGGGAACTGGTGGGAAAGCGACACAGGTCTTCCGATCCCGCTTGGAGCGATCATCGCACGTCGCAACATGGACGCTCATGCCCTCGCCGGATGGGCACGCGCCTCCGTTGAATATGCATGGGCGCACCCGGATGAGTCGAGAGCATACGTTATGGAACACGCCCAAGAAATGGACCCTGACGTAGCTGCACAGCATATCGGACTGTATGTTAACGAATTCAGCGCTAATCTGGGCGATGATGGCTACGGTGCGATTACTGCACTGCTTGGACGTGCCATGAAAGAAGGACTCGTTCCCGAGTTCGACCTTGATCTGTTGCGAATCTAACTTTGATTTAATTTGAGTTAGCTTCTCTTCGCTCTATATCTAAAGAACACAGCACATCTTATTTAGCCGAATAACGTGGTATGAGAATTCTAAAGAATCTCAGACACCGTATTCAGCTAGAATTCGTTCATATCACCGACAAACTCG
>NZ_ANHX01000050.1 GCF_000316035.1 Paenibacillus sp. PAMC 26794
CATGTGCTGGCTTCGTTAGAGTCCGTTCCAAGGCGTTCTGAGGAGCAAGCTTCGTAGAAGCCTATTCGGGGTTTTCGTGGATACAAACTTTTTAGCTAGCCAGGGTGATGGCGGTTTCATAGCGTCTTGTTTTTTAGAGCTTGGTTACTTCCGGTTAATAAAGGTCGTATTCAGGAGGGCACGAATCGGAGTCTGTCCTTTAAACTCCCCCGCACCTATTTCGCTGAATCCCTACTTTCCAGCAAGATTGTATAAGCCTTACCGGGTTTCGGGTTTCGAATTGGCGGTTTGCGGTTTGCGGTTTGCGGTTTGTGGTTTTAGAGTCTAATTTTCACCTAGGCAAAAAACTTTCAACAAGATACTTTGCTGCAAACTAGTGAACTCACTAACCATGTTGGACTACAACACACATGGCACACGACATAGAAAGAGCCGTCCCTAACGTCAGAATCATGACGATGGGACAGCTCTTTTTTTTAACTCTATATTCAACTTCATATTTATACTCATATCTATCACTTTACTCAACCCAAGATCGAAGCGGAAGGAACCCCATGCAACTCCACACTCTCCACGTCATCTTGAACCCTACTCTACTTCATCCTCCCACCCCACTGCTCTCCCTCTCACAACTGCGGTCTACAAATCCAACCGTCACCTACGATCTGCTGCAACCGCAGCCGAACGATCGCAACTGTCTCCTACGAATCAGCCACAACCGTGCGAATCATGATCCGCAGAGCATCCAGCATCATGGGAATAGGCAGCGACGGAACGGAAGGCTGCAACACCGCCATCTCTGTGGAGGCGGGAAAATGTACAAATCCCGCACGGATCGGAAGTTGCCCTACTCGAATGTGATCCAGAACCCGGTACATCGTGTTGTTGCAGATATATGTACCTGCTGTATTGGACACGGTAGCGGGAATACCTGCTGCGGACATGTCATCCACCATGGCACGTATGGGCAAGGTGGAAAATAGGCCGTCCGGGCTGCCATCTACAATTGGCTCATCCACCGGGCTTTGCCCCTGGTTATCCGCGTAGGAGCCAGGCGGAATGTCTTTGACATTAACGGCAATCCGCTCCGGTGTGATGGACGTTCTGCCCTTGGCCAACCCACAGGCGATGACCACATCTGGCCGATAGGCTTCCATCTCTGCGATCAGCAGGTCTGCACATTCATCGAAGTGCACGGGCAACAGTACTGTTTTTAGCTCAGCACCCTCGATCACTTCGTTTGCAAGAGCATCCATTAATGCCCCCGTCGGATTCACCGCATCCCCGCCAAAAGGTTCAAACCCGGATATCAGAATCTTCACTATCACACGTCAGCTCCTGTCTGTTTACTCCGATTTGTAACGCAATCCCCACTGGCCCCGAATCGTGTCCATCAGCTTCATGATTTCCAGGGATTCATCCAGTTTGATGGTATGGCTCTCCGTCCGACCTTCTAAGATACAACGTCCCGCTTCTTCTGCCTCAAAAGCATAACCAATGCACGTTCGATCATCCGTGAACTTCTCAGGCTCGTCCTGACCATTCACATGCAGATAGGCTTCTTTGCCCGCCAGGAATAAAGGTAGACGAATCTTGCCTTCCGTACCGTATATGACCGCTTCATTGCTGAGGTTCAGACGAATGGCAGCACTCAGTGATGCAGAACGCCCCTCAGAATAGGACAATAAAACCGAAAACTGCTCATCCACACCTGTCGCTCCGATGTTCGCTGTGCTCCACACATGCTGGGGCTGCTCGCCAAAGATCATCGATGCAAAAGAAATCGGGTACACCCCTGCATCCAGCAAAGCTCCCCCACCCAGATCCGGATTAAGCAACCTACCTTCCGGCTCCCAGCCGACACGGAATCCAAAGTCTGCCTGGAGCAAACGTACTTCACCAATTCGTCCTTCTGCAATCCATGCTCTGGCTTGAGCGATCGGTGGCAAAAAGCGTGTCCACATCCCTTCCATCAGGAAAAGGTTACGCTCCCGTGCCGTCTCCACCAGTTGCTCCAACTGACGCGTATTCATGGTAAACGGCTTTTCACAGAGAACCGCCTTGCCTGCCTCCAGACAAGCCATTACATTCTCCTTATGTACAGGATGCGGTGTTGCCACATAGATAATATCTACCTCAGGATCTTGCAGCATCTCATCATACGAGCCGTAAGCGCGTGCAAAACCATATTCAGCTGCAAACTTCTCCGCACTTCCCGCTGTCCGTGAACCTACCGCTGCCTTCACTGCGTTCCCGGCATGCTCCAGATCCCTTGCGAACTGGGATGCAATCCATCCCGTGCCCATAATGCCCCAGCGTACTTTGTCCCGTCCCACTACTTCTGTCATATTAAAGCCTCCCTACTGCAATTTGAGTTGAAAAGGTTCATGATTCAGATCAGGCCAACATGTTATCCCCTTTATTTTACCAAAAAGAAACACTTACGTCAGAAAACGATTTCGATTATGTGCTTTCAATAGACTTCAAGCTCATCAGGGCCTCGAACATATCTGTGTACATTTCAATTCTCCAGTAGATTTGCTAAGATTATCAGCAGACTAGGGCCAAGAGGTCTTGTCCCTTAGCATGCTTGTAACTAGCGACAATCTGGTTAAACTATCGATCACATCTGATAACGGGATCATATACCCTGTGCTATTCATAAAACATCTGACTATACTGCAAACGCGCTTTTGACAAGACAGTCAGTAATCATAACATCATGCAAAGCGTATCAATAGATGAGACATTCAAGAAAGACGCTCAGGTCCGAGAAAATAGGGTACGTTCCAGATTCAATTATTACCTAAAACTGTTCATAAGAGAGGAGGTCGCATAGCACCATGACTATCATCCCCGGTACCGCCCACAGCGGCATGAATCCACACACGTTGCACCAGCAGACAAGTCCAAATTCAGAAAAGGAATCCTCAACCCGAGCAGACCTGGATGCATTCTTGAATGATACCCTGATCGAACTTCGTCAGGCAGAACATATTATAACCCGTGGGAAATGGCGCTGGTCCACAACTGAGCTAGCTCATCATACCTTCATATACATGCACAAATTCACAGGCCAACTGATCATGAACAGGACCGAATCTCACGTGGTTCGCAAATCCGCTTATCTGTGCACACCAGGAACTGCAATTGAACTGATTAGTGATGAAGACCATGATATTGAACTGTATATCATTCACTTTGATATGTATCGGGCTACGGAGAAAACAAAAGCCAGACGAATCTACGAACGTGAGCTCAGTTCACCTGTTACAGGCTGGATTCAGGGCCCATTTTACGGTATACAGCGCATTGCCGCACAGCTTACACAATTAAGCAATGAAGGTTTGGAAAGGGGCTTGAAAGCACAGCTCTTCCTGACGGAACTGTTACATATGCTCTGGCCTCAAGAAGACCAGACTGACGTGGGGGCTGGGCAGGATGAACCCGAACAGTGGCTCAGGTCCACCCTGCAATACATGCGCGAAAACTATATGCACGAGATCAAGCTGGAGAAGCTGGCTGAACTGGCTGACATGCACCCGTCCTATTACTCGCAGCTATTCAAGAGCCGCATGCAGAAAAATCCGATTGAGTACATCACTCATCTGCGTATGAACCGAGCCAAGGAATTGCTGCTTACTTCAGATCTGCGTATCCGTGATGTAGCTCGTGAAGTGGGTTACCGTGACGAATTTTATTTCAGCCGACGTTTCCGAAACCATGCCGGTTATGCGCCAACTTCCTATTCGAAGCAGGTCCACCGAAATATCGTGTCGCTCTCCTATCCATACACGGACCACCTGATGACACTTGGTATCACGCCATGCGCAGCTCAGATCCAAGGCCATCTTCCTCATATGCCCAAATCGCTGACGCTGCCCTTCCACGCCTATGAACCTTGGGAACAGGGACGTCAGGCTTTCCTTGATGTGAATCCTGAATTGATTCTGACCAAGGACAATGCAGCTGCCAAAGCGATGGAGCATATTGGCGATGTCGCGCCCATCATCACGATTCCCTGGAACCAGACAGACGTATTCGGTCATCTGCATCAGATTGCATCCATTGTGGATCGTACCCAAGCAGCCAGAGATTGGCTGGATCGACATGAACGCAAGGCAGAGCGTGCACGCAAAAAAATCAAGGGATTCGTCGGGGACATCACCGTTGCCGTTGGCACGTTAACGCCTAAAGGTCCACGGATGTATAGCCATCGGAACTTTGGACATGTCTTTTATCGAACCTTGCAATTGGCCGCTCCTCAGCGCATTCAGACCGAACTGGTTGGCAAATCTCCCGGCGTTGGATTCAATTGGCTTCCCTTTACACCAGGAGAATGGGACGGACTGGAGGCAGATGTGCTGGTACTGGCGATTAATTCTATGCATGAAAAGGCAACACTGTTGAAAGAGATGGCTTCAAATCCACTGTGGAACAGCCATCCTGCGGTAAAAAACGGACGTGTACATCTCATCGACTGGAATTCATGGGTCGTATATGCTCCATATTCCATCAACATCCAGCTCGATGAAGCGCTCTCTATGTTGACGAACAAACCTTCACTTTTGTAATCTAAAAAATGTCCATCTCCAGAATCTTAATTTATGCCATGTACGGGCCTGAATTAAGATTCTATAATGATCACTAATTGATAATGATAATCAATAACAATGAAATACGTTGTTGGTACCAAAGGAGTGACCCGTATTCAACATCCGGGACTGCCACATCGTCCGTCTAATTTAAGAAAATCTGCAGTGACCGTTGGGCTGACGTTTTTGTCTGCCATAGCCATACTGCTGCTAAGTATGTTTGTCGCAATCTCGTTAGGTGCCAAAGGGCTAACTCTGGAAACCGTATGGGCTGCCATATTTCAGTACAACCCAGCGTTGACACCACATCAGATTATTCATGAGCTGCGGCTGCCTCGTGTCCTTGCCGCGGTTATTATCGGCGCTGCCTTTGCTGTTGCAGGAGCTTTAATGCAAGGCATTACGCGTAATCCGCTGGCAGACACGGGCATTCTGGGCATTAATGCTGGAGCCACTTTTGTCGTAGCACTGAGCTTTGCCTTTTGGCCCGGACTACCATACGGCTGGATTATGTTTTTATCATTCGTGGGGGCTGTTCTCGGCACACTGCTTATCTTCATGCTTGGAATGGCAGCACCTGGTGGTCTGAATTCCATCAGACTGACCGTTGCCGGAGCCGTTATTGCAGCCATGTTAACCTCGCTCAGCACAGGCGTTGCCATTTATTTTGACCTGAGTCAGGATCTGGCCTTCTGGTATGCGGGAGGTTTTGGCGGAATAGAATGGCGGCATCTCAAGCTGATTCTTCCCGTGCTGCTCGCCACACTAGTACTCATTATGCCACTCGCCCGGCGTGTATCGCTTATGTCACTCGGTGAAGAAGTAGCGATTAATCTCGGGATCAACTTGCGCTGGACGAGGTTTCTCGCCCTCGCAGCGGTTGTTGTGCTGGCTGGTGTGTCCGTGTCGGCAGTAGGCTCGATTGGATTTGTCGGACTTGTCATCCCTCATATCTCCCGCAAACTGGTGGGTGTGGATTATCGACTCATCATTCCGATGTCTTCTCTACTTGGAGCGATATTACTGGTGCTCGCCGATCTGGGCTCACGCATCGTGAACCCGCCCGAGGAGCTCGCGGTAGGCATTATGGTCGCTTTTGTCGGTGTACCGTTCTTCCTCTATCTGGCCCGTAAAGAAAGGAGGGCCTTGTAGCGATGAATTTTAATACACCTTCACGAGGTAAACGTTCGATCGTCGTCAGTATCACGCTGGTCTGCATCGCCATTGCCGTTATTGTGATCAGCCTGAACACGGGAACCATTCGTCTCTCCCCAGCGGCTGTGTTACAGACTTTGCTTGGTAATGGCAGTTCGGATGATCAGATCGTATTGTTCGATTACCGACTGCCACGCATTCTGGTCACTGTACTGGCCGGAGCAGGACTTGGTATTGCCGGAGCCGCCCTGCAAGGGATCACCCGCAATCCATTGGCGGACCCGGGCATTCTGGGATTACATGCCGGGGCTGCATTTGGACTAATGGTGTTTGTTAGTCTCTCCTTTACGATGGATGGCTCTGTGGCCTTGCTGATTCCGTTGTTTGCTTTTGCAGGCAGTGTGGCCGCCGCCCTGATCATCATGCTGTTATCTTATGATCGGCACAACGGCGTATCACCCATTAAGCTGATTCTGGTGGGAATCGCGGTAGCGGCTGGGTTCCATGCGTTGACACTCTACCTATCCCTGCGTTTGGATGAAGACACCTATTCCTTTGCCGCACGCTGGCTCGCTGGAAGCGTCTGGGGCCGGGATTGGATTCATGTGCAAGCGTTGCTTCCTTGGGTGGTGTTATGTATCTCGTACATTTGGAGTCGATCCAAAACGCTCGATGCCTTCAATCTTGGAGATGCTGCCGCAACCAGTATTGGGACGCCTGTCCGATCCCAGCGTATTATTTTGCTGCTCTGTGCCGTGGCTTTGTCTGCCGTTAGTGTATCGATGGCTGGTGGAATCGGCTTTATCGGTCTGGCGGCGCCGCATCTGGCACGCAGACTTGTCGGTCCGATGCATCGGCATCTGATCCCTGCTGCCGGGCTCATCGGTATGGTTATTCTGGTGACCGCTGATACGATCGGGCGAACCATCTTTCAGCCTAATGCCATTCCGGCAGGCGTGGTGGTTGCTGCGATTGGTGCACCTTACTTTTTGTACCTGTTAGTACGAAGCAAGTGATCTTTTTTTCAAAAAAAACAATTAAGACATCCAAGAGATGTTCAAGGAGAATGTGATTACCCATGTTAAAGAAAAATCTTATGCTTGTCATGAGTATCTGTCTGGTGCTTGTGCTTGCAGCCTGTGGAACGACCAATAATTCATCATCTGCTTCTGGTGGTTCTTCTACGGATACTTCAACCAAGAATCAAGACAACAGTGCAAATTCGGGAGAGCAACGTATTGCCTCCATGTCGATCCACTTGACCAATGATCTGCTCTCTCTTGGCATTACTCCGGTTGGTTCCGTTATCGGTGGCGAAGCCAAAGGCTTCCTGTCCCATGTTGCTGATCAACTTCAAAATACAACGCCACTTGGTCCGGTTAAAGACCCGGATATAGAAGCTTTGCTTGCCCTGAAACCGGATGTGATCTATCTGGACGAAGAATTCTCCGGTGGTGATATTGCCAAATTCGAAAAAATTGCTCCGGTGCATGTCTTCAATCTGGATGACGGTACATGGCGCGACCATCTGAAAGACATTGGCAAACTCGTGAATCGCGAGAAGGAAGCCGAGCAATATATTCAGGACTATGCGACCGAAACGGAAGAAGTGAAATCTCTGATTCATGACACGATTGGTGATGGAACTGTGATGGCGATCCGTGTTACTGCCAAAGAATTGCGTGTATTCAGTACACGCCGTCCCATGGGTCCCATTTTGTATGAGGATCTCGGTCTGACTCCTGCCAAAGGGATCACAGATATCGATTCGACTAAACCGTATCAAGTCGTCTCCCGTGAAATATTGCCGGACTATGATGCAGATGCGATCTTTGTGGTTGTGAATTCGGATGATGAAGCCCAAACCATGTTCAAGGAGCTGCAAAACAATCCGATCTGGCAAGGTCTGAAAGCAGTCAAAGCCGGTCATGTCTACCCGATTGGTGCACAACCTTGGCTCGATTACTCATCGATCGGTAATAAAATGGCCATGGATGAAGCCAAAGAAATGTTCTCCAAAAAATAAAGTGTCCGATACATCTGATACCCATCAACTATAAAAACAACAAAAAACCTCACTTTGAAATCGGAACAGCGTTTGTATGAATCATACTTACACTCTATTCCCCTCAAAGCTGAGGTTTTTTGCTTTGGGTCTGCCAGCAAGTTGCAGTCCATCCTCTTCCACCAAGTGCGCTCAAAGTGTACAGACAATGATCTCAACATCCGTATCGGCAAAAGCCTCCTGGATAATCGGACTGACTTTCTCCCACTTTAGCCTGTCCAACCCGCATCCTATTCGGGGCATAGCCAGTTTCGTAATGCCATCCTTCATACATACGTCCCGCATGGATTCTACCGCATTAGTCAACGATTGATACGTCGGCTTATTGGAGACTTTGCCTTGGTGACCAGATTCATCGTCCGTCCTACTGGATAACATCGTCCAATCTCAAGCGGCTCTTGTTTGGCCTGCTCTTTAAGATTTTTCAAACCAAATCGCTCCCGGAACTGTACCGCAATGCCCTTGCCCATCCTTGCATCGGCTGATATGCAGTGTGCAAGCGTGTACTCATCCCCCAGTTCAAATAAATCCTGTTCTCTCTCATGAAACTGCATGCATTCATCTCCTTTTCACGCGCTCTCATTCAATCTATATCCCATATTTTTTTATTAGCCCTCTGTCAAAAAATGTTGAAATGCCTTTAGTGTTCTCTGACCTGCGGATCGATCATATACAGCAAATACAATTCGTGCAAAGGAGTCCTTAAATCCCTCTCCCACTAACACATCATGAAAATACTTCGCCACCACTGCCGGTTCATTACGAAATACTCCACAACCATATGCACCGAGAACAATCGTCCGATGACCATTCGTAGCAGCCACGTCCAGAATATAACGGATGCGTTCCTTCATCACGGACTCAATCTGTAGATCATCAGCTTCTCCACGCTCTTTCACCACCCCCGCATTCACCGCTGGCGCAGTGATGAAGGATGATACATAATATTGATCCAGCAGTCGGTCTTCATCATCACGGATCACCGGAACATCTGGAGAATAGATCATATAATTCGAATAGAGACCCGATCGCTGTTTGCGATTGTACTCGTACATTTCATCCATTTGGGCGACGCACGGGTATAGTCCTGTCGCTCGGGCCAGACTCTCTTCCTGTGCCTGACTTCCACCAAGGAAACCGCCGCCAGGATTTTTCGCCGATGCAAAGTTCAGACAGACCACATCTTCTCTTCCTTCAGCTACCGTCAAACGTGAAGCCGCTCCAAGTGTAGTCTCGCCAGTAACCTCAATGCGAACCGATACAGCTTCTGCTTCAGTTGATGAGGCTACCGAATGAGTTTCTGCGCGAGCTTCTGTACGGAACTTTCCCCTGAGTGCAGAAAGCTCCGAAGGACGGTATAATACCGAATTACTGATCGCTTGCTGCACATCAGTGCCAATCTCAACCTTATTTTCATATCCATTGACGTATTGCCCTTCTTCCAGAATAGCCAGCGTCTGCTGTGCGATACTGGCCCGCATGGTACGTGGATTGGAGCCGGCAATACCCGTTGATCTATCGAGTTTACTGTTGTTGTAACGCCCGCTGCTGTTCTTGTTATTACTGCTATTGTTCTTATACTGTTGCTTATCACTCATCTGAATCACTTCCTATATCTTCTCTTAGACGGGTGAGAATCTCACCCAGCCAGTTGGTTCCCCGCCATGTTCTTCTATTCCGAATACGCGGATCTTCCTCCGCTAGTCCCACACCCCAGATACGATCATCCGGACTTGCTTCCACAAGGGTCGTTCCATGGGTGGCACGCAGTGCGGTCAACAGTTCTTTGTTTTGTGTAAATTTGGCCAAATTGCCTTCATAGACAATGCGCTGGCATTCCGTTTCCCATAAAGTCTGGTCGAAACCTGCGACCTGCCTGCCCAGCTTTTTTTGTACCGAAGCAGAGCTTGCCTTCAGAATCTTGTCTGCGATGGTCTGATCGCCAAACAGAAGCGCTTTCTGGTGCATCATGTATTGCTCCGCACTTGTGTAGTGAACCCCGTTCACGGTAAAATCCGCCGGGTGCCACTGTGAGAACGGAGATACAGTCCGCCAGAAAAACGTAAACTTTTCCATCCATATCCCCTCTTTACTTGTTCCTCATGGTTGCAGCGATCCCGCCCATGGCTTGAATCACTTCTCCTATTTCATTGATGCTTCCCCTTTTCAGGGTGTCTGCCTCTCTGGGTTCAATCTGTATAAACGTGATGGTCGATGACCGGCACTGCTCGCATACTCTCCCGTCTCAATGACCCAATCGGCGATTTTACGCCGGAAAGCGGCAGCCAGCAGTTTTTTGCCACTGATGATCTCATGTACTTTCTGAAGTGCAGTCAGCGTAAACGTCTCCGGCATCAGATTAAATGCAATATCCGTGTACTCGATCTTGGATCGCAGACGTTCAAGCGCATAATGAATGATTTTGGCATGATCAAATGCAATCCCCTGAACCTCACCCAACGTCAAACGATGGCTTCGTACTTTTCCTTCTATGGCTTCTTTTGTCTCAACAATTGCCGATAACTCTTCTGTTCCATTGGTCAAAATCAACTGCAATCTGCGTTCTGTCACACGTCCACGCTCATGGATATGGCGCTTCTCTTCCAGAAGCCGCTGCTCCACCCGAAACCAATGGGCCTCACTGGCATCATCGCCAGCCTGAAGCTCCAGCTCGCTGCTATCGACCAGCGCCATATAGGAACAGCTGATGACCCGTGTACGCGGATCTCGCTCCACATCTCCCCAGGTGTACAGTTGCTCCAGATAAATATCATCCAGCCCTGTCTCCGTCAACAATTCCCGCCGAGCAGCATCTTCCAATGATTCCTGCATGGAGACAAATCCGCCCGGTAACGCCCATTGGCCCAGATAGGGATGACCACCCCGCCGGATTAGTAGTAACTGGAGTTCGGGTTCAGCGAGCTTGCGATAATTCTCCTGAGCTTCACTGCGAATCGTAAAGACCAACATGTCCACGGTGACGGAAGGACGTTCGTAATCACCAGCATTATACGTTTCCAGAAACTGTTGTTCACTGATATGTACCTGATCCTGATGCTCCCGGTAATCGGGAGTTTTTCCTCCAGAGGAACCTTCGTAAGTCATAATATACAAACTCCATTCTGTTAATAACATTATGTTATTAACAATTAGATAATATCAATTTATCACATCATTTTATGTCAGGTCAATACTTCCAGTCCTAAATAAATGATCTGTATTCACTTGACGATATGTCAAATCAAACTTAAGATTTATTTAGTCGACTAACTAAATATTAAGTGTTCAAAAAGTCTTTTTTTCAGTACCGAGAAGATGGAATGAAGGTAGAAATGGAGCAGATGATATGAACCCAGTCCAAAATGATCGGTTAATGGGACAGCTATCCGAACTCGTGAAACTGAAACGTTACAAGGTTCATGAGAAACTTGTGAACCACCCCGAGTTATATCCGGGGCAGCCCCCTTTGCTGTTCCAGCTTGAACGGGAGGATGGCCAATCCCAGAAAAACTTGGCCGAACAACTTCAGCGCAGTCCCGCAACAGTAACCGTGATGCTCAAGCGTATGGAATCATCCGGTTATGTGAGACGCGAAGCAGACCCGAAGGATCTGCGCAGTCTGCGAGTATACCTAACGGATCAGGGGCGCTCTGCGCTACAAGAATTGAGAGAAGTGATTCAGGAGTTGGAACAGCAGGCCCAGAAAGATTTTACACCGGAAGAATCCCGGATCATGTCTGCACTTGCACAGCGTATGCTCCAAAACCTGCGTGAATCCTGAGGTGATGCAGATTCGCGATTGAAGCAGCTAAAGGTATTATGAAATTGATTCACTTATGCAATTAAAACTGAGGTGATTCCCTATTGTGGACGTTAAAACGATTCTTGACCCCGTATAAGTCGGCGGCAATCGTTGCCCCGCTGCTCATGGTACTTGAGGTAACCATGGACCTGCTCCAGCCCAAGCTGATGTCCAGCATCGTGGATGATGGTGTACTTGCAGGGAACCTGCCCCATATCGTGACTACAGGTCTGATCATGTTACTTGTTGCGTTAATCGGCTGGGTGGGCGGCGCAGGCTGTACACTTTATTCAAGCAAAGCTGCCGTTGGATACGGCACGGATCTGCGCCAGGAGTTGTTTGACCATATTCAAACCTTCTCCTTCCGCAATCTGGATACGTTTCAGGAGGGATCTTTGATCACTCGTCTGACCAGTGACATTACCCAGATGCAGACCTTTGTACAGATGCTGCTGCGGATTTTTATCCGTTCACCAATGCTGATCATCGGTAGTATTATCATGGCGTTTACGATCAGTGTGAAGCTGGCTTTGATTCTTATTGCGACTGTACCGGTTCTGTTTATTATTTTATTTATTCTGATAAAAGCTTCCTATCCGCTGTTTGCCAGCGTTCAGAGCAAGCTTGATCAGGTCAACGCCGTGCTTCAGGAGAATCTTGCCGGCATTCGTGTCGTCAAGGCATTTGCACGTGCACGTCTGGAGAAAAAACGGTTCAAGCAATCCAACGAAGAATACACTACAACCGCCGTCAAAGCCTGGCGTATTGTAACGCTGAATGCACCCGTGCTCAGCCTGATGCTGAACGCTACCATTGTAGCGGTGCTGTGGTTCGGAGGTTTCCAGGTAGTCGGAGGCGATATTGCTGCTGGAGATCTGATTGCTTTTATCAACTATGTCACGGTTGTACTCTCTTCCCTCACGTCGATCGGCATGATGATGATGGGCTTCTCCCGCGCCAAGGTATCTGCTGCACGGATCAACGAGGTGTTACATACACAGCCGGGTATTCAATCGGGAACCGGCAACTCCGGGAATGTACAGTCACCCCCGACTACCTGTGATCAGAACTCATACCAACCGTCTCCCCTTCCTTCGCGCGCATCGGGTCAAGTGGAGTTCAGAGACGTTTCTTTCCGTTATGACGGAGACCATACACTTACAGGAATTAACCTGATGGCTCGCCCGGGTGAGAAAGTGGCTCTGATCGGTTCAACCGGTTCAGGCAAAACCTCGCTGGTGCAGCTAATTCCCCGTCTGTATGATGCTTCGGACGGTGAAGTGCTCGTGAATGGAGTGAACGTTCGCCACTGGGATCTTCAGGATCTTCGCAGCCGTGTATCCATTGTGCTCCAGGAATCCATTCTGTTCAGCGGCAGCATCCGGGATAACATTTGCTTCGGCCGGACCGGTGCAACGGATGCTGAATTGCGTGCTGCGGCACAAGCTGCAGCAGCGGATGATTTTATTATGAAACTGAAAGATGGGTATGACACGGAACTGGGCCAGCGCGGGGTCAATCTGTCCGGTGGACAGAAACAGCGTATATCCATTGCACGCGCCCTGCTCATGCGACCGGAAGTACTGATTCTGGATGATAGCACCAGTGCTGTTGATCTGCGTACGGAAGCGAGCATTCAGAAGGCTTTGCAGTCCTTGATGAAAGACAGCACGACCTTTTTGATTGCACAGCGAATCTCCTCCGTAAAGGATGCAGACTGTATATATGTTATTGATGAAGGACAGATCGTTGCCAGGGGCACACATGATGACCTTATGGCTCATTCATCACACTATCAAGCGATCTATTATTCGCAGCAACGGAAGGAGGATGTTCAATTTGGCTAAACCTGCATCTTCCTCCATACAACAAACGGTCGTGCCTCCCATCGGAAGACCCGGACCAGCGGGAAGAGGACCTGTTCCCAAAGTCAGAGCGAAAAATGCTCGCCATGCCCTGATTCGGGTATGGTCGTATATGGGACGTCATCGCAAAGGAGTCATTACTGCATTAGTGCTGACCGCTCTTGGAACACTGCTCAATCTGGCAGGACCTTATCTTCTCGGCCGCGCCGTCAACGAACATATCGTTCCAAAAGTAACAGCGGGTTTACTGAAGGAATGTCTCCTCTTGCTGAGTGTGTATGTCTTTGGCTCACTCCTGATGTGGGCTCAATCCTATGTCATGATTGGTGTGTCCCAACTGACCGTTAAAGATCTGCGACATGCGTTGTTCTCCCGACTACAAGAGCTGCCTGTCCACTTTTTTGATAAAAATCAAAGCGGGGATCTGATGAGCCGGGCGACCAATGATATCGATAACGTATCTACAACGTTGAACCAAAGCGTAACCCAATTGATGTCCAGTGCGATCCTGCTCGTTGGTTCCTTGTCGATCATGTTTGCACTTGATGTACGGCTTACCCTGCTCAGTCTGGTGACTGTACCCTTGATTACCATAGCCACTCGCCTGATCGCGTCAAGAACACGTAAACACTTCACCGCCCAGCAAAAATTACTTGGTGAGCTTAATGGGTATGCTCAGGAAACGATTGCTGGACAAAAAGTCGTAGCGGCTTATAACCGTCAGGATCAGGCACATCAACATTTTCAGAACCTGAATGAGAAACTGCGCACATCCAGCACACAGGCTCAGATTGTTTCGGGTTTGGTTGGGCCTACGATGAACGTGATGAACAATATCGGGTTTGCCATACTGGCTTCTGTAGGTGGATGGATGGCTTATCATGATCTGACGTCCATCGGACTGATTGTCAGCTTTCTCGCTTACTCCCGCCAGATCGAGCGGCCGCTCAACGATCTCGCCAATCAATACAATCTGATTCAGGCTGCAATCGCAGGTGCTGAACGTGTGTTCCACATCATGGATACGCCTGGTGAATATGTGGAAGAACAGAAGAAACAACTGGATCAGATTCAAGGCAAAGTTGTATTTGAAGACGTCTCCTTCGGGTACAGTGCGGAGCGAGACATTCTCAAGAAGGTCAGTTTTACTGCAAAACCTGGTGAGATGATTGCACTTGTTGGACCCACCGGCGCAGGTAAAACGACCATTATCAACCTGTTACCCCGTTTCTACGAGATTACAGGCGGACGGATTACGATCGATGGATGTGATATCTCGGAACTGGAGAAGGATCAACTCCGTCAGCAACTCGGCATTGTACTTCAGGATGCCTACCTGTTCTCGGGTACCATTCGCGACAATCTCGCCTACGGCAAGCCGGACGCAACCGATGAACAGATCAGGCAAGCGGCTGTGCTGGCGAATGCAGATTCGTTCATCCGCAAACTGCCACAGGGCTACGATACCCCCATCATTTCCGGGGGAAGCAACCTGAGTCAGGGACAACGACAACTGCTGACCATTGCCCGGGCAATTCTGGCTGATCCGGCCATTCTTATTCTGGATGAAGCAACAAGCAGCATCGATACGCGTACAGAGATGAAGATCCAGGAAGCGATGCGCACTTTAATGAAAGACCGTACCAGCTTTGTTATCGCCCACAGGCTGAGCACGATTCGTGAAGCTGATCAGATTCTCGTCATTGATGATGGACAGATCGCTGAACGGGGCAGCCATGACGAGTTGATGCAGCAACAAGGATTCTACTATCAGTTACATCAGGGACAGCACAATAATTCGAACTAAAGCGTGTCTGCACAAAGCTACTGCATGCCGAGCGGACCTTAGCGCGTCTGGAGAAAGCAAGTGCGCTGTATCCTGAATGTGGGAGAACATTTCCTTCGTGTGCGAACAAGTGATCAATACGCCACAAAAGCGGATTTTCTCCATTCCAAATGAAAAGCTCCACTCCGTGCCGGGCGGGATTGGAGGACATCGTCCAGCTCGCGGTTGAGCAGAGCAAGAGCGTAAGCTAACGAAGCTGAGGCGTCTTATTCAAGCTTTTGAAGCTCCCTCAGAAATCTAAAGAACCTGAGAAACGTTATATTCAAACAAACAGCCGTTTTCAGCATTTTTTTCATGAGATTTTGGAAATAACGTGTCTGAAGTTTCTTACAAATTAAAGTAAGGACCTGAAGGCCAAATAAGACGTCCAATGTTCCTTGGAAAATCGACTACCCATTCGCCAGGATCAGCCGGCTTGAACTTCAGACTTTTATACGCTGACCTCCATCATCACATCGCTTACTTGAATTTGAAGACACACTCTTATATAGCTAAAATGATCTGAACCTATGTGGGCTCCACACATTAGTTAATCGAAATACTAAACGCCGCACGGGGTTCTTCAGGACCCATGCGGCGTTTTTTTGTTTTTGTTTAATGACTATGTTATTGCTATCTCTGGGTCAGTTATACGATTTACGTCTCCACAGGCAGATGAAGCGTGAAGGTGGAACCAACCCCCATTTCGCTATGGACGGTGATCTTACCATTATGATCCTGAACGATTTTCTGGCAAAGTGCAAGTCCCAGTCCCGTACCTTCTTCTTTGGTTGTATAAAATGGATTAAAGATGGTGGATAGCGAATTTTCCGGAATGCCGCTTCCTGTATCTGTAATTGAAATGAGTACTGCGTCTCCATCCTGCAACAAATCCATATGAACCTCACCAGGGTCTGTCATTGCTTCAAAAGCGTTACGAATCAGATTGATCAATACCTGCACAATCTTATCCCGATCCATGTTGATCACGACTGGCTCATTAGTCATTTCAAGCGTAATTCGATGCCCTCGGGATGCCGCGTCTGACTCGGTCAAAGACATCACCCGCTCAAGACAGTGGCCCATTTGTTCCGGCTTCATGTGATTGACATGTGGTTTGGAAAACTGCAAAAATTCAGCCGTCAGATCGGTTACTCTCGTCACCTCACCCATAATCACTTCATACCATGGCGCGATATTAAACGCTTGTCCACGTGACAGCTGCAGGAATCCCCGAATTGCGGTAAGCGGGTTCCGAATTTCGTGAGCCATACCCGCGGCCAGTTCACCTACGGCCCTTAGTCTTTCGGAACGAAATACTTCTTCTTCATTTTTCAGCCATTTGCTGCGCTGTTGTTGAAGCAGCCTATCCTCGGCTACCGTCATAAAGTGCTGCAATGAATTCGACATTTCCGGGTACAGAGAGATGCTGTAGCTTACCTGGAGTCCTTGAAGCTGAACGGATAGCAGTGACGACATTCGTTCTTCGACATCCTGTATCTCCGGCAAAACGACTGCAAATCGGTCTCCCGCATACCGGGATATGCCATACGCCTCGGTGAAATGATTGCTAATCATCTGGCCTGTACCTGTGATTACCGTACACCAAGGATCTTCTGAATCTTTTTTAAAGCCGCTAAAGTTATTGACATTCAAAAGGACAAGCAAAAAAGATCGATGCTCTTCTACTGTCTTATGCAGCACCTCCATGTAACCTTCGTAATTCAACAGTCCGGTAAGCGGATCATGCAGGGTCAGGAAGCGATTCTTTTCCCTAAGCCTGCGCTTCTCGACCTCACTGTTGATTAAGGTATGATACAAAAAAATGATAACAACCGAGGTTAACAGGTCAAATAGCGAAACGAGCAAAGCATATGTATCTACAGGCACATACGAAAGCCGAATCACCGTATATTGCAGCATAAGCAGCAACGAAATCGGCAAGGTCTGCGCCAACCTTGGTTTGTCCTGGATCATTGAAATAATGAGCATATAATACAGCATGTTGCACCAGTTCAGTTCACTGAAATAGTGGAATATCCCGAGAAAAATCCACTGAAACTTTCGCAGCACAGGATATCGTCTCTCCCCATAAATACTTGCTACCAATAATGTCGCTGAAAGTGACATTATTGCCATATGAGGGGTAAGCCTGAGAACATAAGAGGACAGAATGACAAGCAGACAACCTAGCGGGAATATCACCATTTTCATCGTGTAACTAAGCAAACAGCCTCGCCCCCTTTGACATAAAACTCACATCTAACAACTTATGTACATGTATTATATCGATTATGATTAGCTGATGTTGTCGATTAGTGGAGGCTCGTCAAATTCGCACGAATGTATAAATTTTAAAGGCAATAGGACATATGATGTAATTGTAATCCACAAAAGTGAAACAATTCCTCTACGATGGTCATTATTATGTTACAATACATTAATGGATTAATTTAGGATAAATTCTGGGTATATGGAGGATGTCACATGACAACACAACGAAAACCACTGGGCTTCGGAACGCTATCTCTGCTCGTACTGACGATGGGCCTTGCTTTTAACTTTCCATGGGGCCAAGCAAATTTCATGATCAGTCATTACCTTTTCAACTTAATAAACATGCCTATTTATAGCAACGGAACTCAAGGACTACACATTCCTTTTGTAGTAGCAGCCCTCTTCTGGATTCCAGCCTTCTTGATTGCCAAAAAATATCGTGCGCATTTCGGTACCAGTGTATCTTATAACGTCGCCGGATTTATGTTGCTCTTGTGCATGATGGGGCCATTTATCCCCGTTATCGATTGGATGGTCAATGGTTAAACAATTAAAGCCAGCTCTCTATATCCCGAGGGCTGGCTTCTTTGCTGCTTTACCATATAAGATGAATGGAATTTTTACACCATAACGTAGAGTGCAGAACCAATCTGAAGAAGCGATAGCGTTCGCCTAAAGCTTTCTAAGAGAAAGCTGCATCGGAAGCATACGCTTATCACCGGATTTCCCCCTATTAATATAGGGAATCAAGAAAATCAGGGGATAAGGGCGATCGGAAGATGGTACTGCACTCGGAGTACAACGGTGTAACCTTTTCACGTTAATCTTATTTTTTCGCCATATACTTACGGATGTCAAAAGCCACCGCAGCAACAATGATCAATCCTTTGATAATCAACTGCCAGTATGGACTTACACCGATAAACGTTAGACCATAGTTAATGACCCCGAAGATCAGCACACCCGCCATCACCCCAGGTACCGTTCCAATACCTCCTGCCGTTGATACGCCACCTACCACACATGCGGCAATCGCATCCAGCTCATACATGTTACCATAATTGTTTGTTGCTCCACCTGTGCGTGCTGCCTCAAGCACACCACCCAGGCCATACAGTGCACCCGCAATGGCATACAGCGCCACCAGGTTGCGAGCCACATGAATCCCGGATACATGCGCTGCCTGAATGTTGCCACCGATCGCGTACATGTTTTTACCGAGACGTGTTTTGTTAAAGATCACCCAACAGATTAATGCCACCGCAATAGCAATGAGGACAATATACGGGATGGAATAACCCCCGCCCAGATCAATGTATCCAGAGCCAATGACAGTGAAGTCCGGTCGCAATCCTCCGATCGGCTGTGACTGATTGGGTTCCGTATCAAAATAAATGGAGTTCAGTCCGTACACGGCAACCATCGTACCCAACGTTGCGATAAAAGGAGGCACATGTAATTTGGCGACAATGAGTCCATTGACCAATCCCACAAACAGACCTGCGGTAATCCCGACAAGGATCGGCAGACCCACCCATAAGTGGGGCAGATCGGGGAAGAAGCGATTGGCATATTCATCAATTTGCAACATCGATGCCGATACAACCGCTGTCAGACCAACCACCCGTCCAGCGGATAGATCGACCCCGCCCGTGACAAGGATAAAGGCTGCACCGAGCGCAATAATGGCCCGTGTGGAGGACTGCTGTAAGATGTCCCGCAGTGTGGAGAAGGCCAGAAAATTCGGATCGGCAATCGCAATACCAATAATGAGCAGGATCAGTACGATAAAGATGGCGCGCTGTGTTACATATTGTTTCACTTGATTGATCATCTGTGTGTTCATCTGTTTCCCTCCTGACTAAGCCATCCGTTGCTGCGCGGCCAGCCTCATAATATCCTGCTCTGTTGCCTCGGCTCCGTCTAGGATTCCGGTGAGACGCCCTTCGCTCATCACCATAATGCGATCCGACATACCCAAAAGCTCAGGCATCTCTGAGCTAATCATGATAATGCTTTTGCCCTGACGAGCCAGTTCCGTAATAATGGTGTAAATCTCAAACTTGGCCCCTACATCGATTCCACGTGTCGGTTCATCCAGTAGCAGAATCTCCGGGTCGGTCAGCAACCAGCGCGCTAACAGAACTTTCTGTTGATTGCCGCCAGACAGGTTTCGAATCAGCGTGTTAACTGAAGGTGTTTTGGTTCTGAACTTCTGCGTCTGCTCACGTGCCTCTTCGCGGCCCTTTTTCTCGTCCAGCAAGCCCACGCGATTTCGGTAGCGCCCCAGACTGGCAATGATCGTGTTCTCATACACCGACAACACCGGGAAGATTCCTGTGACTCTTCGTTCTTCCGTGAGCAACGCAATGTTATGACGCTTCGCTGCTGCGGGGGAATTAATCTTCACCTTGCGCCCATGAATCGAAATCGTACCTGAAGCGAGTCCGCGCAGTCCGAACAAGGACTCCATCAGTTCTGTCCGTTGTGCTCCAACCAAGCCGCCAATGCCGAGCACTTCACCTTTTCGCAGCTCAAAGGATACATCACAAAACGATTTGGACTGATTCGATGTCAGACCCTCGGCTTTTAATATCACTTCACCGGGTACGTTTGTCCGTTCCGGGAAACGTTCGTCCAGATCACGGCCAACCATACGCGTAATGATCAGATCTGTCGTTAAATCAGCAGCATCCCAAGTCCCGACAACGAAGCCATCACGCATGATTGTCACTTCATCCGAGATCGTCAGTATCTCCTCCATCTTGTGTGAAATATAGATAATGGATACGCCGCGACTGCGCAGTTCATTAATAATAGCGAAGAGCTGTTCCACTTCCTTGCCTGTCAGGGAAGAAGTGGGCTCATCCATGACGATGACTTTGGATTGAAAAGAGACCGCCTTGGCAATTTCCATGGATTGAATCTTGGAGACAGACAGTGTTCCTGCCTGAGCCTTCGGATCAATATCCAGGTTCAAGTCCTTGAACAGAGTCAGTGTATCGGTATACATCCGTTTCTCGTCCACCAGTATTCCCCTCATCGGAAAACGCCCCAGCCATATATTCTCCATCACCGGACGATGCGGGACCGGATTCAGTTCCTGATGAATCATGGATATGCCTTGCTGAAGTGCCGCTTTGGAATTCGGAATATCCACATCATTTCCTTCGATGCGTATCGTTCCTTCATCCGGGCGATACATGCCGAACAGACATTTCATCAGCGTGGATTTGCCCGCTCCATTCTCTCCCATCAAGGCGTGAACCGTTCCTGGTTTCACCTTCAACGTGACTTGACTTAGTGCCTGCACACCCGGAAACGCTTTGGAAACTCCATTCATCTCCAGCAGGTAAGGTGACTCCATCTTGGTTCCTCCCTTCCATATGACCGGTAAAAAAGGGACGCTACCCGAATGACGGACGTCCCTGTCTCGTGCTGTTATTGGGCGTCGGCAATGTTGTCTTTCGTAATCTTTTTGTATGCAATCCAGACGTATTTACCATCTGTAATATCGTATTTGGTATTTTCCTTCGTTGGTGTCTCACCTTTGGCAAGTACGGAAGCGAGTGCCACCGTGGCTGCACCCTGATTCTTGGCATCATTGAGCACCGTGCCCAGCATCGTGCCATCCTGTAGAGCCTGAATGGCTGGAGCTGTTGCATCCACACCTACCACCGGCATGGATTTGCCATCTTTGAAGTATCCAGCTGCTTTCAATGCCTCAATGGCTCCCAAGGCCATGTCATCATTGTTTGCGAGAACGGCTTCAATCTTGTCACCATGGGAAGCCAGGAACGCCTGCATTTTCTCCTGACCTTTCACCCGATCCCACATCGCTGTGTCTTCCGCCAGCGCTTCCACTTCGATACCGGCATCCTGGATCGCCTGAACCGAATATTTGGTCCGAAGCTCTGCATCCTGGTGACCTGGTTCCCCTTTCAGCATGACGTATTGCAGTTTGCCATCACCGTTTTTGTCCGCTCCCGGATGTGCTTTCCAGTAATCCACAATCAGCTGTCCAGAGATTGTACCGGACTCCTCTGCTTTTGCTCCTACGTAGTACACTTTATCCCATTTGTTCATATCTTCAGCTACTGGCTCACGGTTGAGGAATACCACTGGAATGTTCGCTGCCTTGGCCTTATCAATGATGACACCTGCCGCCGTCCGGTCCACCGGGTTCACGGCCATTGCATTGTATTTCTTGGACACAAACAGATCCACTTTCTCATTCTGGGTCGGCTGTGCATTCTGGCTATCCACGATATCCAGAGTCGCAATGCCTTCGGCTGCTGTGTTCATCGCATTACGCACGCCCGTCATGAATGTATCGTCAAATTTGTAGATGGCAACACCAATCTTGGGCGTTTCCGTACCGGCTGCTGTCTGGCCTCCTGTATCTGTTCCCGTACTTCCACCTGCGCTGTCTCCGCCGCTGCTACACCCCGCCGCCACAACCATACATGCCGTAATCAACAGTGTCATCCATGTTTTCTTCATATCCTAATGACCTCCCCCAAGTTCATTCGGCTTCACCGATGTCTTTATTATGAAAGGGTTTACATTAAATTCGAATACAATATCTTCACCTGTTCTATCGAAATCTTCCTCAAGTTAACAGACACCTTAATTCTTCATTCATTATTCGTTCCGGCATTCGTTCCAGCATTGGTTCATTGTACAAAAGGAAACAACAGCTTCTGGTTATCCATCCAGAACATATTGTCTGTACTAACCAGCTTGGTCTCAAGTAACACTCTCGCTTGCACCTGTTGATTGTTCAGCCGCGCAACGGCTTGATTCAATCCCAGATAACCTGCACTGTATCCATTCTGGACGATGAGATGATCAAAGACCCCTTCTTGCAATTGCTCCAGTTGCTGTTGTTCACTGCCGAATCCAACAATCCTTACCTTGTCCGCAGATTTGCGTCGATTCAGTTCATCGGCTGCTCCCAGAGAAGCAGGTTCCTGAAGAGTAATGAAGCCATCCACCTCCTGCTGGTCCAGCAATTGCTTCGCACTCTGCCAACATCCATCCCGTGTATTACATATCGATTTGGGTTCCACTTGAATATCAGGATACTGTACCAAGGCTTCCATAACTCCCTGCTCTCTCTGAATCAGACCAGTATTAAGAGGATCGGGGCCCAATAAAGCCACATGCCCTTTCCCTTCCAGAAGCTCCGCCATAGCCTGGCCGGCCTGTCTTCCCGCCTCAACATTATCCATCGAGATGAAACTGGTGATGCCTTTCACGGGAAATTCATCGTTAAGCACAATGACAGGAACAATGGTCCCATCGGAATTTGTTGTCTGTGCCTCCTGAATGATGTCACTAAGGGCCTTCTCACTTAGGGGATCAACCAATAGAGCTGATGCCCCCTGCTTCAGAGCCGATGCGGCGGCCCCCACTTGAGCCTGCTCTCGCGCACTACGAGACAACGTTTGGCTGTTGATATTTGCCTGTTTGACCTGCATCTGACTTCCAGCAGAGTCCAGAATGGCAGGCGTGTACACATCACCATCGGAAGGGTATGCTTCCACGGTAATCAGTTCGGCTCCGTTCTCTTTGGCAGCCGCTTCGGCGCCAAGCCAGATAGCTTCCGCAAGTTCCCCTGTCCCAGCTGGCGTAATCAGCGCGATACGTGGCGGTACTGCCGTAGCATCGGGACTCGATAAGCCACAGGCGCTGCATATGAGCAGACAGCAGCTTGCAGCTGTCTGGGTTACTAACCGACGTTTCCGGATTCCAGGAAAGCTCGCAGCAACCTTTTTCCAAAACGTACGAATGTATGACCCTACAACTCTGTGGCTGTGGATATCGCTCCTATTCTCCTTATTGTCCGTCATTAGGATCGCCCTCCTTCTGCTGCGATTGAATGGGAATCCGAACCCAGACCGTGGTGCCTTCTTCCAGCTCACTTGCAAATTCAAGTCCGAAGCCCTCCCCATAATAGAGCCGGATTCGGTCATGTACGTTGCGTACAGCTACGCCGGAGCCTGCACCGCTTTTAACAACCGGACTACCACTCAATAATCCCGACATTTGTTCTTCCGTCATGCCGACCCCATTATCTGTAATGCGAAACACCAGCTTGTTGTCCTCACGATAAACATCAACCTCAATACTTCCTTCGTCCATGTGGTACTCGATGCCATGAACAATGGCGTTCTCAATCAGGGGTTGCAGCACCAGCTTCAATGTCAGGCAATCCAGAAGCGTATCATCGGCCTTAATCGTAAAGTTGAATTTGCGCTTGAACCTCATCTGCTGGATCGTCAAATAATGCTGCGCATGCTCCAGCTCTTCCCTGATCGTGATAATCGTTTTACCTTGACTAAGACTGATGCGGAACAGGCGAGAGAGAGACGTGATCATCGTGATCACTTCCTCATTGCGGCTCATACCTACCATGCGCACCACTGAATTCAGCGTATTGTACAAAAAATGAGGATTGATCTGGGCCTGCAAGGCTTCCAGCTCCAGACGCCGCTTCTGCTCCTGTTCATGGATAATCTCATCCATCAAGGTTCGGATTTTATTGACCATCAGGTTGAAGCGACGGGATAGTCGTTCCACCTCCAGCGGCCCTTCAATAGGCAACTCCACGTTGAAATCCCCGCGCTCCACGGCCTTCATCTTGCGCTCCATTCGCCGGATTGGGCGAGTGAGACTGGAGGATAAGAACAGCGAGACAAGAATGACCAGCACCAGTACAACGACCAATACACGAATGAGATATCCGTTCACTTCCTGACGCGTTGTCATAATCTCATCCAGATAGGCAACACCGACGATTTTCCACCCGATATTGGCAACGGACTTTACGGTATTCAGCCTTTTCTGCCCATCCGCTTCATCTTCGTAACTGCCGGAAGCCACCAAAGCCTGTTCGATATTCTCGCTTTTGAGTCCCATATACATCAATTGCTGCTGCGGATGGTACACGATATTTCCCGCACTCTCATCGATGATATAGACATATCCCCGTTGCCCCAGACTGACCCGGCGGCTCAGTTCATCCATCTGTTTGAAATTGATATCGACCAGCAGGATAACCTGCCGTTCCTGACCATTTTGCCGTATCGTTATGCCTTTGCTCATGGAAACGACCCATTTGTATGGGCCTGTGTACATGTTCTGAATATGAGGTAACGAAAAACTCAGGTGATCCGGCACACGAAGCGCAGACTGAAACCACCCTTGCTGTGTCACATGGGCACTCGGTTTTAATTCGGCTGTAGGTCGGTTTTTGAGCAATTTCCCCGTGGAATCAAGTAGAGTAATCGAGATGATATCTTCACGACTGCTGAGCAGTATGTCAAGCTGTTTGTCCACTAGTTCCCCTTCCCATGTCCCGTCACGCAGCATGTGTTCCTCAATGGCACGGTACAGATGCGACATACTGCGGACGTAATCCTCCAGGTTATAACTGACCTGATCCACAATCTGTCTCGTCGTCAGTTCCGCACTTCGCTCGGCAGCCTGCGTGAACTTGTCATGCAGAAGCATCGCCATGATGGTCAGCACCAAGACGATGAAGACGGAAAAGGACCATGTAATAATAAACCGGATACTGCTGACTCTGGACGAACGCAGACGAGAGCGTAATTGAGGTTCCATGGACTTCACCCATCTGGACGAAAACTTCATCGGATTGAACCTTCACTTGCCGCCTGGGAAGCCTGTTTACGGTATTCTTTCGGCGAGACACCAATATGTTTTTTGAAACAAAAACTGAAGTAATTGGGTTCGGCAAAGCCAACCTGCTCCGCAATCTCAAACGACTTCAGCTCTGTCGAGCGAAGCAGTTCACGCGCTGCCTCCATTCGGATCTGCATCAGGTACTGCAGGAAGGTAAGTTGCACTTCTTTTTTGAAAATGCCACAAAAATAACCGGAGCTGATATGCAAATGCCCGCACACCTTCTGAATAGATAGGTCCGGGTCGGCATAATGCTCTTTCGTGAAGACTAACGCCTGCTCGACAATATCTTTGTATACATGCTGGCGACCGCTGGCAATGCGATGTTGCACGAGTAGACAGACTTCCTGTACCTTCTTCTGTGCCTCAGTAAGTCCCGGCAGTCGGAACAAATCCGCATACAACTGGAACCCTGCACCAAATATGTCTTCCATCGCTTCTCCTGATGCCTGTGCTGCCTTCCATACTGTTGTTAATACTTCAATTAAATAGAGCTGAATATCACTTCGCCCGTGTTCCACTGTAATTTCCCGGAAAATGATCGCCAGTGCTTCCTCCAGCTCTGCTTGTGTCCCCGCCTTCAGGCAACGTGTCAGCGTCTGCTGCTTCAATTCGTCAAACCGCAGCTTGCCCGCCGTCTGTCGCTCCACGTCCGCAATGTATATGATTGAATCTGTCCCGGGCACAAGCCGATAATCCAACGCCAGCAGGGCATCTTCATAGGCATGATTCACATCCGCAAGTGTATCGACAATCTGACCAGATCCCACCGTAGCCGGGATACGTAAATAGTGGTTGATGCTGCGCATCACATTTTCCAATGCCTTCTGTTGCCGCTTCGCTCCATCTGTACCGCCCGAGCGATCCACATAGAGCAGGACAATCGTCTCCTGATGCATAAAGGCATGACCCGCCCCATGCTCCGCCCAGACTTCTGCCGCAATGTTAAGTGCAGCAAAGCGTTTCAGTTCAGCATCTCCTTCCATGTGCAGTGTCAATACGGACACACCATAGCGTTCTCCTGTCAGATCCAATCCGCATTCTTTGGCTTTACTATGAATATATGTCGAGGATTTCTGCCGATGGAGCAAGGTCGCCATCAGATCTGCCTGTAATAAAGGCAAACTGGTATGATAGTGCTCACGCAGCTGCTGTATATCTTCACGCTCAGCCACTTCAGACGCCATCTGGGCGCGCAGTCTTGTGAGCAGTTCGATGAGATGTCCTGCCGAGAAAGGCTTCAGCAGATATTCATCCACACTTAACGAGATGGCTTGCCTCGCATAATCAAATTCATCATAACCAGTCAAAATGACCACCTTTACGAGTGGATTACGTTTCCTCAATCTTTGTGCGAGTTCCAGACCATTCATGAATGGCATGCTGATATCCGTCACCACAATGTCCGGCTCTACCCTCTCCGCCATCTCCAATGCTTCCCGCCCATTCTCAGCCAAACCGACTATCCGCAGATCGAGCGCTTCCCAATCGACCTCTACAACAAGTCCTTCACGCACATCTTCTTCATCATCCACCAGCAGTACCCGGTACACGTTTGGATTCCTCCCTTTTGATGACGGCCTTATGCCCTATCAACAAATATATATGTAGCATTGTGAATCATTTGATTTCTTATTGCTCACCGAATTGAAGCAAAATGCATAGGCTCATGTTGATCTGTTCCAAGGTGGCCATCATAATATACAATATTATCAGGGATATGTAATCGCTTTCTTTATTAGAGGTAAGGCAACCCTGTCGGGCAGTGCCTAAGTGAAATGTGAAGGATCGTATATGAATGCTAAAGGTAGGTTAAAGTAATACAAACACGGAAAATTTCGAAGTACTTCTAATAAGAGGTGTTTTGATTGTGATTATAATTCAGATTCTTCATTCTTGTTCTCTACGATGATTCGTACGTAATGCTTTAACATAAATCATTGTTGTATCTGGGTTGGTGTGTCCCATTATCTCGGCCAAACGGTGCAGTGGCGTATGCTCAGCCATGGCGTAGCCAAAACGATGACGCAGGTCGTGTGAACTCAGTCCTTCCAGCCCTGCTGTTATCATTACTTTTTTAATCAGGTGGCGCAATGCTCTCTCCGTTAAACGATCGTTTGTCTTCTCTGAAGGAAAAAGGTACGCATGATCGGTAGCAAGATCAGATAAGTACTGATTCAACATGACAACACACTGCATATTCAAAGGGATCTTACGTTGCACGTTGCGTTTATCGGCTCTCACTGTCAAGTGACCGCTTCGTCTACCAAGTTCGATATCATGAGGCTTGAGGTTGCATACCTCCATCGTTCGCAAGCCTGTGTGAAACATAAGGGTCAGGATGGTCTGATCACGAAGGGAATTACCGTACTCCACTGCCGCGAGGAATGCCTGCTCTTCTTCAAATGTCATTCGGCGTGGACTTACTTTGTCTTCCGGAATGAATTTTAATGGTTTGGAAGGGTCATGACTGAGCCTGGATTCCAAGACAGCCCATTTGAAAAAACGCTTCAGCGTAATCAACCTCCGGTTAATGGTGGCTGGTTTCAATACCATAACTTTGTGAGCATCTTCACGATAACTGACTAAAGTGGATGTATCCACATCTTCAATTCGCAGTGAGAACTCTTCGCTGAGCATGGTGCTTTCCTTGTACCATTCGATAAAGTGTTTCAGATCACTTGCATATTCCTTCACGGTTTTGGGATGTAATTCTCCCTCTTTAGCAAGCATATGTATGAATTCCTCTACTGTCGGTTCCCGCTGCACCGAAACCCCTGATGACTGATTCATTAGAAAATACCTCCAAATCTTGACTTATATTAGCGGACATGGTATTATCATATTAATCGATACATTAGCGGACATCAAGTTCGTGGTTTAAATGCACCAGGTGAGTGTCAATTTTAAATTATACTCGTCATAATGATCGGCTAAAAACTTATTTTTTGGAGGAATCACATGCAAACAGGTACAGTGAAATGGTTCAACGCGGATAAAGGATTCGGCTTTATCGAAACTGAAGAAGGAACAGACGTATTCGTTCATTTCAGTGCAATTCAAGGTGAAGGTTACAAATCTTTGGACGAAGGTCAACGCGTTCAATTCGAAGTAACTCAAGGTAACCGTGGACCACAAGCTGAGAACGTTACTAAACTTTAATTATATGAAAGCTGCCTTATTAATAAGGCAGCTTTTTATTTACACATATGTTGAACAGTAAAGAAAAGATTTCACATCCCAAGAATGAAAGCGAGGTATTCCCCATGGATAAAGAACAATTGATCACAGAAGTAGCTAAGGCTGGCGGTTTCTCCAAGAAGAATGCTGAAAAAGCTGTAACCGTTGTACTGGACTCGATTCTCGAAGCTCTCAAAGAAGGCAAAGAGGTTCAACTGGTCGGATTCGGGAAATTTGAAGTGCAGAAGCGTGAGGCAAGAACGGGAAGAAGCCGGAAAACAGGCAAAGAAATTCAACTACCTGCAGGTAAAGTTCCTGTATTCACAGCAGGCTTAAGCATGAAAGAAGCTTTAAATTAAACAACGCAACAACTTATTGAAAAGAGGTTTTTATTCAAACACACAATGATAATATGGATTTAAATGTCGTGTTTACTACCGTTGATGATATCATTAACTTTTATTCAGGCAAACAGACAAACTCGGATCATGCAGAAAATCACACTCATTTGAAGCCCCCATCAGTACAGTCTGATTGCAGCCTACGACCACCCACCCGTTAAATTAACATTTCATCTTGGACAACAAGAGGCCCTGATCCGCTCAAAACGGTCCAGGGCCTGATTTGCTTGGAAGCCGGCTCCGTCAGGAACCAGCTTATTTGTCTTTTATGCACAATGCACAACCATCCTATTTGCTGTTCAGAAGTTCGCGCAAGATCTGTAGATCATATGTAGAGACAAGACGTTCCAAATGCGTATCCAGCCATTCCTCATCCTGATCCCACCACTTCAATTCCAGCAGCAGTGCAATCGTCTCTTCGTCAAAACGCTTTTTAACAGTCTTGGCTGGATTACCACCAACAATCGTATAGGGTTCAATGTCCTTAACAACGGTTGAATTGGAGGCAACGATTGCCCCGTCTCCAATCGTGATACCAGGCATGATCGTCACATTTTGTCCAAGCCATACATCGTTCCCCAGTACCGTGTCACCCTTATATGGAAGTTGTTCCAGTGTAGGTGTCACACGCTCCCATCCTCCACCAAAAATGTTGAACGGATACGTGGTCATACCCTCCATCCGATGATTCGCGCCATTCATAATGAATGTCACACCTTCCGCAATTGCACAGAAATTGCCGATGACCAGGCGATCACCAATAAAGTCATAATGATGCTGTATCCGGTCATAGAATTGCTCTGGCGGATTCGTGTTGTCGCTATAATACGTATAATCACCGATGTCCACGTTGGAACGCGGCGGCAGGTTTTGAATGTAACATACCGTACGGATATTCTCATTCGGGAAAAGTTTGGTTTTATCAGGGGCCATATTGTAGTCCCTCCTTTTCCCTATTGTAACAGATATTAAATCTTAAATGGACTAAGTGAGGCCAGACATGGACGAGGCCGGATTTTGCTGGATATTCGCTCCGTCTAACCTGACAAAGCAGAGCAAAAAGGGATTCAATCTGACCATCGAATCCCTTTTCTTATTCTCCATACAACAACGTTGATCTGCAGGAGATATTTCTTATTTGGATGTAAGGCTTACTTGTGCAGCGGTTTGATCCCAGTCCACGGTAAGTCCCAGTCCTTCTGAGATGAAGCGTACAGGCACAAGTGTGCGACTGTTTTGAATGATCGCTGGTGCATCAATTTCGAGTGTCTTTCCATTTACGGTTGCCGTGCTGCTTCCGATCTTGAGCACAAGGGTCTGATCATTCAGAACCGCTGTTACCGTCTTGGCCGTTTTGTCCCAAGTCACTTCTGCACCCATTGCTTCGAGGATTGCGTTCACAGGCACCATCACTCGGCCACTTTGCTGCAGCGGGTTCTGATCCGGGAATGTGATCGATTTACCATCGAGTGTTACGGTAATGGTTTTGTCGGTTGTTCCGGATGAAGTATTCGAACCGGTCTCTTCCGTAGTCTCAGGCAAAGGTGTTACTTCACGTCCGAGTTGCTCTTGCAGATTGGCAAGACGGTTCAGGGCAAATGTCGTTAGTGAGCCGGATGCCATGGAGCCCATGCTCCAGCCTCCGCCAAAGTTGCCGCCAGGAGGTGTTTGGGCATTTCCTGTATTCGTTGTTGGATCTGTTGCACCATTTCCAGTTGTGACCCCCGGCTGAGTCGGAGGTGTCATTCCTTCAAAACCTTCAGGCGGCATCATGCCTTCCATGCCCTCAGGTGGTGTCATTCCCTCAAATCCTTCTGGTAGTGTAAAGCCCATACCATCTGCTTCATCTGCATTTGCAGAATAAGCAATGTTGGATTCAAACTGTTCTGTCGTATAGAATTTCGTTGGATCTGCTTCTACATAAGGACGAATCTCATCGGCAAGGCCAGTAATACGATCCTGAATGCCTTCCATATAGTCCGTCAGTTCATTGACGTAGCTCAAATATTTTTCCTTATACTCCGGCACAGCAAGCAGATTGTTAATCATCGGTACATTCTCCATGCTAATACCCAGTACAGGCTCATCTACAGATACGTTCGTTGCATTGATGTTGGTCGTGGTCGAACCGGTTGTTGTGCCACGTCCCCCTAGACCCGAGTACCCGTTGAAGGACATGTTGAAGTCCCAAGGAACAACCGTGAACTTGCCGTCGGCATCACTGTAGAGCATGTAGTTGTGTCCTTTGTCACCGTTATAGCTGTCATAGTTGCCGAAAACCATGTTGCCTGCAATATATTGAAGCGCCGAATCCACGTCCAGTACACTTTCAATGTCACCTTTTTTGCCTTCAGGCATGTCATTCAGCGTTTTGATGAAGTTTTTGAGCTTGGTTTTGTTCTCGTCCGTACCCAAATCCTTTGTCAGCGTGCTGTATTCGCCTTTTTCTTCATATTGGAGATAAGTCTTCTCCTCGGTATCATAGAGAACACCATCCTCATAAGCTTCACCGTAGTTGCGTTCCAGGTAACTGTCATCTACTGCTTCAACGCCGGTGTAGAAACCAACCAGTTCGCCGTTCACATACAGATTAACATAGTTCGTCATCGGTACATCCATTCCAATGCTGCGCAGCGCTTCATAATGGAGAACTTCACGCATGAACGATGGATCAGAATAGTTGTTGTTCAGAACCATTTTATCCAGACCAAGCAGGGTTTGTGTTTTGTCGTATTTGTCGAATTTCAATCTAAAGCTGTACCGGTCCGAATCTTTCATCGCGGATACAACTTTCAACGTCAGATTACCTTTGGTGGAGAAACCAACGTTGTCCAGCTTGTTGCCGTCCACTTCGACACTTACCTTCTTATAATCCTTATCTAGCGGGCTTTCGAGCATGCTCTTCCAGTCTGCATCATCAATCGTTACATTTACGTCAATGACGTTATCCGTCTGGAACAACGATTCATAAGCTTGCGTCACGCCTGCACTTGAGATTGTCGCTGTACTCTCTGCGGCATATGCCGCATTCGGACTTACAATCAAACCAAAAGATGTCGTTACCATGGTCACGGACAATGCCGTTACTGCAACTTTTCGTAACAAAATATTCAAGTGATGAATCCTCCTTCTTGGTTTCTCGGTTAAGCAACTGGGGCTTATGTAACCATGGTAGGGGACGAACCTTTAGTGAATCTTAAATTAATAATTCATAACAAAAAGTAGCCCATCAGGCTACTTGTTCTGATCCTTTATAGCTCCGTAACGGTCACACCTGCTGCTTTGTAGTAGTCCTCATCTACATTGTTTAGAATGTTGGCCTTCATTAGAATGCTTACTCCGGCAAAGAGACCGATTCCATTCGCGTTACCTTCGATTCGGTTATGTTCAATCCATACGTTCTCAGGGTCCCCTTCGCCGACATTGCCTGCTCCGGCATCGCCTTTATCGCGCTCAAGCCTCACACCCCAGTAACCGCTCGCCGTATTGTTACGAATGACATTGCCGCGAATCACCGTGCCCGGTCCGTTCAACACTTTGATCCCTGCTGCCTCTGCAATCATAGTGGTATTCTCGATGAAATTATCCTCAATTAGGGTATCGGGGGTACCCATGGTTACCGAAATACCGATTCGACTGTTCGTAATTGTGTTGTCATGAATGTAGTTCCCTTTGCCAGACTTGCTGTGGTTGCTGGGCGCCGAACCCCCGGTATTGCCGAGCCCAATCCCTGCGCCTGTCAATACGTCCGTAATGACATTGCCGGAGATTTCATTCAAATACTCCAGTTCACCATGAAGGTCGATGGCGTCCAACTTTGTTCCGTTAAACGTATTGCCACGTAACACGTTATTATGAGCCACAAACTGAATCAGTGCTCCATGTCTGAGATAAGGACCTTCAAATGTACTGTCCTCCACCACATTCCATAACGTATCATTGTCAAATCCGAGCCGATCGGTCTTGGCCGTTCCCTGAATGGAAATTCCGTAGCCTGAACCTCCAGGGCCCAGATCTGTTGCATTGCGAAAGGTTGCATGCTCCACAACAACATCGCGGCTGTGCTCAATGCGGATCGCCATTCGTTTGAACTTCTCCACAATCACGCCGTCAATCGTAATGTCATACGATGGTGCCTCGCCATAATTGGCGATGTGGATCATGCTATCCGGCCCCCCTGCAGAGGGATTATTGGATTGATGATCCGTCGTGTAGCTGCCGGACCAGGCTGAAGTTATGGTCATGTTGGATACGAGGATGCTATGCTGAGCCGATGCTTTCAGAACGGCACTTCCCGTCACCTGATTCAGCGATGTCTTGAGCACAGTTCCTTCACGGCTCTCACCTCTCAGATTCACTCCGGATTTGAGCATCAGATTGGTGCTGCCATCCGGTCCGGACAACAAATTGTACACTCCATTAGGCAAAAACACTTCATCACCAACGCTGGCCTCATCAATGGCAGCCTGTATAGCAGGACGGTCATCACTCACATTGTCGGCGGGATCTGCTCCATAATCCCGTACATCAATTGTACGTCCGGTCACGGCATGTGGAGCATGGACAGCATGTGGTGTGCCATCTGTTTCCGTCAGACCTGGGGCGATAAAGGGTATCGTCCCTTCAGGTGGCTGTGGCACGATGTATGGAATCAGAGCCACAGGTGTCCCTCCTCCTGCAAAAGGGGCATACAGATGCACATCGCTCAGACTTGTGTAAATACTTGCATCGGAATTGCCATGCCCGGTGATTCGCACATACCGTGCAGACGTGTCCGGGATATCAAACGCCTGCATTTCAGTTGTATCCCCACTGCTTTCGCCGCTAAATATCTGGGTCCACTGCTCACCGTCAACAGACGATTCCATCTCAAAAAATGTCTTTCGGATATCCCCTTTGTAAAAACCAATCCCAACATAGCCTACTGGCTGTGCCTGCCCCAGATCAAATATGATCCATTGCCCCTCTCCTGCAACAGACCAGCGTGTATAGCTGTTATTGTCGAGGGTATTGGTCGCCAGGTTGCCGTCGCTCCCACTTGCCGTGACGGAAGCCACAGGCAGGGACGATACCGGAACGCCAAGGGTTGTCAATTCGGTTGATAAAGCACTGCTGACGTTGCCCGCTTCGTCAATCGCCCTCACTTGAAATGTATATGGTGTTTCCGCTTCAAGTCCGCTGTCCCGGAATGACTGCTTACCTTGTTCGCTCAGCAGAACTCCATCACGATAAATTCGGTAGGCAGATACAGCCGTATCGTCACTGGCAGCAGGCCATCTCAGTTCCGCAAAATCCGTTCCCCAGTTGCGAATCTCCAGTTCAGCTCCCTGCTCCCATTCGGGTGACTGCGCGTCACTGCCTTCTTCGATTAAAGCAATGACAGATAACTGTGGACGCGGATTGCTCGTTCCGTTGGCTTCCTTGGTATAGACGTTAACGGAAACACCTGTTGATCCCGCATCCGCGAGCAAAAATGCAACCTGCCCGGCATCTGGACGACTCTTCACATAATCGGTTACATCAACTTCATAGACGGCCGGACTTCCATTCCGATCTGCCGAGACATGGAATGTGCCCAGCAGCGGAGCTTCGCTCAGACTTTGGACGGGAGCATTCGACCAGGTTAGTGATGATTCACTCCAGTCTGTGGCATCCAAACCATAAAGGGACAACTCCGTATCGGTATTCGAAGTGCCTTTCTTCGCTGCAATCCGCAGTTGATAACGATCTCCTTCCGGCTCATTTCCGGTCATATCAAATTTGAGATATACATATTTCTTGGTCGACGAAGTGGAAGAGATGCTTAGTAATCCGGTGCTGGAACCTGTAGCCTGATTGAAATTCAGATCAGGCTTGCTGCTATCAATCGCCGCATCGTCGCTTGGCAGCTTGCTTGAGATGACCTTCTCCATCAACGGTCGTTCTTCTTCCTCTTCTTCATCTCCATACGAAGTGTCTTCGGGATTGCTTTTGAAAATAATTGGCTCCGTAACGATCCGGTTCTTCACATGTTCATCCAGGAAGGCCCATGCCTCCGTATTGGCATTCTCGGAAGCTGTACCTGTAAATCCATGGCCCTGGCCGGGTACAATCTTCACATCCACAATCGGCACACCCGCAGATTGAAGCTGCTCTGCAAAAGTAACACTGTCCGTGTATGGAATGGTGGCGTCAGCATCCCCGTGGCGAATCCAGAACGGTGGATCATCCGGTGAAGCATAGGTGCCCGGCATCGCAAGTCTGGCCTGTTCCGGTACATCCAATGCGCGATGACCGCCAAGCAGAGCCGTGACCGAGCTATAGTTATTGGCAAATGTCGTCGTAAAATCAGCGGGTCCGTACCAGTCGGCAACCGCCTGCACTTTGTCCGAATACTCAGGCCATCCGCCAGAACCTTCGAGATCCGGTACCTCTACCGTGACTCCTGTATCAAGCACGACGGGATCACCAGCGACCAAGTCCCCCGTTGTGCCGAGTAATGCGGCCAGGTGACCGCCCGCAGATGATCCCCATACGCCGATACGACTTGGGTCCAGATTGTACTGGGCGGCATGGGCCCGCAAATATCGGATAGCAAGTTTGACATCCTGAATCTGGGCAGGGAAAGGCGCCTCAGGCGTCAGCCGGTAGTCCAGAGATACACCGATGTAACCGCGTTTGAGTACATAATTGCATATGGAGTTCAATGCCTGCTTCCGGTCCCCGTGATTCCACCCACCTCCGTGAATATAGATCATGACTGGCATCGGTTCAGCTGCCGCTGTCTCGGGAACGGCAATGGATGAATACATCGCCCGCCCACCAGCCATGCCAATCTCCACATCCTCGTATAAAGTCACTCCTTGCGGTGGCGTAAACTCAGTATTCTCTTCTCCAGGCGGCACTGGGGAAGGGGCAGGCGTTATACCCGGAATGGCCTGACCGTAAATGGCAACATTGTCGATATACATGTTCGCCTGCATGACATCTCCTGTCCGAAATCGAATATTCACTGTACTGTTATTGTTCGCCTCCGCACCCAGCGTCCAGCTTTTTAAGGTATTGCCTTCCTTATTTTTCACATCTGGAGTGCCTGGGGGAAGTTGGAACGTCTCCAGCGTTGACCAGGAAATTCCACCATCCTTCGACCATTCAATAATCACGCTTCCGCTTATATAGGAGGAAGCTCTTGTGTAGTAGCTTAGCCGGATGTTTCCGTATCCGGTCAGATCAAGTGGCAGCGCGAGTGCATCAGTTCCGTCTATCTTGATCATGTTGGGTTGGGATGGTGCGGTTGTTGAAGAAGAGGTTTTGACCTTGCTCCCGCCCGCACCGTCCTGACGCCATGGTGCCTTCAATGCAATTCCGCCCGTAGAGCCAAAATTGTCGGGATCATCAAAGTTTTCCGCGTAAATCTCCAGCTCGGGCCCCTCGGGTTCCGGAATATTTACTTCCTGTGCAGCATTGATAACAGAATGAGGAATATCGTCTTCCATCGCCCGGACTTCATGCACAGGAATGGCAGTACCACTAATGAGTATGAAAGATATGGCAACAAGCACAGCCCGCTTCGTCCACGTTTTGAACAAGTCTTTCATTAGTATCCCTCCGTATTCAGCTAACTTGCCACTCCGATGACAGAACAACCTTCCGATCGCTGTTATCGTGTAAATTGTATAGTTCGACTTATATCATTAGCGACGCGGTGCTGAAACTCCCTCACCCTTCTTAAATTTCTCCGTAGCTTCCTCGATGGCCTGATCGCCACCCTTGGATTTCCATTCCTCAACCACTTTCGGCCAATCCGAGATCGGCTCCTTACCATAAACCATCTTGATCATGTGTGTGAGCAATACTTGAGGAGGTGTATCCGAATTGGGAGCAATCTCGGGATTCTGCACAAAGGCCTCCAATCGTGGATCAAAGTTGATGCCATCCCGGCCTTCTTTGGCTAAAATCGTATCGTAAATATTCATCAGTTTCCTGCCTTCTTCTGTCAGCGATAACGAGCCTTTATTGTACGTTGTGTCCTGAACAAACCATAAGAACGACTGACGGTAACGCTCTTCGTCCACGCCAGCGGAATCCGTTGGAGCGGTGTACGAAATCACGCCATTATCCTCTGTGTAGGTTTCTCCTTCCGTGCCGTACGTGAAAAACTTCTCCGCTTCATCGGACACCATCCAGTTAAAAAAACGGATAATGGAAGCCGGATCAGCCGCATCCTTATTGATAAAGTAGGCACGTGTCACCGGACCGTACAGATAATAACCACCTTTACCGTCCGGGCCAACAGGGGAAGGGATAATTTCGATTTTTGCATCGGGAACCGACGCTTTAATCTGCTTCTCCCATTGAATCAGTTCGTTGGCATTCATGGACCACATGCCCGCCTTACCAGAGAGAATCGTATTTTTGAATACCGTCGAATTGATGGTCGCAAACTCTTTGTTAATCAGCCCTTCTTCGTACATCGTCTTATATACCGTCAGGGCTTGCTGCATATTCTCGTTATCCATGAACTTGGGTACAATCTGGTCGCCCTGTTGCTCCATCATGGACAGGAACTGCTGCACATCATAGGCACCAAAGAAGGTATCCGCATATTTGAAATCTTCACGCCCCATATATGGATTCTCCACGCCAAGCTTTTTAAAGGCGCGCAGCACTTCCAATGTTTCCTCCACCGTGGTAGGCACCGGCAATCCCGTTTGATCCAGCAGATCCTTACGAATCCAGGTTGCCCGGCGGGATGGATTGGATAAATATTCGGGGATGGCATAGATCTGCCCGTCATGGGTGACCTGGTCCCAGGCTTCCTTCGGCACCGCTTTGAGCAAATCTTGCCCATACTGCTGCAACAGCTCATCCAGCGGCTGGAATACTCCGGCTTCGACCGAACCGGCCATCTCCTTGCCGTTGACGCCGCCATCACCCTGCACCACATCAGGAATATCGTTGGTGGCAAACATCTGGACCATTTTCTGCTCATATTCCTTATGAGGCACGAGCACGATTTTCAGATCGCTATTGGTCAGTTCCTCCAGCTTTTTCACCCATTTATCCTGGTTGATGTCCGGTGACTTCTCCACATACGTATACGCCAGCGTTCGCAGTGACATGGAGAACCTTGTCTTGCCGTCTCCCCCATTCTCACCGGATTCCGCCCCGTTTCCCTTGCTGCATCCCGCCATGAAGGTTGCCGCCAGCAATAGCGCCATGCCTGTGACCATCCACTTTTTCATGCTACCCCTCTTTTCATCCTGATTTAGGTTTAGGTATCACTTATATGTGAAGCGCTTTCATGAAGATGATAAAACATCCCCACCGCCTGCAACAATGGGGATGTTTTAGATGAGATTGCGTTTTCTTTAGGTCATACTCAGCGTTCCACAGCATCCAGTCATATAGAGCACTATATAAACTGAACGTACAAACTTTACACTCAGCCACTGCGATTGCAGTACCCTCTTCCGATCGCTGTTATCCCCAGATTTTTTTGATTCCCTTTTCAGAGGGAAAAATCCGGGGATAAGCATATGCTTCCGATGTAGCTTTCTTACAGAAAGCTTTTAGCGAACGCTTCGCTTCTTCAGATGGGTTCTGCACTCTTCGTTCTTGTGTAAATATTCAGTTCATCTTATCTAGTACGTCTTGGATACCTCGATCTTCTTCGTTACACCGTTGTCGGTAAAATAGAGATGGATACCGTGATCCTGGTCATCGATGAAATAGGGTACATACTTCGGCTCCTCGATCTTATAGGGTACAAGCAGCGTTACAATTGTATGACTTGTGGCAGGCCGCGTTTCCGCGCTCAGATGATAATGTCTGTCCAGCCCTTCGTACTCTGCCGGGTCCACCTCTGCGAATTGATCCGTCTGGCTAAGCGCCAGCTCACCGGAGGAAGCATATACAAACGTGCCCTCAAGCCCCGCCTTAGTACCGTTCAGGCGGAAGCTCTGCCCTTTCAGCTGTAGCGGGTGCAGTGCATGGAACAGCCATTGAACGCTGTCCGGTTTCTCCAGATCAATATGGTCCACAATGACGAAATAGGATGATTGCAGAAAATGAATCTCTCGTACAACACGCTTCACATGGGGTACGGTGCTGGCATAGGCATCGGTCGCTACCGCGCGCACATAACCATCGCCGTCCCGCCAATAGGCCTCTTCGATCTGCCCGGTTGCGGCCATATTCAGCACCTTATTGTTCTCGGCATACTGACCTGCTCCGCCAATCAGCAGATTGTTTTTGGAGCGTGTCTGCCTGCGCCATTCCCGGTGGAAGGAGCTGCCGTGCGCGATATAATAGCCCGTATCCGCCGCGAGCGGCTCACCGAATGCATGCAAAGTGAAGCTATTCTGATCCGCATGACTGTGGCTGATCGAGCCGTAACGGCTCGACTTGAGCAGAAGCATCATATGCTCATCCGGATCGTCCATCCGGTGATGCATGGCTACCCATCCCACATCACGGAACCACTTCAGCGGCTCGATGTCCACAGGCGACTCTTCCTCCACCTGCGGATAATCGTGGCGGTATACTAATTCGTCAAAGTTAAAGTCCCACCAACCGTAGTTATAAAAAGCACCCTCTGTCCCCGGATCGGATTGACGTACACGCTCAAAGTACCACTGGTACCAACGGTTGCCTGTAACCCCCGCCAGTTGGCGGACAAGATAACCTGTTTTCAAGTTTACCGGGTCACCCAGCGTAGACTGGTCCCCAAAGCTGGCGCGCCGAGCATCGGGCGGGTACACGTAGAAAGGAAAATCTCCGGTACGCTGGAAGAATGGTCGACGGAAAAAGTCGATGCCCGCATAGTTTCGCAGCAAATTCATCGCTTCGGTCACATAGGCCATGCCTGTTGTCCAATACATCGGGCCTTCGGCCCAGCCTCCATCACTGCCTCCCCAAGGAGAGTACAGACAGGCATAATAATCGATCGCATAATCCAGCCACTCTGCAGCCTGCTGCTCCTCATGCAACAAGGCCATACAGCAGGGCACAAGCACGGAGGACAATGAACGCACCGCATGGCTGTCATAGGGCACATGATGAATCTTCGAGCGGACCATCACATGCTGGGCTACCTGTTCTGTCCGCCGCAGCAAACTGCGCCTGACCACTTCCTGCTCTTCACTGTTCAACTCATCATGCAGCCAGTCATAACCCCAAGCGAGCGCAGCGGCAACCCGAAAAGCCGCCTCGTCATTATAATCGCGGGAGGTCGTTCCCTCCGTATCCCAAGCTGCCACATGCAACAACCAGGTTTTCGCCGCTTCAAGCAGCCGTTCGTCTCGAAGCACCCGTCCAGCGATACTCAGATGACGAATCGCATATAACACTTCCTGACAGTCAATGTACATTTGCCTCCAGAGCGGGGCGACACGTTTGTTCTCCGGGTAAGGCTGCGGTTCACGAATGGGTTCACGGTTTGCCCATGGCTCCACGGAATTTGCCATAAATGCATCCCAGCCGCAGTATGTAGCATCTGACGCAATGGCATCCGCAAGTGCATTCAGCCCACGCTCACCAAGCCACAGCCGGGGGTGAGACATGTCTGTGAAATCGTATCGCTGCGCCCGGGAAGGTAGCGGTGTCTCGGGTAATCCCACTGGCACAGTGAACCGCCGCACCTCACTCCAAGCCGACACTTTCCCTTGCTTCCCTTGCGAGGTATGCCCTTCGGCTTCACTCCCTTGCTTCCCCTGTGAGACATGCGTTTCGGATTCGCTACCTTGCTTCCCCTGTGAGACATGCGCTTCGGATTCGCTACCTTGCTGCACTGGATGATCTACAAGCAGCGCATATCGCCAATAATAATCCCCAGGTCTAAACACCTGGTCTGGCGTGAAAAAGTTATACGGGAGCGGCGCAAAGGTCATCGTCTCTTCTTCCTGAAAAGAAGGGCTCGCCGACACTTGCAGCAGATAGGCATTCTCATCCTCCTGCTGTGCTGCCATCCAGGTAAACCTTGGCGGATTCTCTGCCAGAACGGTATGCTCGTCAGGGGCATAGTCCACATGGAACGGCCCGCTGATGGGTTGGTACAACGATCTTTCTGCAAGCTTTCGCTTCACTTCCATCGTTTTGTCCCCTCCTTATCATCACAATGTTGTAACATCAACGCATATACATGCCGCCATTGATTTCAAGCGTCTCTCCGGTAATAAAAGAACCCAGGTCGGAACACAGGTACAATGCCGCTCCTGCGACATCATCGGGAGTCCCTTCCCGTCCAAGCGGGATGCTACTTACCGCAGAAGACCGACCTTCTGCCGAGGTGAACGTAGCATGGAATGCCGTCTGTCCGATGAAGCCCGGGGAGAGCGCATTCACCGTAATCCCGCCAGGGGCAAGCTCTTTGGCAAGCCCTTTGGTTAACGCCATGACAGCCGCCTTGGATGCTGCGTAAATCGCTGCACCCGGCCCGCCCCCATTATGGGCCGCTACGGAGGTCAGATTAATAATTCGGCCGCCACCAGCCGCCTTCATGCCAGGAATGACCGCTTTGGAGACAAAGACGGCGCTCTTCAGATTGACATCCATAATCCGGCTGTACAGCTCCTCACTCATCGTTTCAATGGGGCTCCGCTCCACCAGATGTCCCGCGTTGTTAACCAAAAGGTCAATTGGACCGCCAAAACGGAGTGTAATCTCTTCAACCATCGCTCTGATGGCATCCGTATCCGTCACATCTGCCTGAAATGCCGCCGCTTCACCACCAGCATCCCGGATGGCGGTCACAACTTCCTCCGCCCGCTCCATATTATGCAGACCATTCACAGCGACCTTCGCCCCGCAACGAGCCAACGCTCCAGCGATAGCAGCACCAATCCCTCCACTGGAACCTGTTACCAATGCGATTTTGTTCTGTAAATTGATATTCATGTTCTATCTTCCTCCTTGTTATTGGTTTCAATTAAATTCGCTTGCTGTGCTGGTCCGCCGGAAGCGCCATCGTAATGGTCGTTCCCAAGCCTTCCTCACTCTCCATCATCAAGCCGTACGTCTCTCCAAATACGAGCTGAATCCGGCGATGTACATTCATAAGTCCGATGCCACCACGATGATAAACATCATCGGTGTCTTCACCTGCCAGACGGTTCAGTTCCAGACGGCGACACAGCTTCTCCAGACGTGAATTGCTCATGCCCATGCCATTATCCTGGACAATGACAAGAAATCGATCTTCCAGACGCCGAGCATCGATGCGGATAAAATGACCCGGTTCCATGCCCCGTGGAAACGCATGTTGCAGCACATTTTCCACCAGGGGCTGGAGTGTGAGACGAACCATTTTTTCCAACAACAGATCCGGTGCAATGATGACCTCAACTTCAAGCTCCCGATCCATGCGATGTTTCATGATGGAAAGGTAGGCCAGCACATGCTTCAGCTCATTGGCAACCGTAATTTCCTCCAGATTGGTCTGAATGGAATAACGGAGCATATGAGCCATCGATTCAACCATCTGCGTAATTTCTTCGGAATCCTGTACAACGGCATAACATTTGATCGTCTCCAGGGTGTTGTAGAGAAAATGCGGATTGATCTGCAACTGGAGCGCCTGAAATTCCGCACGGTGTCGTTCCAACGCCTCCTGTTGTAGCTCAATTTCCGACTTCTGGCGGCGCAGCTCCGACTCGTATACACTCTCGATCATGTCCGACAAACGGCTGACCATCAGATTATAGCTGCGAATCAGCACTCCGATCTCATCGCGCCTTTCCTTCATCTCCACCTTGTTCCAGATTCCCTTCTCCGTCTGTCTCATTCCGTTCATCAGCACACGAATGGGTTCTACTTGAGATGCTCCGATCCGGTAGGCCACCACAAGCGCAGCGAGCAAGGTCCCTGCACCAACCCATAATGTAGCTGAGCGTATCGTTGCAATCGGCCTTTGAAGCTCCGACAGCGGCACGGAAGCAACAAAGCGCCAGCCTGAATAGGCAGATAGCTCCGATATAAACAGACGTTTGGTGCCATCCGTGTTCTGTTCCAGTGACCCTGCCTCCATATGCATAAGTCTGTCCACGGTGCTGGACGACATCACGGTCTGCGCCTCCTCGTCCCCAGGAGTGTAAATAACATTTCCATTCTGATCCATCACATACTGATATCCCCCTTGACCGAGATCGAGTTCTCCCCAGATGTTGTCAAGCTCCAGCACATTCACTTCCATCGCCAGCACTCCGTTTGGTGTATAGGAGGATACCCCCCTGATCCGGCGCGCAATCGTAATGACGTTTGCGTTCTGTCCACTGCGAATACTGCGGGTGAGCAAAGTCGATTTGCCATTCGCAGGGGTTGCAGCGAGCAACTGCTTATACTGCTGTGCAGCATCGATATCGGGTATGCCCGCTGAATTTTGGTTGTCATCGATGACAACCCGCCCGTTCTCCCCGATAACATACAGGAACTTGATCTGTGGATATAACATAAAAACAGGCGGGAACACGTTCCTTTTAATCTGACGGCTATACTCGTAATAGGCATAACTATCCTCCGAACTCATATCGAGAAAGTGCTTCACACTTCCATTTGAGAGGATGGAGTAGGTTGCACGATCATAATTTTGCAAATACAGATCGGTCTGGTACGCCGTATTACGCATCGTTTGGGCGATGTTGTCCGCCAGCTGATCGTTCATCTCAGTCGAGGCATAGGTATAGGTAAACAAGCCAATAGCGGACAGGGACAACGTAATGACGATGGCAAAATGAAAGAACAGGCGGATCGACAGGCTGCGCTTCATCATTCAATGCCCAACTTGCTGCGGTATTCGGACGGGGTCAGTCCGGTAATTTTCTTGAATGTCTTGGTAAAATGGGGATGATCCGCATACCCCACTTCGTAGGATATATCCGTAATCCGGTTGCCCGGCTGTTCCAGCATGCGTTTGGCCAGTTCCATTTTGCTGCGTATACGGTATTGGATAAAGGTCTGACCTGTCGTCTGCTTGAACAGTTGGCTGAAGTAGGACGGGTTCAGTCCCAGCTTGGAAGCAATCTCGTCCAGTGACACTTCGCGGCGCAAATGCTTCTCCAAGTAAGCCTTTGCTTCTTCCACCGGATGCTTGCGCTTGCCGCTGCGCTTTTCCTTGATCCTATTCATCAACGTCTGGATTTCGTTGCCCAGAGCCTCGAAGCACTCCTTTGAGGAAGCGCTTACAACTATCGCACTAGACGTACTCATCGTTCCGTTTCCCCGTGCATTCATTCGGGCCACAATCAATTCCAGCAACTCTTGAAAAAGCTCCGCTGTCTGCTCAGGCATCAGGGCATATGCCGGATAACGATTCGACCATGCTGCGAGCAGCTCCGTCACATCGGATTGCCTTAACTCCCATATAGCCTCTTCCAGACGCATCGCCCAATCATTTAACTCCCTCACGGGCACAAGGGATACCGTAGGTTTATCCTCTTCTGAGGCCAGCAATTTGAGCAGCAGTTCATGAAGCTCCTGTCGTCCCACTGGCTTGAGCAGATATCGCTTTACCCCATAATCCATACAGGCTCTTGCATATTCAAAGTCTGAATAACCGGAGACCACAATAATGCGCATCGTACTTCCTTGCTCGGATAAACGTCGGCACAACTCAATGCCATCCATCGTTGGCATGCGAATATCTGTAAACAGGATGTGTGGCCGAAAGTCCTTCACCACCTGAAGGGCCTCTTCCCCATGCGCCGCCTGCCGGATCTCACAATCGAACAGTCCTGCTTGCTCAATCATCTTCGCCAGACCCATCCGAATCATCGGTTCATCGTCCGTAATCAAGATTCTGAACATCGCCATTCCCCCGTTTCCGTCAGATCTGTATGCTGCTTGTAGTTAAGATTTGACGGAGCCGACCATGATTCCTTTTACAAAATGCTTTTGCAGGAAAGGGTAAATGATAATGATTGGCAAGGTGGCGATGATGATGGTCGCCATTTTGATGCCTTCCGGCGATGTATGTGCAAGGGTGCTATAGACGGCAGAACCCGGATCGACGGAAATATCGTCACTCTCAAACAACTTCTTCAGTGTTACCTGGATCGGCCACCAGGCCGGATCGTTCAGATAATAAAGCGCGGTGGAATACGCATTCCAGTGGCCCACCGCATAGAAAATGCCGAGTGATGCCATCGCCGGTTTGGACAATGGAATAACGATACGCCAGATGATGCCAAACTCCCCACAGCCATCGATGCGGGCGGCGTCGATCAGTTCACCCGGCAGCTGTGAGAAGAACGAGCGCATGACGAAAAAGTTAAAGGCGTTAATCGCTCCAGGCACAATCAGCACCAGTGGATTGTTGACCAGATGCAGCTCCTTCATCAGGATAAAGTTCGGAATGAGCGGTGCCGAGAATACAACGGTTATCAGGACAAACATGACAACAAGAGAGCGACCCTTGTACTCTGGACGGGACACGGGATACGCGAGTGATGCCGTTGCGGCGAGATTGACCAGCGTACCCACTAACGTTACCCCAACCGATACCGCAAAGGCCCGCCAGAAGGCAGCATCGCCGAATACATATTCGTAATTGATCAAGGTAAAAGCTACAGGCCAGAAGCTAACCTTTCCGCCCATGATCGCTTCCGAGCTGCTAAGTGACTGGGCCAGTACATTAATGAAAGGCAGAATCATCGTTAACGAGAGCAGCGTAAGAAAAACGAGATTTCCAATGCGAAATATACGGTAACGGACACTGGGGGTACGCATCCATCTCGCCTCCTAATACAGGCTTTCGCCGGTTGTTTTTTTGCTAAAGAAGTTGCCGAGTAGAATAAGCATCAAGCCCACGACCGACTTGAACAACCCGATGGCTGTTGTATAGCTGTATTGCTGTGAGAGAAGCCCGGCTTTGTAGATGTACGTATCGAGAATCTCGCCAGACTCCAGATTGAGCGGATTCAGGAATACAAACACACGCTCAAAGCCCAGATCAAGGAACTTCCCGATGTGCAGTAGCAACAAAATCATAATCGTTGGCAGCAAGCATGGCAGAGTAATAGACCATATTTGCTTCAAACGTCCGGCTCCATCTACCTCAGCCGCCTCATACAGATCGGGATTGATGCCCGCAATGGCAGCCAGGAAAATAATCGTGCCGTACCCGGAGTCGCGCCAGATCCCGGAACCGATCAGAATGGAACGAATGTACGAGTCTTCTCCAAGGAAGTAGATCGGTTGCATGCCCAGAAATCCAAGTGCCTTGTTGACCACCCCGGCATCCATCGAGAAAATACCCATGAAGATACCGCTAATGACGACCCAGGACAGAAAGTGAGGCATGTATACAATCGTTTGCAGCAAACGCTTAAACACAATCATCCGTACTTCATTCAGCAGAATCGCCAGTAAGATCGGTACCGGGAATGCAATCACCAGATCATATAATCCAAGCAGAAGTGTGTTATTAAGGATTCTTAAAAAATCATAATGGCTGAACATCTTCTGGAAATGCTCCAGACCTACCCAATCACTTCCGGTGATGCCTTTGAAAATGTTGTAGTTCTGAAAAGCAATGACCGAACCGAATAAAGGTACATATTTGAAGAGGAAAAAATACAGAATACCCGGTACCGAGAGAAGATAAAGTATTCGGTATCGCCACAGATAACGTCCCGTCTCTCCAAGCCGAGCGCCCAGACCAGACGAGTTAAGTGTGGCTGCTCCCCGGCTTGGCGGCAAGATGTCCGCCGGCTTCACGTCTTCTTCCCTCCTTGCTTCTGTGATGGCATGCTTCTCAAGTTATCAGGAACGTTCTCGTCCCAAGGGATTTCATTGAACTCGATGGAGATGTAATCCGGCTCCCGGTCGATAATACGTGAGAGCTCGCGTGTGAACACCTCCACGATCTCCTGCTTTTGCTCATCCGTCCTGCCTTCATACAGCCTGATCGTAATTTCTGGCATCCGATTTAAGCTCCCTTCATTACGTGATGTAAACGCTTTAACAACTTCATCTTAGCGTTCCTGCGGAAGGGCAACAATGGACTGTCTTTTCATTCACTTGTGTTTTCTTTAGGTCATGACAAGTAAGCCCAAAAAGCCCGCTTACGAATGGGGACCTCTTAGAACATCTTATTTTTTGAATATATAGTAATTAATTTCATCTATTTCACTAGAACCTTGCATTAATAAACGTAATAATAAAGAAACAAAACGAAAAACACGTCCACGGAACCGGTACCTTAGAACTATTTTTGTTCATAAAGCTAATATTAATATGACTTTATAACGATATACTTTAGGAAGTAGCTTACCTGGGGGTCCTATAAGCGAAGTAGAAATTGAAGCAACGTAGGAAGTACCCTGAACCAATGAGAGAATGTCATGTAACAACAGCAGAATCCAGAATTATAGAAGTTGCACGATATCGATTCACTAGACATTCGTTAGATTACATAGCGTATAGCCTCCCCATCCAGGTATAGTACATTTTCACAATCGTAGAAGGAGTGAACCATCTTGTTTAATAAGCTTCGCTGGAGTACCATGCCTTTCTTCATCAAAAATTTGGTGATTTCATTCGGTAGCATCATGTTGATCGGTGTAATCCTGATTACTGCCGCGTATCAATTGCAAAAAAACATCTTGGTTGAACAGTTGCACGACCAAGCTACCGTCATCACCCAGAAATGGTATGATGATCTCGACACTGCCAAAGTGGCAGAAGCGGCCAAGGAAAAAAGCTACTCCGGTCCTGTACAAAAGGAAATGAAAGCTTATCTCGATTCCATCCATGAATTCTATCCAAACATCGCGCAAGCGTACATTTTCGGTTCAGAACTTGAGCAAGGAAACGGAACGTCCATCATCGCGATCCCAACGAATCTGTTAGAACCATTCGAGGAAGGTAATCTGCCCGCAGGTGCCATGTACCCGCTGCCTCAGAATAACGTCGTAGTGCTGGAACAGATGAAAAAGGACGGAAAACCTGCCTTCAGTGATTTCTACACAGATGAGTACGGAACCTGGACTACTCTGATCTATCCGATTAATAACGCAGATGGCTCCATGTACGCTGCTCTTTACTTCGATGTAGATGCAAGTGCCGTTCCAAAAGGCCTGAACAAACTGCTTACGTACGGTTTGATGTTCCTGATCGGTTTCCTGATCCTGTTCATGGTGTTGCAATTCATTTTGCTGAAAAGAACGTTGCTTCCGATCCGCAATCTGATGAAAGGTATCGAAGAAGTCAGCACGGGTAATCTGGACGTAACCATCGATACCGGGCGAGATGATCTGGGTATCATCAACGAGAAGTTTAATGCGATGATCCATCGCTTCAATACAACCATCTATAAAGTACAGAATGCTTCACATCACCTCTCGGAATCTTCCAAACAACTACTGGGCATTTCCGAGAAAAATAATGTGAACATTCAATCCATCAGCACCAATATTCGGGAAATATCCACTGGACTGGTGTCACAAGACAAAGCCACTGTGGAGAATGCACGTGCCATGACAGAGATGTCAACGGTAGTGCAGACGATCGCCAGCAGTTCAGCCGATGTGGCAGATGAAGCACTCAGCATGGAGCAACGCTCCAGCACGGGTAATGTGGTGATGCAACAAGTTATTGAACAGATGCGCCTGATCTCCGGTGCGGTGCAAAATACGTCAAACTCGATTCAGTCTTTGGAGAATAACTCGAACGAGATCAGCAACATTGTTAACGTGATTACGGAGATTGCCGGACAAACTAACTTGCTTGCACTTAACGCTTCAATCGAGGCAGCCCGCGCAGGTGAAGAAGGAAGAGGTTTTGCGGTGGTTGCAGGTGAGGTACGTAACCTTGCAGAGCAATCTCAGGAATCAGCGAAGCAAATTCGACAGTTAATTGAAGAAATTCAACGGGATATCATGCAGTCTTCCGAAGCGATGCAGTTGGGTTCCAAGGAAGTTACCAAAGGCTTGGAAGTTACCCAAGAGACTGGTGTATTCTTCGAGAATATTCTGACTGCTACGAATAAAGTTGCAAACCAGATTCAGGATATCTCCAGTTCTACTGAAGAGATCTCGGCAAGCACACAAGAAATGTCTGCTACGGCCGATGAACTGTCTGCCAATGTCAGCAAGGCAGCAAGCAGCAGTAAACAAATTGAGCAGTCAATTGATGAGCAGGAAGCCTCCATGGCAGCCATTGTGAGTGCCTCCGATGAGCTCTCGGTTGTATCCGAGCAACTGCAAGAACTGATCTCATTCTTTAAAGTACGCGCAGAATAGAATTAATAGGATACCGTAAAACACCAGGGCTTATGAGTGATTTAACTCGAAGCCCTGGTGTTTTTTTAATGAAGCTTCATTTTTTGGTGCATATATAATCCTCTTGTTCTCTTCACCAAAGCCGAGTTAAAAAGTGAGGGGTACACATAAAAAAAATCCCTGTCTTATTCTTCGCTTTTGGGTATACCTCATCGTGTGAATTCATTAGTGGTATTAGGAGCACAGTTAGATAACGAAGCCGTGCTCTATCTCTTCCCCAATTTCAATTCACGCACTCCATACAGAGTGCGACTTATCTCCATCACCCAATACGATTGCCGGTCTGTTATTTCAATCCACACACTCCATACAGAGTGCAACGTCCAACTTACCCATGAGCATCCGCTTGTTATCATTTCAATCCACGCACTCTATACAGAGTGCGACGAAATGTACATCGTAGAGAACGTACCGGGCATGAAATTTCAATCCACGCACTCCATACAGAGTGCGACACGCGGTACTCCGTGCCGTCTTCGGCAATGACGGATTTCAATCCACGCACTCCATACAGAGTGCGACTGTTCCCATGGCGGATTACTCAATAGTGAATTCTATTTCAATCCACGCACTCCATACAGAGTGCGACGTGTTGCACCCATCCCCACATCACGAATACAACATTTCAATCCACGCACTCCATACAGAGTGCGACTGTTTTCCAACTTTTTAGCTCCATCACCCATTTTTATTTCAATCCACGCACTCCATACAGAGTGCGACGGGATGACAAATTCAGTTGGGTGGTTGGTATTATATATTTCAATCCACGCACTCCATACAGAGTGCGACGTAAAACTCATGGCGTATTGAAACACTTGGTTAAATTTCAATCCACGCACTCCATACAGAGTGCGACAACATGGAGATATGGTCAGAGCCGTATTACAATCAGATTTCAATCCACGCACTCCATACAGAGTGCGACCCGAGACACAATTACAACGAGAACGAGCAGACTATATTTCAATCCACGCACTCCATACAGAGTGCGACTTTACAGAATTTCTTAGTAAGGTTTTTAGCAACAAAGAATTTCAATCCACGCACTCCATACAGAGTGCGACGTAAAGACTAGTTCTAGTCAACTGCGAATAGACTAATTTCAATCCACGCACTCCATACAGAGTGCGACCACTGTGCTGAATCCTAAACGGGATTCAGTATCATTTCAATCCACGCACTCCATACAGAGTGCGACATCGCCGGAGTAAGACGCATTGGCTTGTATTCATATTTCAATCCACGCACTCCATACAGAGTGCGACGCAGAAAATCTGAAGAAGTGTCAGAAAATATTCCTATTTCAATCCACGCACTCCATACAGAGTGCGACAGCGAAAAGTGACGTAATAACTATGCTTGAAGAATAACTATTAACGTATTTTCGATAGTTCTACTTCTTTAAAACGGTTATCACAAATTTCCGATCATAAATCATTGCCAAAAGGTCACAATAAAGACCTTTTCGACAAATTCCGAGGTGCGAATCCCCCAGGGAAATCATGTGAGCTTGGCATTCGCACCTGCTAAAGTATTAACGGATCACCCATATCATAGGAATCTTTGGCACCCACATGTTGAACTTTACTTTTGTAATTATCACCTAAGTTATAGAATCGGAGACTATCTGTATCCTTATCAATCAACTCTTCCAGTTCGAATCTTAATCGTCTAAACTGGGCAGCATCCAGTATACATTCAAACACCGAGTTCTGCACTCGCTGACCGTGATCCACACACTTTTTTGCCACTTTAGATAGTCTTCTTCGGCCTTCACTATCTATCGTGCTCACATCATACGTAATCAAAATAAGCAATCATCACACCTACTTCCACAGAAACGGAGGATACTCATCCAGATCCCCACGTATATATCTTGCCAGTAGTAACGCTTGAGTGTATGGTACAAGCCCCCAAGGTATTTTTTCATTCAAATACGGATGCATAATCTTTTCCTGTTTACGATCTTGCCACGCTTTTAGCACTTTCTTTCGTGTCTCATCATCCATAATCACTGCGAGATTTTCTTTCACATAAAAACCTTTATCGTTAACTACCTTCTTATTAATGAGAGAAAGTACAAATCGGTCTGCGTACACTCCTCGAAGTTCCTCCATCATATCCAGTGCAAGTGAAGCTCTGCCAGGACGATCCCGATGCAAAAAACCAACGTATGCATCAAGTCCGACAGATTCAAGTGCAGACTTCATATCATTAGCGAGTAAGGTATAAGCAAATGATAATAGTGCATTCACTTTATCCAGCGGAGGACGTCGGCTACGTCCATAAAAATAAAACGATTCCTTTTGCTGTAGAATCAGATCATCGAACACAGAGTTATATTGCACGGCAGCCGATCCTTCCAATCCGCGCAATATATCCAATTGCTCCACCTCGCGCAACAGCTTCATCGTTTCGCCTAGCGACTCCGTAACTTTCTTGATTCGTTCCGTGTCGATACGTAGTGCATAATCCCGTGTGGCTCGTTCCAGAATCCACTTGTTGTTGTACAACTTGCCTGTAATCATATTACGAGCAACCCGCGCACTACGCACCTCATCGTCCGAGATACGATACTGTTCTTTGCGAAGAACCACATTTCCTCGATCCTCACCAATCACCCGTGCGAGGAATCGCCCCGTTCGTGTCATAAATGTCAAACTAACATTGCGTGACGCACAAGCCCCCATCAGTGCTGGACTTACTCCAGCATAGCCAAAGGTACAAACGGCCTCCAAATTATGTAGCGGATAGCGAGCAAGAATTTCTTCCTCCTGCTTCACCACAATGTTTTCCCCATCCAGTCCAAGGTATGTATCGGGTAATGTTACAAATAAGGTGTTCAGCAGCTTTTTCATTCATTCAACCTGCTTTCGATGTAACTTGAAACGGAGCGTTTGTTCAAGATATCAGGCACACATATATTGTTCAAAGAACAACTTAGGCAGTGTGGTCCTGCTTTGGCTTTGGGTGTATGGTTCCGTTCAAAATAATGTCTCATCTCTTGAATACTTGCCTTCACTCGTTCCCGATCTGCCGCAGTAATTATGACTTCAACCCTATGTTTGATCTCATCATAATAAAAATAGGCCTTGGGAATATCACATACGAGCATTTCTTCGAGACATATGACTTGTGCTACCAATTGGGAGTGATCCGAATCATTTCGTTTGGGCTTGCCGCGTTTGTATTCAACAGGATAAGGAAGGTATAACCCTTCCTCTCCCGCAAGTGGAACTCCAGATGGATCACGAATGAATTCAACCACATCACAGATGCCTGTGATCCCAAGTTCTCTCGATTGTACCGGAAGTGCACGAACCACTAGTTTATCGCCTCGTTTTTCACGAAGCGCTGGCTGATCTGCCTTTCGATGCAAATGATCTCCTTCAATGGTACGCACATTGTCTTCCCACTGCTGTTCGATATGAATTAATGCCCACTGCCTTCTGCAAAAGTTAAAATGCTGAATCCCCGAAAGCAGCAGATAATCCTCTTCGTTATAGTCCTTCATATTCTTGGACTGCCAAGCCTTCCAGCGGCACCACTGTATAATTATAATCATCGTAGGACTTTGCTTCTGCTACGCCTGGCTTCAATTCAATTTGCAGAGAACGATGTACTTTCGCAGATGAATACTGCCCCATTTTGGAGCTATGTTCCCACCAATATAACTGGTGAACCTCCATGCTACCATCAGGACGGGCCGAGGACGTATCATTCTCGAATAAGGTTCTCAGTGATTCACGAATTTTCTCCGCGTCTTCATATGTAAATCCGGTCTTCTCTGCCAGTTGCGTGTTGATACTTCCATAAAAAACATAAACTCCAAAATCTACGCGGTGTTTCATGCCCATCGTGTCTGAACCTTTTTTGTCTGGATCTTTAGCTGTTGTGACAGAGTTAACACTCTTCGTAATCTGCATGCTTGAGATGTCAATCCGATCCAAACTAACCGCTGTATGAATCGATACCGGACCCCGAATCCCCACAGATACATCTGTGCCGCTAAAAGCAAATACCTGTCCAAAGCTGCGTACGTCAATCCAGGACTGACAAGCGGCTTCTGCATACATATCCTTATTTGCCTTTTTACCTTTGGCATGCTCTTGTACATTCTCATTGGCATCGACACGATCTTTAATGGAACGGTGAGCATCATTCCGTTTTTCATCGGATTGCACCAGAATGGACTCTCCCATATCCTGAAGGCGGTTACGAATTTTACGCTTTATACATACATCCGAGATTTCTCCTAAGCCATCGTAGTTCTGACGAGGACGGTTTCCATTCAATGGATCACCATTCGGGTTGGCATTACGAACAGACAGTACAACAGCAAAATCGATTTTGTGATCAAGTGTACTCATTTAGTTATCCCCTTGTTCGTTCAATTGGTTTTCATCGTCTTTATCAAGTGTAGCTGCGGCTTCTTTATCTTTCCTACTTGTATATAAATCGTTACGCTGACTGTAGAAGCCTAGTAAGTATAATCCCGTAAGTGGCTTGTCTGTAAAATCTTCCAACTGTAGTTTATCTCCAACTTCATCCAGCAACGAATTATAATATCTGGCACCCGTCCCCATCCGCGCTTGATAAGGTTGGAGATTAGATTGAATAATGCTCCAAGTTCTGCCTGGTCGTTGTGCAAAGGCGTTCATATATCGAATGGCATTTGTCGCTCGTTTTTCCTCTTTACCCAGAGCACTTCTCTCTAATACATCTGCAATGGCAAGCATTCTGCCAAATACGTAGCTACGATCCGTTGTTTCTGTATTCAGACTCACTCCATACCCCTCCTTCTTATTAACAAGTGCGCAAGTAATGCTCAGTGTTTTCTCCCACTCCCAATTTTCCATGCCTACCGGGTTGGATGCACGTTGGATAGAACTGCGAACGATATCCAGCGGAATGGGTCGCTCATCTATGATACATGGGAGCATTCGCTCCATTAATCCCTTAACTACCTTGTCACTGGCTCGTGGACCATAGGCTGCAAATGCAATGTCTTTGGTCGCAGGCGCCCCAACAAACGAGACGGGTTTGTCATTTTTATTTTTCCGATAACGATGTAACCAATAACAGCTCTCATGCCAAGCTAATATTCGATCCAAATACTCGTTCTGATCTAAACTCCGATAATACATAATCGACATTCGCCCTGGTGTGGCCGCATCCAGTGTCATCAAAGTCACTTCATGTTTAGAGTTATACTCCCCATCGTATCGGTAACCGCCAATCGCCTTCCTGATTTGCAAAGCAAACTCCTTATGAGTTGTGTCCCTGCCAGCAAATGCTTCCTCATCATCCTCATCCCACAAGCTAAATGCATCTTCTTGAGGTTCTGGCATATCCAGACTTGTGCTTCCCCACACCAGAAACACTTTGCCATCAATGGTGGTTCCTTGTCGATCAATGAGCCACTTCAGAGCGTTATGCCCTTTCTGTGAAGCTTCGTAGCTTACTACAGCTGCGTCACGACTGGTACGAAAACGCCCCCGATACGTAAATCCACTAGAGTCGTTAGCTGAGATCAACTTGGACTTATCCCCTGAGTGACGTATGCGAGAAGCATGTTTATCAGCAACTGGTAGGTAATCACCTGTCACGAAACAGATATCCTTGTCCTGCAAACTCATCTCGTAAAAATGGATAAAAGACTGCTGTACCGAAGCATCCCGCCATAATCTGGATTCGGGTTCTCCTGGAATATCTACAGCAAATCGAACAAATGCCCCACTCTGATCTGCTGCGATGACATTGAAGATGTCAGGCTTTTTCCCTTCCTGGTCGCCAGGCCCTGCGATCCACTTCTCCAGCAGCTTACCTTGGCTATCCACATGAAGTATGCCTCTGTTCACTAAATCAGCGATGAGTGTACCTTTGCTGACATAGTGAAGTACACTCTGTACTCTAGGGTGACTAAAGGGAGATTCGCACCAAGCCTTCAGTTGGTTTAAATAATCCTGATATGGTGTTCCCTTGACCTCTCCGCAGAACTGAGTGTAATCTCCTGCAACATAGGATAACTTGTCAAAAAGCGGATACGGTACGGGTGCACTCGTTCGGCTTGCGGAAGCTTCGGTGCAAGGAATAATCGTACTGCCATCATTCTTTTCTACCACTTTGGCATTTACGATATCTCCTTTTCCATTCAGATGAACTTCAATATGGGCGGTCTGTGTTGTGTGCGAGATTGGAATCAGAGCGTATTCCTTGCCGTTTTTCTTCATTTCAAATTGTCCGACAACCTTAGCGTGATCATCATACGTTCTGCTTAAATTGGCAAGCCAACTCATTCACTCACCTCATTTCCAAACCATTCTGAATGAAGATCATCTACAGATTGCATATTCCCTGCATCGAATATTTTAGCTGTACCTTCTCCCACTTTGCGCACCAATGTGCATTCATCCGGACGGATAAATTGAATGACACCATGCTGCATTTTCGCTTTCCACAGACGAACCTCTCGCTCATTGCTTCCTGTTTCATCCGGGTAACTGATTCCATGCAACATCGTGCCAAAATCAAGCTCACCTATACGATCATAGAAACTGTCATCTTCACCAAACTGGCACGGTTCAACGTACCCCTGACATTCACGGGTCCCCAGAAAGATATCTCTTCGTCCCCCAACCTGAACTGCTCGTTTGGCGATATTGTGATGTTTATGTTCGTTCTGGTCATGTATCAAATCTTCACGATGCGGATTAAATATAAAATGAGCCTTCACCTGATAACGCACATCTCTTAGATAGGTGTAATAGGCCAGTGTGTTGCCCCCGCTATATTCAATCGGACGCATACCCTTTGATTCGGTCTGAATTGGATTCATAATACGGACTTCATCTACAATCCAGGTCAGCGTTGGCTTCCAGTAAATAGATTCAACAATCCCTTTGAGGGCTTGGTATGTAGGAATCTGATAAGAGAATTTTTCTCCGCCCAACTTGGTCAGTGGATCGGTGAATAGCGCATATTTTCCCGAAACCTCAAATACGATTTGATTTCTCAACATTTCAGCTCCTTTCTATGGGGTATAGGAGGGAGAAACATGTATCATGAATCTCCCAGATGTAATGAATCAAATGATCAGATCATCATAGGTTCCCAAGCACCTTCACCCTTAGATTCCACGCCGAAATCATCGGAATATGCTGGTTCTCTCAATGCAAGAACATGCCCATGTAAAAGAGGTCTCACATCTCCATTTTTCTCCAATGCACGGAGTTCATGGTCGTAGATATTCACCGTATACTGCTGAGCCTTGCGTAATAACTGACTCATTTCACCAGGTTCAATTGCTCCATTCAAGTCCAGAATCAATTCTTTTCCTTCTTCACCATAAGGAACAATTACGAGCGTGGCGTTCGTGGATATGGCTTCGAAATACTTCTCTGCCGTAGCGATCGCATAATGATTCACAACCTCTGGCCTACAATCATGCTTCTTCTTATAGGCATCCACGTAATAACGATTACGGTCCATCAGATCAAACAAGTTCTGTTCAAGCTTAGGAATGGGGTAATGCATTTTGTCTCCAATATCGTTAAAATAATATTCGAAATAACGGGACATTGCCTTTGAAGATAACAAGTCATCGCCGAGCGAACCCGGGTCATCCTCGAATTCCTGTAGCACACGTTCCGTTTTCTCGGCACCAATTTGAATCTCAGGCAGATTCGTTAATACCTCATCCGATGAGCGAATGATGTACACATTACGAACCTTATCTTTCCCATGCCGGTTACATCGTCCAGCCGCTTGAGCAATCGAGTCCAAACCAGCCAAGGAACGAACCACGCAATCAAAGCTGATATTCACACCCGCCTCAATAAGCTGTGTACTCACACAGATGATTCGTTCACCCTTTGCCAATCTCGGAATAACGCCATATTCCCCGGATAAAACCTCTTTGCGATGTGCTGCACACATATTGGTGCTCAGATGAACCACCTGTACGCCACTCTCTCTCAGCCATTCCACCTCATTTAACTGTTCAAACAGTTTACGGACCGCTGTTTTCGTGTTCAAAATGACCAGCACACTGTCCACTTCCCTCATCTGTTCCTGGACAAAAGAAGATACTTCCTCTGCACCCCAGCCCGAAGGTGATTCCCGCGTAAGGTCCTGTAAATCAACTCGTTTGAAGCTTCGTCCGACCTCATCTAAATTCTGAATAATCTCCGGCTGCTTGGAGAAATGTAGCTTGTGCTTCACAAAATCCAATGCAGGCTGAGTAGCCGTACAGAGCAACAGGCTGGATCGCCCAATCACATGCAGGAAATTCAGTGCAGCATTAAAGAGGGAGATACAATGAACGGGAACCGACTGCACTTCATCAAATACAATGACTGCATTGGAAAGCTGGTGTAATCTGCGGACATTTCGGGTTCCTTTGGCATAAAAGGTGTTCAAAAACTGAACCATGGTCGTAAAAATAATCGGCCGATCCCAATGATCACGGGCAAGCTTGAGATTCTTTTTGCGCAAATCCAGGGTTTCCCCTTCGTCGCCCTCATGGCGTTCGTCATCCTTGTCATCCACCACGTTGGAATGATGTTCCAAAATCATGTCATCGTTCTTCAAGATATTGCGGATCTCAGCCGCATTTTGTTCAATGATGGTGGTGTACGGAACGATATATATAATCCGTTGTTTATTATGTTCAATGGCATGTCTTAGCGCATAGCGCATACTGGCAAGCGTTTTCCCCCCGCCTGTTGGTATGGAAAGGGTGTACACTCCTGATGGACGATACGCAAATTGTTCGCATTGCCGGGACATTTCACGTCGCAATCGATTAATGGGTGTGTCTACTATACTGCTGTGCTCAAGCTTGCTTAAATGTTGAGATAGTAATTCATAGCTTTGTAGAAAAAAAGACTTGTAATCTATTTCTTCTGCTAAAGTTTCATTTTCTTCAAATCGCCTTGTATTCGTACGATCTGCGTCGATCAGACAGCTAAACATATATTTGATAAGCAGTGCTCCTGCAATCGGCGGAAGTTTATGCTCTTTGATGATCTGTATGTATCCTTGAAGCTCTTGGGTTGCTTGCTTAAACATATGGTCGAGTTGACCTGGGAGATTGTGTTTGAAAAATTCTTCTTTTGCTTGCTCATATTGATCTATCTGCCTTGAAATGACTCGCTCCATATAAGGTGAAGTTTTATCAGGTGATATGTAGTCTCTTAGACCCTGATGATGTGAGATAATACAATTAGCAATCCACTCCGTTGTGTACTTTGACTCAAGCGTTGTGCCACTTCCATGGTAAAGGCTGTGCAACAGCTTGCCACCAGCAGTCGAATGATCAACTGAACCTTTGCGAGGAGGGGCATCCGGGTTTGCGACAGCTTCCTGAATGTAGTTTCGAAAAAGATCTGTATTTTTGCCCATATCATGCAGAAGGCCAGCAATGCCTGCCAAATATTTAACACCGATCTTCTCTCCAGCCTGCTCCGCTCCTTGCTTAACCTCTACTAAGTGATCCTGAACGGTTTGTATTCTTCCATCCTTTTGACAGATATGCGCAATATAGGTCACACCACTTCACCTCCACTGAATTTCATGACATTAATCCCAGATCCATAGGCAAAAAGACTCACATTGTAAATTTCGACACCAAAATACATTTCCCTTCTATAAACCCTGTATTTTTAGAATATTATGTAATTTGTTATGAAGGCAGTAATACTTTTGCAGCTAAGTCAAAACAGTATTCAAATCAAATATAAAAAAACTCACCTCATGCTACAGATTAGTGTAGATGATGGTAAGTCTTTTGACTTGTGATTGCCACTTTATTGCATTTGTATAGATTGCGACCACAGTGGGCACCAATCAACCTACCTAGGAAGGAAATTTCAATCCACGCACTCGTATAAAGTGCGACAGCAGAAAGTAACGCATAAATGTTTTTACTCCTGAGTTAATCCTAAATCGTGGCATACAACAAAAATACCCCATAGAGAAACATTTTTAAAGTGTCTACTCTTTAGGGTATAGTTTATACTTTGGACAGATTTTCTGTATTCAGTAGATTATTTAAAAATTAATGACCAACGCCATGATTAAATAACTGCATTATACTCTCAATTGGGAGTACTGCTAACGTTGCCAAAACAATTGAATACACCATATTTAGAGCATTTCTTTTCTTCATCATAACATCCCCTCTAAGATAGATTTGTAAGTGTTAATCTGTGCATGTGTAGCCTGCTCTCTGATTTTTTCAAAAAAGGCTACATATTTTATCTTATTCTGATTAATTTTAGGAGATATTGCCAAACAATTCAGTAAGATGTCGATTGCATCGGAGTCATTACCATTTCGGCTATAGTACATCGCCAACTCAAAACTAAATTTTAGATAATAAGAAACATCAATATCAGTCATTATGGTAGTATCACTAATCAAACGATGTTTTTCAAATAGATACTCAAACTCCTGAATAGGTAAATTATTTAAACGATTGGCTTCAAGGAGAGTTAATATTCCAGACATGATCTCACCTTTTGACTTTTGAATGTAAGCTACGTATTCATCAAGCTTTGTAGCATTACCCTCAAGTAAATCCAAAACCATTAAATTGATCTTGGCTATATCGCTATAAAATTCAATTTCATTAAGTGTCTCTTGATTAGTCAATTTAATCCACTGAAAATCACTATATTGTAATACGCATTCCCTAGCTTTATCAAACTCTAGTAGTTTTTGATACGCTATTCCTTGCATCAAACGACTGTATCCAATGTAATATACTATTGCCCGTTGCGTATGTATTTCAACGATGTCCTGTTCCTTAGTCAACATTTGTAAATTATATATACGAAGTGATTCTTCATAAAGTGTTTCACCTAACTTAACGACCTCTCTCCAGTTGTCAAGACCATAAGCTATTCTGAGAAGTGTCACAGTCGAGTCTAATCCGTATCCATCATAATACCTCGACATACCCTTCCTCCTTATTTTACAATTAATAACATTATATTGATTTTTCTACCATAGGTCAAATCTATTGTTTAACAAAAAGATCTTAAAATATGCTGCATTTAATAGCACATTTCAGTTTTCAGTATTTTTTCTATACTTAATATTTTTTATTTCTCTGAAATAGAAAAGTCCTACCCACTTATCCATGCTTAGCATGAGATGAGAAAGGTAAGACTTTTTTAGGGATTCGATTTGCATTCCATACGGAGTGCGATCAGACACCCGTACCTGTAACAATGCTACTACAAAGATTTCATTCCACGTACTTACACAGAGTGCGACTGAACACATAACCCATAAAAGCGCTTGGATTATTTCAATCCACGCACTCGTATAGAGTGCGACCCAACGCTGTGCAGCTCGCTTCGCAGGCTTGTCGTATTTCAATTCACGCACTCATTTAGAGTGCGACATTAGCGAATAGCTCACCCCACCGGGGATAACAGAGATTTCAATCCACGCACTCATATAGAGTGCGACAGCAGAAAGTAACGTATAGTCGTTTCAAAAAAGATGTTTTTAACGTTATTCTGTCATTTAGTAAATGACAATAAATTCATCTTAATACAAATAATCCAGTAATAACTCAATCGACAATTTTCTAGGTGCGAATCTCCTAGAGATTTTATGTGAGCTTAACATTCGTACCATTAAATAGAGCTATTTACAGGTCTAATCTTTGTTACTTTAGAAATTTTATTTTCATATATCGACATCTAAAGAACCAAAGACAATATTCAATGTATTTGATCTCATTCTATAATGCTACTATGACCATCGTATCATAATATAATATCATTTTCTTATTGAAATCGATCAAGCTTCAAGTTCATATCAACACGTTCTGGAGTCCACAAAAGGACATCCGTGAGAAATGTCAAAGCATCCATTCCGCACAATCTATCCACGATTGACTCTATCAGTTCTTTTACATTTCCTTGGGGGTGCTCAGCAAGAATTATTCCTCCGGTATCTCCATTAATATATAAGTGATCTACGTGAGCAACTTTGTGCACATGCCGTAGCCATAGTGAACCTTCGTCAAGGAAAAAGATATAACTTTCATTCATCACATATCCTTGGTAAATATAAAAATCCTGAACGTCGTCAAAAGGACCTATCACTACAGAAGCTAATTCAATACGATCTGACATATTCAGGAACACCTCTTTTCATTAGATCGTTATCAAAATCTCATATTTCTGCAACTTACTAGATTAGTATAATTAGATGTTTGTTACGTACAGCCTCAGCAAATGCCTCACAATTTTCTAGTATATCTACTTAAATCAAAAATCATTTTTCATGCATAGTAATCCTTCATTCTGAGATATCGCCTCCATATTACAAAATAAATAACTTCTTTATAATGAACTAAAAGTTCGATTTGTTATACATATAGTATAACAAGTTGGTTTTTTATTCAATACTAATTTATACAAAAAGTACGACTTCTTGTATTTATAGTCCATATTCAATAAAATACACGTATATACACAATTTTTCTTGGAGGTTAATGATGGCATTAAAACCTAGCTATAAACCAATGGAGATAACCCTAATTAAAAAGGACAAGAATAAAACTTACCTGCGTACTCAACTAGGTATTTCACCTTCTACTCTAGCCAAAATGTCTAATGGAGAGTTTGTTGCACTAAGTGTGATTGCGCGTATTTGCGAAGACCTACAATGTCGTATTGAAGAAGTTGTTGAATTTATAGAGGAGTAAATTTAAGCGGATATCTCAAATCTATACGATGCGAGAGACTTTTCTTTTTAGTGAATTTGAAAAAAGGAGTTTTGTTTGTGCAGATTTACTTTATAGAAGTTAACTTGCCTACATTTCACTTTGATCTACGATATTTAAAACCACAACCGATGCTCCTTTCCAATAAGATAATTTGATGTTCATGCTACACGAGTTCCAATAATTACTTTTTGAAAAATGGTAATTTATATTATTCTGATTTAGCACATATAATATCATTTCTTATAACTTTTGAATAAAAGATCCTCTCTTAATTCCATTAAGGTTCAATGTTCCCCAAAATCGGGCGTCCAGTAATCTAAAAAGACAAGCTCACATCTATCACCTCGAAAATAATAGATGGTCTATCTATACTGTGTACCAGAATTTTTGAACCCACTAATTCTTTTAAAAAATATACATGAAACTCTACACCAACAGCGCTGAATATAAGTACCAAGTTCAGGTACATCCATTGTCTCCTCCAATTTCAATACATGCACTTTGATTCCAGCAACGCACTCCATATAAAGTGTGACACTTCCCCGAACCACTTCCTGAAATCATTAAGAGTAACTCAATCCATGCGCGCCATACGGAGTGCGACGAGTGCACACGTATCCAGTATCGCAATCCCCGTTCATTTCAATCCGCGTACTCCATACAGAGTGCGACGCCGGGACAGAAGCTGGTGATCCCGAAATGAGTACATTTCAATCCACGCCACTCCATACAGAGTGCGACCATATCTTGTATATCCTCCTATTTTGGGAGACCATTTCAATCCACGCACTACATACGGAGTGCGACTGCATCAGACAACATCCTCGCTGCCACATGTCTCTATCTCAATCCACGCACTCCATACGGAGTGCGACGGCGTACAGCCATTCAATCAGTTACTCTTCCGGAAATTTCAATCCACGCACTTCATACGGAGTGCGACCTAGAGAGCTTGATGTACATAGAGATACGTACATATTTCAATCCACGCACTCCATACGGAGTGCGACATATTCCGGCCCGTTCCTTTATCGGCACCGGGAAATTTCAATCCACGCACTCCATACGGAGTGCG
>NZ_ANHX01000051.1 GCF_000316035.1 Paenibacillus sp. PAMC 26794
ACCAAAGACAGTGACGCGGACACGTATGCGTTGATGATTTCAATCCACGCACTCCATACGGAGTGCGACTGCGCAAGTATGAGCGTCCATACACACTTATCCGAATTTTCAATCCACGCACTTCATACGGAGTGCGACGATAAATTCGTTACTATGGCTAATGAATGATTTCGATTTCAATCCACGCACTCCATACGGAGTGCGACCTTTTACAAGCCGCACTGTAAATGCACCACGAAATTTCAATCCACGCACTCCATACGGAGTGCGACTCGATCGTCCTTTTACAAGCCAAGGTGGAGAGAAGATTTCAATCCACGCACTCCATACGGAGTGCGACGCGGAACTTATATCGACGCGCTTCCAACGAAGCAATTTCAATCCACGCACTCCATACGGAGTGCGACAGCTTCCAAATCTGACTTTACCCCAAGTTCGATACATTTCAATCCACGCACTCCATACGGAGTGCGACCACCAAAGGGGAAGCACCCTTCCTGCTCAAGGATGATTTCAATCCACGCACTCCATACGGAGTGCGACGTTTTCGAAGCTAACCAAATCGTACAAGCGTATATTTCAATCCACGCACTCCATACGGAGTGCGACTGTACGTTACGGTACACATGCAATCACAAGGGAACTGTTTCAATCCACGCACTCCATACGGAGTGCGACGTAACTCCACCACTCACTCGCAGATAAGGAGCAGTGTTTCAATCCACGCACTCCATACGGAGTGCGACTACCAAGCATCGGGGAGAGATTGCCATCCATGCAGGGTTTCAATCCACGCACTCCATACGGAGTGCGACTACAAGATAAGTCGCCATAATCCCGGCTAAAGTAGTTTCAATCCACGCACTCCATACGGAGTGCGACAGCGAAAAAGTACGTATCTTAACGATTTGAGCCATTAAAAACACGTTTTTTCACTATTATTCTATGACTTTCCATATCATTATTCAATCAAATTATGCCTACATGTTGCCTTAAGGTAACAATTTTGCCCATTTCGACAAATTCTGAGGTGCGAATCCCTCAGGGTTTTCATGTGAGCATCACATTCGCACCTGTCCTATCCGTTTATGACAAAGATCACATCCATCTTCCCTGTTCAAGTGCTACAGTTGTTAACGACCAACTGACCATAATAGTAAAACGGTCAATAAAGGGCTTACCTTACCATTATCCTTTCAACCTACAAGGAGGTGTATATGTGATGAAAACGATAGATCGAAGGCAACAGGTGATGGATTCTGCCGAGAAATCCTTTGCCCTGTTTGGCTACAAGGCCACAACGATGGAGCATGTTGCGAGACTTGCCAATGTGGGCAAGGGAACGATCTATACTTTTTTCGATAATAAAGAAGAACTGTTTAGCGAGATTCTGCGCTCAATCATTGCGGATATGAGACAGATTACAGAGCAGACGGTGAAGGAAGAGAACTCCTTTCTGGATAACGTGCATATGAGTATGGATTCTTTGCTGGAGTACCGGGAGGAGCATGAGCTGTTGATCAAGCTCTTTCAGGAGGTTAACGAGTTCGGTACACCGCAAGCCAAGGAAGGTTTGCAAAAAGTGGAAACAGCCATTCTCGAATATCTGGAGCGTCAGGTCAGCCGTGCCATGGAATTAGAGCAGATTCGCAGAGATGATCCCAAGTTGGTTTCTTTTGTCCTGCTGAAGCTGTATGTCACCTTAACCTCAGATTGGAACAAAGCGCATCCTACGTTGCACAGAGATAAGATCAAGGATTTTGTGGGCCTCTTTCTGAAGAATGGCTTATCCCCCACATAGAGAAAGGCATGCCACTAGATTCAAAACATAATAGAGATAGAACAAACGGATTAGCGTAAGGATGGGGAGAGAACATGATGAAATCATTCCACGTATTTGGGCAGGATCTGAAGTCCGCCTTCAAAAAACCAAAAGTATTTATTCCAATTCTCGTTGTACTGTTCATTCCGGTGCTGTATAGCGGCCTGTTCCTGAACGCATTTTGGGACCCCTATGGCAAAATGAATGAATTACCTGTAGCCGTGGTCAACACGGATCAGGGCGCAGTCTACAATGACAAATCACTGGAGGTCGGTCAGAATCTGGTCGATGAATTGAAGAAAAGTGATGATTTCGACTGGCAATTCGTGACTCGTGAACAAGCAGAACAAGGTATGCAAAACAACACGTATTATATGACGATTGTGATTCCGGAGGACTTTTCCACCAAAGCAACAACCCTGATGGATGAGCACCCTGAGCCGGCAGACCTGATCTATGAACCCAATGAAGGATACAACTTCCTCGCGGGTCAGATTGGCGGCACGGCGGTCAAACAAATTCGCTCCAAAGTCGCTGCCAAAGTCACAGAATCGTATACCGAAACGCTATTGGATCAGGTCGAAAAAATCTCTGGCGGTTTGGCGGATGCCGGGGATGGCGCAGGTCAGATTCATGATGGTGCGATCAAGCTGGATGAGGGTGCTGCTACATTAAAAGAGAACCTGTCTAAACTGGCGGATGGAACCGACAAGCTCGAAACGGGCGTAGTTTCGTTAAAAGAAGGTACGTCCACTCTCGCCCAAGGCACAGGTGATCTTCATACTGGCGCGAGTGCCCTGTCCAGTGGCCTGTCTCAATTGGCAGCAGCAGGCACGAAGCTGGGTGATGGAGCATTGCAGGCTGAAGCGGGTGGCAAACAGTTACAGGCTGGCCTTCAATCTGTTCAGGAAGGCACAGCTAAGCTGGATGCAGGACTGGCGGCTTCCGAGGAAGGCAGTGCAAAGCTGACTGCTGGGCTGCAAAGTTCTGTTGAGGGCAGTGGCAAAGTTAGCGAGGGTGCCAAAGCGGTTGCGCAAGGTCTTGCCCAATTAGCCCAAGCGAGTCCGGAACTTGCCGCAAGTCCTGCTGTGCAGCAACTCCTGGCAGCCAGCCAAGCCGTAGCTACGGGCAGCGAGCAGGTCTATCAGGGCGGACAGCAGTTGGTCGCAGGCAGCCAAAACCTGTACGCTGCACAGCAACAACTGCATCAAGGCAGCACCCAACTAGTGCAGGGTGAACAGCAACTTTTACAAGGAGCAACACAATTATCGACCGGACATAAGCAGCTTGCAACGGGCCTTCAACAATTTAACGCCAAGTTGACCGAAGCAGCAGCCGGAGGAGCCAAACTTGTGGATGGTTCAGGTCAATTGAATGCTGGTGCAGGCAAATTGGTTGCGGGTGTAAGCCAGCTTACAGACGGAATCTCAACCCTTGCAGATGGTTCACATAAGCTTGATGACGGCGCCGGTCAGTTAAAAGAAGGTACGCTTAAGCTAACGGACGGCTCTGGCAAACTTGCCACCAAGCTGAATGAAGCGGCTGAGCAGACGGGGAGTGTAAAAAAGACCGATGAACTGGTAACCATGTATGCAGAGCCTGTTCAGGTCGATGAGCATAAATATAACGAGGTACCTAACTACGGTACAGGATTCTCGCCATACTTCCTGTCACTCGGGCTATTTGTAGGGGCATTGATTGCCACATTGGTAGTGCCAACACGCGGCAGCACGGTTAGCGAGGCAAGTGGCTGGAATCGTTTTGTGAGTAAAACGCTGGCTTTTACACTCATGAGTGCTGTACAGTCCCTGCTTGCTTCATGGCTGGTCTTGTATGGCTTGGGTCTGAATGTTCAGAGCGTTCCATTGTTCCTCTTGTTCAGCTTTGTTACCAGTCTAAGCTTCATGTACATCATTCAGGCACTGGTGACTTGGCTGGAGAATCCAGGTCGTTTCCTCGCGATTCTGATGCTGATCTTCCAGCTCACCACCAGCGCAGGCACCTTCCCGCTCGAACTAATTCCAAATTGGCTGAAAGTGTTTAATCCATGGCTACCTATGACCTATTCGGTAACAGGTTATAAAGCAGTTATCTCAAGTGGACAGTTCGGTGTAACCTGGGATCAGATTGGTGTTCTGTGCATATTCGCCGTGATTGGGCTTGGAGGAACCTTAACGTATTTCCGGATGCATCGCACCACGGAGAACGAAAACGTCAGCAGTGAAGTCGCACTTCACCTGTAAATTCGTAAATTAAAAAGCAAAGGCGTGTACCTAAGCCCCCCTCTTATGGACAACAGAGGTGTTGGCTAAGGTACGCCTTTGCTTTTTTAGTTTAAGATACAATCTAGGTTTGCTAACTTCATATTTCTAGTATGTAGAGTAAATTTCAGAACTTGAAATAGCGAAACTAAACAATAGCACGAGCAAAATAAGTAATACATACATCGCTGTACCGATGATTCCACAAACAAGTCCAGCAATGGCTAATCCTCTGCCTTGCTCCATGCGAACTCTGATCTCTTTGAAGGCCAAAGATGCAAATATAATGGCGACGATTCCGATTACAATACCCACGTAAGGAATCGTGACGGACAGAATCCCCAAAACTAGTGATACAATCGACTTACTATTGGTCTTGGCTGGTGCTACATAAGGTGGTGGTGGCAATGTGTCGTTATAATAACGATCCACATCATTTTCGCGATATTCCAAGGTAAATCCTCCCTGTTTATTAAGTATGTTCATTATAATCGATGAATAGAAATAGTCACCTCTATATCTTGTAAATACTCCATTTATATTGAATATATTTACTTTATCGACTGCCAAGGGCTCGATGCATACGAGGGATTGATCAAACTGAGCTCCGCGAAGGGATCGCTACTTCAATCCACACACTCCATACAGAGTGCGACACCCTAAATCACAACAAGTAAAGAGTAAGCGGGCATTTCAATCCACACACCCCACAAGGAGCGCGACTCCGGCGAAGCTACCTCTGGCAGATAGCCATTACCATTTCAATTCGCACACTCCATACGGAGTGCAACTAACAGAAGAGATAGCAAAGATCAAATCTACTGGAAATTTCAATCCACGCACTCCATACAGAGTGCGACAGCGAAAAAACACGTAACAGTGGCATATGAATATATACTTATTACGTGTATCCGTGTATCAAGCTAATACTTATATTCATTTTAATCTACAAAATCCAAAATATTCATGTTTTTATTGCCAAAAGGGAACAAAAATGACCTTTTCGAAAAATTCTGAGGTGCGAATCCAGGGATTTTATGTGAGCTTGGCATTCGCACCTGCTTCAAGACACTGTTACAACAGCGTGTCTAACGTTGCTGCTCCTCTTCATCACCCTGAAGGCCACTGTACGCAATGTTCTCTTTCACATCGGCACTTTGGTCATCCACCCAGCCTAGCATGTTTCGGGAACGAACCATCTCCTGCAAACGCTCAATTCGCCCCCTTAGAGCTTGACAAATCGCGTCACAGCGAGCTTCGTCCACAAAAAGTGAATCCCGATAAATATCCCTCACATCATCTTCAATTCCGTCCAGTGCGGACAAATCCAACCAATCAAAGGAGGTCACCAGCTTGATCTGCTCATCGTGATCCTGCTTGAATGGCTTGCAGTTCAGTTTACCTTCTGCGCGAATCAAGCCAAGCGGCTTGGAAAACCAAAGTGAGGACCCACTATCATATATCGGCGCTGGCCCGATCCATTCCAACGTCTCCGCATCGCGAATCACACCAAAATTGTTCTGATGCCTATCCTCATTGGCGATCAGGTAATCCACGACGATCATTCGATCAAGGTTGTCAGTAATACCTGAAATTCCTAGCGCTGTACAGCAGTTCACGTAATGCTGATACACCGAAATATGGTTGGGCTTCTGCTCCGTATGCATCACATACCAAGCGGTAATGAGTTCCGTCTGCGGAGTAATGAAATTTTCACAAACACTGTAAGGGTAATCTTCCTGCTCCATCAGCGTATACGGAACATGGGGGATACCCAGCCGCTTCATGATCTTGCTCGCAATCACTTCATTGTACGGCTCTTGCTGGGTAGCGCCACTTCCCCCTTTCACCAGACAACGTTTATTCCCCATGATTACCCACTTCTTTTTCAGCCAACCATCGGAAGTGTTGTCTGGCGACATCAGACTCATGACATCTGACGAACCTTGCCCGAACAATACATTTCCCACATCCTCAGAAAAGGAATTGTCGAAAAAGTTAATGGAGCTCCATCTCAAATCCGTTGCAGATGGACGAATCCAGTATTGATCGGACAAGCTAAGTCCATAGCTTTTATCCAACAGTTTTTGTGTCACAGACAAGTTCAATTCGAGCAGTGCTTCTTGAATCCCGTCCCGGCTGGCAGGAATCGCTCGGCCTCTCCACCATTCATTCAGTGCCGCACGATCTATCTTCCCCTTCTTGACAGGTATGCCTACGGGTACATGGTGTTTCGCATAGACCTGTCCAATAGCTGAAATAGAGACTGTCGCTTCATCCAGTTTAATCTCAGCCACGGGTTCATTTTTGTGCATGAGTGTGTAGGTTTTACTTCTGAATTCCGACATACTCTTCACTCCATTCCTCTGTTTCTGCCTCCATTATACCAAGCCCGCAGCAAGCTCGTCATATTTCAATCCACGCACTCCATACGGAGTGCGACTTTATTCTGGAGTAAATCATTTGAGAGTGTTCGTATTTCAATCCACGCACTCCGTATGGAGTGCGACTTCGTAAGGCGTGTGAATACTTGCTGAGATTCATAATTTCAATCCACGCACTCCGTATGGAGTGCGACCTGCAAGTTAGTGGTGGATCTACTACACATAGATTATTTCAATCCACGCACTCCGTATGGAGTGCGACTAAACGCGATTATAAATTCTTCATACATCGGACAATTTCAATCCACGCACTCCGTATGGAGTGCGACCGGGTGTTGCTACCGCGCCTGTAGGTACTGGTATAGATTTCAATCCACGCACTCCGTATGGAGTGCGACCAACGTAAGAATATTCAGATCGCAGATCGCTGGATTTCAATCCACGCACTCCGTATGGAGTGCGACAGCGAAAAAACACGTAACAGCAGCATATGAATATATACTTATTACGTGTTTTCGTTTATCGAGCTAATTATTATATTCATTTTAATGTACAACATCCAGAATATTCAAGTACTTATTGCCAAAAGGGAACAAAAATGACCCTTTCGACAAATTCTGAGGTGCGAATCTCCCAGGGATTTCATGTGAGCTTGGCATTCGCACCTGGCTACCTCTACGTTCAGCCTTCTATCCTTCCACTTCCACCCGTTGCAAAAAAGTCCGGGTACGTGCGAGCCTCGGATTGCCGAAGATCTGTTCTGGTGGACCTGCCTCTGCGATCTCCCCGTTATCCATGAAGAATACACGATCAGCAACGTCACGGGCGAAGCCCATCTCATGCGTGACAATCATCATGGTCATATTCTCCTGTGCAAGCTGTTTGATGACACGCAGCACTTCTCCCGTCAGTTCGGGATCGAGTGCCGATGTCGGCTCATCGAACAGCAGAATGTCCGGCTGCATCATGAGTGCGCGGGCAATAGCTACACGCTGTTTCTGTCCACCAGACAGATTACCAGGGTAGACATCGGCCTTGTCCGACAACCCTACTTTACCGAGTAGTTCAAGACTGCGCTTCCGGATGATTGCCAAGCCATCTTTTTTCAACGTCTTTGGTGCGAGTTCTAAGTTCTCCCTTACAGTCAGATGCGGGAAGAGGTTGAAATGCTGAAATACCATGCCCATGCGATCCGTAATCTTTCGAATATCCGCCGCACCAGCGTAACGGCCATTATCGACCAACGTCTGATCCTGAATGCGAATCGTTCCGCCCGAAATATCCTCCAGATGAATCAGGCTGCGCAGCATCGTACTTTTCCCCGAACCCGAAGGCCCGATCACGGCAATCACTTCGCCTGGTTCCACGTTGAAAGATACCTGCTTCAGCACATCAAGTGTACCGAAAGATTTTCTCAACTGATTTACTTCTAATATATGTGTCATATGCAGACAGTCCTTTGATTGATCAGATTTAATTTATTCAAATGAAAACCGCTTCTCCAATCCTTTAAACAGCAAAGTAAGTACCAGGGTCATCAATAGGTACATGATCGCAGCGATGAAAAAAGCAATCAACTGCCCATCCCGATTGACTGCCGCTTGAGCATAATACAACAACTCATGCACAGAAACTGCATACAACAATGCCGTATCCTTAATCAGTGTAATGGACTCATTGGCCGTTGCAGGCAATACCACGCGGATCATCTGTGGGATAATGACCTTCATCATCGTTTGCCGTCTCGTTAAACCCAGCACTTTAGCTGCCTCATGCTGTCCCTTATCTACGGAGAGCAGTCCACCTCTGAAGATTTCGGCAAAATATGCCGCATAATTTAGTATAAACGCAATTGCTGCCGCAACAAACCGATCAAACACCAAATATTCGCCAATTACAGGCAACAGCGGCAGACCGAAGCAGAAGAAGAAAATTTGCAGCAATAACGGCGTTCCGCGCATAACATAGACGTACATATGGGCAATCCAGGCCAGGGGTTTGAAACGACTTCGCATGATCAACGTTATAGCAAAACCAAACGGCACAGAGAGCACGATAGCGACCAAAAACATGAAAATTGTCATCTGAGCCCCTTCCAGCATCGGCTTCATCACGGTAAAAATATAATCCCAACTCATTATTATGTCTCCTCTAATCTGTTAACCCCGCACTCCTCGGCAGCTTCATGGGCTCCATCGTGGAATACGGGGTCATTTTGTTTTAACTCATATTTCAGGTGTCACACCTGTCTATTTCAGAACCTTATCTTCACCCAACCATTGAGTGGAGATCTTAGCCGCTGTTCCGTCTGCATTCAACTCATCCAGCGCTTTTTGCAGCTGATTCAGAAGTTCTTCATTGCCTTTTTTGATCCCAATACCATATTGCTCCGGCGCAAGGGCTTCATCCAACAACTTGTACTTTCCCTCTTCCTTGGACATGTAATATCTCGCGACCACTTCATCAATAATGACCGCATCCAGCCGCGTCGTTTTCAGATCGGTCAGTGCAAGTACATTATCCTTGAATTCCGAAGTTTTCACCTTGTCCTTTAAAGGACTTGCTGCAAGGGCATCTGCTGCGGAGGACAGCGCCTGTAATCCCACATTTTTACCGTCGAGTTCATCCAGCTTCGTGATTGGCGAGTCCACCAGTGTAATAGCTACCTGACTGTTTTCCAGATATGGCTTCGTAAAGAGTACTTTCTCTTTGCGCTCATCTGTAATGGTGTACCCGTTCCAGATCATGTCGATCCGGCCACTGTTCAGCTCCAACTCTTTGGAAGACCAGTCGATCGGTTGGAATGTGATTTCTTTACCCATTTTCTCCGCTGCAGCTCTTGCGTAATCAATATCGAAACCAACAATTTCATTCTGCTCGTCCCGGAAACCCATCGGAGCAAACTTATCGTCAATTCCTACAACAATCATGTTATCGTCTTTGCTTGCGGAACTGGAACAACCAGCCACAATCAATACACATATACTGATGAATAATAGTAGAATCGCTTTTTTTCTCATCTCTTGAATCCCTCCATGTCTATAACCAAAACGCTTTAGCTCGTTACCACGTTATCAGAGATTTATAATAACATAGCATGGGAGAAGAGTCGAGTCTCCTGCCTATTTCCTTCTATTTCATGCAGCTTAATTGTCAACAATCTGTGAAAAAAACTCTTTCACTTGTGTCGGTTCCACCAGCTTCTCACATATTGAAAATCCCAATTTAGTTCCTGAACCCTTCAACTCCGTACCCACTCATTGATTAGCAACATTCCTCTCTTGCTTTTCGTCTGGAAGATATTGAGGAGGTGGATAAAATAAAATTCTTCAATACGATAAGAACATTGATCACATTGGTATTTCTTTCAACTATGCTTATATTATCCGGCTGTAATCCTACTCCAAGTCATGGTACAAACAAAACTGCCTCACCCTCAAAAACTAATGCAAAGGAAGCCAAAACGGAATTAAAACAAAATCAGGAACTACCTACACCAGTGATACAGACTGAAAGTGGCACTCCTATTCCTGCTATACAGGGCAGTTATTGCTGGGAAAGTATGTGTGCAGACTATGCAGGTGATATGGAACTGTTGGAAGGTCAGGTACCTGTCTCCGTGTTGGTAGGCGAGAATATATCTATTCATCTGGGTACAAATGTACCACCTGACGAGTTAACTCTTGTCGAATATGTAAATGGAGTGGCACGTCCCATCTCTTTACGAGAAGGTTCATTCCAGTTAGCGCAGGAAAAAGGTACTCATTATTATGGAGGCTTTGCCCGCTGGACTTCACCTCAAAATTCGCAGGTTTCCATGGGTGATACCTCTTTTGCCTTTGTTATCCGTGGTGTGGAAAAAAAGTAGAAATAAACAGGACCCCTCCATTTCGGAAAGGCCCTTACGCATTTTTATCTATTGCTGCACTTTCTCGCGATCTTTCCCTTTATCCGATTCTCCCGCATTTTTGTTCGCAGCATCGCGATCCTGCCGCATCTCTTCCACCGTTTTCACCTTAAGACGTGCTGCACCTTCATATTCCTTCGTTGGAATCAGGTCACCAGCAGCGAGTCTCGCTTCTGCGGCAGTGATAGCGTCACCATACTGTGGCAACCACTGGGCCTGTGCAACCAGCATCTCGTCGACCATCTGCCAGATCTCTTTTGGATTACATACGGCACCCACGAGCGGGTCCATCATAAACGCCTGACGAAGTAACTTGTCATCTCCGTTCACCGCGGCTTCAACCGCGAGCCGTTGCACGGAAATACTCACATTACATACCGCAGCTGGGCCAAGTGGCAGATCCCCTACATGCGGCATGGAGATGCCGTTGCGATCCACATATCCCGGTGCCTCAATAATCGCATCGTCCGGCAGGTTCGAGATGACTCCATGATTAACGGTATTGAAATGTCCACGATAGACACGTCCCGTCTCTAGTCCTTCAATAATGTACGAACCGTGCTCCTCGCCCCGTTTTTCCGAAATGAATTGCATCGGTTCATCCTTCATCCAGTTAGGAAAATCAGTCTCAAACCAGTTGCGCCCCTCGGTACATACCCGCAAATACCCACCTGTTTCTCCGTTAATCCAATTGCCTAGGTCGATCCATTCGTTGATCTCTTCCGGACGTTTGCGGTACCACGGCACATATTCACTCAGATGACCATTCGATTCTGTACTGTAATAACCGAAGCGGCGCAGCATATCGATCCGCACTTTCTCGGTGCGGCTGTACTCCGGATGTTTCTCGAAGGCTTCGAGCAGATCACCTGTAAGGTCTTTACCTTCATGAGACGCCTGAATGTACCAGGTCTGATGGTTGATGCCGGCACAGATAATATCCACTTCACTCTTTTTCAAGCTAAAAGCTTCCGCAATCTGATGATGACCATGCTGTACACCATGACACAGTCCGATCGTCCGCACTCCGCCGTACTTGTTGCAAGCCCATGTCAGCATCGCCATCGGATTGGAATAGTTCAAGAGCAGCACGTCGGGTGCGCTCTGTTCACGAATATCCTTACAGATGTCCAGCATCTCGGCGATTCCCCGTTGTCCGTACATAATGCCGCCTGCACACAGCGTATCGCCGACACATTGGTCTACCCCATATTTCAGTGGAATATCCACATCCGTTGCAAATGCTTCCAGTCCCCCAACACGAATCGTACACAGTACATACTTCGCATCTTTCAATGCTTCTTTACGATCTGTTGTCGGCTGAATCTGAATATTCAATCCATTCTCACGGATATCCCGCTGACACAGCTCAGTCACCATGTCCAGATTGTGCTGGCTAATATCGCAGAACGCAATTTCAATATTGTTAAACTCTGGTACCGTGAGCAAATCCCTTAACAATCCCCGTGTAAATCCGATACTTCCTGCCCCGATAAACGCCACTTTAAACGACATGCCTATGTCCTCCCCTAATCCGAATCTTTCGCTTCGGTTAATGAATCTCTTCATGAAATCATTGTACCAACGGCAAAAGGGGAAGCGTTATCAAAATCATGACCTGTTCAAGATCTTGTTGTCAAAAATCCTAACTTTTACGCGCCGGTTACACTAATCGATATGTATTCGAAAATAACTGCAATTGGCCTATTCATCCGACGGGTACTGGCTAACATGTCGTTCCATAGAGGAGCGAAATTCAACTGGCGTACCGCCTGTATATTTCTTGAATAACATATGAAAATACTGACGACTGCCCACTCCAACATAGTCAGAGATTTCCGAAATCGGGATATTCGTCTGCTGAAGCAGCATCTTGGCCTTCTCCATTCGAAGCATCGTTAGGTAGTCGGTAGGTGTCCGCTGCGTGTGCTGACGAAAAATACGATGTAAATAGCCTGGATGCAGATTGACGGCTGCCGCGATATCCTTCATCTGAATGTTGCGATCCATATTGTGATGCATGAATTCAATGGTTCGTTTTACATACAGCTCCGCCTGATCTGGCGCACTCCGGCTCATCTCTCCGCGCAGACGTGCAACACGGACCAGCAATTGGATGAACAATGTACGCACCAGCATACCCTGTTCCGGGGACGAGAGATTCCGGGCTTCGCGATGATGCGACCGTTCCTCTGGCGGAATAATCCTCATCGGCGTAGTTGATCTTCCTTGCTCCAGCAGACCGCGCTGATCAAGTTCCAGCACCAGACTTTTCATAATGTGATACACCTCTTCTGGATCAGGCAGTACCAGGTATGGCGAAGCATTGGTTAGTAAAGTATGGACTTCTTCCTCTTCCAACGCGAGCTGACGGATAGATAACTTTCCGGGAGGCGAGTCTGAGAATCCAAACTCCACATTAAGCATCCGGCAAGGGACACCATCTTCCACCAGCAATCGGTGCGGGACACCTGCGTCGAGCATAATAAACTGTCCTTTTTTCAAAATAGTCTGCTCTGAGCTCCCATCCAGCATCTGCACATCCACCCGGCACATTCCCGAAATGATATACATGATCTCTGTGGAATCATGATGGTGATAGGACATACGATAGTTGTCCCATTGTTTGTAATAATACGCGTAGAAATGTGGCCCGCAGTCCTCTGTTCGCAATGCCTCCTGATACAGGCTTCCTGTCCAGCGATTCGTGATGCTCATGTCCATACCTCCATTCCTGCAACGATTGATCCTCACTTTTCTCCATTGTAACAATTGTGTCGGGTGGATATAAACTGTCTTCGTTAAAAGCCTCATTGTATTATTCAATTAGATAAATATATAATTAGTATATAATCTAATCCTTTATGTAAACTGTCTATACTTAAGGAGGTTTCCACTCATGAGTACCACCTTTCATTTGGTGAGACATGGTCTCAAAGAACGACGAATCGGGGATGTCCCCCTCACTTCCGAAGGGGCTTTACAAGCCGAAGCCACAGCACTTCATTTTGCCAAAGCCACCTTTCCCGTTACTAAAATCCTTACCAGTCCACTTCGACGAGCCCATGAAACCGCCAGCATGATTGCCCGCCACACCCCTTCCCCTATCACCGTAGATCCTCGCCTCCGCGAACGTGCCAATTGGGGCGATTGCCCGGATCAGTCATTCGAAGAATTCATTGCAATGTGGGAACGATGTACGTCTGACCCAGATTACATTCCACCCGTGGGAGACTCGGCAAAACAGGCTGGTGAACGTCTGGCCTCCCTCCTAACCGAACTGGCTAATGAAGAGCCGGAGAACAGTAACATTATTGTGGTTGCACATGGTGGACTCATTACTGATTTTTTGGTACAAACCTTTACCGAGCGCGAGCTTAACGTCTGGCATTCCGAATTTATAGCTATGCAGAACCAACTTATCCCTGAATGCTCCATCACCACATTGATCCATGATCAAGGAAATTACACCATTATAGCGTTCGCTTCTACCGAGCATCTATATAAGTTGAAATAAAGATTATTTACACTGACACTACGATGACAGAACAACCTTCCAATCGCTGTTATCCCCAGATTTGTTGATTCCCTTTCTAAAGGGAAAATCCGGGGATAAAGGCGAACGCTTCGCTTTTTCAGGTTTTTTCTGTCCTCTCCGTTATCGTGTAAATGATTAGTTCAACTTATTTAGACTTAACTTATGTAAAAGAATGATGTAACACGGATGGCTGGGAAAAAGCCAAGCTCTACCCGCAGATCCTTATGTGAAAAAAGCTCTGAAACCTCTATGTGACGAGACACATGGGGATTCCAGAGCTTCTAAGCTTTGATACTAACTCTTAAAAACTGATGCTTCCTTACGTTACAAGCTGATCATGAACACATGTTATGTTGCTATTGCTAGCTATTGTTCATCCGGCCTGCTTACTTTCCACCCTTACCTGGCGTGTAGAATTTGGGCAGCGTTACTTTTGACCAGTCCATATCCGATGCCATGTAGAAGGACGGATAGGACGGCTGATTGTATCCACTGTTCTGTCCGGCAATGCCCACACGATACATCGCATCATGCATGAGCGTGTACAACTTGCGGTCTGTCTTCTCGGTACTCAGATAGATACGAATCGCTGAGCTGTCCGTGGTTCTCACCAGCATCTCTTCCCGCCAATCCCCGAAGATATCAGCTACAAGAGAAGGCGTACCTTTCGTGTGATTGTTAGTCAATGTGCCTGTTGCCGTCAGCAACGTGCCAAGATTCCAGTCTTTGATGGTTGGTGTAACATCAATCGCACCATCAACGATCTGTGTCGTCATATCGGCAGCCCAACGGATATTCATATTCGTTCCCGGCATCTGATCACTGATTTTCTCACCCTTAGCTGTCCACAAGCCTACAGCCCATGTCTCCAGTCCACGACGAGTCGGATCAACATCCCCCACCATGCCGCGACCGGTATCTTTCCCCGTGTATCCACCATAGATCACTTCTCCGGTCTTCGCATCACGCAGGGAATAGCCGTATGGCGCCCACGGACCACCCTCGTGTACCATGAAAATCTCCAGTCCCGGACGATCCGGGTCGATATCTGCCACATGTAGTGCGTCGCCATGCCCCAGACGGGCAATGCTTCCCGGCGCAGCACTCTCGGCAGGCATCAGGTCTGTGGAGCTGTACAGCACGCTGCCGTCATGATCAATCGTGGCGGAGCCATAGATAATCTCCTGTTTGCCGTCTCCATCCACATCCGCCACACTGAAATAATGCGCACCTTGAGTGGTAATAGAGCCATACTGGGGATCTGTTCCATCCACACCATGCGGTCCGTCATTGAACGGGTTCTTCATCGGTGTCCAGCCGCTGTCCACTTTCCATTCCTTCTTCAGCTTCTTGCCATCCCAATTGTAGGCAACCATCGTCGAACGTGTGTAGTATCCGCGTGCAAAGATTGCAGACGGCTTCTTGCCGTCCAGATAAGCCACTCCGGCTAGGAAACGGTCCACCCGATTGCCCGGTTCGATCCGTGCCATGGCATAATCGCCCCACATCAGACCGTCATCATGACGTTCAGGTTCATATGGGATAGTCTCCAGCTCTTTGCCTGATTTACCTTCAAATACCGTAACATACTCCGGTCCATCCACAATAAAACCTTCAAACTTGCGCAGTTCATTTCGGTTACTACGTTCTACTGCGTACACATCAATGAAATAGTCGGCCAGGCTCTCGGCATCCTGCTGAGATAATGGGTAGTTATATTTTTTTTCCATTCCAAAAGCCTCTTCCAATGTCGCAGGCCAGTTCCCCTTCACAACCTCATCGTGTTTATGCCAGTTTTTGAACATATCCACCACGTGATCATAGTAACCATCCGCACTTAAACGATAATCATCTTCGTTCGAGTACCCTGCCTTGCGATCCTGCTTCGGAAGTGTGATGTATTTCTCGGAGGTTACTTTTCCTTTTTTGTTATATTTAATAATCTTCGTTCCCGGAGCGGTCTTGAACATCATCTCAGCCTTGCCATCCCCGTCAAAATCGTAAACGAGCATCTGTGTATAATGAGCGCCTGCACGAATGTTGACCCCAAGATCAATTCGGTAGAGCAATTGTCCGTCCAGGGTGTAAGCATCAATGTAGGTTTTACCGGTGTATCCTTTTTGCGATACGTCCTTGGCGTTGGAAGGGTCCCATTTGACGAAAAACTCATATTGGCCATCCCCGTCCACATCCCCCACGCTCATGTCATTGGCGGAATACGTATAGGCTTCTCCGGCAGGCGTCACGCCATCGGCGGGTTTTTGCAGGGGAATGTCCACATACCCGTTCGCCCACGGTTTGACGGATGCACTGCGTTTGCTCTCCTTGCCCTTCTTGTTCACCGCTGCCACTTCATAACGGGAAGACGATTTACCCGCGGCATCTACATAGTTGGTGCTGTCAGTGACGGTAGCGATCTTTTTACCATCACGATAGACGTTGAAGTTCGTACCTGTCAGCCCTTTGTCGCTATACCCTGTGGCCTCGTCACCAAGCAATCTCCAACTGAGAAAAACACCTTCAGATGTCGATGCAGCCACCAGTCCCCGATCCAGATATTCCAGTTGAATCTCTTTCACGTGACTGCCCCCCTTATGTGATTGCAGGCCGGCCTCCGTCGCCCCATTACCGTTCGAAGCTTCTGCTCCCGTAACGCCAGCTGTTCCTCCAATGAGCAAAGCTACGCTAAGTGCCGAAGAGAGCACCTTGGCTGCAAGTGGCATACAAGCCTTCCTGCGACCGGATTGCCGACCTGACACCGATCCTTTAGGTACCGGCGTTGTTGTTCCTGAGTTCATCCACCTTCACGCTCCTTGAGACAGAATAGGTGACGCATATACACATCAATGATGATTAGACGTTCGATAATCCACACAGACCTTCTTCGAAAGAAGGTTTCAACCCGCAATGATTACGCTTACAATATTAAAAAAGAGAAATCAGCTTGCCCGACTACCGGAGTGCGGTCCCCCTTCCATTCTCTTTCCACTTTCCAATCCGAGCGAGGTGATCCCGCCCATCGGGTTCTATTATAGACATCCTGCCTGCCAGACCCTAGGCAAATATCCGTCCAAAACGATTAATAATCAGTGTTTTTAGAGTCATTTGGAAAATCAACCCGATGACGCTTCGGTCGGAAGGGTGATTTAAGCTCACTCCCAAGTTTTTTCTAACGAATCTCACACACCCTATTGGGGCGTTAAACTCCAACAACGAATCCTAACGAATCTCAGCAACCTTATTAGGACCAAACCGGGTCTAAACGGGGCAAAATCCATCCAAATTAACTGAATAGCGTGTCTACGATTCGTTAGAATTTTCAAATGCATCAATTCAACTAAATAGCGTTCCCTCTGTTCGTTAGAAAAGAAAGAGGGCTGCCCCCTGATCATTTTCATGACCTGAGGACAGCCCAGCTTAATACATCCGCTCTCACATCCTAATTACGGATCTTCAAGCGATTCTAAATACATTTTGATGTGAGAACTTCAATCTAGAATGACTCTTGTAATGCATAGCAAAAACCGCGATCCTCTAACACACTGAGAATCGCGGTTAAGACAGTTACAAGTAAAGTTTAAGGCTCCATGCCCCATACCAGGCTTCCACCTTGGTAGAGTGTTACCTTGTTCCAATCCTGGTAGGATGTTTTCGTTGGATCGAAGGAATAGTCATTAGTCTCGTCAAAGTTAGACCAGTCTGTTTTGTACAGGCGAAGCTGGATATCTCCAGTCTGTCCACCAGCCTGAATGCTGCCAGCAGCAGATGTGAAGCTCAGCTCTACATACGAGTCTGTGAAGGTCCGCTGGATATTGGCTCCACCAACTTGAGCGTAATCGATGGCAGAATCCATCGCAGCTGAGCCTTCTTTGGAGAAGTAATACCGGATCTTCAGATCACTCAGATTCACAGCAGTACTACCCAGATTTTTGATGTTGAAATACGGTTTGATCTGGCTATCCTGAGCATTGGTATCTCCAGCACGATATTGCACGACAAGATCACTCGTTGGTACAACGACACTTTGAGGTGTCGCGGAAGCTACAGCGGAATTGACACTTTGCCCTGCTGTATTCACTGCACTTACCACATAATGATACGTCGTGCCGTTCGTGAGGGCAGTGTTGGTGTAGGACGTACCACTCACATTTGCCGCGATCGTTGTGAACGGACCTGACGCACTCAGTGCCCGTTTCACATTATAACTTGTCGCACCTGTAGAAGCGGTCCACGTCAAGCTCACCTGTGCATTGCCTGCGGTTGCTGTGAGAGCAGTCGGTGCAGCTGGCGCCGTTACACCTGCAACGGGTGTAGCTGTTGCTGTAGCGGAGTTAACACTTTCACCTACTGCATTTGTTGCCGTTACCACATAATAATAGGTTGTGCCATTGATCAGACCAGTATTGCTGTAAGACGTTCCACTTACATTGGCAGCAATTGTTGTGAATGGACCTGATGCACTCAGTGCCCGCTTCACACTATAACTTGTAGCCCCTGTAGAAGCAGTCCACGTCAAGGAGACTTGAGCGTTACCGGCAGAAGCCGTCAATGCTGCTGGTGCTGCAGGAGCTGTTGTTCCTCCCGGAGGATTGCCACCACCGTTACTGGCAGGCAGTACAGGGAATGAGTTTTTCACCAGTGCCACGAACTGATCATGGAACCAGTGACCCGATACCGGGGCATTAGGCAATGCACCTGTTAATACACCATCCCGAGTTGTGAAGGTTGGATCACACATCCGGTCAAAACCTTTGCCTTCGTTATTGGGAATTTCGGAGCTGGAGCCATCGGATTCACCTGGAGGTTTCACCCATACATAAGCATCCAGATGCGCTGGTCCTGGTGCAGCCTTAGGTGCTTCACCCATACCTGCTCCACTGGCATTACACCAGTTCCCCCGATGCTCCCGACGATCTACACGTCCAGAATTCACATAATCGTTGATGTTGCTGCCCGTAGCAGATGCTGGACGGTTTACCCCGCCCCACCCATTCCGGCTAGTATCAATCAGGAAACCTGTGCTGCTTGGCCAGCCAGCTTGTACGAAATCGGCATACAACGCAGCGGTGAAATCGGTTTCGTCAAAATAAGGATTCCACTCATAAAACTTGGCAGATTTAATCGGTTGTCCACCGATATTGAGATCAGGGTTAGACAGGTTCGGCTCCCCCAGCGGTGTAGTGTTCGCTGTATTTGTAATGAAGCCATCTGCACTGCTCAGACCCGCGGCTGTCCCTTGCACAACACTTGTGTACAGCGCGACTGCTGCAGAACGGTTGTTATCCCATCCAAGCCAGCCGGAGTGGCCGATATCCAGATAGTTGTACACATTCGGAATGGCGTGCAGCTTGTCCAGTGCATACTTCACACCCGCCTCATAGATACCTGTTGAGCTGGCTTGACCACAAGCTGGTGTACTCAGGTTGGTCACAAGGTTAGGAAGACTGTCCGGTTCAATGACAGCAATAATGCGAATGTCCTGATACTTCGGATCTGCGAAGATATCTGCAATGACATCAATATAATCCGTTTTGTACGTCTGCAGAGCCGCCTGTGTTAATGGAAGTTCACCGTTGGATGCCAGTGCATGACAATCCCGACCGGGCAGATTATAGATAACAAATGAAGCCGTTATTGGCGTACCCGGTTTCTTTTGAGCGAGAACGGCATCAAGATGTTGCTCTACACTTTTGCGACCAGCGTTGTCCGTGCCGCCATAGATTGCAGCAATCCGGTCAACCCATACTGCGGTTGGATACGATTTGACCGTCTCCATCTTGGCCTTCAATGATGCATCGTTGGTCAGCGCAATGGACGTATCCACGAGAGCCGAATAGTCCTGGTTCAGATAAGCCGTTGCCCCTACAAATGGATTATTCACATGGGCTTCGGCCGCCTGAGTCAAGCCTGGAGACAATCCAGGGAAAATCCCCGCAGCGAGCAGCGTTGCTGCCAGCATTTGTTTTACACCTTTGCGCAGGATCTTCTTACCTCTGGATTTGGTTTTCAATTTAGTCTTCATAGTTCCACCTTTCCTTTAGTTAGATTGGGTTGTACTCATGTCTGATCCTCTGTGTCATTATGATGCTTAGCACGAAGAGAACGTTCGGATGAGTTGGTTGTATCACCTCCAAAAGAAATGGTTGTATGATTGGAATCTTGAGCAAACAAATGGTGTGTGAAGGCGAATCATGTGAATGAGTATAATATGGTGGGTGTGGTTGAACGTGTGTTAGACATGAAGAAGTGTGAAAAATGACTTAAGGGATGTCTGAATCCCACATTTGGTAAGCGCTTTCTTCAAACAATTAAAAAAAAGGTCTTCGCCTATCCATCTACAAACATGATGTTCGGTGTCACCTCCTTATGTTCTGATTATACGACATGTAAATATTACTGTAAATTGAATTATATAAATTTAATTATATTTTTTTCCATAATTCAGGCAGGAATCTGGACATCCCTTGCCCCTAACCACACCAAAGGCTCATCCTGGCAATATGCCATAATGAACCTCGTGTTTTCAATGCCGAATTAACCCGCTCGTCTAGCTAGTCATTACATATAATGCCTTGTTCTTAAATTCCTACGTTTAGGGCAAAACGACAATGTCTCCTGGTTTCAACCCGCTAACCACTTCCGTCTTGTCCCCCGATTCCATTCCAGCCTGGATGGTCAGCGACTCTGTTTGTCCATTGCCTTTGTCTAACAGTACGTAAGGTTCGGTCTGATCCCGCATAATCGCAAGGCTGGACACAACCGTCACTTTATCCTTCCGCATCGTCTCGATATCGCCTTCCAGACTCACGCCTCCATACATTCTGGCATCCGGCTTCAGATCAATGACCACGTCAAACTGTGAAGCTTGCTTGAGGTCCGTATCGGTACTCTTGCGGGCGAATTTGGACACTTTACTCACCTTCCCGGTGAATTGCAGGTCTTTCTGCGCTGTCATTCGCACCTTAACTGGCATGCCCACCTTGAGCCTGAACAATTCTTCCTCACCAACAATCGTCATAAATTTTAGTTTGCTGATGTTTGTAATGGACCCGATCAGCTGTCCTTCCGTCACCGCACGTGTCTTGCTATCCTCTTCATTCATCTGAAATATACCGGAAGCGGAAGCATACACAACAGACTTACTTATAACTGCCTGCTTTTCCTGTATCTCCTTCTCCTTGAGGTAGCATCAGATCCAGCAAAATCAGATCCGGCTTCGAATCCCGAAGCAGATCCAGTCCCTCTTTTCCCGTAGCTGCTTCCTTGATCTCAAATCCTTCCTTACGTAACGAATAGGACAAAATATCGCGAATGGACTCCTCGTCCTCAATAATTAAAATCTCTTTTTGTCTCATGATACTTTCGTAATCTCCCTGCTCTATGAATTTCCTTCATCTGCCTATATTTTGTATCCCAAGCCGTATGCTTGAATAGAGGGAAGCACGAAATGTTACAACTCCGATACAACTCTGAACCGTTTGGAAACAACCTCCCGATATACTTGGATCATAAGAGACTCATACCAGACCGGACCCAAGCCTGATCTGTATCCAAGGGGGATTCACATCATATGAACAGCGTACAAATTAATGATGCTTATATCAACTATAAATCAGAAATCACAAGGTATCTATCCCATATCGTCAAACAACCGCAAGACGCAGAGGATCTGGCACAGGATTGTTTCATTCGACTAATGAACGTTACCGTGGATATCCCTGAAGATCGCATTCTCTATTATCTCAAACGCATTGCCCGTAACCTGGCGATGGACAGCTTCCGCAGGCGGACCCGTACACTCAGACGAGACAGCCGTCTGGAGGTACCTACCCACCACGTCGATACACCCCACCTCGAAATTAGCGAAGGTGTTCATGATCTTGTCTCCCATATTAACAACACCGAACATCGTAAAATATTAGAACTTCGCCTCATCCATGGATACTCCATTAAGGAAACGGCAGAGCTGGTGAATCGCAGTGAAGGCATGATTAAATCCTCTGTCTTCCATGCCGTCAATCGAATTCGGGCCAAAGTCATCTCATAAGAGATGGCTTTTTATTTGCGTACAATCATTATGCACGCAGAATTGGATGAATTATGACGGGACCGAAATACCTATGGATATGTCAAAAGACCCAATTTTACAAATATCGAGTTAATTTTTACAAATTGTTATGACTATGTGAGATTTTCATGTGGTAGAATATGGACGAACTCATGAATCAACTAATATTTGGGAGGGATTTGGTTGGGTAAATTAACAGGTATGCGAGGAGTATTTCTAAAATCACTCCTGGCATTGTCCATGGCTTTGCCGCTTCAGATCGGATTATGGAACGGAGATGCATCGGTTCATGCGGAAGGACCGACAGACCCGGCACCGTTCATTCAGGCAAAGGTTGTGAACCAAAATGCAGGCAAGAAAGTATTGTTCGACAACTCTCACGGCCAGACGGCTGGAGCTGCAGACTGGGTCATTGATGGAGGTTTCTCCGACTTCGGGAATGCACTCGCGAATGATGGTTATTATGTCAAAGAACTTCGCAAGACAACTCCATTTACCTATGATGATCTGAAAGAGTATAACGTATTCGTTATTGCAGAGCCTCAAATTCCTTTCAAAACATCCGAACAAGCAGCACTCAAACAATATGTTGAAACGGGCGGCAGCATCTTCTTCGTTGGAGATCACTATAATGCAGACCGTAACAAAAACCGCTGGGATGGCTCTGAAGTCATCAATGGCTATCGTCGGGGAGCATTTGAAGATCCGGCCAAAGGCATGAGCACAGATGAGCGTAATTCTGAAGCGATGCAAAATATAACCAGCTCGGACTGGTTGTCTGATAACTTCGGCGTACGATTCCGCTATAACGCACTTGGCGATATCAACGCTAATATCGTCGTACCAGCAGATCAAGCCTTCGGCATCACAGAAGGAGTATCGGCTGTAGCCATGCACGCCGGTTCAACACTCGCAATCACCGATCCGGAAAAGGCAAAAGGCATTGTCTACCTGCCAAAAACCAACGCAAAATGGAATAACGCGGTGGACCAAGGCGTCTACAACGGTGGCGGGATTGAAGAAGGTCCTTACGTGGCTGTATCCAAGTTGGGCGCAGGTAAAGCTGCCTTCATCGGTGACTCCTCTCCAGTAGAAGATGCATCACCAAAATACTTGCGTGAAGAGACAGGTACACGCAAAACGACTTATGATGGTTTTAAAGAAGCCGATGATGCCGTGTTGCTCGTGAACACCGTGAACTGGCTTGCTACGCAAGAGAACTACACGGATCTAACTCAAGTGAACGGACTTGAACTGGACACAGCTACAGCGCTGCTACCATTCGAAGAGCCGGCTGCTTCCACAGAACCACAGGCTGAACCTTGGTCCGCACCTGCTGCCGGATACAAGTGGTACGATCGTTCCACTTTCAAGGCTGGTTCTTACGGCGGGCCTACATCTAGTGCGAACGCTGCATACAGCTTCGTGAAACAGGATACTCTTCCAAATGCAGAAGACTTCCAGATTCGTGTCGTTGTGGAGAATATGGCTCCGAACACAACCGTATCCGGTTATAGTGCCGGTATCTATCTGACTGGCGGAACCCAGGTCGCCATGATCCAGAATGAAAGTGGTACTTGGCCGACTTCGTACGGCTATAGCTCCACATTCAGTGTAACCTCGGACAGCCAAGGTCGCGGGATCAAAGATCTGAACGTCCGTATTAAACCGGGTACAACTGGCGCTGCCAGCTTGCGTCTGCGTCTGAATGGCAGCAACCTGATCACCAATGCCGTGACTGTTGGCAATGTGCCAGCAGAACAGCTTCCGGAAGAAGAAGGACCGATTCCAGCAGCTATCACCATTGCTGAAGCACGCACCAAAGCTGTTGGCACTACCGTAACCATCGAAGGTGTTGTAACGACAGAACCGGGTGTATTCGGTGGACAAGCCTTCTATCTTCAAGATGAAACTGCTGGAATCTACGTATTCCAGCATACTAGCGGCTTCCATGCAGGTGACAAGGTGAAAGTAACGGCAGCAACAACCATCTATAACAGCGAGTTCGAGCTTACCGATATCGTTGCGATTGAGAAAACAGGTACGGCTTCCGTACCTGCTCCAATCGAAGTTACAGCAATTTCAGATGCGAACCAGGGTCAACTGGTTCAATTGAAAAATGTAACGATCGAGAATATCATCAGTGCTACACCCGTTGGATCTTTTGAATTCGACGCGGTAGCACCAGATGGAACGAGCACACACATCCGTGTAGACACCCGTACAGGTGTGACGGAGACTTCCTTCCCTTATGCTGCTGGTGACCAAATCGATATCACAGGCGTTTCCGCTATTTTCAAAGATGTATATCAATTGAAACCTAGAAGCTTGAATGATTTTGTACCTGCTGAAGAGCAAGGTGGCGGCGAAGTGCCTTCCACTCCAGCTGCAGGAGCACCGGGTAAACCGGTGCTTTCTTCTGATAATGGATATACCTCTGGCCTGTTCGAAGGTTCGTATAACGTAAGCATGAACCTCTGGTGGGGCGAAAATGGTTCCGAGTACAAACTGTATGAGAATGGCGTTCTGATCGATACGCAGAAGTTGATTGCGGCTTCACCATCGGCTCAGTCCTCTATAACCGCCATTACAGGCAAAGCCAACGGAACGTATACCTACGTAGCCGAGCTGACCAATGACAAAGGCACAACACGCAGCGATGTACTGACGGTACAAGTAACCAATGCCGCTCCAGGGAAAGCTACGTTGTCCCAAAACAACTGGGATGGTGATGGCAACTACAACGTATCCATGAACCTCTGGTGGGGTACAAACGCAACTGAATACCGTCTCTATGAGAATGATGTATTGATTGATACACAAACGTTGAACGCGGCAACACCTGCTTCCCAAAGTGCTACAACGGAATTGTCCGGTCGCGCTAACGGAACGTATACGTACCGTGCTGAGCTGATCAATGCCGCAGGCGTAACAAGCACCGAGACAATTACGGTTCAAGTAACCAAGGCGTTGCCTTTGGCTAGCTAAGAGTTTCGATTATTTAAACTTGTATAATCCGCAAAGAGGGCCTTTCTCCGTTTAACGGAGAAAGGCCCTCTTTCTATTTATTCTATGTTGTTTCGAGGAGCAAATCCGTCTCCAAATTGCTCACTCATACGCGCTTGAACTTTGTAAGCTTCTTGCTGATTGCGAGCTGTAGCGACCACATAAAAATTCTGGTCTGACGTCTGTCCTGCTCTGCCAAGATTCAGATTAATATTCTCCCATGCTGAATCAAACCAAATTAGTCCATGCCATAACGTTTCCAAGGGTTCACCTGATTTTAGATAATGAAGGTTTCCCATATGAATGCCTCCTTGGCTTTCCGCTACGTAGATAGTCATCATATCTCCAGTTGTTGTAAAATCTTTACCTTCGATTGTAATTCTGCCTTCGAACGTAGACTGACGAAATAGTGGACGGTACATCGTTCCTTCTACCTTAATTGCAGTCGATTCGGTAGTTTCCGGATCAACCTGTGCATAGGTTACAGCTTCACGTGTAACATTGACTTCTTTAGGAAACTTGTAAAAATAAGCGAATAGACCACCGCCAACCAGCAGTACGATCAACATAACCAGAATAGATGATTTATATGTCATTAGAACCTCCAGTTCACACCAATGGTCAATAAGTTAATCAGCACATCACTTATCTTACTTGAGAAGGAAACATTGGAGCTAGAGGAGAAATCGTTTTAACCGTTTTATTCTCCACTCCCGTCAGATCAATTCTAGTTACATAGGAATTCCTTGGCTGGAAAGTATCTAAAAAAGCTGCCACTGCTAACGAACCTGACAGACCTTATTCGGCCATTTTGGCCTAATTATAAAATCTAACGAACCTCAGCATCGCTATTTAACTACATTTCAGTTGCCAAAGGGTTAATTCGGGCAAAACGCAACAAATAGCGCCACTACGATTCGTTAGAATTCCAGTGATGCCTTGTGAGGCAAAATAGGGACTCTCAGGTTCGTTATCCCAGCTCCTGCGAGGCCACAATGTTTAAATTCCTTGACGACGATGCAGAACGGGTTCATTTCAAACGTTCCGGCTCATATCCATTTCTAACAAATAGAATGCTGTTCCATACAGCAAAATAAGCGGCCACGGCGATGACAATAATGACAAAAATCAAGTTCATCTGTGTAAACGTATAACTGCTTCCCGTGAAAATGATCAGGATTGCACTGAGTCCAATATTTTCTCTGTTATGTTTTTTAAACTTCTGAAAAATCATTCTGTACAGCAATAGGAGTAGCATAAACCCAATCCATATATATTGAAATAATTCCATAGGTCACCTTCCTTTAAAAAGACTCACTTCTTGTATGGGTATCTAGCAGGAGTATTGATTAATATCCTTAATTCCCTTTATATAGAAACCTATTAATCTTACATGTAAATGGAAAATAATTCAATCATCTTTATATATATTCTTGGAACACTCTTATTCCTCGACGGTTAGCTGAGCAACAAGAACGCACCGTTGTTTATTTGCAGACACAAAAAAAGACTATCCCTGCCAATATTCGGCACCGAATAGCCCTCTCTTCTTACGCTATCAACTAATCTTAATTTATCATCTAATATATTCGTAGCGCCACATTAACCCTTATACCAGCTTCTTCCGAATATAACCCGAGATCAAGTCGATAATCGTGATCATCACGATAATCCCCAGCAGGATAATACCTACTCGTGGCCAGTTCCGGGTGCTCAGTGCAAAGATCAGTGGTGTACCAATCCCCCCTGCTCCGATTACCCCCAGTATGGTCGCGGAACGTACATTAATCTCGAAACGATACAACGTATAGTTCAGGAAGCCAGGCATAACCTGCGGCAGGATGGCAAACCACAACTGCTGCATGCGATTGGCTCCGGAGGCAAGCAGCGCCTCAGATGGGCCGTAGTCGATATTTTCAACTTCATCTGCGTACAATTTGCCTAACATGCCGATGGAGTGCAATCCAAGGGCGAGTACCCCTGCAAACGATCCGGGACCTACTGCCTTAATGAACAACAAGGCCATGATAATCTCAGGGAACGTGCGGATAAAGCTGAGTACCATTTTGCCTGCACCCGAGATGGAACGATGCCCACTCATGTTACGGGCAGACCAAAAGGCAAACGGAATACAGAGCACAGCCGAGATCACAGTCCCCAGCACGGAAATCGCCAGTGTATCCAGCAGTCCTCGCAGCAGGTCTTCTCCCTCAGGCAGATATACAAAATCCCAATCCGGTGAGAAAATCCCGGCTACAATGGCCTTCATAATCTGAGCAGCGGTTTCCTTGAAACCAGTAAACGGTACACCAGCAAGGGCCCAGACATACACAAGGATCAGCAGTAACACAATGACCCAGCGAAGCGGGTTCTTCCGTGGTTTAGGCCGGATGCGGCTTGTTTCATTTTTCATCATAGCAATTTCTCCCGCAGCTTAGTACTTACATAATCAATGATCAGAACGATGACGAGGGTAAACAGAATGATTACGCTGGTCTTGTCATACTCCAGGAATCCAAGTGTTGCCTCATAGTAGAGCCCAATTCCTCCGGCTCCCACCAGTCCCAGAATGGCAGCGGCACGTATATTAATTTCGAAGGCATACAGCACATAGGATGTGAACTGGGCAGCCAGTTGCGGCACCACGCCATATACAATGAGCTGAATCCGGTTCATACCAACAGCCGTCATCGCTTCCAGTGGCCCCTGATCAATGGTTTCCAGCGTCTCATAGGTCAACTTTGCAATCAGACCTACCGAGAACACAGCCAGTGCCAAGATTCCGGGGATTGGCCCCAAACCAAACACAGCAACGAACAAAGCAGCAAGTAGCAAATCCGGCACTGTCCGAATCAGGTTGAGCAGAAAGCGTGCCGGATAGTAGATCCAGCGACTCGGCATCAGGTTACCGGCACAGATGATCGAGATCGGAATCGCAATAATCGCACCAATGGTTGTCCCAATCAGGGCCATCCGGATCGTTTCCAGCATGCCTTGAACAATGTTATCGAAGTATGTCCAGCGTGGTGGGAACATCTCCTTCAGCAGATCCAGCATGTTGGGAAAACCTTCAAACAACTCCGTGAAGCTGGCATCCGTCTGCTTGGCACTGGCCCACAGAAGGAGCAGAATGATCACTAAGGTGAGCAGATGTTTCGTACGCCCAGGCGGTTTCGGGCGATTCACAACCTGAGCCGCGCTGGAACCAGGTCCCTTCCCCACTCCGCCTGAATTCTGAAGTGGAACGTTGGACTGCCCCTTCATACCACAACTTCTTCCTGCTCATGTACAGCCTGCTTGTCCAACAATTCGTCAGCCAGAATCGGTCTGCCGTATATTTCAGCAAAGCGCTCATCCGTTGCCTCTTCCACCGGGCCGTCGAATACCACTTCACCTGCTCGTAATCCGACAATACGGGTCGCATACTCTCTCGCCAGATCAATAAAGTGAAGGTTGACGATGGTCGTAATCCCAAGGTCTTGATTGATGCGTTTCAGGTCATCCATGACTTGTTTGGTTGTAAGCGGGTCAAGTGAAGCAACCGGTTCGTCGGCCAGTATGATTTTTGCTTCCTGTGCCAGTACACGGGCAATAGCGACACGTTGTTGTTGTCCACCAGACAACTGATCTGCACGGGAATAAGCTTTCTCCGAAATATTCACACGATCCAGCGCAGTGAACGCCAGTTCAATATCCTCTTTTGGAAAACGACCCATAATGGTACGCATGGTGGAATGATATCCAACCCGTCCAGCGAGTACGTTACGTAGTACACTGGACCGTTTCACCAGATTGAAACTCTGGAAGATCATGCCGATGTCACGTCTGATCATGCGCAGCCGTTTGCCTTGTGCCTTCGTGATGGAACTTCCGTTAATCAGAATCTCGCCCTCACTAATGTCGTGCAGTCGGTTAATGGAGCGTAAGAGCGTTGATTTACCTGCACCGGACAGACCCACTACAGCAATGAATTCACCCTGCTCAAATTTCAGATTAATATTATCCAGGCCTTTGGTGCCGTTAGCGTAAGTTTTGGTAACGTTATGAAGCTCAATCATGACAATATCCTTCTTTCATTCATAATGATCATACACATGAGTCCTTGCTATAATGGCACAAGCCAGCGCAGCGTAGATCACGCTGAACTGGCCTGTCCATTGCTACGATTAAGCTGTTCCCATCCAAGAAAGCTACTACAAAGTGAACAGATCCCGAACTACTTTTGGATCAGAATTATTCACCTTTCACTTTTTCGCCATACTGGCGAACGATCTCGAACTTGCTATCATCGGACTCTACATAACCTTCATGCGTATAGATTTCTTTGATGATCTGGTGACCTTCAGTATCTTTACCGATATCAATGAAAGCTTGTTTGATCTTCGCAGTCCAATCTGCATTCATGTCTGTACGAACAGTGATGGTATCGTTAGGAATAGGCTCAGTGAACGCCAGTACACGTGTATCTTCAAATACAGTCGGATAGTCTTTGACTACCGTGTTGCGGGCATCTTGGAAAATAGCTGCCGCATCAACGTCACCATTCAATACAGCGATAACACTTTGGTCATGACCTTTTAACGTTACAGCTGTTACATCTTTCAATGGATCAATCCCTCTGTCGAGCAACAGACCGGCTGGCCATACATAACCTGCGGAAGACGTTACGTTTTGGTAAGCGACTTTTTTACCTTTAAGGTCCTCGATGGATTGAATCGGCGAATCTTTTTTCACAATGAACATGGATTTATACGAATCTGCCAGTTGCTCTGTTGGAGCTCCAGTCTCATCATTTACACCAAAACGTTGTGCTTGCAAAATAACTTGTGCAGCGCCTTTTTCTTTAGCCAGTACATAAGCTGTCGGAGGCAAGAAACCTACGTCTACTTTATTGGAAGCCATTGCTTCAATAATTGTGTTGTAGTCGGTGGATACGCTGACTTTTACCGGAATGCCCAGTTTGTCACCAAGCAACTTCTCCAGCGGTTTCGCTTTGGCTTCAAGCGTATCTGCGTTCTGGGAAGGAACAAATTGAACCGTCAGTTCAGTTGGCACATAACCTTCGACAGCTTTCTCTGTCTCTGCCGTAGACGTACCGGATGCATTGGAACTCGAATTATCCCCGTTAGCCGAACCTGTTGTACTACTGCTAGACCCACAAGCACTCAGAAACAGAACCAAAATCAACAATGGTAAAAATAAAGCAGACTTCTTCAAACGAACACCCTCCAAAGAGTTTCTATTTTTCAGTACTTATCTACTATAGTTGCCAAATATTAGCGCGATGTGAAACGAAATTTGGAGTTTTGTAAAGTTTCCTGTCAGGCTGTCAGCGCGACTTGTATCTGTTAGAATAGGCTCATTATGGTTGAAGATATAGGAAGAGCATCGGAGATAACGGCGCATACTTCGGTTCTTCAGGCTATTCATTCTTCTCCGTTTTATAGTAATTCCATATATCTGAACTTATATATTAGAGGAGATTGTAAAATGACATCCACAAACCATACGGCAAGCTTCGATATTCTCTATACCAGTGATCTGCACGGGGCGATCCGTCCCATTCATTACAATACCAATGCCTACCGCCCGGCTGGGCTTGCCCTGCTGGCTTCCCTGATTCGTAAGGAACGTGAACGTTCACCTGAATTGATGCTGGTGGATAACGGGGATCTGCTGCAAGGATCACCCTTGGCCTCCTATGCAGCTTCACAGGTTTCCAAAAACGAGGTGCATCCATTCATAACGGTACTGAATGAACTCGGTTATGATGCTGCGGTGATGGGCAATCACGAGTTTAACTATGGTCAGAATCTGTTGCGCGGAGCAGTTGAAGCTTCCAATTTCCCCTGGCTGTCTGCCAATATTGTAAAAGATGGGCAACCAGACGTACCTGCCTTCGGTCCTCCGTATCTAATCAAAACCTTGTCTACGGGTGTCAAAGTAGCCCTCTTGGGCGCAACTACGCACTACATACCGAACTGGGAGCACCCGAAAAATATTGAGGGTTTACAGTTCCTTGATGCCTTGGAGACCATCCGTACGTGGGTTAGCTATATACGCGAGCATGAACAACCAGATGTAATGGTTGTGAGTTATCACGGCGGATTTGAGAGTGATCTGGAGACAGGAGAGCCTGCCGAACGATTAACTGGAGAAAACCAAGGCTATGCCATCTGTCGGGACATCGAAGGCATCGATGTGCTGCTTACCGGACACCAGCATCGTCAGCTTACCGCTAATATTCATGGTGTAACCGTCATTCAGCCGGGCTTCAGTGGAAATGGTGCGGGGCATGTATCCGTTCAGTTGGAACAAACATCGGGCGGGAAATGGCAGATTACAGATAAGCAGGCTCGGTTGTTACTTCTGGATGAACATCATGAGGTTGAACCTGATGCAACCGTCATGAAACTGACGGAAGAGCTGGAAACTGAGGGACAAGCATGGCTTGATCAGCCCATTGGCGAGGTGGCTGGGGACTTATCCATCACCAATGCTACGGCTCTGCGACTCCAGGCACATCCATTCATTGCTTTTGTACATCAAGTGCAGATGGAAGCGACTGGAGCGCAGCTCTCCAATACCGCCATGCTGAGTGAAGAAGCTCGCGGTTTCGGGAGTCACATCACCGTTCGGGACGTGTTATCCAACTTCATCTATCCTAATACTCTGACGGTGCTGGAGCTGAGTGGTCAGGATATCCGGGAGGCACTGGAACAAACGGCTCGTTACTTTGAAGTAGATGCTTCTGGCGAGGTGGCAGTCAATCCGGCTTATATGGAACCCAAACCCCAACATTATAATTACGATATGTGGGCTGGCATGGAATATGAGCTGGATGTCTCCCAACCTGTAGGCAGTCGAGTTGTGAAGTTGGAACGTGAAGGCAAGCCAATGGATATAGATGGCATGTACTCTGTGGTGATGAACAGCTACCGTGCTGCTGGCGGTGGAGATTATGCGATGTATCCGGGCAAAAAGGTACTGCACGAAGGTGCCACGGACATGGCCGCACTGGTGGAAGATTACATTCGCAGACACCAGCCGTTAACGGTGGAGCAGGCGGATAACTGGAAAGTTATTGGAAGTTAAATAAGAAAGAGCAGGTCCTGTGATCAGGATCTGCTCTTTTTTTTCAACCTATTGCTTACTTGTTCTTATTGAAATATCCTGTCCCATCCCGTTATCCGATATATTGAAGAATTAACTGATATATTGCTATCGAAAACCCTAAGATACTCGCTTTCATTTTAGATGGATGATTTCTTTCGCTGCGAATCAAATACAAGAAAACCACAATAAATCCTAAAGGAATCCATAGCTGAAAGACACCTTCTGATGTACTTTGAGAATAAATTGGAGTAATGAACGTACTAATCAAAAAGTAAAAGAAAACCGTAAAACGTCTTGTTTCTAACTGCTTGCTCCACCTTACTAGAATGAAAATAATAATGATCGTGATAATCATAATGTGAACAGGGGGTAAAAGAATAGCAGCATTCCCAAATTTGAATTCCATTCCGCATTGCCCTCCTCTCTTTTAATGCATCACATGACTGACTACAGGCATACGTGTAAAAATTCATTCTCATGCTTCAAAACCGCTGGCAACCTTCCAAAAACGGATCTATTCCAATATATCCTTATTTTAACATACAATCACAATTCAATTTCCCACGTTTATTCAATAAAATATGCAAAAAGAGCAGAAGTGAGGAGCATCGTGCCCTCATCCCTGCTCTTTTTATATACCTACAAGTTCTCTAATACATGTCCCATATTATCCAAAATGACTATTGCGCCTTTTTACGCAGCTGACTGTAATACAGCTCGCTGTAGAAACCACCTTGTTCCAGCAACGCATCATGCGAGCCTTGCTCCAGTAGCTGCCCATCCTTCAGCACCAGAATTCGGTCGGCCTGACGGATCGTGTTCAGCCTGTGGGCAATGACAAAGCTGGTACGACCTTGCATCAGGCGTTGCAACCCTTCCTGGATTTTGATCTCCGTAACGGTATCAATACTACTCGTCGCTTCGTCCAGTACAAGTATGGATGGATCTGCCAAGATTGCCCGGGCAATGGCGAGTAGTTGCTTCTGCCCCTGACTAATGCCGCTCCCATCGGCCTGGAGCACTTTGTCGTATCCATCCTTCATTCGCACAATGAAGGAATGGGCATTCGCCAGCCGGGAGGCTGCTTCCACCTCTTCATCCGTCGCGTCAAGACGGCCAAACCGAATATTTTCCCGAATCGTGCCCTGAAACAGGAATGAATCTTGAAGTACAAACGCCATATGGGACCGCAGATTCTCACGCCGAATAGTGGTCATATCGCGACCATCTACCGTTAATGTGCCACCTGTCGGATCATAGAAACGGGATAAAAGCTGGATCAATGTTGTTTTCCCCGCTCCGGTCGGACCCACAAGGGCAATCATCTCACCCGGTTTGGCTTCAAAGCTGATGTCATGCAAAATGTTACGTCCTTCATCGTACCCAAAGGATACTTTGTCGAAGCGAACGGCTCCCTCTACCTTGTCCAGAGATACCGCTGCCCCTTCATCCTTCGCTTCCTCATCTTCATCCAGCACCTCGAATACACGCTCAGCCCCCGCAATCGCGGACAATAACGTATTCCACTGGTTCGCCAGATCATTGAGCGGACGGGTGAATTGACGGGCATATTCTACAAAGATAATAATCACCCCGACTGTAACCGAACCCTGAATCGCCAGAATACCACCGATGCCCGCGACAATCGCAAAGCTCAGGTTGTTCAATCCATTCATCAGTTTCGGGATAAAACCAGAGATCGTCTGTGCCCAGAAACCGGAAATCCGGATACGGGTATTCCGTTCCTCAAAACCGCGAATCACCCGCTCCTCTTGGGAGAATGCCTTAATGATCCGCTGCCCGGATAATGTCTCTTCGATGTAACCGTTGAGTTCACCCAGATTACGCTGCCGTTCCTTGAAGAGCGGTCCCGTTCTGCGCGTAATCCAACGCATACCGATGGCCATCAAAGGCACAACGATAAAGGTAAGCAGGGTCAGCAGCGGGCTGAGCCAGAGCATAACCCCAAACGTTCCGAGCAGTGTTAATACACTCGAGAAAATCTGGATGGCCGAGCTGTTCAACGTACCACTGACATTCTCGATATCATTGGTCACCCGACTCATAATCTCTCCCTGCTGGCGTTTACCGAAGAATGGAATCGGTAATTTGTGCAGATGGGAGAACAAATCATACCGCATGCGGAACACGGTTTCCTGTGCAATTTCGATCATCCATATATTTTGTAACCAGGATGTAAGAGAGAACAAGACATACACTGCGGTTAATCCAATCAGAAACCGAGTCCAGCTTGAGCCGGCTTCACCCGCGATAAAATCATCCACGGCCACCCCTACCATGTAGGGGCCAAGCAAAGCGAGTGCGGAACTGGCAAACACCATCAACAGTACCATAGACAGCTTGACCTTACGCCTTGCCAGATAGGTCCAGATCCGGCCTAATGTACCTGACCAGTTCTTCGCCCTTGCCTTGGGTTTGCGACCACCGCCTGATCGTAACGTCTCCGGGTCAATCGGCGGTGGCGGCTGACGGAAAGGCTCAATGAATGCTTTGAACATGCTGTGCACCCTCCCCGTATTGTGATTCATGAATTCGACGGTACAGCTCTGACGATTCCATCAGGTCTTCATGTTTTCCCTGTCCAATGAGTTGTCCATCATCAAGCAGCAGAATCAGGTCCGCCGAAGTGGTTGAACTGATCTTCTGGGTGATAATAAACGTAGTACACGACAATTCCTCCAGCGCATCGAGCAGTCTGCCTTCTGTAGCTACATCCAGCGCACTTGTGCTATCGTCCAGAATCAGAATTCTTGGTCTACGTACCAGCGCTCGTGCAATGGAAAGTCGCTGCTTCTGTCCACCGGAGAGATTCACTCCCCGTTGACCCAGCAATGTATCATAACCGTTTGGTAAATTCTCAATCGTTTCATGGATCTGGGCACGCTTCGCAGCTTCCACAATCTCCTCCAAGGTAGCATCTTCCTGACCCCAGGCAATATTCTCCCGGATGGAACCGGTAAACAGGACAACCTCCTGAGGCACATAACCAATCGCACCACGCAGCATGGACAGATCCAACTCTGATGCATCGGCACCATCAATCCGTACCTTACCTTGATCCTCTGTGTATAACCGCGGAATGAGCTGTACGAGCGAAGATTTACCTGAGCCTGTTGCTCCCATAATGGCAATGCGTTCCCCCGCTTTTGCAGTGAATGTGATGTTATCCAGTACTGTAATTTCACTATTGGGATAACTGAAGCCTACACTGCGGAATTCAACCGTTCCCTGCACAGCACGCTGTTTCTTCGCTGAGTATGAAGATTGCGGAAAATGTGAAGATTTCACAGATCCAGCAGATGGTGCGGACGTTGATAACGACTTCGTCTGTTCAGTCTCCGATGTATCCTCCGTATTGAACACTTCATTCAGTCGTTGCGCCGAAGCGCTTGCTCTCGAGAAGGTTACCAGAATCCATGACAACGCAGACATGGCTCCAATTGTGCGAAGCAGGTAGTTAATGACGGCGACCACTTCACCCACGGTTGCATTACCGGAGGCAATGTCGACTCGTCCAAACCATAACACGGCGATGATACAAACGTTCATCATCAGCAGCATGAACGGCATCGTGGTCTCCGTTAAACGTAGCGCGGAGATCGTGCCTTTCATCAGCTTGCCGCTGAATCCGGCAAAGCGTTCAATCTCATGGCCCATCCGTACGAAGACACGGATCAGCCGAATGCCTGTCAGATTCTCCTGGATGACTCCATTGACGGCATCCAGTCTGCGCTGCACATTGCGGAACAGCAGCGCTGCCTTTTTGATCATCCACACGACAACGACGAGCAGTACAGGCACCATGACAACCAACAGCAGACCCAATCTCGGATTCACAATTAATGCCATAATCATGCTACCAATCACCACCAGCGGCACACGTGTCATGAAGCGCAGACTCATGAAGACGGTATCCTGAACCTGGGTCACGTCCCCCGTTAATCGCGTAATCAGGGACGATGTCGTGAACCGGTTGAAGACAGCATAAGAGAACGTTTGCACTTTCTCATACAACTTCTCCCGCAGATCGTATCCGAACCCCAGACTTGCATGGGATGCAAAGAACGAACTCGCAATTCCTGCAGCAAAAGCCACAACAGCACTGCCGACCAGCACGCCACCCCATAACCAGACGACAGATAAGTCTCCCTGCTGAATGCCGCTATCAATGATCTTCGAGATCAGATAAGGCTGAGCCAGTTCGACGGTCAACTCAATCAGCATCATGACCAAGGCTGCAATGGCGGCAACTCGGTATTTCTTCAAGTAAAACAACAACTTGATCATTACCATTCCTCCGGCCCGGAGCGCTCTTTCTGGTGAAGATTGGGTATACTCACGCAGCAAACTCCGTTAATGTCTTTGTTAACTCTATGTAAAATTTCACGTAACCATTATGATTATTATATCGCATTTCCTCCCATTAAATCGTTAATATCTTCTCACTCTTTGTATTAACCTGAAATAGACATAGAGTTAACAGTCATCTGCAAATAACAAAGGGGGTCTCGAAAGCATATTGATGAAGAACAAAAACACCGATACGTTAAAAAGAGACGAAACAGAAGTTCATCCTGCTTCGTCCCTTTTACGTTTTTCCATCATTCCATCGTCCATCGGACTTTTTTAAGGGGGAGAAACGCCCTACCACAGTTCTCGCATTCTAAGTGCAACACTTCCGTTCCCGATACCGCTTAATGATTTTACGGCTAATGTCAGGATCTCATTGCCTGGCAGTGCATAGTTTACGTTGAAATTAGACAACCCTTCTGTTTTTCCTGCAAGGGAGATTCCTGCCAGTATCCGGACACCTGCAGTTTGATTCATGGCTGTTGCCGTCACATCGGATAACAACGCGGTTTCTGAGGAAGGCGTACTCGCGATGGTTCCGAAAGAAGCACCCGTAAGTTGAGCATTAATTCTCAGCTCCCAGGCAAAATCGACAGACGCCAATATATCGAAGCTCTCTATTGACAAATTAACCGAATTGGGTCTCGTAGTGGCATCGGGGAAAAATTGCTTGCGTCGAAAGCTCACTGTAGGGGAGAATACTGTATTTGTAACCAACGTATTCGTGCGCATTTCCGTTGTAATTCGTGATGTCTCCGTGACTGTGCCCAAGTTGTTAAAATATCTTCCACCAACGTTCAAGCTTATTGATCCGCCTGCTGCGCCGTTGTTTGCCAGCGCCTTGATATTCTGGTTAGGGTCCGAGATTAGGATATCACCCAAGGGATTAAATCGATGGATCGTAATTGGCTGCTGGAAATTTTGAGGATTCACTGCTACAATCCGAAGTTCCACCTGTCCATAGGAATAACCATAGCGTATTTGATATAAATATCCAGTAAAGGTATTCAGAGTAACCCTGCTTTGACTGGTTCCGTCCATTGTGTCAACATTCCAGTTCTGTTGATATACCTTTTGGGTTTCCACTCCATTTTGCAATAATGCAACATAAACCCCAACGCTATCTTGTCCGAAATAAACACCGTTCACACCATCCGTATAGCCCCATTCCACCTTTTGTGTCCCTACAGGTACAGCAGGAACTTGTACATTCATACCGCAATCAAAAGCAACGGAAAGGAATTGACCGCGTTCTGTTGTTGTTAACTGAGCAAGGCTGTTGGCAGTCGCAGATGATTGTAATAAAAAGTTTTCGCCAGAATTGCTGACAGTACCCCCGCCCGTCGTAGTAATGACATCCCTTAATGCGGAAATACCGTAATTGGGTACAAAATTAAACCGGGAGCTTACCTCAGCAGTTTGCAGCTTATCAATCATTGCATTGGATGTTGGAGTGATCCCTCCGAGATTATAGACCGGTTCAACAAATACCATTGTATTCCCTCCCTTTCCTCTAAAATTTGGATCCCTGCAGGTTAATTGACAATAAACTCAACCAGAATAGGGATACTGGTATCCAGTGTGTCTCCATTAGGAATCGTAATCGAATTGGCTGAAACCGTAGATGCAGAACTAAGCTGAAGAACCCCATTAATATTAAGCAAATAGTAGGAATAGCGGTTCGGAAATGCGATAGCGCTAGTTCCTGCATCATCAATGAAGCTGGTCGCCGCAATGGAGAAGCTTGCGCCAGATCCTGTTCCCTGACCAGCATTCGTTACAAATTTTCTTGATGCCTCAAACGGTACAACAATGGGCATCCTCTTCACATCCTTCTTTTTGTAACGTATGCACATATTCGAAAGAGGGCACGGTCTGAACCTTGGTAGATCATTGGCCCAGACCGTGATGAATATCTCCGATCAGATCAGTTGCAAACAATCAAATTCGATGATTAAGTGATAACAGTGATAACAGGCGTAGAAATGGCAGGTTGCGTCGTAATGGTAGATACCGTATTCGCAAAGCTGGCGATCTCCAGGGTCACTGGAACACCAACAGAGATGTCAACGGTATTCAGTACCAAGCTAGTTGTAGAAACCGTAGACAGAGAGCTTTGTTGCATGACACCATTGACATACACGTTAAAATATTGTGAGGCCGTCAAAGTAGGAAAAGCTACGACCGGAGCATCAGCGTCATCGACAAAACTGGTCGCAGCAATTGTTATCGTTGTTGCACCAATGTCACCGGCTGTTACTGCCGCAAAATAACGAGTTGTTGCCGGAGTTACAACAGTACCTATCGCTCCCCCTGATGAAACGGGAGTCGTAGAAATCGCTGTATAAACAGGTTTTATCACTGCCATGTTCTTCACACCCTTCATAATAAATAGGCTAGGATCCTTAACAATACAGATTCAATCTCTAAGTGTTAACAGTTATAACAGGCGTAGAAATGGTAGGTTGCGTCGTAATGGTGGATACCGTATTGGCAAAGTTCGCGATCTCCAGGATCACAGGAACACCAACAGCAATATCAACGGTGTTCAGTACCAAGCTAGTTGTAGAAACTGTAGACAAAGAGCTTTGTTGCATGACACCATTGACATACACGTTAAAATTTTGTGTGGCTGTCAATGTAGGAAACGTTACGACTGGAGCATCGGCATCATCGACAAAACTGGTTGCAGCAATTGTTATCGTTGTTGCACCAATGTCACCGGCTGCTACTGCCGCAAAATAACGAGTTGTTGCCGGAGTTACAACAGTACCTACAGCTCCCCCTGATGCAACGGGAGTTGTAGAAGTTGCTGTAACAACAGGTTTTATTACTGCCATTTTTTTCACCTCGCTTTCGGACACTATACACAATATGAAAATCAATACTAGAGGTCACGGCAAACGCATAATTATAATTTAATTTGGGTTTTAATGTAATATAAATTTCTTGTTTATCAAGAATATTTGGCAAAATTTTCATGATCACTATCATTGGCCCAGTCCACTAGAGTTAAGTCCCATATGATAAACAAACTTTACGAATGGAGGCTGGAAAGTGAAAATCATTCAACAAAAGCGCTCATGTAGGGGAAAGTCGATGAGAAATGGGAAACATCCAAATCAAAGAGTGGCCAAACAATGCGTGTTATTACATGAACCGAAAAAGAACTCCATAGGCTCAAGACGCAAATCAAAAAAATTAAAAAGAAAATGCAACTACCGCAGACTGCATAAAAGAACGCCTTACGCAACAGGTCATAAAAGGGGGCAAGCGCGCCATGGATTACAAAGGTTGAATGGGGAGCGCGAAGCGCATGGCTCACACGGATTACACGGGCTGAATGGGGAGCGTGAAGCACATGGCCCACACGCATTACATGGGCTGAACGGGGAACGTGGAGCGGATGGCACACCAGGCCCACATGGGCTGAATGGGGAACGTGGAGCGAATGGCGCACCAGGCCCACAAGGATTACAAGGGCCGATCGGGGAACGCGGAGCGAATGGTGCACCAGGCCCACAAGGATTACAAGGGCCGCCAGGGCTTCAGGGATTGCCTGGGGCTAAGGGTGAACAAGGACCTGCTGGTCCGGCTGTTGACATTTCCACCATCACTGTCATTCCTAGGTCCTTCAGATTTTTCTATTCTACACCAACCAGTATCAGTGGAACCGTTGCGATTCCAGTGACACAATTTACAAATGATACCGGAGAGGCCATCGATCAATTCATAGGAATGGGGACCAATAGTATTAATAATTTATATATCAATGGTATGATGCAAGAAGGCAGGCTATTTACAATCAACCGCAATTCATTGGTACTTCAATTAAACGAAGATACCGTTCTTGCAGGCACTCCAATCATACTCGAAATCATTCAAATATCTTTACAATCAGTGGGTTAAAACGTTTAAAATCAACCCTCCAACGATAACTTATTGGATAACTTATCTATACCCTAAGCTTGACCCACAATA
>NZ_ANHX01000052.1 GCF_000316035.1 Paenibacillus sp. PAMC 26794
CATGTCCACAACACGATTAACTTCCTCTTTACTCCAACCAAATTTTCAATTCTTTCGAAATATGCGCATCCGATGTGGAAGAACGTTAAATCGGTTCATCCGAACGATGCAGACGTTGTTTAGTCATCCAGAGGCATCCATTGCTGAAGCCAGTAAGAATGCAGCGGAAGCGAAAGCCATCTACCGTTTATTACAGAATCCGCAGTTGACCGAGGAAAACGTGCTGGAATCGTATCGGACAGAGACGCTACGTCAGATGAAACAAACGGAAGAGTCCGTGTTTTTGTGCGTCCAGGATACCACTGAAATTAAATACGGTAATCGAGAAAAAACGCCAGGACTTGGCGCCTACAATCGCAAGCAAACCAAAGGCTTGCTTGCGCATTCCGCATTGGTGCTTACCCCGTCCGGCCTCCCGCTTGGCCTCTTACATCAAAAAATTTGGGCACGGGATCTGGCGCTCAAAGCGGAACGGAAGGTCAGCCGCCCTTACGAACAGAAGGAAAGCTACAAGTGGACTGAGGCCGCAAAAGCCAGTGTGCTCGGCCTCCCAGCAGATATGAAGCTCATTCACATAGGGGACCGGGAAGCCGATTTCTTTGAATTTTTATACCACTTGCATGTTGATGAACAGTCCTATGTCGTAAGATCCATGCAAAATCGGATCACCGAAGCAGAAGGACTTTTCATGCAGGACGAAGTGCGTAAACAGCCTTCCTCCGGGCAGATTACCGTTTCCCTCCCGCGAGATACGCGAAGTAGTGAAGCCGCTCGGGATACGACGCTGGAGATTCGTTTTCTGACGGATACGGTACATGTACCGGCACACCTGAAACAAAAAGGGGCTGCGTATTCGCCTCTTCCCTGCACCCTGATTCATGCGTTGGAAACCACACCGCTGGAAGGCGAAACACCGATTGAATGGTTTCTGCTCACGAATCTTACCGTGGCTACGGTAGACGATGCTCGTGAAAAAGTGGCATGGTACGTCCAACGTTGGAAAATTGAGCGGTTCCATTACATTTTAAAAAGTGGTTGCGAGATCGAAAAATTACAGGAGCGTGACGGTGAACGATTGCGTAAACTCATCCTGTTCTATTCCATAATCGCTGTACAACTCCAACAGATGACCTATCTCGTTCGGCAAAAGCCTGACGCTCCATGTACTTCGTTCATGGGTGACGAGGAATGGAAGGTTCTTTACCGTGTGGCCAACAAAACGAAAACACTCCCGTCCAAACCACCTACCCTGCGAGAAAGTGTGATCGCACTCGCCAAACTCGGTGGCTTTTTTGGGACGCAAAAGTGATGGCGATCCAGGAGCGAAGGTTCTTTGGAGGGGCCTTCAGGCCTTCCGTACCATCTTGGATAACTATCTTTATTTACTGTAAATTATTCCCTTCGTTGTGGGTCAAGCTTAGATCTATACCTTGTTTCAGTTGATAGTCATAGTTCATGATGTATCTGTATTTTTGGGCATCCACTATTTTAATGGTTGTACATTAAGTACACGGCTGAAACACAGGGGGGGAGATTATCCTAGAGGGAATGCGTGCTGTTCATTCACGCATTCCCCTCTAGACAGGTTCGTTGTGTTTTTCGGGGAAACATGATTCTTTTTGCAGCCCAATGTGCTGAAGTTAGATGCTGATCGAGAAGAATCGCCATATGCTCAGATGCCTCCAACTAGTGAGTTCCGTATGTCTGTTCCATGCGTTCTTCCTCATTGGTAGACAACAGAACATTAAGCAACCCCATGGCATTATTGGCATCGCTCCTCGCCGTCTTGTACATCTCAGCAAACGCCGCTTCATCCTGCTCCGGGTCCATCGCAGCAAGCTTGCCCCACGACGTGCGGGCTTTGTCGTATAACGTACTCAACGTAATGTCACGCGGATGTTGTGCAACAGGCGCCATGGATTCAAATTTCGCTGTGACCCTGAAGAAATCCATCGAATCCTGGAACTGTGTACTGCTATAATCCTTATTTTTCATCGCATCTTCGGTAATCAGCAGACCTTCACGAGCGATAAACAGCGTTTTCACCATGGCACGTTCCAGATTGGTGGCTTCTTCCCAAGTTACATAAGATTCATCAGGTGCTTGTACCGTTGTGAAAAAAGGAAAGGCATCATCAATCAACCGCTGCGAATCGGAATGAATCGGCACCCCTGCATTCATGTCCACAACGGCATCACTATAGTTGGCCACATTAATATTTTTGGAACCTTCTTCACTAACCCGACGTACTGGATGATCATTCAGAGGGATACGGATATAACCAAGTTTATCCGCATACTGCTGCTTCAACTCTTCCAGTGTGGAGTCCTTTCCAATCTTGCCATCGTCGGCTGTAGAAGATTCTTCTGTGGTTGAACCTGTCTGCTCACTCCCATTCGAACCGGTTGCTGCGGTTTCTGTTACAGCAGCATTCGAGCTGCTTGTTTCTGATGAAGCAACTTCTGTACCGGAAGCAGAGTCCGGCGATGACGTCTCTTTCGCTCCACCACCACAAGCTGTCAGAATCGCTGCCAAACCAAGCATAACTGTGAACGTCTTTATCGTATAATTCCATTTCATCGTATAATCTTCCCCTTATCGTATGTATATTCCTGAGAACCATTAACCTCTGCTCCAAGACTTGAACACCTACTTACAAAAATATCCTTTCATATAACATGCTTGATTCACACAATTGGACATGGTCTACATTCTATCATAAGTTAAAAATCGGTTGTATACGACGATATACCTGTGTCTAAAGCCTTTTACTACTCGCACATTAACTCTCAGACCAACACAAAAACACTGCCGCCCGTATGGACAACAGTGTTCATGAAGCGTAATTATTTGATCCCTTTAGCCTTCTCCATATGCTCTGACCGAATCTGAGGATCGGTGGAATTGACCGAAGATAACAGAGCGTAGATCGCCTGTATATCCTTCTCTTGAAATACGGTTTCGGGAACCTCTGTCTCAAGTCGTTCTGTCTTGCGTTGAATCGTTTCCACCAATTCATGATCGTAGATGATCAGTTCATCCGAATTCACATACCTCACAGCAGGATCAACACTGATGCGGCAACGGTTGGTGAAGGTCACCATGGAGACAAGGCGTACTCTTTTGTAGTCTCCGAGGTGTGCATGGATGGCTTCCACATGTGCACGATGCTGCATGAGTGGATTGTACATTTTGACCCGGCTGCTACTGACCGACCAATTGGCCTCTCTTCTTCCGCCGCGAATCTCACCTGTGGTCAAATTTCGTGTTTCGATCACAAAGATTGCCCGAGGGCCGATCACAACATGATCAATCTGCGAATAACCGGAACGTGACTTCGGATTGGTAACGAGCAGGTCGTTCAGCACTTTATATTGACTTGGGAGACCAATCAGCTGATCTGCTGTACTAGGCTCCTCCGGCTGGCGTGTCCAATCCCCTTCCGCCTTTTTCTTGCGCTTACTACGGACCATACGCGGGGGAATGGTTGTCGTCGATGGTAACGCTGAAGCGGAGGCTGTAATCTGGTTCGCAAGCTCTGGTTGTGTCTTGAACAGAGACAGGATTTTCTTGAACATGGGCAAGCTCCGTTCTATTATAGTGTGGGTTACGGGTGACCATTACAGGAGGAATAACATCCTTTGACACATTCATTATGTAAACTTCTATTACTTATGTCGGATAAAGCGGGGTAAAAATAAAGGGAAAATGATCAAAATCTCTCCATTATGCAAAGTACATATGAACATTTAACCAATTTCGTGACTTTAGACGCATAAACAAACCGCAAAATTGAAAAAAACAGCGTAACCCTTTCCTGAATAGAAAAAGAATACGCTGCTGTTCTCTTGGATGTTAAGCCTGAAGATAATAGGTGTAGAGCACCTGTGTACCCTTCTCTTCCAGACCATTATTCGCTATTTCCTGATACAGGGATTCGGCCAGAGCCAGCCCAGGCGTTTTCATGCCCATCGCTTTTGCAGACTCCAGTGCAATTCCCATGTCTTTGATAAAATGTTTCACATAGAATCCAGGCTCATAATCGCCTGCGATCATGCGCGGACCGAGATTGCTGAGCGACCAGCTTCCGGCTGCACCGGTAGCTATGCTCTTCAGCACGGTCTCCGCGTCCAGACCAGACGTCTTGGCATAAGCGAGTGCTTCGCATACGCCCATCATGCCAGAGGCAATGGCAATCTGGTTGCACATTTTGGTATGCTGCCCGGCTCCTGCCTTGCCTTGCAGCACAATGTTGGTGCCCATCTGCTCAAACAGCGGACGCACGGCTCCAAAGGCCTCCGAACTACCACCAACCATAATGGACAGCTTCGCGTTCTGCGCTCCGATATCACCGCCCGATACAGGCGCGTCCAGTGCATGCAGTCCTTTGGCTTCCGCAGCTTCAAAGATCCGTGCAGCCAGTAGCGGACTGGAGGTCGTCATATCAATCAGGTACGAGCCTGGTTTCGCGTTCGTTACGAGACCATCTTCACCAAGATATATCTCCTCTACATCCTTCGGATAACCCACCATCGTAATGATGACATCACACTCGGCTGCCAGCTTGCCTGGTGTATCATGCCATACGGCACCTTCCTTCACCAGCGTCTCCGCCTTGGCAGCCGTACGCGTATAGACATGCAGCGGATAACCCGCCCGCTGGATATGTCCTGCCATGCTTTTGCCCATCACGCCTGTACCGATAAAGCCCACTTTCGTCTCCCCAGGTGCAATCTTCGTATTGGTCATCGTAAGTTTCCTCCTTATTTCTCTCTGATCTGATTCGATGAATGCTTGTCTCTTAGATAGGTATATCTGTATGTTAAAGCTTTCGCAATGAGACGTCTATCCTTTATCTCGAAAATTGAAGTGGTCAGACTTTTGGCATTGAACGTATTGAACGCATTGAACGCATTGAACAGGTTTCAACGGCCTGAAACGTGGAAGCAGCATGATTGAACTGTCCCCTGAATAACTAAAAACCGCCTGTATGGGCGGTCTTTGTGTTTAACCGAGTAGATCTCTTAGCCATTGAACCATCTCAAATTTACACGAATTGTGTAGAGGATTAAGTTAATTGTATCTGCTAATCCCCAACCGCAATCGCTTCAATCTCGATGAATATCTCCTCCTGGATGAGCTTCCGAACCTCAACTGCAGAACTCGCGGGCGGATTCACCATATTAATATACTGGTCTCGAATCTCCCGTACAGTTGCCATCTGACCAATATCTGTTAAGAAAAAGGTTAATTTCACCACATCAGCAAAGCTGACCTCGGCCGCCTCCAATGCAAAATGGATATTTTCGAAGACCTGCCTTGTTTGCGCAGCCAGATCCCCTGCGCCAACCAATTGGCCTTCTCTGTTCAAAGGAACCTGTCCAGATATATAGATGGTCCGAGCACTTCGCGATTCGACCACATGGGTATACCCGAAGGTCGGGGGCATGGTTTCCGGGTTTTTAAATTGGATTCGTTCATTGGCTGACATTGGCTTCGCTCCTTTCGAATTCTCTTGCACGCAGACGTCTTTGTTGAAGCTCATACAAGCCGCATGCCACCACAAGAGGCACAAGCAGCATCCCCATCAATAGATAGCTGCGCGATATACCGACCGACTTGGTCAGCGGTTCTGTGATCATTGGGGAAAAAAACTGTCCCATGAAGGAAAAGAGCGCCATCGTACCGATCGCACGCCCTTTGAGCACAGTCGGGACCACGGAAAGCAACCAGGCATTCAAGTTGGGCAAAACTGTACCAAGTCCTAAGCCGATCATCACAAGCGCGATAATCATGACATAGTACCCGGTCGCAAAAGACAACAGGACATAGGCTACAACAACAAGTGAGAGTGCAAGCATCGTGATCCGCTCAAACGATAGCCTTTTTCGGAGCCGATGATATTGTGAGGACACGATCCCCCAACTCAACCCTACCATAGCCAGTAGTCCTCCTGCTTTCATGCTGTTTCCATCCGAAAATGACTGTACGTAGAACGGAAGATACACTGGTACCATGAAGTACACGACCATATTTATAAACGCAATAATACATACAAACGCTGTTTGGGCTTTCGGCATCGCCGCCTTCATCACCATTTGTGAAACTTCATCGGTTTGAGATCGGTTCGTTTTTGTCTCCGTAATGAGCCAGATCGCAGTAGGCAGGATCAGGAGCGAAATGGTGTAGATCAAGAATGGCAAGCGCCAGTTGAAGTCTGCAAGCACACCACTCAGAGAAACAAATATCACGTTACCAAAAGCCATAAATAGCGACTGTCGACCCATGGAGGTAGCAAGTTTGGACTCATGTGCGTAGTCGCCGATGAGCGCGGTCGCACTCGTTGTGAGCGCCGCCACTGATATTCCCAAAATAAAGCGGCTAATCAGAATCAAAGATAATGATGTCAGGAAAAATCCTGAAATGCCCGAAATTCCGTACAAAAGTAACGCTGCAATTAATACCCTCTTTCGGCCCCAACGGTCGATTACGAATCCCGTTAGGGGACCGAAGATGCCCGCCGAAAGGGCGGGAATCGTCATGGATATCCGGACCAGAAAATCACCATTCGAAGTATCTCCGAAGTAGTTGGCCATCTGTGGTAGGCTTGGTGCGATTGCCGTTGTCCCGATGATCGTGATCATGCTGGCCAGCAGGAGGGTCAAATCACGTAGGGCAATCCGAAAACCCGTGATCTTTGTCTTCATCGGACGTTCGCAATAAAGCTCGTGATGAGCTCTGCAAGCTTCTCGGGCTCGTCGAACTGCACCGCATGCCCGGTCTCCAGCATTTCCATCTGGATGACCGGTGACTTCACCCGCTCTTGCACAAGTTGTTTCACAGCCTCGTTATCCACTAAGCGCTCCTTGTTGCCAAAGACTACTAACATCGGTAGTTTTTCGATCTCGGATAACGCGAGATGTGACCAATCCGCTAGTTCGGACCAGACCTTATACGTGCTTTCCGTGACCTTCCACAGACGAAGCTCGTCATTCGAGACAAATTCATGCCAATCCGCCCGATCCGTAAAATCAGTTGGCTGAAGCGGAACAGGCATGAACGCATGAGTCGGTTCCGGGTCCAAATCGAATGCCTTAACGACTTCGAACATGGCATGCTTAGTCAGTCTCAGAACGTCGCCGTAACGCTCCTGAAATGCAAAGCCCGGAGCGATCATAAGGAAGGATGAGAGAATACCTTCCTTTTCCAGAACCGATGCAACGATTGCAGCCACCTGTGCACCAAAGCACCAGCCTGCCAAATGAATGCGGGTATAGGAACTCTCAAACGAACGAATAAATGAAACCATATCCTCTATCTCCCGCTCTTTGGACGGGAGGTGACCTCGATTAACAGAGTTCAGGCCAGAACCACGGCGATCAACTGCAATGAATGAAATCTGCGATCTTGAGTTCACCCCTTCGCCTAGCGGTGCTTGCCACGCTGAATGGCTAATGCCACCGTGCAAAAGAATGATCACATCATCTCCTTTAGGTTGACCCCAAAGTCGGTAATGAGTCTTATAGCCATCCGACTGTATGTGCGACTGAATTACCGTTTCTTGAAATTGAATCATTTTGTCATCTCCTCTTCGATCATCAATGATTGGGGGTTTTCCTGGATGCTAAATTCAACCCGAGCCTCGGCATCTTCGATCATTCGAGTATAGACAGCTTCATATGTCTGGCCGATGATCTCCAAATACCGCTTCGATAATTTCCGACCGTCCGCGTTCAGCGTCAGGACGAGCCTGTTATCCAGATCATGGCCCATGTTGGCCAGCAGAAGGAAATCGGTATGCTCAAACCACTGGACGCCCAGCAATGCAGGATCGGAGTAATGCTTGAAATGCGTGTAGTTGAATATTGTCTCAAACAACCGCTCTTGCCCCAGGTCCTCTTGGATGCTTGAGAGAGGATAGCGTCTATACGGAAGGCATCGGCGTTCCGTCTCGAACGTCTCCCGGATGAAATTTCTCCATGTTTGGGAGTTAATCTCTTGCCGGAACGGCAAAAAGTTTAGAAACATCCCCAGAACATTTTCTCCTTCTTCTTCTTCCAGTCTGCCGTTTGCAAACACACCTGTCAGCACATCCTTCTCTCCACACCATTGACTCATGACCGCCAGATGTCCGGCAAGCAGCACATGCTTTATTGGAACACCCAAATGCTTTGCCAAATGGTGAAGACTCTCTTGCACCTTGGAATCAAAACACACCTGAGCCTCGCTCCATCTCTCCCCCTGTTCGTCGTATTGAGGCTGAAACAACGAATTGTAGCGGAAATCGCCCAACTCCTTCGACCAGAATGCCCTCAATTCCTCTGAGGTCTGGCTCTCTTGTTCGATCTTTACATAGTCCCGATATTTCAGTGTCGGAAGCTCAGACCGTTGTCCTTGACTGAATGAAATCGCCTCACGGTATATCTTGATCAGTAGCTCAATGAACAACGACAGGCTCCAGCCGTCAATTACAGCGTGATGGAAACTCAGCGTCAACTTGAAATCTTCCAAACCGCAGCGGTGTGCGTAAAATCTAAATCCCGTCTTGGAAAGGTCAAACCTTTTCCCTTTTTCCATCTCAAACCATGTACGAAAGGATTCAGCTTGCTCTTCTTCAGACAAGAAACTGAGGTCCGCAACTTCAAGCTGGGGCTGAACCGAAGCGTATACCAATTGCATCGGGACGGAGTAGCCCTCGAATGCAAAAGAAGTACGGAATGTATCGTGTTCCAGCAGGAGCTTCTCCAGGCAATCCCGAAGCACCGATTCATGAAAAGGAAGGTCTAAATGATACGCAAAGACATCGTGATAGACGGATTGTTCAAGGTCAATCTGATTTTTGTTAATCATGTACAATTGCATAGCAGTAACCGGGTATGCATCTACCACATCAGGAGGGAACACGTTATCCTTATCCTTCATAGGTACCAGCTCAAACGGAGTCATTCGAGCGCTCTGCTTCTCAGACCCATGCATGAATTCGCTGTGTTTAGCCAGTTGCTGAATGGTTGTTTTTTCAAAGATATCCTGAAGGCTCAGCCTGATGCCCATCCGTTTGACCTTGGCAACCACACGGATCGCGATGATCGAATCCATTCCGAGCCTCATAAAGTCATCATCCATGGAGATGTCATCCATGCCCAGTGCCGTTGACACAATTTCAGCGATCTTCTCTTCAAGGATGGTCCGCGGTGCGATGTGGGTCTTGAGCCCTTTCATCAACTCGGCAGCATCGTCTTGCTTGTCACTGACTCTTTCTCTGCGACCAGCCACTTCAGCCAGACCGGAAACTTCTTGATCAGACATCGCATCAGTAGCAACTTCGAGGAACAGTCCCAAGTATTGACGGACGAGTTCGTGATCCACATGGGCAACATCGTAGTTGACCGTTAAGCGTAGTTGACCCGAGAAATGATCTTGATGCGCGTGCACGACGACAGGAATATTAGTCTGCTCAAAGTAACGAGCATTCGAGATTTTAACAGAGCTGTCTTCCTTCTCTTCATATACGTGAAAATCCGTATAGTTGAATGCGACGTCAAACAACTCTTTATGCCCGCTCCGTTTCAGAATTTCAGCAAGCGGGTATCGACGATATTGCATCGTCTCCTGCTCCAATTCAAACACTCGCTGAAAGATTGACGGCCAAGTATCAGGCGACAACTCTGTCATCAGCGGGATCGTATTGAGGAAGAGTCCTGCTGCCTCTTCTGCTCCCTGCATTTCGGGACGGCCGTTCACCACAAGACCCGTCACAACATGGCGATCTCCGACCAAGCGACTCAGGACATGGAGATGTACGGCAAGGAGTATGCTCTTGATCGGCAGGTTGAGTTCACGAGCAACATTCCGGAACTCCGATCTCTGATGTTCGGGGATCACCAACTCAAGCGATGCGACGGCACCGGGTTTTCGATTCACATGTTGTTCTGATTTAATAAAAATCATTGACGACGATCCACCCGAGACGTTCGACATCCAGAAGCTCCTATGCGCCGGATCACTCAAGGACTGTTGATCAAGGACAACATAATTGCTGTATAGCAGTTGTTCCTTCTTCAACGCAATACCTGCTCTCTCCACCCCTTTCAAGAGCTCCGCATAAGCATTACAGAAATCGCTGAGGATCAAGGCCACACTCCACCCATCCAGAATCGCATGGTGGAAAGACAGGCCAAGATTGAAGAACCGATCCGACCGGATGTGAATCTTGATCCGGTAGAGTGGTGCCTGGGTAAAATCAAATCCCCGTTTCTTCTCGTCTTCCATCCAACGGTGGATGGCTTCATCCTGATCAGACTCAGCCAGACTACGGATGTCTGCCATTTCAACCGGCGGCTCCACTTCGGAGTGGATAAGTTGAAGTGGCACAATGAATGTATCGAGATCAAAAGCCGACCGTAACTGCGGACGGTTAATTGCAACTGCTCGGAGCGCCTCCAAAACCAATTCACTATGTATCGGCGCTTCGATGTCATAGGCAAAGATGTCGTGATAAACCGGTGATTCTTCATGAAGCATCGAATGATAGATCATCCCTGACTGAAGCGTTGCGAGCGGCCACGCATCTTCGATCTCAGTACCAAGCTGTTCTCGGCAGGCTTGGTCCACGAGTTGGAAGGGGTTAATAACCTCTTCCACCCTTTGCTCTGCCGTTGTCAGCTTTTTCGCAAGCTGATAAATGGTCGGATTTGCAAAAATCTCATGGATTTCCACCTGATATCCTAATTCCCGCAATTTCGCAGCCACTCGTATGCTCAGAATCGAATCTCCCCCCAGACGAAAGAAGTTCGTTTTAATGCCGATCTGTTCTTGGCCCAGCACATCTTGCCAGATCTGAAGCAACAAACGTTCCTGCCCTGAGGAAGGCTGGATGATTACCTCGGTCAGATCAAGATCTGCGAACGGATCTGGAAGCACCTTCCGATCCAGTTTCCCGTTCGCCGTTGTTACCAGTTGAGGAACTTGGACGAAGACCCGCGGCACCATAAACTCTGGTAGTTGATCGGCGACCCACTCCTTGCCCTTTTGTGAGTCAAATTCGTTGGCTACCACGTACGCGCACAGCATCTTTGTACCATTTGCTTCATGTACCACAACAGCCGCGTCTCTCACGCCGGGGATGAGACGCACAACAGCCTCGATCTCACCAAGTTCGATACGGAACCCTCTCAGCTTGACTTGGTTATCGATACGGGTCAGATACTGAATCTGACCGTCTGGAAGATAACAAGCCAAATCACCCGTCTTGTAGAGTCTCGCTCCAGATTCTGCCGAGAACGGGTCAGGAACGAACGCTTTCTCCGTCAGTTCATCCCGATTGTGGTATCCTTTTGCCAAGGCGACCCCTCCGATGTACAGTTCACCTGGGGCTTTAATAGGCTGAATCTGCATATACGGGTCCAACACATAGAGCCGAACGTTATGGATTGGCTTACCGATTGGTACTACATTCCCAGGATAATCGAGGGTACAGGACCAATTAGATACATCGATGGCTGCTTCGGTAGGACCATAAAGGTTGTGCAGTTCGCAAGTCAGCGTCTCAAAGAACTTCTTGACCGCCGTATACGGCAACGCCTCCCCACTGCAGAAGACAAGGCGAAGTGAGCCGCAATGATCTGCCAGATTGTCTTCTTCAAGGAAGACATTCAGCATAGACGGAACAAAGTGCATGACGCTAACCCGCTTCTCTTGGATGATTTGTTTGAGATAATCCGGATCGCGATGCCCACCTGGTTCCGCCATCACAATACGTGCCCCAAACATCAGCGGCCAGAAGAACTCCCAGATAGATACGTCAAAACTGAATGGCGTCTTTTGCAAAATGTGATCTTTGTCTGTCAACTGGTATTCACTCTGCATCCAATATAGCCTGTTAAACAGTGCCTCGTGCCGGTTGACGACACCTTTCGGACGGCCCGTTGATCCCGATGTGTAGATCATGTAGCAGGATGAATCTGGACTCAAATGACGCTCCATATTAGACTCGTCGAAACTGGATAACTCCAGTTCAGCCAACACGACGGCCTCCGTATCGAATTCCGCCAACGCCTCCAGGTGCTGCTCTTGTGTGAAAATGAGCGGAACACCAGCGTCTTGGATCATATACCGAATTCGATCGGCAGGATACTCCGAATCAATCGGAACATACGCGAGGCCCGCCTTCATAATTGAAACCAGGGCGACGACCATCTCAATAGATCGATCCATATAAACGCCGATAAACTCCCCTTTTGCTCCCTGATTGCTTAGAAGGAATCGGGCCACCCGATTGGTCAGACCGTTCAACTCACTATATGTTAACAAGCGGTCCTTGAACTCGACTGCAATCGCCTGGGGCGTCTGTTCCGCTTGCGCCTCGATCATGTCGATGACACTGGTTCTCGGGTACTCAACCTGAGTATCGTTCCACACATCGAGGATCAGATGTTTCTCTTCATCTGGGATGATTGACACTTGAGAAACCTTTCCATCCAGGTCTATAGCCAATTGGCCCAGCAAATGTGAATAATGATTCATCATCCGTTCTATCGAGTTGGCATCGAAAAGATCTGTATTGTACTCGACCTCAAACTCGAAATCCGCCCCCACATCACTGACATAGAGAAGCAGGTCAAATTTAGACCCCGTGCGCTTGCATGAAACTGGTGAGCAGACGATTCCGTCACCGAGTTTTAACGCTGGCTTCTTCCCTAGTGATGTCATCATCGTCTGAAACACAGGATTGTAGCTCGGGTCCCGCTCCATGTTGAGACTTTCCAGCACCTTCGGATAAGGCGCATCTTGGTGCTGCAGCATCTCAAGCGACCGATCAGATACTTGCATAACCAGATCCCGGAACGTCATATCCCCGTCCAACGACAAAGCGATAGCAGCAGTATTGACGAAACAGCCCACCGTGCCGAAGTGATCGTAATCATCACGGTTGAGAACAGTTGTTCCGATGGTAATCGCATTTTGGCTGCTGTACCGATTAATTAGAATGGCATATGCAGACAACATGACTGCAAACTCAGTCGTGCCTGCTGCTTGAGATGTCTTGTCGATCAGAGCCGAAACTTTATTTTTAGAAAGCTTGACTGTATACGTCGAGCCTCGAAACGTTTGCTGAGCAGGGCGAATTCGATCCACCGGGAGATTAAGCAAATCTGTTCTACCCTGCAATACATTCTTCCAGTATTCGACTTTCTCTTGGAACATCCCTTGCTCATAATCCTGACGCAGTTGGGATACATAATCTTGATAAGAGGCTACTGGTTGCTGAGCAGCAAGCTCACCAGAACGGCACAGGGCGATGTAGTTCTGACCAATCTCTCCTAAAATAACGCCCATACTCCAACCGTCTATTACGATATGGTGTGCTGTGATGCCGAGGACATATTCGTCTTTAGTTATCCTTACAATAATTGCTCGAATTAACGGACCGATTGCGAGATCGAACGGCCGACTATATGTATCGGTTATCCTCCTCTCTGCCTGCTCCCGAGCCTTTTCGGCACTCAGGTGTTGCAGATCGACAACTTCCACAAACTCGGGCATGTTATCGTGAACAATAGCACTCAGTCCATCTACCGTCTCCACAAATGTCGTGCGCAGAGATTCATGACGTTCGACCAAACGATGGAAACACCGAACCAATAATTGTACTTCAAGATGACCCTTTAACTGGAATACAAGCGGCTCATTGTAAGCCGGGCCGCTTTCTCTGCACATGCGTTCAAGCAACCAAAGAGTCTCTTGTGTATAGGAAACCTTCATCAATTCGATCCTCCAATCGGTAATTCGAAGCTCTTCTGTTGATCTCTTGCATTCGTCCGTGTCTCAACAGCTGCTGCAATGTCCTCAATACGCCGCAGCTTAAACATATCCGTTGGTGTCAAGTATATTCCCTCACGTTTGCACAGCGCCAAGATCTTCAGGGCCGCAAGGGAATCACCACCCAGCTCAAAGAAGTCGTGTTGGATACCTACTTCCGGGAGATCCAGTACATCGGACCATATGCCCGCCATCAACTCCTCAGTCAAGTTTCGCGGTGCAACGTAATCCGTCTCTTCTCCTTGGGCCAAAAGACTCGGCTGCGGATACTGGCGGCGGTCCACTTTACCGTTTGGCATCAGCGGCAGCGCATTAAGATAAACATAGAAGGATGGCACCATATATTCCGGCAACTGTCCGTTCAGGAACAGACGCAGTTCCTGAACCTGAGGATGCTCCCCTTTGCAGACGACATAGGCAACGAGCAACGGATGACCTGGCTTGTCTTCACGCAAAAGGACAACAGCTTGTTGTATAGCTTCATGACGCTGAAGCACCGATTCGATCTCTCCCAATTCGATGCGCAACCCATGAAGTTTGACTTGATCATCCATACGGCCCAAAAATTCAAGAGCACCCCCCGGTAGCATGCGAACAAGGTCACCCGATTTGTAGAACCGTTCCCCTTCTGCAAATGGATGAACAAGGAATCGCTCCGATGTCAGCTCGGGACGATGGAGATAACCCATCGCAAGACCTGCACCCCCGATATATAATTCACCCGCAACTCCCTGCGGAACCGGCTGTAAGTACTCATCCAGCACATAGACCTGCACATTGGCGATTGGACGTCCAATCGGTACAACATGCCCGCTGCCCCCTGGGTCTGCCACCCAATAGGTTGAATCAATGCAGCACTCTGTCGGGCCATAGAGATTGATCAGATCTACATTCGGCAAGATTGTGTACAGACGTTCTTGTAATTGGCGCGTCAACTGCTCTCCCCCGACAAACACGCGTGACAATGTCGTGCAATGAGCAAAGCCTTCCTGCTCTATAAGCATGTTCAACATCGTGGGCACCACCTGCAAGATGGACACGCAATGCTCCTGCATTTCCTGTACAAGAGTTGCCGGGTCCAGATGCGTTCCCGGCTTGGGGAACACCAGTTGAGCACCTGCAAGCAACGGAGCGTAAAACTCCCACACGGAGGCATCGAAGGAAAATGCCGTTTTTTGCAGTACACGATCTGACGCACCCAGCGGAAATTCGGCTTGCATCCAGTGCATGTGATTGCAGATGGCCGCATGCCCCATCACAATGCCCTTTGCCTGACCTGTAGAGCCTGATGTGTAGATGACGTAAGCGGGTTGTTCCCCAGTTATCTGCAAATTGAGGTTATCCCATGTCTCCTTTACCAAGTTGGCCCTATCCTTATTATCAAGCAGAATTACCTCCACTGATTGACCTACAAAACGATCGGCCAAGTCTTGCTGTGTCAACAATACCTCTGTTCGTGAATCCTGCAACATATACGTAATACGATCCATTGGATAAGCAGTATCGATCGGCAAATACGCCCCTCCCGCTTTGAGTACGGCAAGCATCCCGATAATCATATCCATGGAGCGTTCGCAAGCGATCCCTACGACACTGCCAGAGGCAATGCCATTCGTTCGCAGATCATACGCCAAACAGTTCGCCCTGTTATTCAACTGTTCATAGGTGAGGGACCACTCTCCAGACAGGACCGCGATGTGATCGGGATTTTTCACCACTTGAGCTTCAAAGAGTTCGTGCAAAGCCTGATGATGCGGGAATTGTACACTCGTTTCATTCCAACCCACCAGCAACTGCTCCTGTTCCTCCTGACTGACAAGCTTGACACAGGCTATGGGTGACTCAGGTTTCTTCAACACTTGTGCGAGCAATCGTTGGAAGTACCCGCTCAGACGCTCCACATCGCTATCAGACAAAATATTCGCATCGTAGTGGAATTCTATTGTGAACCTGCCATCCGCTAGCTTAATTCCGGACAGGCGTAAGTCGAACAGATCAGAGCAGACTGATTGCCGCAAAACGGTCAACATCCACTCACCGGTTGTGTGCGTTTTCTGCAGGTCTGAAAAGTCATATCCAAAGGGCAGATAGGACACATCAGAACCTGCTTTCAACCCTTCCCAAGAAAAGCTGCCTTGCCACTCACGGCTCTCTTCGGCAGACATGTTCACCATCCCCAGCACAGAACGAAAAGAATCCCCCCGGTCAAATCGGCCTTCCAGTGGCACATATATTGCCGGAGAGCCGGTCATTTCCTCGTCACTTCGCTCGTCATACGCGACACCAACCACTACAGACTCTCCCGTCAAAAGAGCCAGCAGCGATTGCCAAGCAGCCATAAGAACAATAGATTCTTCTGTCCCTTCCAGCATGGCCAGTTTAGTCATTTCATCCACTGTTTCCGAAGGCACCTCCCAAATCAACGTGCGCGCTGAAAAGGGATTACCGTCCCGTGCCAAGTTCGCAAAGGGCAAATGAGTCTCAAAGGCCGAAATAAAATCCCTGGTAGCCCAGAAATTTCGCCCCTCCCTGGACGCCTCCATTTCAAATGATTCGTCATTTCTATCGCTTAACATAACCTTGGGAAAAAGCTCTTCCCCAGTTCCAGTCACAGCATGGCCTGTATGCTTATCGTACGTCCAGGCCAACTCTTTAAAGAACGGCTGAAGAGCATTTTCAATCAGCATCGTTGGTATAGCGATCATCAACACATGCTTGTCCGATGAGAGCTTGACCAATTCTGCTTGGAGCCATAGTCTTTTTCCCTGCTTAAAAGCTTTTTCGGAGAATTGGGTAAACAAATGATCCAGATATAACCGCTGTTCATCGGCAGAATGAAACTGCCAACCCGACTCTCTTTCCCCCCACTCAAAATAAATACTCCCCTCTGTTACTTGTACTGGACGCGTTGAATATGGGGATGACTGGAACGTGCTTTTTAAGGCATCATGCCGGGCCACCATTTCATGTAACGTTGCTTGAAGCACCATAGGATCCACATCCCCATTCAGCAACATCATCGCTCGTGTGAGAAACGCTTCGTGTTGGCCAGACTGCCACAATTTCCATATTCTTTCTTGTTGTGGAGAAAGCCGATACTTTTCAATCTTCTTCAACATCCTTACCTTCCTCCATTCCTCAGCAGGTATCGAAACCCGATGAGTATCCTTGTTCCAATCTCTGAATCACTTCAAAAATTCATCCAGCTCATTTTTTTTACAAATAAATACATAAAATTATTACTATTTTTATACATTTATGTTTGATAATTACTTTAACACACTCACATTGTCGAAGTAAGGAAATTTTTGTCACTATATCTCTGTTTACTGTCCTTTTTTTCTTTTAATTCTCCAAAAAACACTTTTTAGATCTTGCAACCACCTTGGAGCCTAGTCATCGCTTATATAGAAAAGAAGAAAAACAGGAATCAAAAAACCATATCCTGCACACTCTAACGGAAACTACCTTGAGCGGAAGGTGAACTGCCATGAGCCAGGAAAAAGGTCAAATCACCATTTGGTTATCCTTTTCCATCATTTTATTAAGCGCCGGGCTTGTCTGCCACGTGTTGTCCATTCCGGCCATTCTTGAAGTGGCGGGTCGGGACGGATGGTTATCTGTCATGGCCGCTGCCCCGTTATTCATGTTCTTTCTATGTATGATGTTCATCATTATCCGGCGTGTGCGTGGACAGCGTTTAACCGATTGGATTACCCGAGAGTTTGGCATCATTCCCTCGTGGATTTTCCGAATTACGGCCTCCATTTTGCTGCTTTCCCTAGGCACACATACATTATATGAAACAACAAACTGGACCGTATCCACCTATCTGCCATTTACGCCTACCTATGTATTGGCTGGAGGTGGCGCGCTGGTCGCAGCATGGTCCGCAGCCAAGGGTATTCGCTCTATTGCCATGACTTCAAGTATTCTGCTACCACTCGTTATTCTGCTCGGATACTTCGTCATGTCGGCCAATATGAAATATAAGGATTACAGCCAGTTGTTCCCCATGCTGGAATACGGTATGGGTCCGGTTATACGAGGCATGATTTATTCGCTCGCCGGACTAATGGAGATCTGGATTCTCATGTTGTTCCAGCATGAGATTAAAAGCAAGCTTCGCTGGTGGCATATCCTGTTACTCGGTATTTTCATGGTCAGCATGGCGATCGGGCCTACGATGGGGGCCATTGTGGAATTTGGCCCGGAAGAAGCAGCCAAACAGCGCAACAGTCCTTATGAACAATGGAAGCTTGTGAACATCGGCAAGCTGTTACAGCACGTGGATTTCCTCTCCATCTATCAATGGCTTAGCGGTTCCTTCGCTCGCGTGGCCATTTCGATGTATCTCATCGTGGACCTGCTGGATATCCGCAGACCGAAGAAGCGTTATATCGCTATCCTCTGTGTGACCTTAATCATGTGCATTTTTGCTATCCAGTGGTGGCGTATTGATTATGTGGATTATTATGTGAATCATATTCAATTTCCCGTCATGCTGGCTTATGTGGCGATCATAACTGTCCTGTTAACACTAGCCGCTCTCATTCACAAAAAGGATAAGGAGGCATCTGCTCATGGCAAACCCGCCCCAAACGACAGCAACTCATCCTGAATCAATTGAGCCGTTCCGTATAAATGAACACCATTTGAATACCTTTTTTGCCGGGTCCGATGATGTCATTATCGATAGCCATATACTTGGCGATTCCCAGATAAAGCTGATTGTAACCTATTGCAGTGGCATGGTTGACACTCAGGCCATCTATGACATTATCCTGCCGGAATTGAAGAGAACCTACGAAATCACCCATTTTGTCCGCATTTCTGACATTGAAAAAAACATCAACCTTCAGTGGGATATTGTTGACCTTCAGGACCCTGCATACGGAACCGAACTGATGCCCCTTCGTGTATTCGAGGGGCATATGCTAATCTGTCTTCCCTCGCTTCAGGCGATGTGGAGTATCGATATTTCCAACATTCCTACACGCACACCGGAGGAATCTACTACGGAAGTGTCCATCCGTGGAGCAAGAGACGGTTTCATTGAACCACTTGCGGTCAATATCGCTTTGATTCGCACGCGACTCCGAACCGCCCAACTGGCTTGTAATATCGAACTGATTGGCTCACGTTCGGCCACCAAGGTGGCACTGATGTATATCAAGAACATTGCCAACACGGACTTGATTGACGATGTGAAGCATCGCCTGCGCACCATCCAGACAGAGCGCATCATGACGGCGAATGAACTTGAAGAAATGTTATCCCCTGCCAAAGTCACCTTGTTTCCGTTAACAGACTACACCGGGAGACCTGACTTCGCAGCCGAATGCTTGCTTAATGGTCGCTTCATTCTGATTGTAGACGGTAATCCAAGTGTGATTATCGGACCGGTTAATCTGTTTCTGTTACTCAAATCACCCGAAGATGCCAGCTTTCCTTTTCTACCTGTGAATGTTGGTCGCGTGCTGAGGTATATCGGTCTGTTCATTACTATTTTCATGCCCGGATTCTATATTGCACTTACTTCCTTCCATATGGACCAGATTCCGTTTCCATTGTTGGCAACGATATCTGTTGGACGAATGGGATTGCCGATGGAATCTGGCGTGGAAATGTTTCTCATCATGCTTCTAATGGAACTGTTCAGGGAAGCCGGGGTTCGTTTGCCAAGTGCGATCGGTCAGACCTTGACGGTGGTCGGCGGTCTGATTATCGGAGACTCGGCCATCCGGGCCGGCATGGTCTCACCGCTGATGATTGTGGTCATTGCCGTAACTGTGGTTGCCGGGGCTACCATCGTTAACCAGGTCATGACGAGTTCCATCCTGATCCTTCGTTTCTTTTGTTTTGTCTTGGGAGCAACGCTTGGCATCTACGGGTTCATTCTGTCAATGATCCTCTTTCTCATCTACCTGACCGATCTCAAATCGTTCGGCATCCCGTACCTGACCCCAATAACTCCGCTGCATTTCAAGCAGGCTATCGCCACCTTATTCAAAATGCCTACGGGTATAGGCAAACGTCGGCCTGTCCAACTTGAGACGCAGGAACCACGCAAGGAAGGTGACGGACGGTGAACGCTTTATTGCGCCGCTGTTTGCTGGGATGGCTAAGTCTGACGTTATGCGTTATGACAACCGGCTGCTGGAGTTCGTACGAGATTCAGCAAGTAGACTATGCCAAGGCGATCGGGGTTGATTTTAAAGACGGTATGTATCATATTTATGTGCAGACATTGGATTTTGCAAGTATTGCGAAAAGTGAAAGTTCAAGCAAAAATGAGGAGGCCCCACCGATCTGGGTCGGTCATGCGGAAGGAAAAACAATGAGTCTGGCATTGAACGAATTGTGGCGGGCCTCGCAATTACACATTGCCTGGGGGCATGTGACGGCGATTGTGCTTGCTGAAAGTGTCCTGAACAACAAACACATCAAGGACGTGTTCGACATGCTGGGGCGTTTCCCGGAGGCACGTTATACAACTTGGGTATATGGCACACGTGACTCTTTGTTGGATATTCTGAGTACAGCGTCCATCTATAACCTGTCACCGCTGGACAGCGTTCTTCATAATCCTTTGCCCAGCTACATGGAGAATTCCCTTTTTGCCCCCGTGCTCAGTTTTGAATTGATTTCCGCACATAATGATCAGGCAACTACAACGTATCTGCCGGCCATAGCGCTCAATAAAGATTTGTGGCTTCAGAACAAAAAAAAACATGAATTGTTCCTTATTGAGGGAGCCTTTTTTGAAAGGTCTGGAAAGAAATTCGAATTTTTGCCCCGGAGCGAGCTGCCCGGCTATCACTGGTTAATTAATAACATGCGCCGTGCACCATTGTTGATTCAAAAGGACAATGTGATCTATGGAGCCCTCAGTGTGGGCTTGCCGACCATCAAGATTAAACCCGTCATTCGTGGAGATAACGTAACGTTCCGTATTGACGCCAAATATTTAACCGCATTGTATGAATATCTGATTCCTATGTCATACGATGAAATGACGCGGGTTAGTGAAGCAAGGCTGAAGGAGCAGATCATGCAAACGTACCGTAACGGTCTGGAGCGTGGTGTCGACGTGTACGGTCTGCAAGAGAAATTGTATCGTAAAGACCCGAAGCTGTGGCACAAGTTATCCGGTAACGGGGAGAAATTAATTCTAACCGAGGATTCAATCGAGGAACTCAACATTCACCTTATCGTCCCATATACGGGGAAATATAAGAGGAAAGTGTAGCTGCAGCCATCCCGCTGGCCGTGAGAAAACGGACTTGGGGATGGCTTTTTTGATGTAGAGACATTTTAAAAACTCGGAGATGGCTTCGAACTCAAGCAAGCACGGGAAACGGAGCCGCAAAAGACATGCCTATTCCAAAAACGGCCATAGGCCAAATCAATAAAGTAAGCCCATATAAAGTTAAAACTAGAACCAGGTAGTAGTATAACTTCTCATTCTTTCTCTTGCTCATATGTCCTCCCAAGGCTGCTTATCAACTATTTTCCATTGTTCATGTAATAATCCATCACACGAATACGCGTGGTCAAGATCAAAATTTGCGGCAGCAAGACCACCACGACAAAAACAAGTACAATTAACCACAGATGTGCGGCAAAATTCTCTGCACCAAACGATGGCTTGGGCCGCTCAATGAAGTACCACCAGCACGGGATAGCAACAAACCATGTCAGTCCTGTCGAGATGAACATGTCTTTTACATCGCTCCATAGAAAGCAGAACAGCGCGACGAACAAGATTGGAACTGTCCAGGAATCTAATCGCGCTCCCTAGCTTTGGAAAACAAAGATAATGGCAGGATACATGAGATTGATGATCCAGCGCCAAATCGGATTGTTGTAGATAAACATAATACCTCCTAGGTTTGCAAGTAAACGCGATTAACTAAGAGGACTAGGCTTTTCGTCGATCTTCACGGTCTGCCTCTTCCATCTTTCTTATATATTGTTTTAATTGTTCTTTGTGCGCTCTATTAAGCATGATTTTGGATATTATAGCTCATACTACCTTCAGGAAATTATCGAAGGAGTGACAACATGAGGTTAAAAAGTATCATCGCCGTTGGAGCCGTGTTAACTTGCTCATCTCTGTTATGGGGCTGTGGTAATAGCACTGCAAATGATGCATCCCGGCAACAGAATAACACGGTCCGATCAGAGAGCTGGGGCGACCCCAAACGGTTGGAAGCATCCCATCTGGAAGCGTTGGAACGGATGGAAAAAGATCATATTCATCGTATGGTTTCGCTGAATGCAAGTACAGACGGAGATCAAGTGATGACCACGCTTGAACGATCCACCCAGAAGTTGGAGGAAATGAGACCTCTCGCAGAAATGCTGCAATATGAAGGGCATCCAACGCTATTACAGCGAATTCAGGAGATGGCAGGAGATATTCAAAACTCCAAAACCGTAGTAGCAAAGATGAAAAACATGCCTCAGGATGGGAAAATTAAGATTCAGTCTGAAAATTCCGATTCTCTGCATCACATCAGCAGTTTTCGTGAGTATCATCAGTACATGCAGGGGAAGATTCAGATGTTGAACAACGATACCTCAGCCTCCAATTAACATGATGGATTAGTTGAACCTTAAATAACGTCTATCTATATAAGTGCATAAACAGAAAAAACAAAACATCGTTAGAGCGGCGGGCTGCTTGCCTTTCCAATCTAACGATTTCTTATCTATGAATATGAACGATTTCTGTAGCCTGCTGCTGCAACTGCTAGCATCTATGTAATCTGGTATAAATAAAGCGTCTATATTAGAAAAACTTCATGCACTTCACTCCACCCACAAAGATACAATTATAAATAACGCAAATCCCACTATGGGTGTCAATGCTCCTATAGCGATCATGAGCCACAGCGTAGCTGGTCTACTGTTCTTCCAAGACGAGATGATGCTCGCCATGAGTTGGCTCCACCATGTTGCATATCGAAGTCGTCGGATTGTACGCTTCAGCACCATCTGCCGCTCATTCGGATTCTCTATTTCTCTTAGCAAACCTTTTAACTCATCAAATAAACGTTCCTCTTCCTGCTCCACAGCTGTAGGTGTAGTCATTGCTTTCCCTCCTGTTTCCAATCCTTATCTAATTAACACGCCAATCCCCTTCAAAGTTTGAATTTCCATAGAAATAGATGACAAAAAAACAGACCTGGACATGTCATGCCCGGACCTGTTTAATCATCTAGTGTACGGTGTTCATATACACCGGGTCCTTTCATGCTCCTACCATCTCTTGTGCTGATAGTCTCCGAGACTATTGCCGTTAATATCCCCAAGTCTTTCCAGGGTATCCTTATAGATGCGAATAAGAGATTGTACTTTCCGAAAATCAGGATCTTCCGGTCCGATGCCTTCCATGAACATTCTCTGAATGATCTCTTGAAAAAAATCCACTCTTGCATGCATCTGTTGTTGCTCCAGCTCAAGAACCTCTTCGAAACTGTGATTTTCTATGTAACTCATGAGACCCTCATCATCCTGGTATGACCGATCATCGATTCGATGATTTACTTCGAATTCTTCCGGATCATCCGGTTGAAGATTGACCGTCGTTCGCAACCGCGATAACACAATCTTCTCTTTGGCAAGCATGACGTGAAAATCCTTGTTCTTCAGCAAGTCTGCAACGATTAGGCTGCACATCTCCCGATTTTCGATAAGAATGCCATCAAATGGGTGTAATGTCCAATTACCCGTTGACCAAAACAGATTAAAATTAAAAAACTGACTGCCGTATTTGTACTGAATGTTAATCTTAGTCTCATCAATAATCTCGAATGAAAATTCCAGCATGTTAAGTAATCTCCTTCACACACTTCCAAAGTTTACCTTCATTCTATCAAACGCTCAATAAAAAATACAGGAGTTTAATGGTCATTCAACTCCGCAATCGACTCAGCCTTCTCGCTACTTGCAACAACGATTAATACAAAGGCAATACTGGCAATAATGAGAGATAGCATCCCTTGGCCCCTTTCATTATGAAGCTTTAACATAACCTATTGTATGCAACAAGATCCCGTGTATGCCCAGTATTGCCTCTTAAAAAAATGAATAGACCTACATCGATCTAGACCTTGAGGATTTCTATGAATTCAAGCTATAAATACAAAAAAAGAGACGCGCCAGCGCCTCTTTACATCAAACCTATGAAACAAACATAAAACTCAAACATAGAACCCAAACGTAGAACTAATCCAAATAAGAGCTTAACGAGTTGGCATCCGGTTGGTTTTTAGCTTGAATATTCCCCGCCTTAGGAGCCTCCAGCCCCAATCTTTCACTCATTCCTGCATTTAGTGCAGTCATCTTGGTTGTATAGTCATTGCAACTCTCGATAATGCGGCGATTGGACTGCTCAGACAGATCAAGGGCAGACATCAAATCTCCGATGGCCTGATTCACCGATTCCATGGACATGGCCGGTTTGGCTAACAAATCATTGGTCTTTTCTGTTGTCGTACGCAGCAATCTGGCATTTTCCTTGAACTGTTCTTCAATCGTTTTGTTGGTCGCTTCCACGGCGGAAATGACCTTCTCCTGATCATTCAAAGCCATGGCAATCATGGCAGATACCGTAATCAAATTTGCCGTTTTATCAATGGCATTGTTCACGGAATCGATTAGTTTATCATTATTATCATTAATAATATCCGTAGCTGCAATAGCTTGATTATACAACATGATCATTTCGGTCATGGATTGAGTGCGGGTAACCACCTTACGCAATCCGCGCTCCAAGTGAGCCTTGCGGCTCTCATTCTCAGGCTTGGCAATCTCTGCCTCGAACAAATCCTTCAACTGATTACCAAAAGCGATTTTGGTTTGCAGGTTATAAATCTCCTGAATGGAAGATCGTTTTAACTGACGCATACTCACAATGCTCTCTTCCAGATTGTCCTTCCCATCCCGTAATCCATTAATAATACTATCAATGTTGGTTCGGACAGACTGGTAACGATAGACATAATTCTTCAGTGGACTTTTGCGGAGTAACCGCCCTACAAAACTAACGTTTTTGCTCTGCTGTAAACTTTCACACTCATCTCTCAGCTTCAAGATCATCGTTGACACTTCCGCCCGATTACCGGACATGAGATCATTCACAGGTCGATCCAGCATTTTCAGCGTTTGACCCGCCTTTTCCTGTGTCTTCACACCCAGCTTGCCGATATCGTCCATTAACAGATCCAGTTGAACAGCATCAGTTTGCGATACCTTCTGAATTAATTGGGTTGCCTCCTGGTTAATCCGCTGCTGGTCATCCTGTTTTAATTGAATATATTCCGTTGCCATACCTAACCATGCCTCCTATAATTCGGAGCTATTATACCTTTGATGAATAAGCTCTGCTTTGTTCTGAAGCTCCAATAGATCTTTATGTTCGATTGTAGATACAATCTCTGAAATCTTGGAATCTACATCCTTCAGGCCATTTAACAACATCCTGCGATTAGTACGCTTGGCTTCTCCACTCAAACGGAGAAAAGGGTTAATAAAACCATTCAGATCTTTCAAAATCAATCTGCGCAGCGTATGGTTAATATCACCGTTGTTTAACTCTTTCAGTGCAGGAATGACTCGCTGTAATCTGGCAAAAAGGGCTAACGACTTCTCAACAATTTCATTGTCCAGTTCATTTTTTTGGCCCTCAGAGATCACCATATCTTCCAAAACTTCAAGATATTCAATGACTGGCCCAAAAACAGGATCTGAATCATCTTGATGTGGCGAACGTACGGCTTCGGATCGTCCAGCATTTTCTACACGTTCAGGGGTTGGGTTGATCTGCTGATTAGCAGATCGATGTCCCACAGCTTGTTCCCCTGCTCCGCCGTTCATTTCAACAACTCTTCTCTCCGAATCTGAACCAGATCTCTCAATGATTGGCGCACGTGTCCGTGTTGGAAGTATACCTCCGACCATCGTCGCCAAAGCCGGGATCGCCCATGATACAAATTCAGGAACAAAGGGACTGCTTACAGCCGCAAGGCCATATCCAATCAGCGCACCCAGTCCGATTTTTGTTATGCGTAACATCGTTTATCCTCCTGCCTGTAACAACACATGGTATACAATGAACAAATGAAGACTACACTTGATCACTTCGTTCCTGTGTAATTATCAAGATCATCTACATAATCGTATTGTAAGAAAACCAGTCAGAAGGTGTCAACGTTAGGAAAATGATCTTTAATGATTCTTAACCTTCTGCACATCCATAATCAGTGGTTGTTCCACATGACTTCCCATTATACCGTATTGCGGAGAAAGGGGGCCGACTTCATAACCCAGGGCCAGTTTCACAGCCAGATACGGGAAATTGACTCCCGAAAGACAGGACACATGTAATCCTCCGGACATTCTTGGATTAATCTCCAGCAGTTTCGGAATCTCTTTACGATATTTCATCTGGATGTTGAAGTTATATGGAATGCGATAAGCAGCAGCAACATCACTGGCGATTTTTAATAGTTCAGCATGCTCTTCAAGCCTTCTTAAACGTCCACCTGCTTTGCAGCGAGGAACAGCCGCGAGCAGACTCCCCTGACTGTCAGCCAAACAATCTATACTGTATTCATAACCTTCGAGTCGTTCCATCACCATAATATTTGGAAAGGATTCCACGGAAGAAAAGGCCCGGAATGCATCTTCAAAAGAGATACGGTTCTGAGTGTGCCCAAACAACTCTTCTAATGGATTGCGACTATTGTCAATCACTCTGAATCCCATTCCGCCTTCACCATTACATGGTTTGAAACACACCTCATGTCCAGCGCTGGAGAGTGCTTCATAAGCCTGTTTGAATTGTGATGCGTTGCTAACTGTGAAATAATCCGGGATACTCATGATTCCCAATTCACGTACAGATTCATAGAAACGGTCCTTCTCCATCAATTGCTCCAGCAGTTCTGTATCCTTGCAGACCAACACCTTGGTGCCGATCTCTTCGAAAAGGTGTACATACTTGCTGATATCCAGCATATGGAGACGTGGGATAAATATATTGATCTGATGTCTGCGGCAAAAATCAAGACAGAAATCAACATACTCTTTTCCCGTAACCTTTGGCTCTAACTCTGCGTGGTCGCATCCCTGAAGCGCCATGTTATTCGGATCGGAATGCGTGCCGTAGATCTCGAACTGCAAACCATCTTCGTTGTTTCGAATCAGATTCATATAGTGATACGCCACCGAAAACCAACGATTAAAATAAATACGGGTCTTGTTCATGAGACAGCATCTCCTATCGCAACATGGTGTGTAGAACGGACATATTCCAAGATCTCGTCGGCCGCAAATATACCGGATTGTTCGGTGAACTGGTAAGGGATCTTATCGGGATTCCTCAGCTTCTCCCGATAAAGTTCGCCATGCCGTGGGGCAATAGCATAATCTGCGAAGTCGAGTAGACAACGGTCCAGTAGAGAATCTCCTGAAGCTATAACAGGTACATCTCCGATCTGATGTCGAACATGTTCTACCGCAGCGCTCTTATTCACGCCAGAAGGAACAAGGTATAGCTTACGCCCTTGAATGGAGGCTTCCCATCCTAGCGCTCCCAAAGCGTGAATCTTCTCTGTAACTCGCTCTGTCGGCATACGGTCACGGTGAATCACGAAGGCATAAAACAACTCATCACATAGTCGCTCCCCTGCAACCCAGTCGCTGTTTAGCACATCGCCAAACATCTGCCTGACCTCAACTGCCGCTGCCGAATGCTGTTGAAGTTGAGAACGAACATAATCGTTCCAGGCCCGGTCCACTTCACCGTTAATTAGAATATTTCCACCATTGCTCGTTATCGCATAAGCCGGAATGACATCCTGCTGAAAAATCCGAATGCGCTGGTACTGCTCCACTGTCCGTGTAGTTACAGGGATAAAAATAATATCTTCAGGGAGAGTCTTGAGCCGTTGCAACGCTTCGGCTGACATAAAGGCTGATAATTCACCACGAATCCATTCGGCTGGAACCAGCCCCGAATCATCCTCGGAAACACCCATTGAACGTCGGGAATAGATCAGGGTCTGATCCAGATCACTTGCATAAATCATTCGCCGCCCCCCTTTACCGATCGAATAATACCGCAACATGAATAACTCAATCTAGGGAACACTTCAACCGGGACACCCCGGTCTTGCGCAAGCAGCATAATATGTTTCAAATTAGGATTGTTCGGGCGATCAATCAGAATCTTCCAAGGTACACGACGCAATAGTACCCGCGTAGTCTCTCCGATCCCCGGCTTGATCAGATTCACATCCTGGATATCAAATGCCTGTTGAATGGATTGAATATCCTCCATACCCTGCCAGGTCACTTCTGGGGGATGAGAAAGTGCTTCATCCGCTTGAAGAGATGCCTCCTGTTCAACCTTGGCAAAGTAATCGGATACCTTGTCCACAAACACATTGGACAGATCGGATGAAGCCCACTCTTTGTACCACTTGGCTCCATGGAAGTCATCCGGTCCGATGAGGTCATCCCGCAGTACGGTACGGCTCATCAGACCGGATACGGTCGAATTCAGACAAGCGCTTGGGATCAAATAATCCTCTCGGGTACCATAGGTAGCCGAGCATTGCCCCGGATCGGCCAACACGGCAAGATCATCATCCAATCGGATGCCATAACGTTCATTCAGGCTTTCACAAGCTTCCACCAGTACCTTGCGAATCGCTCCCTTGCCTGTCCAGCCATCAATGAATTGAATAGGTGCATGCAATCCATGCTGCTGCCAAATATATAGAATGGCGTTCTCATCAATCCCTTTTCCACGAATAATGGAAATACTGTAATGCGGCAGATCCACATTGTATTTCATGGAAATATAACGTTTGACCAAAATGCCAATTGGCGTTCCGGCACGAGCAAGTGAGACCAGAACGGTATCGAGTCCCCTCTTGCGCACGATCATCTCTGCTACCGCGGCTGCAGCCATAGCTACCTTCTCCGCCGATTGCGCTAATGTATCGTGGAACAACTCAATATATTCATCCGTAGGGTGATACTCCACGGGTAGCATTTCCGAATAATGCACACCCGACTGAATGGCGTGTTCACGCTCTCCGGTCTCTTTTTCCAACTGAATACTACTTAAATCCTTTAACAGAAATACTACATCGGACGGGTCATAACTGCCCAGTGGGTCAGGTGATTTAACCTTATGCTTCAGCATACTCTCAATTGTAGGTACGTTCATAGCTGTCTTCTCAGCCCTCCTGTGGAACACCGCAGTACACCACGTATATTTGCTTACATCCGAGTTGGGACAATACATCCAGCAGGGGCTGCATGCGTTCTTCAGACATATGTCTTTCCATCAAAACAAAAATCTCATCATATTGCCCAGGTAATACATTGTATATATAATTGCGAACAGTCGGATCTTCTGGCGAAGCATATCCTTCACCTGCAATAACCGCATATCCTGGGCGATTCACCGTATGGATTGGACTCCGAGTCGTGGACTGGTACATTACCCCGTCGCCCATCTCAGCTGCAATTCGCATCGGAATATGCATAAACTCCCCTGTACCCATGACAAGGGTACGCTGGCCCTTCCTTTTTTCTCGCAAAATGGCTGCGATCCTGGCAATGCCGGAACCCAGACCAACATTATGACTTGAATGAATTCCGAATCGTCCTGTATACCGAAGATACGGAGCCGACCAGTGATTCCCCTCGGAATCCGCAGATACAGCTGCCCATGGCTCCAGTTCACCTGCTACAGACACAACATGTATCAACGATGCGGATTCAGTGCCCGGCTTCTCTCCATAAGCATTGATCGCTGGTTCGCCCATCACCTGGATCTTTCCCTTTAATAAGCATAGTGGAGTGATCGTAATTCCAAGTTCGACTTCCAGTGCTGTGAATTTCTGCTCATCTGTTTCAGTGCGCCAATCCAGCAAAGACGCGATATAATATTGTTTGCGCGGATAGGTGCGCTGGATATCCCGAATAATGTTCAATGTGGTATTGCCCGTTGTGATTTCATCATCCACAAGAACAAGAGGCCCACCCTCTGCGAGTGATTCGGAGTCCAGAGCATAACAGCGATGAGACATCGCGTGAGAATGCTCCTCCTCGAATTGAATATCCGGCTCCATTTCAGGCAGGTACTCTCTTGTGGAATGAATATACGTTGCATGATCAGCGAACAGCTCGTACATACTTTGCCCCAGAGCGGTGGCTGTCTCAGCGAACCCGACGAATCGTACTTCTTCAGGCAAGGTCATTTTGGCATTCATTAAATACGCATACGACTCACGAGCTTGATCAGGATCAATCAAACCTTCGACCATTCGTTGTTTCCATTCTGCAATGCGTTCGTCCTCTCCGTGATTTAAATCTTCATATAGAAGAACTGCCAGGGCAGCCCCGCTTAATAAAGAGGTATAGGGATTGACCGCAATATGTTTGCCAAGCAACTTACTGACAAAAAGAAATGATCTCTTTTTATTTAAGCGAGCCGCCATCGAGAACAGATTCTCCAGAGGGATTTCAAACGGATTGTGAGTGGCCTCAATCGTGATATTGAACTGATCAAGAATAGGAAACGTACGTTTGTTCATGTTTGGGCAAGAGCCCGACGTAATGCTGCTGTTCATGTAACACCCCATATATTTGTGATCGGATTAAAATTCGTTTAGCCCAACTCAAGTGTGGCTTGATCTCGTTCATTTTGTTGGTATACGCGCTTTTGAAAACACCCAGGCTTCCATCATTACGGCCTATAATACCCTGTGCGTCCATGAATTCTTCATGCGTCACGACATACATCGCCTGAACAGGCTTGATCTGTGTTGGATGAATGATCGTTTTTCCCACAATGCCGTTCTCCTTATCCATCATGACCTCACGCATGAGTCCATCCATAGAGTTCGTGATATATTTCATTCTCAGGTCCCGGCCCGTCTTGCCGAGTGATTCTTCGAATGGCGTCTGCCTTAATTGGGGCTTGAATATGCGGTCTCTCTGGCTAAAATACTCCCATACCGGCCCGGATATTACATAACCATTGTCTGCGCGCCCATATAAATTGATGATATCGGATATGCAATCACGTATGGTTGCAATATCATATACGGTGAGTTCCGGACTTCGTCTCAGGCCGAACAGACTTGAGAAATCCGTTGCTCCGATTCGGATGTTCAGTATATATGGAGCATACTCGTCCACGATCTGTTTTAATTGGAGCAATGTATCCCAGCGTGTCTCCCGATAGATCACATCCGCAGTCTCCAAAATAGGCATGGCATACAGGAGTGGATGTGTGCTGTCTTTCTGCAGATTGTATTCGTGAACAAGCTGCATATAAGCACGTCCATTCGTACAGTCGAACTTTGGCAAAACCACACCTGTCAACAAGGTCATTCGCTCACCTAGTCCTTCAAAAAGATATTCCAACTGCTCCGGGGATCTCATTCGTACAAAAAGCAAGGGCAATTGGTTCGGTGATAACTTCCCGATCTCCATGTACTCTGTTAAAAGTGTAAGCTGCTGCGCCACACATTGTTCCGCAAATTCTACCTGCTCGTCACCTACTGCATCTTCCAGGTCAATAATGATGGTTGTGAGTCCTTCATGCTTACCGTTCATAATATCGTCCGCAATATGCGGACGGGTGGCTGGCATGTACAAAGCAGCCCCAACAGCGTATGCCAGTATTTCTTTGGAGGTTCGATGACTAAACGATACGGGTGAAGAAAAAAATAACGCTTCTTCCTCCTCAGAGTTCAAAAAACTAAAATATTTCAGGTTATTCTCCTCCTTGCACTTTCTGACTTCAAGTCAGTCTGCATGATGAAATGAATGCTGTCGGGGTATAAAAACCAATCCCTCCAAAAAGCGGAGGGATTGGTGGCAAATGTGACAAAAATGATCAGGCTTGACCTTTGTTCTCTTTTTTTCTTCTCGCTGAACCGAGGAGAATCGCTCCAGCAAATACAGCGATCAGTAATGAGAAGAAGATCACGTTTGAGATATGGAAACCAAAAGCACTTAACATCATTTTCACTGAAATAATAGCAATAAGGATAAACGCTGCTTTTTCCAGTTCAGGGAACTTGTCAATAAGTTTAAGGAAAATCTGCGCGACACCACGCATCATGAGCACCCCGATAATGCCTCCGAGGAAAAGGACCCAAATCTGCTCACTAATACCAAACGCCGCAATAACACTATCGATACTGAAGGCAATATCCATCAGTTCAACCATGAGCACGGTTTTCCAGAATGAATATTGCTTGCCTTCCTGATTCTCATCCTCCTGAGACTTGAATAGTCCTTTGTAAGCAATGTACAGGAGGTATAGAGCTCCGAGCACTTTGATCAGAGTGATCTTGACGAGGAATGTCCCCAGCCCGATCGCAATAAACCTGAAAATATAAGCTCCTAAGATACCATAGAATAACGCCCGCTTCTGCTGTTCCTTGGGCAAATGTTTAACCATAACAGCCAGTACCAGCGCGTTATCCGCAGACAGAAGCCCCTCCAGCAAGATTAAGCTACCAATAATCCCCCAGCTTACCGGGTCAGAGAGTGTGGCTACAATCTCGGTCCAAGAGAAGAAATGGCCATAGTTCTCACTAATGCTTTTAAAGAAATCACTAAACATGAAAAGGCAGCCTCCGCTAACTCAAATTGTTATTTACTGCCGGCAGTCCAGCTCATTCCCCACCCATGGGCTTCATCCAGGGCGCGGTGTCCATTGTAGAACTGGACAATTCTCTCGACACTGAACGTCTCATCATTCACGTTGCGGAACATGGCAATACCACACATTCCCAAGGAACTTCCATGTTCATTCATGCGGACGATAATATCAGGACCGTCTTTCTGGTTAATCGTTACAATTCCATCGGCCTGTGACCAATTTTTCACGCCTTCATAAATGTAAGTGAACACGAGGATACGCTTGATATGGGCAACACGTTCACCATTAATACGCAGATTCTCTCCGGTCTTCACTGACCCCGTCCGGTCGTCCCCGTCCAAAGCAATGTACGGATATCGGTTCAAGGACCCGAATGATTCTCCAAGAGCCTGTATGACCCCTTTACTGCCATCCATCATTTCAAAGAGGCAACCGAGATCCAGATCCACGCTCTTGTTTCGCCCGAACAACCCTCGGCTGTTCTGTTGATTCCAGTTGAGATTAATTAAAATCTCTCCGAGTCCGCCTGAATTTTTCTTCAGGTTAATCGTATCGCCCTTTTTCTTCAGCTCAATCTTGTTCAGGTTCAGTTCAATCTTGGGTTGAGGCGGCTGAGCAGGTGGAGCTGGAGGTTTCGGTGCTGGGGGCTGAGGTACAGGAGGAGCTGGTTGTGAAGATGAAGCATGATCCTCAACACTTACGCCAAAATTTCCACACAATGCATTCAGTCCGCCAGCAAAACCGGAGCCAACCGCATTAAACTTCCACTCTCCATTATGTCGATATAACTCGCCAATAACGATCGCCGTTTCCACGGTAAATCCACTAGCCAGATCATATCTCAATGCTTCCTGTCCGTTATTGGCATTCCCAAAGCGGATATAGGTATTCTGAACCTGACCAAAGCTTTGATTTCTGGATTCACCTTCATAGATGGTCAGACTGAACGCAATCTTCTCAATACGAGCAGGGATTTTGCTCAGATCAATATCAAATTGCTTTTTGTCCGATTGCTGCGGCGTATCCTTGTACGTAATAAATGCTGTTGTCGGCTGGTTATAAAAGATAAAATCTTCATCACCGGATACTTTGCCGCCAACACCAAGAAGAAATGCAGATGTATCGAGCTCAAGAGCTGAGGGGGAATCCCAGCCAATACCAACCGTAAGACGGGAAAGTCCGGGATTAGTTTTAGTCAGGTCCGTTTTTTGCCCTTTGACGACAGTTACAGCCATAACAGATTCACCTTTCTTCTCCTATTTGGCATCTAATCCGTAGTTTTGACATAGAGCTGCAAGTCCGCCGGCAAAACCACTTCCGATCGCCTGGAACTTCCAATCTGCACCCGAGCGGTAGAATTCACAGAAAATAACAGCCGTCTCCGTGGAGAAATCTTCGCCCAGATCATAACGCAGAACCTCTCGCTCGTTGGACGCATCTACAACGCGAACAAAAGCATTGGACACCTGGCCGAAATTCTGTGCGCGTGCTTCATAATCATAGATGGTTACGGTAATGCCGATTCGAGTAATATTTGCAGGGACTTTGCTGAAATCCACGATAATCTGCTCATCATCGCCTTCTCCCTCACCTGTACGGTTATCTCCCGTGTGAGTTAGTGAACCTGCACCACCCGTTGGGTTGTTGTAAAAGATAAAATCGTCTGTACCTTTGGCTTTGCCATCTTCATAAAGCAAAAATGCTGAAGCATCCAAGTCAAAATCGACCCCGCCGCTATATTTGTTGGTATCCCATCCAAGGCCCACCACAACTTTTGTCAAACCTGGATTGGTTTTGGTTAGATCGATACGCTGTCCTTTAGCTAAGCTAATTGTCATATATTCGTCCACCTTTCTTTATATAAGATACCTATAATAATGAAAAGGAAAACCGCCAAATTGACGGCTTCCCTCACTTCTATAGATCACCAATTCATAATTGTGTCCTATTGCAGACCGTAGTCGCGCGTAAGACCAACCAGACCGTCCTGATAACCGCTACCAATTGCGCTAAATTTCCATTCACCGCTATGACGGTACAATTCTCCAACAACAACACCTGTCTCGATGGAGAAATCTTCGCCCAGATCAAAACGGATCAGTTCTTCGGAATTAGCCTCATTTACGATACGTACATATGCGCGGGACACTTGTCCAAAGTTCTGGCTGCGTTCCTGCGCTTCATAGATTGTAATCGTAAAAGCAATTTTCTCGATATTGGCCGGAACGTTAGGCAGGTCGATGTTCACTTGCTCATCATCGCCATCTCCTTCACCCGTACGGTTATCACCCGTATGAACTACAGAACCATTCTCATTTTGCGGATTGTTGAAGAAAATAAAATTCTTTTCTCCATCAACCTTACCATCTGCATTCGTACAGAACACGGATACATCCAGGTCAAAATCCTTGCCGCCATCATACTTATTGGTATCCCAGCCCAAACCTACAGTGATTTTGGCCAAACCCGGATTCGTTTTAGTTAAGTCGATCTTCTGACCTTTGGATAGATTGATAGCCATTCGATTCATCTCCGCTTCACTATAAAATTAGATGCTAAATTGCATTTTGAGGAATCATTTACTACGTATAACGACGAGCGAGCTCATCGATATGTACCGCATGAGCACCTTCACCAATTGCAGAGAATTTCCACTCTGCACCGTGTCGATACATTTCGCCACAGATGAGGGCTGTCATGCCTGCATAACTATCGGATAGATTAAACTTGACCAACTCCTGAGAATTTTTCCCATCCAAAATGCGGATATATGCACGCTCAATCATGCCAAAATCCTGTTTGCGATTCACACAATCATAAATGTTTACAACGATAAGAATTCTATGAACATCGGCAGGTACGGAGGAGAGGTTGATTCTGATTTGCTCATCGTCTCCTTCACCCTCACCCGTTAGATTATCTCCTGAATGAACTACAGATCTACACAAACTCTGCTTGTTATGGAAACAGACCAGATTGGTTTCTTTCGCTAACTTGCCATTCTCATTCAACAGCAACGCGGAAGCATCACAATCGATATTCGCCTGTTTCTTTCTTCCAAAGAAACCTTTGGAGGCTACAGGGTCCCAACCCAAACCGGCGATGACTTGAGTTAATCCTGCTTTACCCTTGGTTAGATCGATCTTCTGTCCCTTGACCAAATTAATACCAGCCACTGATATTCACCTCCTTTCATCTTCAGATGCTAGGGTGGTTACAGACTGAATTCACCCGGGTTCAAGCCAAGAATCGTGCAAATTTCAGCTACGACTCTACGCTCTTGATCATCAAAGTTACCATCAGCAGCACCAATCGCACTACACACACCTACAATGACACGACCGACTTCCGGCTTGGACTTGAACTTGGCAATAGCCTTCAAGGCTTCCTGTTTCCCGATCTCGGGAGAAAACTCAAAATTATTAACATAATGATTGAAGCGTTCGATGACAACCGTCATATCAAATACTTTCAATTCCTGACTCAGATTTATGTATCCCGCCATCTTGTTCTTCTCTGAAGCATCGACGCTTCCATCAGCAAAAGCAACCAAGGCACAACCTGCCACTACAGCATCCATAAAATCTTTATTCTTGAATCGTTTAACCTGGTCCTCAAGGCCTTGTTTGGTTGAGTTAAGCCAGTTTCTGAATGAGCTCATTTCCATCCCCCGTTACTAGATTCATTTCTTTTAAAACTAGCAAAATCCAATGTTCATCTTTACATCCTAATTCATAGAAAAAAATAGTTAAATTATCCCTTAACTATACTCTATATTTTGTCATTTTTCTACATATAAAAACAAAAACCACTTCAATCCCCTTAAGTATGTTTTAAAGGGATATCAACTAGTATTTAAACGAAGTACATTTTATTACAAATTTCGACAAAAGCAATGAATAGCTTATGTTACGCATCGTTTTGGATATAGTTTCAAACAGGTTTCAAAAAAAATCGAAACTTTTCTGTGAGAATATGATTGAGATACAGCCTCTCGCCTAATCCAACCATGATCCACTAAGCCTATATTCCAGATCACGATCTATCCAATGAGAGTTCTTCCTGCTTTTTCACATGTATACCTGCTACTCTGCTTCGCGTAAGAATCGGATTATGGTGAACAACATACGCTTTTTTGAATCGATTCAGATAGGTATTCTCATGAGATTTGGGCGTCAGGATAATCAATTTCCGTGCCAGTTCCCGATGATACAGATCGAAGACCTTCAGCTTGCGTTGTTCATCCAATGCACTGTCGAACTCATCAAGCACGATAAAGCCTGGACTTGTCTGCAGGTTCCGCAACAACGCAAGTGCGAATAACAAAGAACTCAGAGATTCTTCTCCACCCGATACCCCTTTACCAACTCGTCCTCCGCGTGCCTTGAGACTCACATCCTCCATCGTGCCTCGATGTCCTTCCTTGCGTGCACGGATATACAGGTGAAAGTGAGTTCTCCCTTTTTTGTCCGCATATTGCTCCCAGTTGATTTCACCTTCGAACTGAAATAGCGCCATGTACGAACGAAATTGCTGTTGGATCTCAAGGACCCGCATCTGTATCGTTGTCTCTAATTGATCCTTTAATTGAATGGTCCGCTCTTCATCTTGTTCAAATAACAGTTTGGTCCGCTTGTATTCATCCTGAAGTCGCTCAAATTCCTCCTTCACTACCCTGTAGTTTTCAGGTGCCGCAGGATCAATGTTGGCTTCATTACGTGCATGATTATACTTCGTTTTGCCATTTTCATAGCCCATTCGAACCCGAGAAAGGGAAGGTACCTCACGTGATGACTGACCCGTCCCCTGATCTTCATCCATTTGCGAAATCTGAAGTTCCTCGAGAACCTGTTCCATGAGTAATGAAGAAACCCCTTTGAAATCCTCAATCTCCAGAATGATATTCACATGCTCAGCTTCTGCGGTAACAAACGACTCCCGACGATTCTCCATTTGTTTATTGATCCAATTCAGCTTATTCGTCTCGGATTCCAATTGGGCCTGCGTATCATTATCTTCACGCTTCAACCGCCGTAAGTTAGTGCTGATTGCATCCTGCTGGTCCTCATACTCCTTCATCTGATCTTGAATATCCCCAATCTGAGCTTTCAGATCAGCCAATCTGCGCTGGCTTACATTCAATTGTTCGTATTTCCCCTTCAAGTTACCGAGACGTACATAAAAGTCAGCCTCAAGTTGCAATACGCGAATTTCTTCCTCCAATTGTACAAGTTGTTTTATGATACCGGACTCCAGCTTCTTCATTTCCCGGATGCTTTGTTGTTCTGCCACCAGTAAGCTATTTTCCTCCATCAGCTTGTCTCTACGATGATTGCGTTCATGTTCACGCGTCATGAATGCCTCCGCACGCTTCATCATAGGCAGTATGGAGTTCAGTTCCTGTAACCTACCGGCCAGGCTGGTGATACGCTCACCAGTATGTTCTACCTTCTCCGTCAGCAATGTAATATTTTTATCCAACTCTTCCCTTCGGATTACAAGAGCCTGTTCACTCAAAATGTACCTTCGCTTCTCCTGCGGTCCTCGAATGCCCATGCTATCCAACAAAACACCTTCTGTGATTCTGGGCTCAACTTCCCGGAAAAATTGTTCTACCCACCACAGGGATTTCATTGCAAAAGGCAATACTTCCTCAGTCAAATCCGGCTTCACCCTTAAGTGCAAGGAAGGAATCTTCATCACTGATTTATCCGGAATGACACTCTTCAGTGGCACATGATACAGATCATTGGGAACACTGGCATATCGACCGTCAAAAAATATAGCATATTTAATCGGTTCAAGCCGTTCCTCTGATTGAAGCGGAGCCCCTTCGTCCATCTCTATGAGATCTCGTAACGAATATGCTTGAACCCCTCGTTTATCGAAATAGCTCAAGGACTGACGCTGACGGCTGGACCAATCCCGGTTGGATGCAAGACGATCACTTTCATCAAGAAATTCCTGGCGCTGATGAAGCAGATCACGTTTAAGATCCTTGTTCACATTCAACTGCTCTTCCAGCGCTGTCATTTCCTCCTGTACCGCATAACTTCCGGCATACCGCTGCAAATAATCTACATGCTCCTGTTCAGCCTTTCGATCTTGTTCAGCTTCCGTCTCCAGTAACGCAATTGCTTTGATATGTCGGGTAACTCTATCATCAGCAGTGCTTAACTTATTTTGTAACTGCTCATGCTCCAGACCAAGCTTCTCTAACTGTTTAACAACCTGATCCAACTGTTGCTGCACCTCATTCTCCGTCCGGGTAATCCGGAGCTGCTCCTGTTGGATTGCTGCCAGATCTGATTCCAAACGCTGGATAACCTCCACCGTTTGTGCCTGTTCAGCTTCTAGTTCCTCATGCCGGATAGAACGTTGCTGCAGTTCAACTGTCAGAGCCTGCATCTGTTGCTCGCTACCCGATTGCCTCAATAGAATTTCTGTTGTTTGAAGCCTGATATGGGCAAGCTGATCCTCCGAATGCTCCCGATCCCATTCCAGTTGTTCCAGTTGATCCTTGAGTTCCTTCTCTTCACGCTTGTAGTAATCCTCCAGTTGAAGCAGGGAGGAGGCATACAATTCCCCTCCCTCCAGAAGGCGTTTCCGGTTATCCTCATATCGATCCAAGCTAGACTTCTGTATATGCAGCCACTGTTTTTTGTTACTCACATTCGTTTCAGCCTGAAGCAACGTTTGGCGTGTCTCCTGCAGTTGTTCCACACTTTCTTCCCAGTTCCGCTGTACTGCATCTATGCCATGCATTGCTGCAAATATCCGAAATCGTTCCTCCGAATGCATGACCGCGAACTGATTAACCTCCTGCTGGTACCAGATCAAATAGAATAAATCAGGGTCAATTTTGTATTTGTACTCCAGATCTCTCTTATATGCCGTAAAATTATATTGCCGATCTCCTGAGCTATATCGGGTTTCGTGTAACCACTCTCCAGGGCGATCCCCAGAATATACAACATACTCCCTCTTGACAGGCTGCCCTGATCCGGGCTCCTGTGAAATATATATCGCAAATTCGATCCATTCAGGAGCGTCGATCTTCATGCTGCCTTCGTTGCGAAATAACAAGCGGATCTGTGCATTCCAGGTATGATCCGGTAACAGATTCCGGGATTTCAACCCTTCCAGTTCTACTTTTGATGAATACAAGACCGCTCCCATACAATACGTGATCGTCGATTTGCCTGCCCCGTTAGGTCCAGTGATCAATATATGTTCCTGCCTGCCCGACAAATCCATTACGGTATTGTCATAGTCACGAATTCCGGCGAACCACATTTTATAAGGTATCATCTCTTGTTATTCCGCTCCTTGCTGTTGAAGGTTATATCTTTTGAAAAATTTCATGACTTCTTCTTTATTTAACTGGTTCGATTGACTGAACTCGACTGTACGGCGCAAAAATGAATCGGAAAACATATGTACACCTATGGCTGTTAATTGATAAGCCTTTTCGGGTGAACGGGTATCATACTCCTCAAGGGCACCAATTTTCCGTAAAGGGTCCAGGTTCATGAGCAATCGCTGGTTGGCCTTGGTGGTTTCATGTCCAAATGCATCCAAGAGTTGGTCAAACAGTGTATACTCATGCTGCAATACTTCCTGTTGATAGAACATGAACAATAATATCGCCAGACTTTCCTTGGAAAGTGTGCTTCGAGCTGCCCTCGCAGAAACTCTCATCATGACAACAACCTGATCCCGATCCTCATCATAGATCAATTGAAAATAACGGCTTACGCCCTGATTCACTCGCTGTATAAACGAATAAAAGGCAGCCTCCTGACCTGTAATATTCAATTGTTTCTCAACCTCTCGGCGTGACAAGCCAAAGTTCCCTGCCCGAATTGTGGCAGACGAAGAAAACAACAGGTTCATAAACACCAGTTCTTCCTGCTCTGTAAGCATACCTTTGATCGCCTGCATCACATGAAGAGCGTTAACGTTGTCTACAGCTTCGGTTCCCTGCTCTTGGTTCATCTCTTCAGAAGAGAGATTTGTCGGCTCATCTGTCATCCTGATTCTCCTTTCGCAGCTTACGGCTGGTTATCCTTTGATTTCGATCATCAGGCTCGATCCAGTCCCATAACTTAGCATACTGTGGACCTGATGCGACGGCATTGATCTGTTCCATATCCAATGTTTTGTTACCGATCAGGGCAGAGATGGCAGTCAGCGCATTTATTGCGTCGCCCCATTCAGATGATGTCGCTTCGATGATAACCTGTTCTACAGGTGCTTCATCCACAGCAGCCATATATTGTTCAATGGCTTCTGTCTGAATCATGGATTTGGTCAATAACCACTCGGTATCTCCCATCAATTCACTTAGTTGCTCAAGTGATACTTCTTCTTCTACATACTGTAATTCAGCCGGATCAGACATATCTATAGGTTCAATAACTGGTTCATATGCCTCCAGATACTGCACTGCCTCACTCACAGCTACACCGGACAACGGCGAGGCAAATTTAACAGGGACCCATAAACCATCCATCGCTTCATCAGCATACTGGTTCTGTTCCATAAAACTAAGCAATTGGTACACATTAGGCGTGTCAGAATCCAATGGAGGATCATACATACTGACAATAAATTCACGTACTTTCTCGGGATGAATCGTAGACGACAACATCGTTTGCTGCATGGTTGTGAATTTCAAGTACTTGTTAATCATGCCTATACTCAAGTGGGTTCCTTCTGCTAATACGGCTGTTCCCTGCTGCATGAGATGACTTAAGACAAGACTGTCTTCTAGCGTCTGAAACTGATGAAGCCGCTCACTGAGCTTCTGCTCAAGCTCCCTCATAAGCTGATGTATAATTTCCAGTTGGGGTAGCGCATTGCGATCAGCCAGTAGTTCGAGCTCCCTTTCCTTCAGTAGTTGAAGTGCATGTTCGACATTACGGATCATGCTTGCAATTTTATTGCCCCCGGATATACCGTGATCGTCATAAGCCTCACTATGCTCAGCATCCCGTCTCGCTTGAAAAAGGGATCTGCCGATATCATCATGCATGTAATAGGCCAGGGAGTCATTCGCCAAGCGGATCAGGGCGTCCATCATTCGCTTGCCCACATCTCTCATCTTGATCTGACGAGTCTGCTTCGAAATCCAGTTATGCTTAACAAGCACAGCTACAATCTGTTCTACTTTCTTGGTTTCCGGTGGCTCAGCATCCTGATATTTATTTCGATAACGATAGTAGAGTGTACTTGCATTCTCAATGGGTTCATCCAGCCCCAGTGCAGCCTCATTGACCAACTGGATAATCCGTAAAAATCGTAAAATTTCGATGGGCGTCTGAAAAAAATTCTGTGACCCCAGATCACTAAGAACACCGGATAAGGAGGAAATATCCCGCATGGTCTGAAGAAGTTCAGGTGCTGAATCCTTATGCTGAAATATAGAGATTAAAGATTGATCCATCTGCTCCACTCCTCCCGCTTACCAAGCACCTGCTCCTGTTCTAAATGAGTAGTCGTAAGTAGTAAGTCCATATATGCTTTAAATGCAGCATGATCCTGATAAACCTGATGATCGTGAGCTATGAATTTCAACACCAGTTCATGACCAGCCAAAGCAGCGCTCATCTCACCAGTAATTAGAAGTCCATCTGCATCATAATCGCTCCATAGAATGGCTTGTTTAATTGACCTATCTTCTTCCAGTAAACGTTGAATGAATGTTCTGTGCGAGCTGCGCATATGTCCATCCACACAGACGATGAGTGAATTGGTTTGCTCTACGAAATCCGGTTCAGCAGCCATTCGGGTAAGCACAGCCCGGTTTTCCACCAGCCACAATATTTCAGCGTTTGTTTTGTAATGATCCTGGGCAATCGACAGATCCGTCAGCGCATGGACTGGTCCAGCTTTATAGGTAGACCACTGCCCCTCCAAGTCACCTGCAAAATACATTGGCGTTATTCTCCCAGGACTAATCATGCCTAACAATTCAGCAGATGTGCCTGAGTTATGCTCAAGCCATGACAGGAATTCCTCCCGATGTATATCAAATGCCTTAGAGCCCCCAATTGCTCCATAGTAGCGGGAACCGACTTCCTTCCAGTCAAAGACAGGAGCAGATAACGCAATCTCTGTAATCGCACGTATGAAATGCAACCCCTTTATTCTCTTTTCAAGATTCCAACGAGCAGGGAAGTGTTCGCTCTCCAGCAGTTTAGCGACGTTCCATTGAAGACTCACATTCAGCAAAAGTACAAGCTTGAAGAGTTCTGTTGCCCTTCCGGTTTGATTGTTTTTGTATAGTTCCATCAGATTACCTGCACGTAATTGATACTTCTCCAGTTCAGCAGATTGGACCTGTTGATCACATAATATCTGTCTCTCCATATCGTTAAAAAGACGATATCCCATCCGATAATGGGCACGCTCTACCGTCTTTCCATCTCGCTTCAATCGAATTTCTTTGATAACCCAGCCCTGTTGCATCAGATCAAATGCTTCTGCTTCATCCATGTCCACCCTCTTGCCCGGCGTCCATCCTTGCAGTATGGGCGGAGCCAGCGTATGTTCCGAATAGCCAGTTTCGCCCCTGCTCTCTGCAGTTTCTTCCGGGAAATCCAGAGCCAGAATAAGTGTACCTGTATGGCGGAATGTCCGAACCGTTTTGCGGATGATGTGAAGTTCATGAAGCGACGCTTCAACCTCAGATTCCGTCCGGGTTGGAACTGGTTTACTTAGCTCCTCGCCCTTCTTTAATATATAATTGGTTATGTAATTCAATATTGGCTCTGATCCTCTCATTGCTCGCTCCATCCTCGTTTACTAGATTATTCTCTATTGTATCAGCTATAAGCTGACCTGTATAAAACCTGATTTTGAATAAACTGGTTTCTTCTCCCTCGGGCGTAGTCGGCTCGCGTCCGCGTTACTATAGAATCGAATACAGATGTGGTAGACTCACTCTAACGGTCACTATCCACTTATTATGAAAGGAGAAATTACTATTCATGAAATTACTTATTGAAGAAGCACGTCCATTGTACGAAGCAAGCAACCGTTTCAAGCAACAAGCAAGCTGGCAATGGCTGAGTAGCTCTCATATTTTTGGTGTCCAGGACCCGGAAACGGGACAGATTGGCTACTGCACTGTGATGGGCAACGGAGGCGAGATGTATGGACTGGCTGTTTATCTGGGAACAGAAGGGCTCGACAACTTGTTTAATCTGCTGCAAGGAAACAACGTTGAAGATCCCGTTTTTACCCAACAATGCCTGCTGTTGTCCTTCGAAAACCGGGACGAGCTATCCAGTGAGGAGTACAAACAGCTAAAAGCGCTGGGTTTCTCTTACCGGGGACGTAATGCCTGGCCTACTTTTCATCGATATGAACCGGGATTCGTACCTGGCCCTGTTCGGGAAGCTAAAGACCTCCGGTTCTTTGCAACCTGCGTTGAGCAGGCCATTGAAGTAGCCTCATCCGTACAGTCAGACCCGGATCAGCTCTTTCATTCAGATCAGCAATTATTTCTCACACGTGTGCCAGAGCGATCCTCCGACGGGCAAGCATGGAACTGGAGCGACCAGTGGGTTGAGCCCGTTCCGCTCGTAGTAGAAGAAGAACCAGCACAGGCTGCACGGATTGACGAAATTAAACTCGCGCGCCTGCGCAGACTTCCGTGTCCGCCGGAATCATTCTGGGAATTCGGATTATTCTATCTACACACAGCCGTTGGTAATAAGGGGCGTCCCTATTTTCCGCAAATTCTCATCATCAGCGAGCCAGCCTCAGGCATGATCATCCACTCTGCTGTAGCAGAAAAAAAGCGAAGTTCGGAGCAATGTATTGAAGAACTCGTTGATCTTCTATTACAGCGAGAGTATAAACCGTCTCGTCTAATCCTCACGTTACCGAATATCGCACAAGTCCTGCTACCGTTGCTTACCTCCATTGATATTGATGTGTACACTGCGGACAGGCTGCCTATGGTCGAGGACGTTTTACAAGAACTTAATCAGTTCTTGCATTAATCGCTTCTAGCTTGAATGACAAATAGCGGTTATCCATCCTGAGCTAACCCAGGCCGATAACCGCTTTTTTATACATATGATCCGTTCTCTACGTTCCTATGGGTTCACACTATCCACCAATGCATTCAAGCATACTGCGCCTTGTGCACGCACATTAACGACAATAATTGGCGTGTCCAACATATCATGCATCCAGGACATATACTCTTCTACTTTTTCATTCGGAAGAATTGTAAGAATAACCCCTGCGAATCCGCCACCATGAATACGACAAGCGCCATCACCCAGGTTTTGCAGATAATTCTCAGTCAGTGCCAGCGCAATGCCAATCTCCTGTTCCTTCACAGCACCACTCTGATATACATTCTGCAACCACTTCCATGACGAGTTACCGGACGCCGTAATCAGTTTCAAGAAATCAGCAAAACGTCCATCACGCAACGCCTGAACCTGACCATCGACACGATTGTTTTCCTCCAGGAAATGAAGCGCACGTAGCACGGCACGATCCCCAGCCGCTTCACGAACCTTCTTGAGGTTGGCGTAGATTGCGTCAGCTGTAATTTCCCGAACATACTCACTGCCGAGCGCTTGAGCAACCGCTCTCATCTCATATGGCACAGCAGCGTAATCTTCCGTCAGATCAGCGTGGTTACCGCCCGTATTCACAATGACCAATGAGTAACCGTTTTGTTGGAAATCCCATTGAACAGGCTCGATAACCGGCTGTGCAGGATTTTCAAAATCAATGGCAATCAGTCCACCGTACGCACAAGCCATCTGATCCAGCAGACCGGAAGGTTTGTTCCAATAATGATTCTCCGCATACTGACCGATTTTGGCCAAGGTTACAACATCCAGTGCTCCGTCATTATAGAAATGATTCAAAATCGTACAGATCAGCATCTCGAATGACGCCGAGGAACTCACTCCTGATGCCGAGAACACGTTACTTGAGAGATACGCCTGGAAACCGCCTACCTTATATCCGAATTCTCCAAATCCCGCAGCCATACCACGAATCAATGCTGTTGTGCCATCGTCTTCCGTATTTGGCGTGAGATCCGTGAGATCGATTACATATTTCTTGTCATAACCTTCTGAGTAAAACGTAATAACCGAATCCGCAGTTGGTGCTGCCACTGCAATCGTATCCAACGTAATGCTGCCCGCCAGTACTTTACCATGGTTATGATCCGTGTGATTACCGCCAATCTCGCTGCGTCCTGCCGCGCTGAACAACTTGCTTCCCTCTTGCGCGCCAAAGTACTCTTCGAACGTTGCGTTCAGCTTCGTGTAACGTGCAGTCTGTTCCTCTACTTGTGATTGTCCATACATTTGGGCAAGCAACGCTTGGCCCTCCGTGGATTGGATCAGATTCAATGGTTGTGTCGTCATTAATAATCCTCCTATGGATATGCAGCTTTTATTTTTAGACTGTTGGTGAACATGGTTGTCGCGTCTGTTTCATACCTTATTCCTCTCCCATTATCTCAGCTTCGTAGCGGAAAAGGTAGGGTAGAATTGAAAGTTTGTAAGCGTTTTGTGAAGTTATTTAATGTAAAAATAGGATTGAAAACCATTTTGTAATAACTTAAATTTGGTTTAAGTGAAAACACATTATTTTCCAACCTCAATGTTGCTACGCTATACATCTTATTGGTGGAGGGAACGATGAAAATCAATTCGAACTATACCAAGTTATTCGGTGCATTTTCGCTTACATTTTTGGGTGATGGACTTACGCTTGCCGCGGTTCCTTGGCTCATATCAACACTTACAAGCGATACGTTGTATGCCTCTGTCACCATGACGGCACTTCGTTTACCCTGGCTACTATTCAGTCTGCCCGTGGGTGTTCTCATCGACCGATACTCACGCAAACATATGCTGATTGGGGCAGGCTTTGCGAGAATGATCCTTCTCCTTGTCCTGACATTGTGCATCTGGGGAGGATGGGTGAGCATCCCAATTCTGGCTCTGTTCATGTTTGGGATTGGCCTGAGCCGAGTCGTATTCGACAGTACGGTGCAGACGGTCATCCCTCAACTGGTAGATGAGAGTAAGTTGGAGAAAGCGAATGGGCAGTTCACCGCCGGACAGTTAATCACGAGTGATATTCTGGGCGTTGCTCTGGGAGGGTTCATCATCACCCTGCATATTGTTTTTCCTTTTGCCATAGACGCCGTAACGGCTGTTATTGCTCTGTTCTTTTTAATTAGTTTGAAGGGAAACTTCTATCCAGGGGATACGGAAGCAACCAAGAAGGAAGTTCGCCCAATGAAGAATTGGAAACGCGAGATGTGGTCCGGTATTCAATATGTCTATCATGATCGTTTTCTCCGCGGATTAGCCATTCTATCTGTCACCATTACGCTGATGTATTCGATTATCCTGGCTACTCAGATCTTTTTTGTACGAGATGTGCTTCAGTTGGATGCTTTTGCATTCGGTATTCTCATCTCCATTGCAACGATCGGCAGCATTGTAGGGAGCCAGGCTGTTGCTTATATGCGTAAGCGATGGAGTACAAAACAATTGATTATCTCCTCCATTTTGTGCATGGGAATCATCTACGGTGTGGTGGGTCTTACTACAAATGCATATATGGTAGGCGGACTGTACTTCTGTGCTGCATTTTTCATTATTGTCTACAATGTTACCCGTTCCTCCATCCTGCAACGTTCCGTTCCTAATGAGATGCTTGGCCGGGTCGGAAGTGTGTTTCGCTTTTTGTCCTTTGGGATCAGTGCCATCGGTACACTTCTCGGCGGATTATTGGTGCGGGTTAGTGAAACGACTCTTGATCGCGTATTCTCGCTGCAACTCCCTTATCTCTTGTTAAGCCTGATCTATCTCCTGTCTGCTCTGATATTCGCAATGAAGATGCAGAATCATTCAGAGAGCCAGCAGCGTAACATCAACGCTTGACTGTTACGTAAGGTCATACTTGATAATGATCTCAAGCTTACATGAAGGAGAGATTAAGGATGAAGATTACCGCGTTACGTTCAGATCAAATCTATGAGGAGATCATCCAGGCTGCACCCGATGAGAAATTGGAGTTATACCGCGAGCGAATGATGAGTCCACTCATGAACAAATGGAACATTCAACAGATTCCTTTTCGATCAAGCGAACCTAATGGCTTCGATGTAATTATGATGAATAACTTTATGAATATCGCTCCCGCAGATATCACACCTGAGATTAACGAATCGTTAGCAGCGATCTCGTCTGAAACATTTTGGCAACAGTGTCATGAAGCTGTTTGTACGAGTCTATCCACCTTTACAGATCACGGGATTGAGCTATCGGTCTCCGAATATCTATATACGATTTTATTAGGCGACAAGAACAGTCCTTCACTCACCATGAACGAAGGCATCAGCGGAGATGGTGGAATCCCGGGTTATATTATTGCGAACCTGATCCCCAATGGGTATACTCTACCTCGTATGCAATCCGTGTTAGCCCATGAATGCAATCATAATGTGAGATATCAATATATCCAGTGGAGTCCACAGATTACGCTTGGGGAGATGGTGGTTAGCGAGGGGTTGGCCGAGAGCTTTGCAACATCCCTGTATGGAGAAGAGTTGCTAGGCCCATGGGTAGCCAAAACGGAACTGGAGACTTTGAATAACGTTATCAAGCCAAAAATGAAAGACCAGCTGCATGTCACCGGTTTTGACCAGATCAATCCGTATTTATACGGCGATGAACTTGCAAGATTGCAAAACTTCACGCCCGTAGGTATGCCCTATGCGGCTGGCTATGCCTGCGGTTATCACTTAATCCAATATTATCTGAACAAAACAGGTACACCGATCACCCAAGCAACCATCACTCCGGCAAGTGTTATCCTTGCTGAAACAAAGGAATTTTGGAATGAAGACACCCTATTTCTCCATTAAAGATATCATTCAGATTACAGGCATCACCAAACGCGCATTACATTATTACGATAAAACGGATCTATTGAAACCGAGTAAAGTCGAGGACAATGGTTATCGGTATTACGATCAAGAGGCACTGGGAAATTTGCAGATGATTCTGTTGTTCAAAGAAATGAATTTCTCCTTGAAAGACATTGCAGCCATGATGCAACTTTCGAAAGGTGAACAAAAAGATATCCTAAGAGAGCATCGCAGTACACTCGTTCAAAGAAAACAAAAGCTCGAAACCATCATCGACCAATTGGACGAGTATGTGGATGGGACGGATATCTCTCATCTTAATCTATTTGACGACTCTTCCATTCTGCCCATCCAAGAACAATATGAATCCGAGGCGAAGTTTGTATATGGAGATACCGAGAAATATCAGGAATTCGAAGCTAATGTGAGCGAGCTGTCTGCGGAAGAACAAGAAAAAGCCTACCAGCAGTTCTCGGTCAACATGGAGCAGGTATTTCATGCGTTGGCGAGACATCAGGATCTGTCTCCTGCTTCTGGTGAGGTACAAGCGTTAGTGTGTGAATGGAAGAGTTGTCTGGAGCAGTTTATGGTCTGTGATATTGAGATTCTGAGATGTATTGCTGAAGCCTATACGACGGATCGTCGCTATGCGGGTTATTTTGATCAGTTTGGTGATGAGGATTTTTTGAGGTTTTTGTATCAAGCGATTATGGTTTATGTGGAGGGTTGGGAGGTAACTTGATGCAAATGTTTCTTCATATGGCTATACACTTGATTACGGGCGGAACGATTCTATTACTTTTTCTAAATAAGCGGTTATCTCTTACTAAAGACTATATAATTACTATTGTTTTGGGTTGTATTATTGCTATCACTCCTGACATCACTAAGTACTTTGGTGATATATTGTTACATTCTCTTGCTATGGTTCCCTTAATTGGAGCTGCATATGGCTGGATCATCTATAAAACCTTAAACGTTCGGTTCTTCTGGGCATGGATAAGTACGATCGCCACATTATTCATCGGGCATCTTCTTATAGACCTTCTCGGTAATGGAATCAATTTGTTCTATCCTTTTACGAACCAAGAACAGAATTTCGCGATCTTGGGATCAAATAATGAACTCATCATTTCTGCGTTGTTAGCCATTGCCACTGTGATCACATTAATTTATAAAAAAGTTAAACCCATTGCAATAGTTTCATTAGTACTAGCAGCTTCATTTGTTGTAAGCTTAGGAATTTCCAATGCAATAATAAACTACTCTTTGCAACAACGTTACTCCGTCAATGACCCGCAATATATTATTGTCTATCCAGATAACACCCCATATCACTGGAACTATTACGTAAGAATTGATGAACTCACTATTATTTCCGGCAAGGGAAATTATTTCACAGTGACAAAATAACCGCACAATTATTAATGAACATCTCAAGACTCAATTTGAAGGTCTAAATGTAATAAAAAAGCTGTAGCGGTCCAAATTGGAATCGCCACAGCTTCTTCTCTACTTCCCTGTCCCCCGCTCGAAATATACGTGCAACCGATACAAACAAGTCTCTTTCGTCCAGCGATACAGCAACGCCTTTTCCTCCGCATCCCGCACCTGAAAATTCAGCGAAAACAGGCCATCCTCGAATCGCGTCATACTGCCCTTCGCCCCGCTCCACATTGACATCGGCATGTCGATAATCAGTTTCTCAATCCGTGTTGCCGTCTTCTCATTCCATTCCCATAGCGCAAGTTTGCCTTTGTCCGAAAAGTCTTTCCGTTTCCGGTATTCCTTCTCCGTCAGGTACGTATGGAAGAACCTTGCCATCTCTCCTGGTGTGATCGGGTCCATCCAGCGCGCTTCGCCTCACTCCAGCATGTATAGCAGCACGATCATTTTGTAGCTTTTGTTCATGAGTGTCTTCTCCACATCACGCAGCCACGCCTCATGCCGAACGTACACCTCTCCCTCAGCCGGGGACAGCAGCTCCGCCCAATAAAGAAATCCAACATAGGAGCCAAATTCGTTCCGGTACCCGATACTCTTCGAACGTCCCATTAGGTGCAGCTCCAGATACGTCGGAATACGCCCTAGTTCTCGCTTCACACTCAGAAAATCCTGATGAAGCTTCTCACGGCGCGGTAACCGTTTGCGGCTTAACTCCTGAAGCAAATTCACCACTCGTGTCTCCAGATGAACGCCGCAGTTGTCTGGAACTTCAGGTACAGCCGAATCCATCACTTTTCCGCTTCGTTCCTCGTCACCGCGTACATCCAGCAGACTCAGCTTCACATCCGCATTCCGGTAGTTTCCGATCAGGTCGATGATGACACAATGTGATTTGCCCTCCGCCAGCCGAAGACCACGGCCCACCTGCTGGGTGAACACGGTGAGCGACTCGGTTGGACGCACGAACAATAGCGTATCCACACGTGGAATATCCGTCCCTTCGTTGAACAGATCCACCGTCAGCACAATCTCCAGTTCACCTGTATCAAGCTGCCGGATAGCTTCCTCCCGCGACATCTCCGATGTGCGCGAATGCAGACTGAGTACCTTCACGCCCTGACTGCGAAAATACGCAGCCAAATAATCAGCCTGCCGGATCGAAGAGCAAAAGCCAATCGTTCTCGTCTGCTTGTGCCGCCGCCAGGCCGCATAAATTGTCTCCACATGCTCCTCTTGTAACTGAACAGCCATGAGCTGTTCTTCATCATACTTTGTCCCGATCCAGCGGATCTGCGAATAGTCCGTATCGTCGAATACTCCGTAATATTGAAATGGCGCCAGCCAACCTCGCCGGATAGCTTCAATAAAATGCATCTGGTACGCCACATTCCCATCACAGAGCGCATACACATCTTTGCCATCCAGTCGATCCGGGGTCGCCGTGATGCCCAGCAGGAACTTCGGCTGAAAATGCTCAATCACCGACATATACGTCTTCGCCGCCGCATGATGGAATTCGTCCACCACGATCAGATCAAATGCATCCATCGCAAACTCATCCCGGTGCTTCTGCATACTCAGCGTAAAGATCGAAGCATACACACAATCCGCCGCCCCATCCTTGTACTGTCCGTTATAGATCCCATGACTGCGCTCCGGCATGATCCGTTGAAAAGACTTCTTCGCCTGGAACAGAATCTCTTCCCGATGCGCCACAAACAACACCCGCTGGAACCTCTGGGCAAAGAAACCCGCCAGATACGTTTTGCCAAGCCCGGTCGCCATGACGACCATCGCCTTGTCGTACTGCTCCTCCATCGTGCCATGAAGTGCTTCGAGGGTATCCAACTGCGCTAAGCGCGGTTGAATCGGCACCAGCGACAGCTCGGCGGTTTCTTCCTCTTTGTCCTCTGGCAGACCCGTCCCAAACTCCGCTTCTTCCATCTCCGTGATGCGCTGGATCATCTCCGGGTTCTTCTGGTGATATTTGCGATACTCTTCCTCATACAGTTCAATCGAATCCGGGTTCACGGGCAATGTTGTCTCGTGGTAGAAGCTCTGCATGAACTTGTCCAAAGCTGATTGGAACGTATACGGCTCCGCTTCCGCATTCATCGCGAGATTCCATTCATACCCCGTTTTCAGCGCCGTGAACGAAAAGTTCGAAGAGCCGACGATCAGCAGCCTTCCCCGTTGTCGTGATCGAACAGATACGCTTTCGGGTGAAAAGAAGTGCCCATACTTCGCCACAGCCGTGTCTCGATTCGTGGATCAACCTTACACAGCGCCCGCAATCCTTCTGGCTGTGTTATGTACAGATAATCTCCTGCGAGCATCCGTACTTCTGCCCCACGCTCAGCCGCCCGCTTTAAGTGCGGGGCCAGCAGTTTCACCCCGGACTGCATAATAAAGGACGTCATAATATAAATCCCGGATGCATGCTGCATCCGGGCAATCAGTTCGTCTGCCAAGTTATCTGTAATGAGTTTAACGTTAAGCTTCGTCGACATCGATCAGATACACCCGCTCCTGGAATCCACCGCGCGCCTCGGCTTTGTCCGCCCGTAGCTTATCCAACTGCGCCGCATTCGCTCCATGCACCTTCGCCAGCGCCCGGATCACTTCGAGCATGTCGGCCAGTTCTTCTAGCGCTTCCTGATCGCTCCCTGCACTCATGTATTCTTCCGATTCCTCTTGCAGCTTTGTTCTTAGTTCTTGCTTATATTCCTCCAGGTCCAGAATCCGTGTAGGGTTCATTGTATGAAAGTATCTTCTCAAGGTACTCATCAATTTGCCAGCCATGTGCGATAGCGGCCTCTAGGATCGTAATGCACTCTGGAATAATTTCTTCCGGATGGTCTAATAGAAACGTAATATATTCTTCAAGCACTTCCTTATCCCCCATTAAAATATGGACCGCATATCGATTAGCTTTAGCGAAATTCCGGAAGTCATTTACTACTTCAAGCCCTCCTGCGTCAAGTCTGTTAACCCAACCCAGTTCCTAGTATTTGTCAATACATTCTAGTAATTCCTGATACCGTTCTAACTTTTACAGGGCTAGACCTTTCAATAAGTGAGATTTTCCGAAGTAATAAACAAGTGGCCTATTGATTGTGAGACGCTTTTTCTTGTTTTTGGCTTCTAGGAATTGAGCCTGCTTGTATACTTCGTTTGTGCAAGAATATAAGTGGTCAGATATATGTACTACTCGTTCCATTTGTTCAGTCCGATATACCAACTCAAGCGTTTGCACTAGATAATCTAAGTTAGTTATGTCTTGGATTTGTAAATTCACTCACGAAAAATACCTATTCATTCTATTTTTAACCCATTATATACCTAATATTTTCCAATGTTCAATGAAATTTGATTTATCTAAAAACCTTATAAAACGACAAATTCAGGAAGAAATACAATGTCGATATTTGATTTATATTGTCTAAAAAATTACCTAAAGGATCATTTTAATCTTTATGGATTAATTTGTATTGAATTTCAAGTATATCCCAAATATAGTTGGTTTATAAACAAGCAAAGGAGGATAGTTTTTAAAAGATGTAAGGTTCTAGCAAACGCAATAAAAAATTTCATTGAATACAACTTTATAATTTAAATAATACTTAGGAGGAATTATTTTTGAAGAAAAAAATTTTATCAATACTACTTGTATCATCTCTTACTATGTCATTTGCTAGTTCAGTGTTTGCTGCAGATACACCAAAGTTAGGTTATAAATGGAGCAGTAAGAATATTACGTATCAGAATGATGGATCAAATACAGTCTTTAAACGTCTATGGACTACTGGAGCAAAAGAATGGAATGATGCCACAGTAGTTAACTTTTCGTCTGGAACCAATTCTAATTTTACAGCAGGAAATAAGACGGTTGCTAATGCTACATGGGATGGAATTATGGAACCTGTCTATAATGCTAACAAGACTTTTAAATCTGTTAAAGTTTGGGTGAATGATTTCTATACTTCACAGTTCGAGTACATCAGTACAGATAATGCAATTCAAAGTATTGCAACGCATGAATTAGGTCATGCTTTAGGTTTGGCACATGCACCAGAAAGAACATTATCCGTAATGGTTCCAGCAACTTTTTTATCAGATGGGAAGTTTGCTCGTCTTCAATATTTCCCGGGAATTGGAGATGAAAACTCCGTAAACAGTATTTACAACAACAATAGTTTAACGTCAGAACAATCCATTTTGAACGAAAATGACTTTGTAGAAGGCAAAGAACTAGTTAATCTTGATGTATCGTGGAGCAAGTGGTATCTCAATCTAAAAGATCTTACAAGGGATGCTGATCTGGTTGTTAAGGCAAAAGTAACAGCCCAAAACGGTACAGTTGTAACGGGTGAGAATTTTTATGATTATAAGCAAAAGTCCGAAATAAACATCCAAAAAGTTCTAAAGGGTGATTCTGCTTTACTCAACCAAAAAGTCACACTCTATCAAATGGGTGGTGAAGATAAAAATGTTGTAGTCAAATATCATGGAACAACTCCTCTTGTTGAAAATGATAGTGTAATTCTCTATTTAAAGAAAATTGGCGACAATGAGTATATTCCAATCAATGAGGATGTGAGTATTTTTAAAGTGGGAACTAATGAGCAGCTTATAAATTTACAAAGTCTTAAGATCATCTCTGAATTGACACTTATAGAGGAATCTACACATTAAAATGATGGAATGAATACAGCGGCCTTAATTGGCCGCTGTATTCATTCCATCCATCTTTACTGCTCTATAGTAAGTCTCATTATCTTTTACTGCAATATAATCGTCTGTCTCTACATTTTTTACTTTAAATAATTTTGTCCCTTTTTTATACTTGTTGGAGAACAGATTCGGTAATTTATTACTTTCATTTGTAGAGTATTTTTTAATTGTTCCAATTTCGATTTCCACATCAGTTGTAGTAACAGTTTCAGTTGTCACCTTGTAAATCCCATTCTCCCAAGTTACGACATCAAATGCCCAACTTTGAAGTTCATTATGACCTGAGTTTGAGCATGCCACAAGTAACAACATTGAAGTCAGAATGAATACAAAAGTCCTTCTCATAAAAAAACCTCCCACTACAAAATGTTGTTATCTCATAATCCGGAAAATTCGAACAGCAAGAATTTAAAGCGCAAATATGTACATAATATTACCAATAATGTTTTTTATTGTCCACACTATGCTGTGTAATTCATCATGAAATTCTGTAAATTATCATTTATGTCAGAAGTATGGTCGTAGGAAAGTTAAAAAAAACTTGGAAGAAGCGCCTGCGAAGCGGCGGTAGCCCGTAACCAGATGTCATATACTTTACCTAAATCCATCTAAAAAACGTTCTGTCTTTGATTACGATAAGCTCTACATGTAAAAAGTATTTGCTGAATTCATCAGAATACTTTGATTATGCTGAAATGCGATAGTATAAATAAAGATCTGCAACTTCAGGAACAAAATTATAGATTTCATCCTTAGAAACTTTAAATTAGAAATTCGTTAATCAGATTATATTTTTGCCTTTCCGGCAATCCGTACAAGTTCTAATCGCTCTTCATTTGTATTAAAGTAAGCTAACCTGTTCGTTGGTTTACTGGAACAGATTAAATATCACGCTCTAAAGTCCACTATTTTAAACAGTGAAACGGAGATTTTATCTTCAGAGATTTGTGCTTTTATCTCATCACATTAGCTCTGACATTATATTAACTAGGTAACAATCTAATCTGCAATGACACAATGTTCTTGTCCTCAGCTTGGGACAAGAACTTGGTTCCTTAAATCAAAAAAAGCCGCTGTAATAGCGACTTTAAATGGAACAATGTTCTTGTCCCTTGATATAAGTCGGGAGGCGTCCAAGTTCTTGTTTGACGCCCAGAAAATCCTGATGCAATTTCTCGCGGCGTGGCATCCGCTTGCGGCTTAACTCCTGAAGCAGATTCACCACTCGGGTATCCAAATGAATGCCATCCAGCAGGCTAAGCTTCACATCTGCATTGCGGTAATTCCCGATCAGGTCGATGATAACACAGTGTGACTTTCCTTCGGCTGTATAGATCGTTTCCACATGTTCCTCTTGAAGTTGGACGTTCATGAGCTGTTCTTCATCATACTTCGTGCCGATCCAGCGAATCTGCGAATAATCCGTGTCGTCGAATACCCCATAATATTGAAATGGCGCCAGCCGGGGTCGCCGTAACGCCCAGCAAGAACTTAGGCTGAAAATGCTCAATCACCGACATATACGTCTTCGCCGCCGCATGATGGAATTCGTCCACCACGATCAGATCAAAGGCATCCAACGCAAAACCATCCCGGTGCTTCTGCATACTCAGCGTAAAGATCGAAGCGTAAACACAGTCCGCTGCCCCATCCTTATACTGCCCGTTATAGATCCCATGACTTCGCTCCGGTATGATCCGTTGAAAAGACTTCTTCGCCTGGAACAGAATCTCTTCCCGATGCGCCACAAATAACACCCGCTTGAACCGCTGCGCGAAGAAACCCGCCAGATACGTTTTGCCAAGCCCTGTCGCCATGACGACCATTGCCTTGTCGTACTGTTCCTCCATCGTGCCATGAAGTGCTTCGAGGGCATCCAATTGCGCAAAGCGCGGCTGGATCGGGGCAAGCGACAGCTCGGCGGCGGTTTCTTCCTCTTTGTCCTCAGGTAGACCTGTGCCAAATTCCGCTTCTTCCATCTCCGTGATCCGCTGGATCATCTCCGGGTTCTTCTGGTGATACTTTCGGTACTCTTCCTCATACAGCGCAATCGAATCTGGGTTCACCGGCAAGGTTGTCTCGTGGTAGAAGCTCTGCATGAATTTATCCAAAGCCGACTGGAACGTATACGGCTCCGCCTCCGCATTCATCGCCAGATTCCATTCATATCCCGTCCTCAGCGCAGTGAACGAAAAGTTCGATGAACCGACAATCAGCAGTCCTTCCCCGTCGTCATGATCGAACAGATACGCTTTCGGGTGAAAAGAAGTGCCCATACTTCGCCACAGCCGTGTCTCAATTCGGGGATCAACCTCACACAGCGCCCGCAATCCTTCTGGCTGTGTTATGTACAGATAATCTCCCGCGAGCATCCGCACCTCGGCCCCACGTTCTGCCGCCCGCTTCAAGTGAGGGGAAAGTAGTTTCACCCCAGACTGCATAATAAATGACGTCATAATATAAATCCCGGACGCATGCTGCATCCGGGTAATGAGTTCATCTGCCAAGTTATCTGTAATGAGTTTAACGTTAAGCTTCGTCGACATCGATCAGATACACCCGTTCCTGGAATCCACCACGCTCCTCAGCTTTGTCTGCTCGAAGCTTATCCAGCTGGGCCGCATTCGCACCATGCGCCTCCGCCAGCGCCCGGATGACCTCCAGCATGTCGGCTAGTTCTTCCAATGCTTCCTGATCGCTTACTGCACTCATGTATTCTTCCGATTCTTCTTGCAGCTTTGTTCTTAATTCTTGCTTATATTCCTCCGGATCCAGAATGCGTGTGCGGCATTCCTTGCCACTGGAAGTGATAATATGCGGAATCTTGTCCCGCACCAATTTGTTGTATTTAGGCATGTGGTATAACATCCTTTCTGCTGTGAGGGCCTTCGGGCTATGCGCCAGAATCTCCCTTTTTGCCATTATACCATTTGCTATGGGGAGGGATGGGTGGATTTTATAAAGTGGTTGGGATGGAATGAGGAGATAAAAATAACCCATGACTACTCGTATTCGAGTTGAAATGGGCATTTGAATATACGTAATGTCTAATTGTTTGGCATCCAACTGTGGATCAGAAGGATTCTATCCCAATAGTTTTGCAACGATCGAATTCGTATCCATTGTTTCTTTATTAATTTCGACCAAGCAAGTGTCATCATCCATAGCTGGTTCATATCCGATTCTAACCTTCTCAATTGAATACTTGTTCTTAGTATCAAGAATATACTCTATTAATTTCTGAGCTTTTAACTTTGTTTCTGAATTTTCTCCGCTGAACAATTCCTCTTCAGGAAAATTAATTACAAGATCTCCAAATTCCTCATCGAATGAAAATACAATCATCACATCGTTAAAGGTATGACCCAAGCTAAGCTCAGACAATAAAAGATTCCCTGATCCCTTAGGAGAAAAAATCTCTTCAAAGCTCTCTATTTGCTGAAATTCAATATCGTTTTCACTACGGTTATCATAAAAGTGAGAACTTTTGATCCGATCCACCTGAATGTTCAAATCATTTTTAATGAATTGATCCAGATTATTTTTGTTAAAATCAATTAAAATGATTTCTAAACTTTCCAAATTCACAACCTCCATCATTGATCGATAAATCCTTTGAATGAACCATCTTGGTTAAGCCTTGCTCCGCGACAATCAGGTAAATTCTTTTCGAGGAAAGTAATACCTCTATTATTTGTGATTTTCTTAAATTCATCTGGAGCATCAAGTATATCCTGTAAATGCTTTTGAGCTACTTGATTAATTTGTTCAGGCCCACCTCTAACTCTTCCCCATATCTCTGGGTTTCGCCCTGCATGTTTCTGCAAAGCATGTCCTACAACGGTTTCTCCACCTTTTTTGGGAGCAGTAGCAGAACTAATAACGGTATCTCTGTTAAATATCACAGGGTTTACACCATTCAAGTTATCTAGCTTAGACTTTGGAAACTTCAATCCTCCAGTCGGAACCTTATACCCCTTATTATACGTTCCTGTAAAAGCCAACACGAGCTTAGCAGCTGTAAACCTCCTATAGAAACTGCTGCTTGCCATGCTGGTATGGATTCTCCAGTTATGGGATGACGACCTTCCTTAAACGCACTAATCTGTTCATCATATATATCCCCACCGCCAGACTCCGGTTGCTTCGGTCCAGCTCTCATTTCTTCATAGGTGCCACCATTTTCCCAATACTTAACAAACTCTTTTTGCCCTGGCATTCCATCCTCTGCTTCACTGGCAGGCATGTTAACTCCAAACAAAGGATTATATACCATTCGTCGTTGCTCTTCTGGGTTACCTGTATTATGGTTCATCATTGTATGGGCAGCAATCTGTCCAGCAACGGCTCCCAAGCTCACCTGTTCCTGATCTGCTTGTTCGAATCTCTCCGCAATCGCGGACAGATCTTGGGATGACTTAACCATACTTTCCAGTGCTCGATCCAGTACAGGACGTGACTGGTGAAAATCATAGAAAAATCGTTCATGCGTTGCTCCCGCCCACTGAGACTGGATGAATCCGATCCGTGCGGTCAGGTCATTACGTATCTCTTCCAACTGCTGTCTACCCTGCTCAATCTGTTTAGATACATGCAGCAGTTGCTCTGGGGTCACTTTAATTTTACTCATATCATTCTCCACTGTTAGAAATAGGATTTCACTATGTTAGCAGAAGCTTGATGTATATACATCCCTCTAACATCCTGATTTTTCCTTTCCCCAAATAAATAACTTTCATTACTTATAACCCTTCAGTCCCATTCCATATGAAAAGAACCTCCAGGTCATCATGGCACGCCTTATGTCAGGAAAAATTTGTTGAATTATCATTCAATCGAGTGGCTAACTCCTCTAATATGTCTTCCGTTCGTTGATAAAGCTTTTCGATGTTATCAACATCTAAATATTGATCCTCTTGGCGTTCCTCTAAAGATGACATATGTTGCATCGTGCCGATGAACAAAGCGATATCCAATCCGGGTTCAGTGTCCGTATGCACTAGAGGCAAGATTTCATTCATGGTGAGTTCTTTGGGTGGATGAACTGAATGATACTTATAGATATAAAGCGCCTTAATCATGGAGGCTAGAGCCCAATCGCAGAGAATCAGGCAGGTTTTGAACTGATTGTGATTACGCATGATGGCGGCGAGTTTGAGATGATACTTAGCATGTTGGTGATAGGCCATTATTGAGGTACGTAGCATATGGTAAGCAGAAATATGTTTGGATCTAGGTTGTGTGGAGATATCATGGTCTTGCAAACGTGGGGTAAAATCTACTTGGTGATTACATTGTGCTTCGGTTATGGACCAATTTCTTGCCATTGTCATCCCTCCAAAGAGTTAATACCAGTATTATACAATAAAATGATACCTATAGTAATCAAATAAATTATTTGTATTCTTCGTTTGGTGTTTACCTTGAGGAAACTTGTCTACACTTTTGAACATAGAGAGGTGAATACCATGAACGAGGACAGAGAAGTTTTGAAGCTGGTCGGAGCCAGAATTCGCGCACTACGCAAAGAAAGAGGGTATTCACAGGAATCCCTCGGAGAAAAAGGTGGATTTCATTTTTCATACATAGGACAGATCGAACGTGGAGAAAAGAATGTTTCTTTGGTCAACTTGGCAAAGATCGCTGAGTCACTTGAAGTAAACTTAATACAACTTTTCGCTTATGTAGACGAGGATTTTCATTTCACAGAATCAGAAGTAGTTATACAGGAGATTGTAGCCATGTTGAGAGACGCCTCCCCTGACAGTATTCAACTAACCAAAAATGTGATACGAGAGATATTGAAATGAATCTGATAAGATTGTTTATGTAATTACATGAGATCTAAATCTTGCATGTTGACATTAAACTATTAAAGATATTTCAATCATTCCTAAAAAAGAAAAGTACAATTCACATAATATGTGAATTGTACTTTTTTTGAAATCCATTAATATAACATCCATTCCTAAAAAAATCATAAATACATGAAATTGAATATCTACACCTTAAAGTATAGGAATCATTTTTATTTTCCTTTTTGAATATATCATTAAAAAGCAAATAAGTTTTACTCCAAATCAATATCAAATTACAAGTTAAGAATGAAACTAACCTCTCTTTTTAAATCGGATTAAAGACTCTCTGAGTTTAATACTTTCATTTTGGCTTGCTCCCCTAATTTTTCTTAATGTATGGATACCACTCAACTCCCAACCCACAGTTCCACCTAACTCAGCTAAAATATTGTCAACTGGAATTTCTATCCCAGCATAAGAAGAGGTGCTCACAACAATCCACATTGCAGCATCTTTATTTGATACATTGTAGATATTATTTAGTACCTGTTCCATATCTGCAAAATATGAAGAGACCATTCCTGGTATACCTTTGTCCCATAGAATAGAAGATCTCTCTTTTAACATTTCTACTAATCCCTCCACCTGTTGTGATGAAGACTTATCATATGTGTCCCATTTATATTGAACATGGGAGCGCAATGTTTGACTTCGCAGAAACTTCAAATCGTCTTGACTTTTTACAAAATCTCCTAAATATAACTCTGGACGATATACATCTGTATAATCAAAAGAATTTAAATATGGAGGCGAAAAAACTGTCAAATCAAACTTCTTCTCCCCCATAATTTTACTATTGAATGAGTTCAATACACTATTATTTATAAAAGTCTGTTCACTAGTCCCTAAAGGGACTAATGTTACATCTCTAATAACCTGTCTAGCATACATCTCAAATCTATTTCTTAATTCGATTGAACTAAAGCCCATCGAACTCCAATCCCTTTTGTAACGTAAACATTTCCCATCTCTTTTAGCATTAGAGCAATCTGCCATAGCTGAGTACAACGCTAACATGAAAGGAGGAAAACCTTCTGATATGGATTGAATTCCTTGTTTCAGTGACTCAAAGCCTCTCAGAACACTGATATTATACAACCATTTTTTTAGTTCAGGACGGTAAGAAAACGTTGAAATATTCTCAAGTGGACTCTCAACTTCATATGGTCTTATAGAGATTATTTCTTTTAGCTGTTTTAGTAAATATTTTTCAGATCTTTTAGTTGATACTGATTTAGCTCTACTTACATATGCAAGAAAAGGATTCACTTCAATAGCTAAGGAATCAATTGAATTTTCAGCAGCAACTAGTGCAGTAGTACCTGAACCAGAAAAAGGATCTAAAATCACCATCTCTTTATTATTTTCTAGTTTATATTCATTAATGGCTCTTTGCACTAATGCAGAACTATATCCTTCTTTAAAAGAATACCAGCGATGTCTTGAGTGTTCCATATTTACATTAAAATTAGGGATGCAATCTTCTGAATAGTCTTGATGTAGTATAGCATTACTCATTTTTTGCGTTACCTCCGAATCTCACTAGCTGTCTCTGATGGTAAAAATAAAACATAATAATCGCCTTTCATGTGTTTACTTTTCTCATCAATAACACTATTAGTACTATGTTCTCTTTCATGTCTTCCATCATAACAAACTAAAACACCCCTAGTAGCTAAAGGGTCTCTACCTAAATACACAAAAATTTGATCCATTCCTTCTTTTATACGTTGTTCATCAAATTTTGTTTTTGCTGCATTAACGCCTAACCACTTTATTTCAATGACAAAAACTTCACCTTGGAAGGTCTGTATCTCAATATCAGTTCTTTCTTGACTTATAGAATGCACTTCAGTTCTGACTCTACCGTCAATTAAGTTTTGTTCAATCCACCTAAACAAAGAGTTTTGTAATATTTTCTCTGTTTGCCTTTCAGCAATTAATACCCTCTTTCTCCTATCATTCCAAAAGAACTCCATTTCCTTTGGAAGTTGAATTTTATGATGATCTTTTATCAATAATGCATATGATGAACCTGATCGACCATATTTAGTCAATCTTGGTTCACGCGCTCCTGGGGCAAGTACATCTACCTTTTTTCTGATGACACCATTAATAATTGTTTGAATTACTGTGCCTTCAACCCTTATAAAGATCCTCTCATTATCCGCGGAAAAATTACTTATCTTATCTAGATCTGCAACTAGGATGTCGGAGATAGGAAGAAAATTATTTTGCAAATCAATTTTAATACACTCTCTACCACTTTGCCTACAATGCATTATATCCTCTGCTACTAACTCCATATCACTATCGAGTTTTTCATGCAGTTCAAAGCCAAAAACAATATTTCCATTTTCTTCATTTATCCTTTTGACTAACTCCATTAATTTATTGAGGAAATTCTTTACTCTTAGTATATCCGTTTTGAATGCGCCAGCAATTAAAGTTGATGCATCACCTATAAGTTCAGACAACAGAACCTTATCATGTCTCGATAACTCCATATCAATCAATCCAATCATTATCGTCATTATATTGTTTACTCATAGAACGCTGTTCAAGAAATTCTATTAAGAAATCAGCCATAAACCTATCAGACATTTCAATTTTATCCATTTTAAACATTGTTTCCATTTTGATAATAACTTGGATCGTGAGATTTGTTTCATAGTTACTTAAATCTAGTTTATGTCCGTAACCTTTATGCCCAAGGCGAGAATAGGTTGGCTCAGCATATACTAAATCCTTAACTCTATTAAAAGCATTTCGATTAGATAGAGATTCACAAATTGCTTCAACAACATTATGTCTCTCAAAGATACTCTCACTGTTTGAGATGAGTTCTTCAACCCACTCTTCCCCTAAACCAGTAATTTCATAATTAGATACTATTTTACCGTTATTCACAACAATATCAGTTATATTAACTAGTCCCCAAAAACCTAGTAAATCGGCAGCATTTTGTATTTTTTGATCGTACGGTCCATGATGATATGTTTCGTAACCGTTGGTTGCAGATATTATATGTCTACAAACCACCAAAGAATCTACAAGATATAAAATTTTCTGCAATTGTAGTCTACCTAGTTTTTGATTATGACTCTTACTAATTTTTAATACTATAGCTACATCACGAACACGCTCAATCAGCTCCTTTGTGATCATAATTTGCAGCCTCCATAATCTCATCTCTTATATTTTTCAAATCCTCAGAATTTTGTTGTACATCTGATAAATTTCCTATTTCAATTAAATCTAGGATATTAACACTTACATGTTTTTTTTCTTTGCTCTCGACTAACTTGTAAGCTAAACCTAACCTTTGTAGGTTAGTAGATGCAATTATGGAATGTCCTTTTTGAATGAATTCTCGGAACATTGTTGCAGCATTATCAATATAACTAACATCTAGTGCTGATTCAGGAGTTTCACAAATAAATGAATTTTTAGATCCAGTCAATTCATAAGCAAGATGTAATAAGGCTAATCTCATAGCAATATCTAAGAAAAATCTCTGTGCCTCAGAGCAATCCTCTGGACTCTCTCTAACTACGTTATTAAAAACAGGGTTAAAAAGAGTAATCCCTAAGAATTTATCTCCACCTTTTCTTTGTTGCAAAGTGACTTTAGAACCTAAGAATTCATAAGCAAATTTACTAAATAACTCTTCTAATCTGTGTATTTTTTTTTCAGCAGAATCTAAATAGCGATCATATTCATTATCTAGGTTAAAGCTTTCTTTCCGAATTAATATCTCGAGCCCTTCGTACTCTCTAACTGCTCGCTGCAATTCCAATTGTAAATCTTGGGTGGAAAAATCAGTTGGATCTAAATTAATTTTAGTTGAATCTTTAGGTTCGTAACTATTGTATTTATCCAGCTCTAATTTTGTCTCAATTTGAGAAATATCATTCTGTAATCTATTGAAGAGGTACCTTATATTATTTAACTCGTTATCAACAATTAACTTGGCTTTTATCTTTTCTTCAAGTTGGGAATGAACCTCAGTAATATCATTCATTGAAATATTATTACTATGTCTCATCCCACATATAGCACATTTCCCTTCTTTCACACGTTCTATTGCTAATTCTTTAAACTCATTGGACTTTGTACCACATGAAGGACAAAGCCCCAAATCCACTAATTTTCTTAAATATAATTGTGATCCCAAAGTTGAATGTTGAAGAGTGTACGAAATTAGTTCAGCCTCAAATGTTCTTTGTTGTTCTGATAGTTCATAAATGATCATCCTTAAGTTAGCTTCTTTTTCAGATAAACTGTTAATTGTTTGTTCATATTCAGTTCTTTTAGTTATTAATTCTTTAAGATCATTAGTTATTTTCATTATTTCATCATGATGCAATATATTTAGTCTTTCGTCATCTGTTGTTATATCTAACTCCATTATTTCATTATTTTCATCATCTAAAGTTTTACTAGTCATCCTAACTTCGTACTCTTTTTCAAGTTTATTGATTTTAACCTTTAAATGTCTCTTTTTACTGTCTAATTCTTTCAATTCCCCTCTTCTTAATCTAAAATCACCTTCGTTAATGACATCACTGTTAAGTAACATTAGTATCCTTACTTGGGCATCTAGATCCCAAGTAATTCCTCTGCGATTCTCAGCCAGATACAATAATCTATGTACTAAAAATCTAAAATCTTCAAAACTGTTGAAATTCCCCTCTTCACATATAATCTGTTCGTAATTTAGATTAGCATTGTTTGCTCCATATACCTTTGTATCGGAACCCTTAATTACCTTCAATTTTATTACAGATGATTTATTTAAATTTCTAACTACAGTAATTTCTGTGTCTCCTAGTTCAAAGACTACTTCAATATGAGCATTTGATCGATCTGGAACCCTCTTGTTAAAAAAGTTGTTTGACCATCTGAAGTTCGTTAGAGGTTCTATGTTTGAATTATCCAATCCCGATGCTAATCCATAAACTAGTGACTGCAATATCGTCGTTTTACCTAACCCATTTCCTCCTAGTAGTATTGTTAATTGTGAATTAGTATTAATTATTACTTCTTCAATATTAAACATCGGTCCATAACCCGTTAGTGTTGCCTTTTTGATATATGGAAGTCGAACTGTCATTTAATTCACCTCATACATTTATTTTATTCTTCATCCTTCAAAAAATTTTCTATACACATTGAATTTTATGAGATTATGTTATCATTATCCAACAATAAACCACCTTTTACCACTATAAAGTACAATTCTAATCTAAAGAGCCTGCTGTACAAACAGGCTCAGTAACAGCTCAAACAATACACTTATTCGCCACCGCCACCATCCTCGCAGGCATCTCATCCCGTAACCGCCATACAAAGCTCATCGGCTTATTCCCCTCATGACTCACATAATCCGCTTCACCCAGGAAAACAAACGGAGACGTATAATTATGCTCCTCCTTATACTCCCGCACGAATAAGGCAATCCGGTTGCCTGTCTCGCGATGATGAACATACCGCTGTGCAGTAGCCGTATGCTCTGATACCCGGCTCTGAGTCTGCCAGTGGAATAACCGCTCGTTGATCGCATAATCCTCATACAGCGTAGATGGTGAGAAATCTTTGTCCGATTTGTTCAATGTAATGAAGAAAATATCCGTCTGCTCATCGGCAAAATACTTCACGCCTTCACGGAAGGCGGGTGATTGCTCAGCGTTCCAGTAGCCGAAGGCGGCGAGCACTTGGTCGATGGAGTACATACAGTGGATATCCAGTGGACAAGTGTACGGAAACAAATTGCTTTTATCCACAAATCGTAGATGAGCCAAATTATATTTGAAAATATCCACAAGCTCTGCTCGGAATGCCTCAGAAGAAAGCACACGCTGCACACCCTCTTCGATGCTGCTCAGTCCTAGCTTCTCGGGCGCAGCTCGATGGAAGGTGTAATAGAACATAATCAACATGCGCCGTTCATCGGCGGTAGTCGGTTCTTGGCCTTTTTCGATATAGTCGATCAGGAACGTCAGCCAACTTCGTGAGTTGATCGTCAGCACAGATGGTAGTCTGCGGATATATTCCTCGTATTCATCTTTAATGGGTGCTTTTAATCCAGCTTCGGCCAACATGCCACGGAAATATCTTTTCCCTGTACGTCCACCATACAATTCATATAGTGTCATCCCGTGATGCTCTACAAAATGTCCCAAGGTCGGCGGCAGTCCGGTGTCTTGCTGGAACGTTTGCAGCTTCTGGATCAACGCTCTGCGATTACGACTAATTTGCTTCAAGTTGCGCATGATGTATTCCTTCGCTTGCTTTTCCAATTGAATGAACGTGCCACGAGGCAGGTTCGAAAAGCCGTTCTCGACGTAGTACGAGATGGAATGTTTGGTGGCGCCGATCAGGGCGCGGAATTTATCTTGGAACCTGTACTCCTGATGCGCTAGTCCGATGAAGTCGAGCACAGTCAGGCACTCTTTGCCATCCGCCATCCGTAGTCCACGTCCCAACTGTTGCAGGAATACGGTCAGACTCTCGGTAGGACGTAGGAACAGGATGGTGTTCACCTCAGGGATGTCCACGCCCTCATTGTACAGATCCACGACAAAGATCATGCGCAGTTCCCCGTTCACCAGCTGTCCTTTCGCAGAATGACGTTCCTGTTCCCCCGACCCACCATGAAGGGCCATGGATGGAATGCCGGCTTCGTTAAATATTTTTGCCATATACAAAGCATGATCCACCCCTACGCAGAAACCAAGCCCCTTCACATCGTCCAGATCAGTTACGTATTTGTTCAGACTTTGGATGATCTGGTTGGCACGAATTTTGTTATGAGTGTAGAGCTTTTCCAGTTCGTTCAGATCGTAGCCTTTACGCGACCACTTCACCTGAGATAGATCGACAGTATCGGTAACGCCAAAATATTGAAAAGGGCTCAGGAGCTTGCGGTCAATTGCATCGGTTAGACGGATCTCGGCGGCAATCGTATGATCGAAGTAGGCGGTAATGTCTTTGCCATCCATCCGTTCCGGTGTTGCAGTAAGTCCTAGCAAAATCTTAGGTTCATAGTGAGACAACAGCTTCTGGTACGAAGGCGCAGCGGCATGGTGGAATTCATCCACAATGATGTAATCGTAATAGTCTGAGCTGCTGATCTCCGTCAGCTTCATGGAGTTAAGACTCTGAATACTAACAAACAAGTGATCCAGCGCCTCCGCTCGGTAATTGCCCACATGCAGCTCGCCAAAGTTCATATCCTTCAGAATATACCGGAACGTATCCCGGCTTTGCTTCAAGATTTCTTCCCGATGGGCGACAAAAAGCAGCTTTGCTCCCGCATGTCTTGCACGGAATCGTTTGTAATCGAAGGCAGAGATGACCGTTTTGCCAACACCTGTGGCGGCGACGATCAGGTTGCGGGTTCTTCCATACAGCGTACGTTCAGCGTGAAGCTGTTCCAGCACTTCCTTTTGGTAATCGTAAGGTTGGATGTCGAGGTGAAAGTGGTTGGACTGATCTTTTTTACGATTCAGAGCCGCCTTCAACTGCGCCTCATGGCCTTCATCCTCAGCCATATACCGCGTAAATTCACGGTCATTCCAGTAACTCTCAAAGGTCGCTTCAATCTTGCGCAGCACGTCGAGTGAATCCTTCTCCGTCACCTTGAGGTTCCACTCCATACCACTGGTCAGCGCCGGGTTGGACAGGTTGGAAGAGCCGACATAGGCGGTGGTGAATCCAGTATCACGGTGGAAAATGTACGTTTTGGCGTGCAGCCGAGTCACTTTGGTATCATACGAAATCTGGATCTCTGTGTTAGGTAATTTGCTAAGTTCAGTGATGGCCTTCAGGTCGGTTGCTTCCATGTATGTAGTTGTGATGATACGCAGCTTGCCACCGCCCGCGGTAAATTGTTGAAGCTGTTCCAGTAGCAGACGAAGCCCGCTGAATTTGATAAATGACACCAGCCAGTCGATCCGATCGGCGGTCACGATCTCCTTTTGCAACTCCAATAACATACTCGGCTCGGACTTGGCACCTGTGAACAAAGAGCTTTGGGAGATCGGCGTATCTGGACGAACGATCTTGGTATCCCGGACCGCACGAATGCTGTTCAGTTTGGAATACACATGAGTCAAGACTTCCCCCTGCTCATCCAGTTGCAATTCGTTGTACTCTTCTTCCCCAAGCGTGCCTTTCAGGGTAGCAATAATCTCATTACACGTTCGGATCTGCGCCAACACTGCCGTCTTATCTTCCGTCTGTTCCCGCACAATCTTGAGCGCTCGTCGGGTTACCGCCGCCAAATACGTGGACAGCAGCTTGCGCGCTTCCTCTGCATCCAACTTCTCGGTCCCAATGTTATACACATCCGGGTCCAGCGCCGAAATCTCATGCCTGGTGATTGTGTTGATAAGCTGTTCATATATGCCTTGTTTCATGAATGTACCTCGTGTGGGTGTAGGATGGTTGTGGATAACGTATTGTAAACCTCTATATATCCCTATTTATATCCGATAGTATAGAATCCTGCCTTATTCAATTTTCTAGATAAATTCCGATAAATATAACAGACCGTATTTTAATTATACATAATTAGGAGTGTGAGTAGTTTGTGGTATGGTGTAGGTTGTTTGGGTATGATCATTTTTGGATCAATCAGTTTGCTAGGTATCTCCAATGATAGTAAATTTGTTTTTTGGTTTGGAGTAGTGGGGTTTGCCATATTCAACTTCGGAGCTCTTATTCTTGGTGAAGTTAGGAAGAGGAGATTTGCTGAAGATATGGATGGAGTAATGGATATGACTCTTAATCGTACAAGTCAATTCGCTGCTAGTCAGGAGTTTCGTTCCGTAGATTTAGAGAGTATGATTGCAATTGACGAAACGAAGCAGCAAGTATGTTTTATGTATAACACACATGATAACCAAGGGGTTGAACTCTCTCGTACTCTCTCCAAGTTTAATTATGAAACGAAAATATTTCACTATGAAGATATACTCCAGTCCGAGATTATTATTGATGGAGTAACTCACACCAAAACCTCAAGATCTAGCCAAGTCGGTGGTGCCATGATTGGGAGCCTAGTTGGCGGAAACGTTGGTGCGATCATCGGTGGTCTCAGTGCACTTCAAACTTCTCAAACCCATGTTAGATCAATACAATTGCAGGTTGTTGTTAATGACCCTCAAAGGTCATTTTATAGGATTAACTTTGCTTTGTTCGAACAACCTGTCGCTAAGAACTCTTCTTCATTTATAATAGCAAACGACAAAGCTACTCATTGGCATAACCTTCTTAGTTACCTCATTAAAACAGTGGATCAACAAGAACAAACTACACTTATTGAATCTAGAAAAGAAGAAGAAAAAATATTTCCTCACTCTTCTGTAGCAGATGAATTATTAAAACTATCGGATCTACTTGAAAAGAAGCTTATTAGTATAGAAGAATACAACCATTTAAAGAATAAACTATTAAATTAAAAATCAGTATGTGAATAAAAAAACGGAGTACTTTCTATTGCCTCTGAACGGCAGAAGTACTCCACTTTTGGTGCAAAGCATATCTAGATCAACTGTCACTCTTACTCGTCATTCGTACCTTGGATTTAAACCATCTCTCCATACGTCATCATCAACAAATTCAACATCTTTCTCTTGAAAATAAGCTCGAGTCTCTTGCTCCAGATCATTTAAGATTTTGGGCCAATCATTCTCATTAGTTTCCTTGGATTCAAGGTCCCTAACAATGTTCAGCCATCGCTGGTTCAACTGTTGATACTCCTCGATTCTAGACTTAAGTTCAGCTGTTACAGGATAACTGTTTACATCCAGCCTCTGGAACGTCATTCGCATACGGTGAAGCGTAGATGGCAATATGTCATCTCAACCTAGATCGTTTGTAAATATAGCTGCGGGTTTTACCAGCCAGTTGGCTTCTTCACTAAAATTTAGATTCATCAAGTTATACTTATTAATAATCTGCGTAATATCTGTTAAGTTGTAATAGAGCTGGCTGGCTTGTTCTCCATCCTCAACCATCTCGTTTGTTATTTTCACATTCTTAAGTATTCGCTCAAACAAAATATCATTATTTATAATCGCACTTTTCATATCAACGATATCTTGGCGGACATTCATCGTTAGATACTGTTCATACATTCTTTTCTCTTTATAGAGGCTATAAATTAGAACAAGTAAGATCACAAACGCAATACAACATCCAATCATTAAAAATAGTTTTTTTAACATCATGGCAAGCTGTTCTCCTAGATTTTATAGTAAGAAGCACCTCTACGTTTGTGTGGTAGAAGTGCCTTTGAGTAGTATCATTATTTCATTACCTGCTGCTTTTTTTAACTTGATAACTCCTTTTCAATATAAGGACGGTCAAGTAAAAGAAGAAGGCTTGGAGTTAGGTATTTAGTTTGATATTCATCTAACCGATTATTAACCACCAACAGACCATTCTCCATTCTAAGTAGTTGAGTAGAACCATCTTCTAGGAATAAAAGATTACCCTCAGTATGTTTTATTAGCTTACTAATAATGTTGAAAATCTGCTCTATACCTTCAGAAAAAGTACTGCCAAACAATTGAGTTCTAATGCATACATTCACATCTAAGTTATAATGCTGTCGAACAAAAGTGATATCAGAAATATCCTCAATTTCAAGATGCAACGTAAAAAATTTACTGCCAATTACTATTTCCTCTTCATTACTTTCGAAAGAAGCTTTCTCAACAACCGATTCGGTGACATATTGCTCTACCAGTTTCCCCAAAGAATTACGATCGAGCTTGCTTTGTAAAAATAATTCATAGTCCATCTATTAATCCTCCCCAAATACCCGTGTTATGTTACCGTCCTTAACGAATAAAATCTCTTTCAGATTTTTCAAATCTCCGGTTGGATTTGCTTTTCTGATAATTCCTTGACTAAGTTCACTAACTTTTTCAGTGGGAAATTCATCTAGGTTAACAACAATTCTTTCCGCTTGCGTTTTAGTTTTCGTTGCTATGTTTCGAAGAATATTATCTACGTTTGCATCTTCCTTAGGCGAGTAACAGTCAAAAACCTTACCGTGAATTAAAAAGTCAGGATTAGAAGTTGCCTTGATTCCATAGCCATTTCCGCCATTTATTTCGTCTAACATTTTGATTTCATAACCTTGTTCAGCTAAGAAGTCAGCAGTTTCATTTTGTTTCTTTATCCCATGGGAATCACCTACTCCATGATTTCCCGTTGGTTTACTTCCCGGGGGTAGGGTAGGCTCAGTCATATCTCTATTACCTGTCCCGCCTTTTCCCTTCCCTGACTCAGTCTTGCCTCCACCTGATGATCCAATGTCGTCCTTCGAACGAAATGCTTTGCCAAACAAAACATACGCTAGGGCCTGTCCCGTCATCGCCCCACCGTAATACCCTGCACCATTCTCATCGATCTGCTTCTTCTGCTCTTCTACAAATTGCTCTATATCCGACCTCGCCGTTCCCGTACCCCAAGCGCTATCCCATGCAAACTGAATACCACGCCCAACGTCTACAACTTTGCCCACTGTCATGGCATATGCCACACTGCTTAATGTACTGAACGGGTTATCGAAGAGAGCTTCTGCAGTCTGGCCCATTCCCGTTATTGTTTCTCCTATGGATTTATCAAGCAGCCCTACAGCGAAATTTCGCTTTAGTTCTTCTGGAATGTACAGCGCAACCTCGCCTGAGCCGTCCGTTGTTCTGAAGTTCATTGCGATAAACGTAAACTCTTTCTGGATTTCGTCCAACAGCCCGAGTGTAGCCGGGAACACTTCTTTCACCTGCATAAAATCCCAGAAGAAACGCTCTCCTGTCACACTAGACCAATCGGATTGCAACAAATAAATCGATTTCTCCAGTTCTCTGACTATTCGATCGAGTTCCAATTTCTTTTGCTGAACCAATCGAGCTTTCTCGTCCAACACATCCGGATGTACCTGAATACGTTGCATCCCATCTTCACCGCCAACCTGACCGTAGTAGTTATACCTAAATTTTAACAAGTGAAGAGTTCGATTGGAATCAAACGTAGGATTCATTTTCTCGTTAAAGATTCAGTAGGCAGGAAACATTCATGAGCCAGATATGTTGCGTGTTCGTGCACGTTTTTTTAGTAGACTCTTACCTCTTCTTAAAATGCTGAACGATCTCTTCCGGTTCCTGCGTCTCCAGTGTAATCTGGCCTTTCTCGAATAGGATCATGTACGGATATGATTTCAGACCAAAAATCTCCTCATAATTAAACTTATGTTCATCACGGACATTATAAAAGGTTACGTTAGTTATTGGGCCTTCTGCCCTCAAATTCTCGTTATTTACTTCATTTAATTGCGTCTGTAATTCAACAATAAATGGTCGCTCCGAAGGTCGGTCGGTAAATACAATGAGTGATGCATCATTTCTTTGATTTTGCGTTAGATAATCAATGGCTTTCTCTCTATTGTTCTGACTACATCCTGTCACTAAAAGTATCAAAATACATAACACCCAAAGCCTCTTCATTTATATCACCACCCAAAATATGATATAATTGGTTATTAATCATTAAATTCACTTCATTAAAAAATCTATTCGCTGAAAGGATGATGCACATTGAACAAAAGGAATATTATCATCGCTATCATTATTGGTCTTATCATATTGATACTCCCATTTGTGCTTTATTTTTCTGTTACTAATAAAGAAGAATCCGCACTTCCCGATGCAAACAACCCACTTCAAACCAAAACCGTAGATGGGATTACCATCACACATAATGCAACCTATACAGATCATGAAGTGTAGTTGGGTTATGAGATTCAGGGCGGTGGACAGTCAATGCTTTGTACAGATAAAATCTCGATTTTTCACCTTTCAAATAGCAACAAAAACCTGCACAACCAGCCTCTGCTTCACAGTTTTTATTAAGAATTTGCATATGGATACATCTTATTTAAAGCTTAGGCATCCAAAAGGGGTTCTCTTCCTTATCACACCCGGTTAACACGTAAAAAATATTTCCCTGCTCAATCTTCATTGTCCCGATCCCTTTGCAGGTGTCGGTCTTCATTCCCTGTTTGGAGCCATAGGCATCCCTTGAGTTATCGTAAGTCGATTGAATAGCTGTACCATCATAGATCAATTCCTGGATAATGGGCCCACCTTCAATGGTATACATCGTTACACGAACCTGATCCTGATGTTTTTTCTCCACATTTTTCATAAATGTGTTCCACTTATCTTCGTTCCGTATGCCTCCATGAAGTACAACCACATCCCCGCTTTGCTCCGCTTGCTCTGGATTATGGGGCTCGATAATTTCTGGAAAAACTTGCGTAATTCCGGAAGCATCCGTTGTTGGATCATTTGCCTGACAGGCAGTTAACAGCATTAAAGCTAACGATAGGATAAGCATATTTCTTCTCATTCCATCACCTCATGTATGAAACGTTTCAATCTTATCCTTTGTTGCATGATTATGCTTATTTTGTCATTTATCTGTAACTCCCTCGTTGTCCCGAACGTTTAGAATCATAGAAATGTATAAACAGGAACGAAAATTTTAGTGATTTATCATTCAGCAGGGGGTTAATTTAATGACGTTAAAAACAATGCTCGGTGTAGCACTGGCTCTATCTGTACTAATATCCACCCATTCGGCCAATACAGCGACTCTAGCTTCAACGAACGAACGGCAGTCAAAGGGATTAGCCCATGAAATGGAGCGCTCCTTCCCAACATCTACATCTGTTCTGCTCATTGCCCCAACTCAACATGAAGGTCGTTCCGCATACAACGGCAGCTTCACAATGGTTGCTTCGAACGGGACACATGCCAACATATCAATTGAAAACAACAGCAACCACACGGTATATGTGAAAATGTATGTAGATGAAGTAAGTGAACCTATGGAAACATCTATCAATAGAAATAGTGATAAAACGATAAACCTGCTTGCATTACATGACACGGATATTAAGTTGTACATTTATAGCAGAATAGGTCATCACTTAGATCTCTCAGTTGAAGCAGAGCAGTTTCATTGATGTTTTCTCTCACACCTACATACAAGAAAAACCCTTCACGCAAGCGATTCAGATCCACGTTCCCATGAACCGATGCCTGCTTGAAGGGTTTTATATTTCCATCACATTTATTTCTCGAATCGGAACCAACCGAAGTCAAACTGACTGCCTGGCAGGAAGATAAAGCTTACTTTCTGCACACCTTTCACCTGTTCAAGCTCAAACACCCGCTCCTCATATCCACCCGACTGCGTGAACTCAACCAACTGGTTGCTCTGTCCGTCCGCACCTGCGAAACGAATATGAATCGTATTTTTATCAATCGGTGAATGGCCGTAAATCACGAGCTTTGATGTACCTTCTGCCGTAAAGTCCATGTTTTCAAACTCCAGCGAGACATTGTTCCCGATGCCTTCTACTCGATCACCTTCAATTCTAAACGTATCTCCATAGAGATGGTCACAGGATCTAGCAGCGTTCTGTTCAAACGCACGACTCTGACATTCGAAGGAGAAACCTTTAATATGAATCTTCTGCTTCAGTACAAAACAGATCGATGTGATCCCGCTAAGGCGTTTGGACAGATGATACGTCTCCTCCTGGTACACATTCCAGATGGACTCTTTGTCATACACCACATCTGCGATCATCGTGCTTCCTTCTTCATCCGGCATACCTTCCCAGATCTGAATGAAGTAATCCTCAGTGGACAGCGTAAAGATTGGAATGGTAATCGTATCGGAGCCATATGGCCCGAAGTCAATATTACGGAAGCCCACGTGCGTTTCCCCGTCCCGACTTGTCGCTACTCCACGTTCGTTGCCGTTACCCACCTCACCTTTGGTGTAATCGTACAGTCCGCCCGTGATGAAGCTGTATGGATCTTTGTACGCTGTGCCGAGACCGTCCGCCTTGAATTCCAGCTGGGAGATGAGTTTCGTTTTATCCGTACCGTTCGTACTGGTTGCGCGAAGTCTGAACTCCCCGTCACCTATAGCGGATACCTTCACCGCATGTTGATGCTCACCGTTGTCGCCCGTTTCTGCTTGAACAGCTTCCACTTTGGCAATGTTGGACTCGATCCCCGCATCATTCACAACGGCCCACTCGATGTCGCGATAGGAAGTGTTCTCTGGATACAGCTTGGCGGTTACAACCAGCTCCGGGTTGGACGGATCGAGCAACTGTCCTGCATTACTGATGATCTCAATTTTCCGCAAAGGAATTTCCTGAGCATTCCCCGTAAGCACCGGACGTTCTTCATTTTGCATCAACACGGATTGCGCTTGTTTTCCAACAGAACCCGATTGTGCTTGAATACGAGCTGTACTGCTTATTGCACGACTTGCTTCATGTTCCACATCCGCATCCACAACCTGCGATTGGAACTCAGCCGTAGCCCCTTCCAACCCTTCGGAAGAAACTTCAATCCGGAACGTTCCAGGTTCATTTGTCGCTCCGATGATCGCCATCAGTTTGCCGCTGAACAGTCTTCTGCTTAATCCTTTGTATGGATCATAGTCCGTGCTATCCCCGTTATCCAGACCTAGCAGTCGTCCTGCACCAGTCACCTGAACTTGCACACGATTGTTCGCATTGTGAACTGGATTACCCGCTTCATCTTCAACATCAATCTCTACAAAAATCAGGTCTGTGCCATTCGCTTCTAACTGCTCCCGATCCGCTTGCAGACGAATCTTCTTCGCATCCGTATAGGATCTTTGCACATCGGTTGCAATGATCTGACCGTTCTCATCGTAAGCGATCGCTTTCAGCTCGCCCTCTTCATAAGGCACTTTCCACCAGCCTGACAGCTGTGTCCCATTGGCATGATCGATATCGTACGTGCCAATCGTTTTGCCATTGAGTTGTAGCTCAATCTTCGGCGCGTTGCTGCACACGCGTACATCAATGATCTGACCCGGGCTGAAATCCCAATAAGGGAACAGGTGAACCATCGGACTTTTCTTATAATCCGTCCAAGCCGCTTGGTAGATGTAATAGGAGTCTTTCGGGAACGTTGCTGTATCCAGCTGTCCAAAATACGAATTCTTCGTATGATACGGTGTCGGCTCTCCGATATAATCGAATCCGGTCCACAGGAACTGACCCAGCGAATACGGTGTATCCCGCTCTGCCAAGATGCAGTATTCTGCCGACTTCGCACCCCAGCTCGTCGTACTGTTACCCAAAGCCGAGCACTGCTCATCATCATCTGCCAGAATTGGCTGTTCGAATGGGAAATGATAGATGCCACGACTCTGTACCACCGAAGACGTTTCACTACCATAGATAATCCAGTCCGGATGCTCTTCATGATGTTTGTCGTAATATTTTTCCGCGTAGTTGTAGCCTGCCAGTTTCACGATATCCGCACATTTTTGTGCATTTTCCCAAGGCATGTAGTTGGAACCAATCGTCACGCCAGCATTGACTTTCGGATCAAATTCCAGCACATAATCCATCAGCATCCGAGTTACTTCCTGTCCACGCTCATCCGCATGGGTATCATAGATTTCGTTCCCGATACTCCACATGATCAGGCTGGCATGGTTACGGTCTCGCTTCACCCAACTCTTCACATCCGTATGCACCCACTCCGGGAAAAATCTCGCATAATCGTATGGCGTTTTGGCACGTTCCCACATATCAAAGGCTTCCGATACAACCAACATACCCATCTCATCGGCGAGTTCCATGAACTCTTTGGCAGGCATATTATGCGCGGTGCGGATGGCGTTAACACCCATTTCTTTGAGCAGTACGAATCTTCTGCGCAGTGCCGTCAGGTTAAATGCAGCTCCCAGTGCCCCGAGATCATGGTGTTCGCACACACCGTTCAGCTTCATCTTAACTCCGTTCAGGTGGAACCCTTCATTGGCATCCAGCTTGATATCCCGGAATCCAATGCGCTGTGATACCGACTCCACTGTCCGATGTTCCTGATCATCCGAGGTCAATCGCAGCTCTGTCACCAGTTCATACAGATGCGGTGCATCCGGGCTCCACAGGTTTGGATTCTCCACAATCATCTGTTGGCTATCTGCCGGTACAACCGCATTCTCATCCACCGAAGCCGTAACATTCGCTTGGCTGGATGCCATCACCTGACCTTCATACCAGATCGTATGCACCAGCTCTGCCTGCTGATTCTGTTCCAGGTTCAGCTCCGTATCCACTTCCACCTGCCAGCCACCCGGCTGTTGCTGAATAGATACATACGTTCCATCCGTAACAATATGGTTGCGGTCTCTCGTCTTCAGCCACACATGGCGATAGATTCCGGCCCCGGAATACCATCTGCTGTTCGGGTTCTGATGCACCACTTTGACCAAAATTTCATTATCGCCTTCCACCAGTGCATTCGTGATCTCATGTTCAAAATCAGAATAGCCATACTTCCACTCTCCAACCAGCTGCCCGTTCACATACACCGAAGAATCCATGTATACGCCATCAAAACAAAGCAAAAGCTGCTGCTCATCCTTCGTGTAATGGAACGTCTTCCGGTACCAACCAATGCTGTTTTCATACAGTTCAAGCGTATTATATATCAGCCAATCATGGGGAAGCTCCACAGGTTCATACACCAGACCCGCAGGTTCCGTAACATCCAGCTTACTTTTCGCAAATTGCCATCCATCATTAAAAAGTCTCTTCTGATTCATGGTAGATTCTCACTTTCTTGAAGTAAATTATGATTGCGGTTACAACAATAGATATCGCTTTTTACGAAAACCTTTTCGGTAAACTTAAGTATGACTATAACACATAACCCGATTATACCATCAGTCTCTTCGCTGCAACTCTTTTTCATAAGATTTTTTAGCCGTAATGATGAACGTTTTATTCTCTCCTGGCATTCGAACTCGATGACAATAAGCCAAAAAGGCAACCCGTCAACCGGGTCACCTTCTCTGTTCTATAAACGCCACTTCTTCTGTCTACACTCATACACCAACATTACTTAATCTCTATCCCTTGTAAAAAGGGTTCCACCCTATGCCTTTGCCTGATGGCATCGCGCCAGGCACCCCATCCGCTTCAAGCAGCGGACGGACAACTAACTTCACGGGCCACTCTTTGCTCTCGAATATCGTATGAGCGAGCGCGGCCCGGTCGGATTCGGGAAGCTGCACGTGTTGAAGCGCTTCCTTCCAAGCCTGCTCCGTGATCTCCCATAACTTCGTTTCCGGGATGTGATACACTTCGCTAAGTGCCTCCATGATCGCAGCCAGATTCACCTGCGTCCCCAAAGACTGCACATAGAAAATCAGCTTCTGAATCGTCTCGTTATACAGGCTGTTCGAGTAACCCGGGCGAATATGATAGGCAGGGTCTGCAATGCCATGCTTGTCCAGATAAGGCTGATGCAAACGCACGGAATCATGATCGCGGAACAATAGACCTTTTACCTGATTATCCCGTAACACCAGACAGCAGTTCTGACCATGAATCTCAGGTACGACGCCCACCTTGAACAGACGCGTCACGATATCATAAAACGTCGTAGCCATACTGGTATAGAAGTCGAGGACATCCGCGCTGCTCAGGTTATCCCACAGAATCTCCGTTAATAGATGATGCCTTTCCAGATTCACACCCAGTGCGGCCATTGGAATGACTTTGTAATCATCATCCAACAACTCAGAGGGATACACACGAATCTGTGCAGCCAGATGTCGGGGATGATCATCAAACAGTCCCATGGATTCCGGCATGAAGCCCCACCAGTTCTGCTCTTCGCACATATACACCTTTTCCTTTAACGTCTCATCACAGGCAACGGCCTGTCGTAACAACCGTTCTCCAGCAAGACCATTCAGCAGCTTAACTACTGGAAGATAACGGGCAGCACCCAGTGACAGCACGCTAACCGGAAGCTTGAGCATCCGGGTGGACTCGGTTGACGGAGCCATCGAGCGCAGAGAGGATGTTGCCTGTACGTCGCCCACTTCTATGTCCAATACGACAATTCTACCCTCTTCGATCTCTCCCGTGAAGCGAGGCAGAATCACATGCTGCAATTGCCACGGGTGAACAGGCATCGGCAGATATTCGTGCAACGTGATCCCTTTTCGGGCAAACTCAGCTTCCACCACTCCGCGCTGAACATCGTCTAACACGTCCAAAATGGACAGCCCATCTTCACAACCTTGCTGCACGGCATCCAGCCGTATAGCCACCCAGCTCAGCGAAATCGCCTTCCCGAATTCCGCTGCATACCGAGTTACATCTTCTGCGTTGAATCCCACCTTGGCTTTGGACGATGGGTGAAATGGACGATCCCGCAATGCAGCAACGCGCTCACCCTTGATAAACCACTCATAAGCAGACGCCGGGACGTTGGCAGACAGATACTGGACTTGTTCCCATCCCAGAGCGAACTGTTCCACAGCAATGTCCAGACTCGCCAGGAATTCTACCACTCCGGGCTGGGCATAAGCTTCATCCGACAAAGCCTTCTGTAACACCGCACGTCCAACCTCTGCCGGAGAATCGAGGAGAACCCAGCTTCCATCAGTTTTCTCCTCGTAGATCGGTGAACCCTGAACCCACTGAGTCCCCTGTCTTACTCCTGTTTCAACCAGACACAGTACACCTTGAGTGTGCAATCTATAGCGAGAAGCTACATTCTGATTACGCTCTTCGCTGTCATATTCCTTATACAATCGACGGAACGGTGCAGGTGCCGCTGCAAAATCAATGAATGAACACTCCTCCAGTGGGAGTAATTGCTCCGACAAGAATGAATTCATCAGATCCGCCATAATCCGGCGTTCAGCGGCTTGCAGACTGGAACGCTTCATCAGTGTTGACATGATTATTGTCCTCCGTTAGATAATGGAATGCCGGGTGCGGATGCCCCAGAAAATCATGATGCGAGATGGTCCAGCAATAAGCCCCAGACTTTTCAAACAAAATAATATCTCCCACTCGCAGCAGTGCTACCTCCGCATCGGAATGCATACGATCCTTCGGTGTGCATAGCTCACCTACGATATGGACTCGACGATCTCTTACCTCTGGCCGGGCAAATGAATGCTTCCAACGGTCCGTCTCTATAATCTGAAACGGATGGTTATGACCCCATGAAACAGGTAGACGATTGTGGTGCGTACCTCCCCTTAACACGGCAAAATACTGATCATGAGAAGTTTTGATATCCGTAACCTCTGCTGCGTAATACCCATGGTCTGCCACCAGCAGTCGACCCGATTCGAAATACAACTCGCCTCCACATGAGGCAAGGCGTTGTCTGGCTTCACTTTGTTCCAACAGGGCAGTGAATAAAGGCCAGTCGAATCCAGGGCTGCCATCATACGTGACACCGAATCCACCTCCTGCATTCACCACTTCCACAGGTAAATCATACTTGTGCTGCCACTGCTCCACCTTTTGCAAATACAGCTCAATCATCTCGGCATGCAGCCTGGCGTCCATATTGTTGGACAAGGAGTGAAAATGGAACCCGCTTAACCGAACTACACCCGCACCTTCCACACCAATGAGTTCAATGGCTTCTTCCACTGCCTCCTCATCGATTCCAAAAGGACTTGGCCCGCCGCCCATAACGATCTTCGTCCGGGGTAACGTACTGCTCCGCAGATTGATCCGGAGCAAAATGCGTACTTCCTGCGCTTGCTCCTGTTGTTGCTTGTGTTTCGGCTCATGTTCTTGCTCATTTTCTTGATCCTGTTTTTGCTTCTGCTCTTGCATCAGTTCCTCGCCGTACGCTTGCGCATATCTCTGTTCCTGTTCCTGCTCTTGCCTATGCTTGCTCTCGTACGTCGGCTCCGGCTCCAGTTGTCCCCACTCTTGCTTCCGCTTGCTCCCTTGCACCCGCTCTCGCTCTTTCGCAATTGCAATAATTCGCCGCAACTCCAGCAAACTTTCCACATGAATGTAGCTCACGCCATGCTCGATCGCCAGCCTCAGTTCGCTCTCCTTTTTACCCGGACCTCCAAACAGAATCGGAACCTCTCGGCTTACCGCTCTAACCTTGAGCAGCTCTCCGATGGAAGCCACTTCAAAGCCCTTCACGAATGGAAGCAACGCCTCAATGATTCTCTGATCAGGATTTGCCTTGATGGCGTAGAACAATTCTGTGTTTCCCGGCATACTGTCCAGCATCTGACGTACCTGTTCCTGAATGCCAGCCAGATCGTAGACATACGCACATACCGGTTCTTCCATCCCTCGTTGCAGTTCATCTATCGCCTGCCATACACCAGGTTTCATATCTGCCCACCCGCATTCCTGTAGTCATTCCGTTTTTGGGCATATGCCCGAAACGCCGTATTCCGATCATCACCCAGCACGTAAATATGTACTCCCCGCTCAGCCCAGAGCGACATGTCTTCCACACCTCTGGTGACCGTAGCATAAGGTACTCCGCACTGCTGGGCGGTAGCATGCAATTCATCCAGCACACGTCTCACATCCGGGTGCTCCGTCTGCCATGGCACACCGAGGGATTGCGACAGATCCGCCGCCCCTTCCAATACAAAGCTCACCTGAGGATGAGATAGAATCCGTTTACTTTGCCGCACGCCCTCCACACTTTCGATCATCGGCACAACCATCACCTGTTCGTTTGCTTCCTCGATGTATTCCGTAAGCGGATATTTCCCGAACACACCGGGACGACCGCTATTCAGACTCCGCATGCCGACCGGATGATAGTACGCATGACGAACTGCTTCCTCCACCTGCTCCAGTTGCTCGACATGCGGAATAACGATCCCTTGTGCGCCACAGTCCAGCACTTTAAGAATCTCCGCTCGCTCCACCTTGGAGATACGTACCAACGGAGTTAGGCCGACCAGTTCCGCCGCCCGAATTAACTCTTCTACCGATTCCATCGATGTTGCGGCATGTTCCAGATCAATAATGACAAAGTCATATTCCGCATGGCCGATCATCTCGATGATGACCGGATGCGGGATGGATACAAAAAGGCCATACACGGGCTGTTTACGTGCAATTTTTTCCTTCAGCGTGTTAACTCTCATTCGACGATTCCCTTTAATTCAGGTGTTCCTTTTGATTCAAGTGCATCCTTCGATACCTTGAGCGGATTGCTTGCCTTGCGGAAATACAACTCCCCATCCCCATACAGACGGCGCTTGGTCATCTCTTCGATCAGTGCATCTTCGGCAAAAAGGTCAAATGCAACAAACCGCTCTGCGTATTCCGGGCGCTGCTTCTGATAATCCACAATTACACCTGCGCACAGCTGCCAGAACGCTTCCTCCAACAACCCAAACTTCTCCAAAGCCAGCGCAATATCTGTCATGCAGATAAAAAAGAACGCATCATACGTATAGTCACGGACTTCCGACACATCTCTAGCATAGATGAAGGAGTACCGATTGAACTTGCGATGGGTTTCTGGCTCTGGGTTCAGCTTTGGTGCCCGTTCCGGGTGCAACAGTTGATCCGGTACGTAGCGGACACCATCATGCAAGTCCTTGATCATGATTCGTTTCGGCAGATCATCTTCCAGCACCAAAATAATATTCTGGGCATGAGATTCCAGCGCAATCCCGTGTGCATAGAGCAGATGTATAATCGGCAGAGTAACCGTGCGAACAAGGGCCTCGCTCCACTTTTCCACACCATGTCGTTCTACAGCATCCTGGATAAATGGAACACCATCTGGCTGCACCAACATCAACGCATTCAGCGGCCATGCCGTCTCGCCTTGCTTCAGGTGAACCGATACATTCTCCCGCCAGATCGCGCCAAGTGTGCCATAGGCACGTCCATACTGAGTTACAGGCAACTGTTCATAACGGAACGACAGTCCCATCATTTCTTTCAAAATGGTAAACTGCGCCTGCTGCAACAGCTCATCATCACGTACAAGTGTATCCAGCCAATCGCTGATCAGCGGTGCGTTCTGGGTCGTATGCTGTGCCAGTATACGTGTGCTCGACGTGTTGGTAATGCTTAGGGCCAGCTTGATGTAAGGCGCTTCCGGGTTCACCCGATTCGACAGCGAACGGATTGACTGCTGCGCACGATAGGGCGAAGACGATGGACCAAGATACACGATGTCTCTATCCATCAACTGACGGGCATATACCGATTCCAACTGATGCTCCCATTGCCATGGATGAACCGGAATGAACACATATCGATCACCAATATCAGAACCTATTCCTATACCAACCTTGCCGTCTTCCCTACCCGAGCTACGGACTGTTTCGCCTTTTTCACGAACTGCCCCATGAAGCTTCGCTTGGATTGTCTCTCCAACGCTCTCACGAACTTCGGTACTGCTCCCAAGCTGATCTACACTCGCCGCATGTGCGTGTACCACTTCACCCGTGTCCGTACGACCTTGTTGTTGCAGGATCTGTTGAAATCGCTGCATGTCCTCTGCAGTCAGATGTTGCCTCACCAATTCTTCAGAGCTATACCCTGCGGATACAGCGGTCTGAGCAAATTCTTTTTTCACAGCAACCCAGACTAATGAAACCTCCGAGTTAAATTCAGGGCCATAGGCCAGATTGTCTTTCATGGAAAATCCCAGCCTCGACTTATAGCTCGGGTGGTACAGATGACCGTCGGTCATGTGACTTTCGAGCGCATCATAATGCCGATCTTCACTCGGAATGTTCAAGGGTAATATGGCTCGGCACTGACTGTCCTTTGCCATCGTTTCGAGCAGTTCCTGGATAAAAGCCGTCACATTTGCACCCTTCAATGCGTTCAGCACAATTTCCTCCAGAAAAAGATCCAGATCGGTGCAGGGTACGCCTTCCCTCTGAATCGTCCCCTTCTTCACCTTCACCCGGCCAAATGAAAATTTCCGCTCGGCTTCACACGTGTACGCCACAGAATCGCCGGAAGATGTAAGGCCGCTGGTTCGCCATTCGCTCCCACTTACATGACTATCCAGAATGCCTTCGAACCACATCGCCTCCAACGTCTGCCGCATGATCCGTTCCTGTACACCCACGTAGACTGCTTCTGTCCTGCCGCCTGTTTCAGCCCTGTATCCCACAACTCCCACGCACTTCACTCCCTATTCGTTTCATTATATTGCTCACCGGCACGTAGGCCGGGGTCTGGCTGATCCCTCTTAGACAACTCACCAGATTTTGTTTGGCTAGAAATGCGTCCGCCGTCAGCAGATGTTGCACATATGCATTGCCCGTTCGTTCCAGTTCCTCCACAAGGACCTCACGTACCTGCTTCCAGAAATGCTCCTCCGGGACGTTCACATCTCGCGCCATCGCATGAATCAGAGACCCCAGATGATTGACGATAAAATAATACGATGTCCGCGCCCAAGCTTTCTCTCGCGAATAAAATAGTAAATCGGACGCTGCACGATCCTGCTCACGGATAAGTTCCTCATCCACACTGACCCCTTCCAGATCGCGGACGACGAAATCCACAGGCAACCCATCCTTTAAGGTCACAAGGGTATTCTGCAAATGGGCTTCAAAATGAATGCCTTTCTCACCCGCCACCCGTGCAATCGGCAGCAGAGAACATTTCAGATAACATTCCAGCCAACGCTCGGCAATGTCACGTCCACCACCCAGCATCGTCATCAGCCTGGAGCGCAACCCGGGAAGCGGTGCTTCAACGAGACTGGATAAGACATACGTATTCTCGACATCAAACTCAATGGGCCGATAAGCTATTGTAAACAGACTGGTTAACTCTTCATCATCAAAAGCACAAGTCGCTACACCTGTCTCATACGCAATATGCGTGTTCGGTTCAGCACCGAAGCAGTCATGCTTCCTGACGTACTTGGAGGCATCCAGTGTTCTGCGCATCTGCTCAGCACTATTGGTGCGAATCATGTTGGTGATCTGCATATTCAGTGACAGCTTGATATTGCAGTTCCATGCGGGAACATAGACCGTACGGACCGAAGAGGTTGGGTAGACAGTTGGCCCCGCACTGCCGAGTAAGATTAGTTTTTCATCTCGAAAATAGGACTGTATCTCGGTCAACCGTGATATGTACGCGTATTGCCATGGATGGACAGGCAGCAGCCCATACATCTCACTCTTTTCTTTTAATATAGGTTCCACATGGCTCCGCAGGAGATCATACAAATTCATTGCCGCCTCGTCATCGACCCATTCCTGCACGTAGACATCCTGCCTCACGGCGATATAACAGAGTTGAAATGATGTCCGTAACTCCGGACTGTACTTCTGTACATCCTGCTCGCTGAAGCCTTTGGAGTTTTTCGGAAACGGATGGAATGGATGACCAACCAACAGTGACTGTTCAGATGTCCGATAGTCGTGGATGTCGAGACCGGCTGCTTGTTCGATATACAACGTAAGGTTACCCACACTGTTATCTACCTTTTGTGCAAAATCTCTGGCATACGCCGCCTCGACACGATTCGTATTCTCACCCAATGGATGTACATTCTCCAGCTCAAGTGAACTCTTCATCTCCATCACACTTTTCATCATTCCATGTTGATCCGAGCGAGCATCTTTTTCCCCATTCCCACTTAGCTCAGATGTGATCCAACGAACCAGGTCGCCATAATGCACTGTTTCCCCACAAGATTCCATGCTGAGGTATTCATGCTCCCCCATGGCAGAGTAATAAGACAAGCGTCCTGTCACCTTCACCCTACTAGCTTGAAAAGTAACAGTGTACGACAGCGTATTTGGATTGATCCGAATATCGCTTTCCTTCTCTAGCGCAAGCTCACGGATGTAACAGTTCAACAGCAGCTTGCACGAATGTTCATGGGCCTGCTGCTCAGCCTCAGACCGGAGCTTGTTTTCCATCTCGAACAATGATGCCAACCTTCTTTCGGGTTATAAGTAAGACCAGGGGAAGTGTAAGCAGTATGGCGCAGCCAAGTCCGATACAGATCTCTTTGAGTGCCCCCCATTTTGCCATCTCCATGGACGTTCCTGCCCCGGCAAGCCATTGCCAACGCATATCGTAATACAGGGTCATGCCCATCACCGCAAACGAAGAAGCCAGCCGCTCAATCGTGGTTGATAACACCGACCCTTCGTGCATGTCTTCGTCCGGTAATGCTTGCAGACCAATTGCAGAGATACTCATGCCTGACAGACCAACGCCAATTCCCCGACACGCCATGAGTAATCCGATGATCCACATCGATGCTCCCATGGGCAGAACTGCAAACGATAAGATCGATATCGACACCAGCAACGTCCCCCATGCGATATAATGCATGGACCTACCACGATCCAGCAAGCTGCCGCCAATCCACATGAACAGACTTGTACAGATCGACAAGGGAATGAATAACGCACCGGATAGGGCCGGTGACAGGTGGAAGACGTCCTGGAACAATAGTGGCAAGGCAAAGATCACGCCAAACATGACACAATCCTGAATGGTCGAGATCAGCACGGTCAGTGGAAAGACGGCATTACGCCGCAGTAACTGGTACCGGATCAGTGGTTCCTTGCGACGGTTCTCGGTCTGGACAAAACGAATGAGCAACGCCACACCGAGCGCAATCAGCATCCAAGGTAACCATACTGCCACGACAGGACTTGCGTACAACTGTACCCCCAGACTAAGGGCACCTACCGCGCAGATCAGCATCATGACACTGGATGGATGCCATTTTTTCCTACGGGCAGGGATATAGGTCTGAATGACTCGACCGCAGCCGATCAACGAGAATATAGCCAGTGGCACATTGAGCCAAAACAACATTTCAAGCCGTCCATACTGAATAATGAAACCACCCAGCGTTGGCCCGGCAGCCGGAGCGAGCATAAGCAGCAAGCCCCACGCTCCAGTAATTCGCCCCCTTACCTCCGGTCCGTATACATCAAACAGCAACACAAGTGATAACGGAATCATCAGCCCCGCGGCAACGCCATGCATGAAACGAACCAGCAAGAGTACTTCGATGGAGTGATAAAACAACGCACCTGCCACCGAGAACAGTCCATAGATACTGATGCCCAACATATACGTCTGCTTACGCCCCAGTCGGTCCACAATCAGGGAAGCCAGCGGCATCGTTAACGTCATAGCCAGCATGTACAGCGCGATGATCCATCCGCCTGCTGTGGTAGAGATCTGATAGTATTGCACAAAATAAGGCAGCAGCAGGTTAAATGCACTGTTGGTCAGCACCAGCGAAAAAGCACCGATCAGAATCGCGAGTAATACTGCATGCCTCTTCATTAGGGACAGCTTCAGCATGCGGCCGTTGCTAGGGCAATCGCTTCAGCTACCGATTTCTCAAAGATGGCAAGCACCTCGCCCGCCTCCTGCTCCGTTATATTCAGCGGTGGCAGAAAACGAACAACAGCGGAATGACGCCCGCCCAGTTCCACAATTAATCCATTCTTGAAACATTCACGCTGAATTGACTCAGCCAGCGCACCATTAGGCAGATAATGCCCCAGACGATCTTTGCGTCCCGTTGGATCAACTACCTCAACGCCAATCATCAGTCCTCTGCCTCGCACGTCACCAATCTCTGCATACCGCTCTTTCATTACATTCAGTTGATTCATGAACTGCTCACTGCGCAGTTGTACGTTGTGCAAAACATCCTGTTCCCGAATATAACGAAGTGTCGCAAGTCCCGCTGCCATGGCCAGCTGATTGCCACGGAACGTGCCTGTGTGTGCACCAGGCTGCCATTGGTCCAGCTCTTCTTTGTAGATGACAACAGACATCGGCAGACTTCCGCCAACTGCTTTGGAGCAGATGATTACATCAGGTACAATCCCGGCATGTTCAAATGAAAACATCCGGCCTGTCCGTCCGATGCCTGTCTGCACTTCGTCGATGATGAGTGGAATGCTTCGCTCTGCTGTGATTCGCCGCAGCTCCCTCAGCCATTCGATATCTGCCGGAATGGCTCCACCTTCACCCTGCACCGTCTCCACAATGACCCCACACGGTGCCGCAATACCGCTCTCGCAATCATCGAGCAAGTTCTCGATATACTGTGCGCTTAACCGGGCCGTCATGCCTTCACCAACACCAAATGGGCAGCGGTATTCATAAGGAAACGGCAGGAAATGTACATCGGGCAGCAGGCTTTGCAGATGTTGTTTCTTGCTCAGGTTGCCACTCATCGACATCGTCGCTTGGGTCGAACCGTGATAACCTCCTTGAAAGGCAAGAATAGACTTGCCACCTGTAGCATGTTTGACCAGCTTAATGGCTGCTTCTACTGCATCCGCTCCGGTTGGACCACAGAACTGGATTTTGGCTTTGTCTCGCATCTCTGCCGGAAGAATGGAAAACAGTTCTTGCATATATGCAAGCTTCAGCGGTGTTGCCAAATCCAGTGTATGAAGCGGAATCTGCTGATCCAGAACATCGCGAATGGCGTTGACCACCGTGTCATGGTTATGCCCCAGCGCCAATGTTCCTGCACCAGCCAGGCAGTCGTAGAATACGCGGCCTTCCGTATCGGTAATCTTCACCCCATGGGCCTTGTTAATGACAAGCGGGAAATGTCTAGGGTACGATCTTGCATTGGATTCCTTCTCATTTTGCATCTTCAGATATTCCGTCTGCACCTCTACTGACATAGCCCTCTAACGCTCCTTATAATCGATTCAGGCTGAACCTGCTGCCTGTGTTTCTTGTTCTACATTTTGTATATGACATAGTATTGGTTCAAAATCATGGTAAGGTCCGAATTAAATGATGGTATTCGTCATCTGTTATCCGTTATACATTGTCATCTATACGTTGTTATAAGTCTTAGATTCAAGTTGTTCCCGACACAGGTATTCCAGATATAACCGAACCACATCACGAGTTGTCCCACCATGTGGAAAGACGTGGTGTGTCATATCTGGCAAGGCGTTCACTTCCAGAATGCCCCCTTGTTCTCTGGAGATTGGAGTGCGGATATCACGACAACGAACATCAACTCCTGCTACATCGATCTGAAGAGTCTTTGCCGCCTGAATGATCATTCGGGCATTTTCGGGATGAATGATTTCGGTACAATCCTTGTAGAATTCACTGATTTTTCCGGCGGCAGAATTGCGGAGATCATATAGCTCGATTTCTTTTCCGGCGGCAGGAACTTCATCCAGTGTTGTCCCTTGTGCATGTAATACCTCCAGCAGTCGTTCCGTTTCTGCATCCACTTGGGGAAACGCTTCATACTCGCCAATGGACGTCATCTTAATACGATCCTGATTCAACTGCTCAATTAACGCCCGAACGGTTGAAGTTCCGTCTCCCTCGACATAGACAGGCCGATACTGGTTCACAGCCGCCACTTCACCGTTAATGATCAGCACTCTGTAATCGATCCCGGTCACATATTGCTGTAACATAATGCTGCTGCCGTGGATACTCGCAAGATGAATGGCTGCCTCCAGTTCATCTGCGGTACGCACATCCAACGTCACGCCCATGCTACTGCTCGCATCCAGCGGTTTTACTACAATGGAGCCATGCTTTTCCAGAAAATTTGTTGCTTCGCTTCCCATCTCCGGGATCACGATAAATGATGGTACAGGCATTCCCTGTTCATGTAGCAACATATTACATGCCTGCTTGTTCTTCACGAGCAGTCCAGCAATTAACGGCAAACGATGAGATCTGGTTTTGTTAATGATGATCTCTTGGTCCCCTACAGACAGCTTCAGAAAATCTTCGCATCCCTCAAGAAGTGGTTCACAGGTGATGCCCATTTCTCTCGCTTTGCTTATAATGAGTCGGTTTTGCAGATTATGAATCCCTTTCGGAAACACTGAAAATCCTCCTCGATCGAATGAAGGTGCTCGCTCCTATATAAGTTGAATTAAAGATTATTTACGCTGACACTACAATGACAGAACAACCTTCCAATCGCTGTTATCCCCAGATTTTTTGATTCCCTTATACAAAGGGGAAATCCGGAGATAGCCTATGCTTCCGATGCAGCTTTCTTTCAGAAAGCTTTTAGGCGAAGTGTATGCTTTCGGAGTAGCTTTCTTACAGAAAGCTTGTAGCTCCGCTTTTTCAGGTTTTTTCTGTCCTCTCCGTTGCATGTAAATGATGAATTCAACTTATATTGCTCATACGTTCATCAATATTTATTGTAGTTTAATATTGATAATGATTATCAATATCATATAAAATCTATTTTATGGCAATTCGAGTTATATTGTCAATAATAAACTTTTAAGGAAAAATAAGATTGAATTTGATGTTGGTTTGAGTCGATGAAGGTATGCTTTTATCGAATAGTAGGCACAACAAACCGGGCAAGCCTGGGACATGGTTTTACCATCGGCTTGCCTAATTGTCATCTGTATGATCATACAATGGAGTCGATGTGGAGTTTTGGATAACTATTGAACGAATCAAAAGCGGACTTTTTGATCCTCAAGCCAGTTGTGTATAACGCTGTTCTCCATTCAGCTTCCTTCCCCTTCCATGCGGGATAATGGTTGGTGTGCCGGACAGTGGACCGACCGCAATCTCACACTCCGTCTAAAAAACCTTCCGGACCATGTCCTGTGTAACAATATCTTCCGGTTTACCTTCTGCGTAGATGGACTTGTTGTGAACAGCCACAATGTGATGTAACCCGTTTGCCCTTTTCCCTATAAATGATATTGAAACTCATTATCAATTGAATTGTAATGGAGATGAAACCATTACACAAGCATTTTATTTGGAAAAACTCCTCACTCCCTGTCGAACTCTGTAAATTCATCAAACAACATTAAATAAAGATATATTAACTAAAACAATACAATATATATCGATACAATACGCCTCCACACAAACCATATATGTAAATTTTTTCTCTGTAACTTAACATGCACATTTCTCTTCTAACTTCTAGCTTCATCTAATACATGTCCTTTTTGCTGGTGAATCATTATTCATTACTATGTGTTTGACTGATGAATTTACTGTAAAACAATTCCTGTAATTTCTTGTAGCACTATGTTAGATTATCCATTGGAATAAAATCACACCTATAGATAGGGGAATTTAACACGTGAAGAAATCATGGGTACTATCAATCATTATTAGTTTTGTTTTGCTCGGTGGGGTATTCGCACCTGCAGGGTCCTATGCCGCTGCTGCGGATGACTCAACCACTACATATTCGGAAGACGAATACTATGAAGTTGACACGTTGGAAGAAGAACCGGAACTTACAGCCGAAGAAGAAGATTTCCTGAACTACCTGGATGCATTGACTGATCCAGCGGTATACGAGAAGAAAGCAATGGATGCAGTGGGTGGCAATACATACATTACTTCTTCCAATCGCAAGTCCTTTTATTTGAAACTGAACAATACAGCAATCCCTAACTACACCAAGTATGTTTCCATGCTGAAACAGATCAAACCGGAGAATGCTGAACTGAAAAAAATCCATGCCAAACTGATCAAAGGCAGCTATGCTCAGCTTGAAGGATATCAATTGTTCAAAAAGTCTGTTGCCAAAACGAAAGTAAACAGCACGCTCCTTAAACAAGGAAATGACAAGATTGCATCAGGAATTAAAAGCATTCAACAATATCATGCTGAAATCAAAGCCTACGGCGAAAAACTCGGCTACCAAATGTAAAACAGCCACACATGTATAACGTCAGATTGCACTATTCTGGCGTTCACCGTGTGAATGGAATCACCGCTTTATCCTTTTTAAATATTTTGAAATTTAAGGAAAAAAAGTGTTTTCTTTTGCTGAGTTAGTTCGTATAATAACACTATAATCAAAAGGCTATGCTGCCGAAAGGTACAACCTCGTGAACAATTGAGGTTGTGCCTTTTTTGCGTTTAATGGCCACTTTTATCTGAATTTCATCATCTGACGAGGAGTGATTCACATGATTCTTGAAGCCGTTTACCATCGCCCCAAACTCAATTGGTCCTATGCTTATGACCGCTCGACCATGCACCTGCGACTTCGGTCCAAACGCGGCGATCTGGATGCGGTGATCGCCATTACCGGGGACAAATATGCCTGGGATCGCACAATCACACACATTCCCATGAACATCTTTGCCCGGGATGAAATGTTCGATTATTGGGAAGCCGAGACTTCACCTCCCTATCGCAGATTACGGTATGGTTTCCAATTGATTCAGGGAAAGGAATCGGTCTGGATGACGGAGCGCGGATTCGAGCAGGCGCTGCCTGATCATCCACTTGAATTCTTTGATTTTCCATTTATGAATCCGGTCGACATTTTTGAACCGCCTGCTTGGGTTAAGGACGCCGTATTTTATCAGATTTTCCCTGAACGTTATGCCAATGGCGATCCATCCATCAGTCCCCAAAATGCAGAACCCTGGGGAGGGGAACCCACACCGGTGAACTTCTTTGGCGGCGACCTCCAAGGTGTACTGGATCATCTCGATCATATAAGTCAGCTTGGCATCAATGCCATCTACTTCTGTCCGCTGTTCGAGGCCACGACGAACCACAAATACAATACAGGCGATTACATGAAGGTTGATCCTCACTTTGGAACCAATGAGCAGTTCAAAGCGTTCGTGGACGCCTGTCATCAGCGCGGCATACGCGTTGTTCTGGATGCGGTATTTAATCATTCCGGCAGAGAGTTCCCTCCTTTTGTCGATGTCATGAAGAATGGAGCCTCTTCCCCCTACGCAGACTGGTTCTATATCAAAGACTGGCCGCCACGTGTGGAGGATGGTATACCAACTTATGACACCTTTGCCTTTGAACCGCTTATGCCAAAGCTGAATACGGAACACCCTGAAGTGAAGGCGTACTTGCTGGACGTAGGACGTTTCTGGATTGAGGAGATGGACATTGACGGCTGGAGGCTTGATGTAGCCAACGAGGTAGATCATCAGTTCTGGCGCGAATTCCGTCAGACGGTAAAAGCCATCAAACCTGATGCTTATCTGCTCGGTGAGATCTGGCATGATTCGCTCATGTGGCTTCAGGGAGACCAGTTTGATGCCGTGATGAATTATCCGTTTACCAACTCGGTATTGGACTATACGGTACATGACAAGCTCGACGGACTCGGATTTGCCAATGAGATCGGAAAACTGCTTGCAGCCTATTCACAACCTGTAACGGAAGCGGCCTTCAATCTGCTCGGAAGTCATGATACACCCAGACTGCTGACCTTGTGTGATGGAGACGAGCGAAAGATGAAACTTGCCGTTACGTTGTTGCTTACGTATCCAGGTGTGCCATGTATCTATTATGGAGACGAAGTGGGTCTTGACGGGGGATATGATCCGGGTTGCCGCAAGTGTATGGAGTGGGATGAAACCAATCAGAATCGCGAGCTTCTGGAATTCTTCACCCATACCATTGCCCTTCGTAAAGAGCACCCTGCCCTACGCAGCACAGAACTGAAGATTGTATATGCAAAAGCCGGAGACCCTTGTCTTGCCATCGAACGATTGGATTCGCATACGGGAGAGCGCATGCTTCTTGTGCTGAATGCGGGTGATGAGCCGTGTACCCTTGAACTTCCTTTGGCAGATCGTAACGTCTGGCGAAATCTGTTCACATTAAACGCCGTGGAAGCTCGGCAAAACAAACTGACCCTCGATCTGGAAGCATACGGATTCTCCCTGATGCAACTTGAGGTGAAACAACCAGCCGAGGCCTGAGATAAATACAGCTAACAAGGGGAAATAACTTCAAATAGGCTGTCCTCCAGGTGATATGCTCCCCATAAAGTAGACAGGTAAAATAATAAAATCCTGTTACTGTATGGGTAGCATATCAGACCAAGGACAGCCTCTTCTGTATCTTATACGTCATATTCTAACGAACCCAGCACACCTTATTCGCTTCATTATACGCGGGCTAAAGGCCTAACGAATTAGAGAGACCTTATTTGTCCAATACGTCGATTTTCGAGAGCAGAAGCCGTATTTTTGACGCAATAACGTTACTGAGATTCGTTAGGTTTTTACTTTTCTTGATTATCCCCTCAATACGATGTTTGAGGTTCGTTAGCGATAGCCATTCAAGCGAGATAAAACTCTTCGAGGCAGCGCTTTTCCAGATAGGTTAAAGTTGACTACTCTCCCGCCTGATACTCATTGATGACAGCGACCTATTTCCCAGCCGAGGCGAAGGATATCGAAGTCATCGGTTTTCGTATTTTCTTCATTCTTGAACTTACGAGAGCTTCCTGTGTAATTACGATTTTCTGCGGAATCTTGTACGAAGGCAGCTTGTCCTGACAATATTCCCAGATGGATCGCCGCAGATCGGTGAGAGTACATTCTGTAGCCAGCCGGATAGTCACCTTCACCCTCTGACCCGTGATACCACTCTGTTCTCCCGAAACTACGGCCGCTTCAATACATTCCATCTCTTCCAGAACACCCTCAACTTCGGCAGGATACACTTTCCGTCCACCTACATTAATGATCTCGGAACGACGTCCCAGAATACGAATGTACCCCTCTTCCATTACGGCTTCATCTCCTGTTCGCAGCCATCCATCCTCTGTAAAGGGTGATGGTGCATTCAAATATCCGATCATCGCGGTTGCCGTATGAATCTGCAATTCTCCTTCTACCACCCGGTACTTGACCCCTTCGTCTTGAATGGAAAACAGCAACGAGCCTGGCTCTTTGGAACGGGTTGGCAGAATGCCAAGTTCAGACATGCCATAGGCTTGTATCGTCCTTAGTTGTGGAAATCTCCGGTTCCAGGCTGCCAGTACGGATTCAGGCATCACTTCCGATCCGTATGACACAACTTCGAGACTCGACAGATCATACCCCTCATCATTTCTACCCAGCAGCAACAGATTCATGAATGTTGGGGAGACAGGCAGTGCCTGCACACGAAACTTCTCAATCGTTCGGCACACTTCTTCGGGAGATCGATCCGCAATGATACAGAGACAGCCCCCACTGGACAGGGATTGCAGCATGGTATTCACACCGCCGATATGATCAAACATCATGAATGGAATCGTTCGCAAAGGCCGAACCTGCCGCCGAAAACCATGTAACAGCCGATCTGCACGATGCACAGTCGCTTTACTCACTCCGGTTGATCCGGATGAAAAGAGTACTAGTCCGCCTACGCCCTCCTGTACCAGCGAGGATAACAACACAGGAACCTCTCCAGAGGATTCACACGTTTGCCGAATGCACAACTTGCCTTCTTCAACGCCCAAACGCCACTTCACCTGTGCCAGCTGGATATATTCCTCTCGTTTGGCTTCAACCAGGTTCCGATCCATGGGGAGCACGATACACCCTTGTCCGAGCAAAGCAACCAATGCTGCCGCTGCATAGGGGGAATAGTCTTCCTCCAGCGTTACAAGTTGCCCAGTCAGCCCTTCTGCTGTAATCCACTTACTCATGATGCCAACCTGGTCCAGCAGCCACCGATAGCTGTACTCCTGATCTTTCCAGATCAGCGCAGGTTGCTGTCCCTGCTCCGCGAATCGTTCAAGCAAGAATTGGTTCAACATCTTGCATCCTCCTCACCGGCAGGCGCCCATTGCTGTGCGAGATAATCAACAAGTGAACCTACGGTCTGATATGGGCTTTCCGGCATGGAAGCAGCAGCCATCTCCGCCAGTGCGGCTCCCATCCCCGTCCCCCATCGATCTTCAATTCCCTGCTCTACCACTGCAAGCAATGACACGAGTTCCAGCGAATCCAGTTGCCCACTTCGTCCGTACAGTGGAGCATTACCACCCTCACCAAGTGGAATCGTTGTATTATGGTACGCGTTTAACTCCCGGCAACTATCCAATACGATACGGAGCAAATCCTCCCTGTGTTCTTGTCCAATTATCAACACAGCCTTACGTGGGAAGCAATCTGCCTGAGGTATGGACTGTCGAAGTGACTCATACCAGTGCCATTCATCGGTGACCAACATTTTAATTACACTTGTTAGCTGTACTTTCCACTGCTCACGCTGCTTTATCCGACTGACCTGAAGCATATTGTAGGCCTTCTCCCAACGTACAATGATCTCGCTGAATTCTCTCGCATATTGATCAAGTGGAGAACCTAGCCATAAGACAGACTCCTGAAGAAGATCTCGAAGAAAATATCGACTCCATCGCATATCAAACAGCAGACCCGATATCAGCATTTCATTGGCCTGCTCCCCTTCATTCGCCTCATGCAGTGCATCTAAGAGTCGCAGAGACACCGCATGTCCAAAATGAAAATTCTGCTCTCCTTGTATAATCGTCCGGCCTGTCAGAAACTCTTCAATCTGTGTTGTCAGCGATTGGGTCAACATGTCTCGGTACCCGGCAGAGTCAAGCTTCACAGTCGCCCGAATATCCATGGTGCCAAACGTTCGAAGTTCTTCTTTGCGCTTCGCCTGAGCAAGCTCGGGTATGCTTTGGTTACCTTTCCAGAAATCATGAAAGGCCCTTTGAGCAACCTCCCCCTTATACTTGGAGGGCACGGGATCGTAGACGTGAACATGCTCATCTTCCAAACCATATACGGCAATCCAATGGTCTACCAGATGCAATCGGGAGCCTTGCTTCACGTGTTTGCGAATGTACTCGGGATTCTGATAATCCTCACAATAAGGCAGATGATAACTGGTTCCTGTAGCCAAAAAAAGCTCACCTTCGCCAATATGCTGCCGGATCTGCGCCTTGCCTTCCTCGAAGCTGTCCAGCTGTCGCTGACCATACATCTCCCAGATCGGCTCTACATAATCCAGTTTGTGAAAATAAGGCTTCACCAGTCCGTTATCCCCGCACGAAGGAAGACTATATAACCGACTTGCCGCCAGCAGTGCAAGACTTGTGATGGATCCTTGTCGATGGAGCACTTCATGAATCAGAGGGAAATTGCAGGGATAATAATAGGGAATGTCCAGCACTGGAGCGAATGAAGGAATGATCATTTTGGGCCTCCTGTTCCCGTTTTGGCTGACGTACTGCCCCAGGATTGGATTAGGTAATGCACAGACATATCATCTGTCGCTCGAAATACCCGATTGGCAATAGGTTTGCCATCCACATCGGTCTCGAAACGGCGGAAACCACGTGTAAACCGGAAGGAGAACCCACTATCACGTGGGACTCGGTAACTACCTTCATATCGACCTTTACCAGAACGAACAAGCTTCATGCCCATACCACCATATATCGTTTCCTCCGAATTTTCGTCGGGAGCTACCTCTGCACGAATGCAGACCTCTACGTGCGTAGACAATTCAGGAATAACCGTGTAGATGCGTGTAGCAGACAGTTCCCCCATAGTCAGCGTGATGGATGCACTTCCAATACCGACAGGAACCAACTCTCCACTCGAACGAACCTGGATTACATCCGGTTCACTTGAAGTATAATTCCCGTGCAGCAGACTCTGAACCAACCCACTCTCGTAGTGCATTTGTGCATTGATACACACGGTCATTCCACCACGTAGTCCGATGACATCCCTTCCAAGCAGTTCGAGCGAAGAGGGCTTACCCATGTGACCGAACATGTACAGTAACGGGAGGTAAACGCGTGCTCCCCAGTCACCTTCCTGATGACAGGCACCCGGCTGTTCCAGAAATGCCAATTCCTCACCCGATCTGACTCCGCGTTCAAGTAATTGATGAGCTACCCTTCTGACCTGGGAAGGCAGAAACAGACCTTCCGTATCTCCAATATCCATCCACATTCGAACGTCGGGTACCTCTTCTGGCAAGCGATACATAGTCTCTTCCAACAGTCCGCTTTCCGATGTTTCGTGCAGCTGCACATCCACATAGAATGGCGACATCATGATCAGTTTTCCGAAAACATCCGGATTTCGCATCCCCATGTGCAATGTACAAAGTGCCGCGGCAGATGAACCCAACAGCCCGGTATTCTCCTTGTCCGGCAACGTCCGGTACCGATGATCAATGATCGGCTTGAGTTCATGAATGATAAAATGCTCATAGGCGATGCCTGAACAACCCACACTCACGGCCTCTCTCTCCGGAGCGATGTAGTGATAGAATTCGTTGTGCGTGATTGGACGGACATGCGTAATGCCGACAATAATCAGTGATTCAATCTGCCCGGAGGCAATTAGTCCGTCCGCTGCCTGATCCATATTCCATGTTTCATTGCCTGGCCCGGATGGACCAAAAGCCCGCTGCCCTGCATGAACGTACAGAACCGGGTAATACCGAGCTGTCTGCTCATGGTAACCGGGCGGGAGATACACATAAATGTTGCGGATATTGCCCAGCCGTGACGCCTGAATGCCTTCCAAACATTCGATGACAGAATGGGTACTCAACGATCATCAACCGCCTCTCTTCTCCCGATTCGACTGCATAATACAAATAACCCCGCCTCAGAAGAGACGGGGTTGTCCCAGAACACACGTAAGTGTCCCGGGATACATAGCCCTTATATTGTGAATCTGCGAATAGTTTAAATCCCCGGACATGCTTTTGTAAACATAAAAATAGAAAATAAATGCTCCCAAAAAAGTTATTGACATAAGATCCAATATTTCTTACGATAACGTTGTGATCATAACTCGAGGGCCATGCTTTTAAACCTGAGCGGTTTAGGACAACCCCGGTAACTCCCAAAGGAGATGCCGGGGTTGTTGGCGTGTCAAAAGGAGGGAAGTCTTCAATCCACTGCGTAACATTCCGCTGTATTGAAAGCGCTGTTATTCAAGAGCCAGGTTGGTTGTTTATCTAAACTACTATATTCACGAGAAGGGTGGATTACTATGTTTCAAATGGCCAAACGTGTACTCCTCAGCACAACACTGACACTCAGTTTACTTGCAGGGGGCGCACTTCCCTATCTGCCTGCTTCAGCGATCTATGCCGATGCAGATACCGCGGTTACCAACAAGCAGAACTTTAGTACAGATGTCATCTATCAGATCTTTACGGACCGCTTCCTGGACGGCAATCCTTCCAATAATCCTACCGGAGCTGCCTACGATGCCACTTGTAGTAACCTGAAGTTGTATTGCGGAGGCGACTGGCAGGGTTTGATCAACAAAATCAACGATAACTATTTTAGCGATCTGGGCGTTACGGCATTGTGGATCTCCCAACCGGTCGAAAATATCTTCTCCACGATCAACTACGGCGGCGTGATCAACACAGCATATCATGGATACTGGGCACGTGATTTCAAAAAGACCAATCCGTATTTCGGAACGATGGCTGACTTTCAAAATTTGATTACAACCGCTCATGCCAAAGGCATCAAGATCGTAATTGACTTTGCACCGAACCACACATCTCCTGCCATGGAGACCGATACGTCCTTTGCAGAGAATGGCAAGTTATACGATAACGGTAATCTTGTTGGCGGATACACGAATGATACAAATGGATATTTCCATCACAACGGCGGCTCCGATTTTTCCTCCCTGGAGAATGGTATCTACAAAAACCTCTATGACCTCGCTGACCTGAATCACAATAACAGTACCATTGATCAATATTTCAAAGACGCGATCAAGCTATGGCTTGATATGGGCGTGGACGGCATTCGCGTGGATGCAGTGAAACATATGCCTCTCGGCTGGCAAAAGAGCTGGATGTCCTCCATCTATGCACATAAACCTGTATTCACCTTTGGTGAATGGTTCCTTGGATCTGCCGCATCTGATGCGGATAACACGGAATTTGCCAATGAATCTGGGATGAGCCTACTCGATTTCCGCTTTAACTCTGCTGTACGCGATGTCTTCCGGGATAACACATCCAACATGTATGCCCTCGATTCAATGATTACAGGCACAGCGGCGGATTACAATCAGGTGAATGACCAAGTCACGTTCATCGACAACCATGATATGGATCGGTTCAAAACAAGTGCCGTCAACAACCGTCGTCTGGAACAAGCGCTGGCTTTCACGCTGACATCACGCGGCGTACCTGCCATCTATTATGGTACCGAGCAGTATCTGACTGGAAACGGAGACCCTGACAATCGGGCCAAAATGCCTTCCTTCTCCAAAACAACCACCGCTTTTAACGTGATCAGCAAGCTGGCCCCTCTTCGCAAATCCAATCCGGCAATTGCCTACGGCTCCACGCAGCAACGCTGGATCAATAATGATGTGTACGTTTATGAACGCAAATTTGGCAAAAGTGTAGCTGTTGTTGCGGTGAACCGTAATCTCTCCACACCAGCAAGCATTGCGAATCTAAGCACTTCACTGCCAACAGGCAACTACACCGATGTACTGGGTGGTGCACTGAACGGTAATAACATCACTTCCACCAATGGCAATATCTCTTCGTTCACACTGGCAGCCGGAGCAACTGCGGTCTGGCAATATACAACGAGTGAAACAACACCAACGATAGGGCATGTAGGTCCGGTGATGGGCAAACCGGGTAATGTCGTTTCCATTAGTGGACGTGGATTTGGCTCCACCAAAGGTACCGTATACTTCGGTACAACAGCCGTTACCGGTGCTGCGATCACATCGTGGGAAGATACACAGATCAAAGTGACGATCCCAGCTGTTGCCGCAGGCAATTATGCTGTGAAAGTAGCTGCGAACGGCGTTAATAGCAATGCGTATAACAACTTTACCATCCTTACGGGTGATCAGGTCACTGTACGATTCGTCATTAATAATGCTTCTACCACACTGGGTCAGAACATCTATCTGACAGGTAACGTGGCAGAACTCGGCAATTGGAGTACGGGCACAACAGCTATTGGACCTGCATTCAATCAAGTTATCCACGCCTACCCAACTTGGTACTATGATGTAAGCGTGCCTGCCGGGAAACAACTGGAGTTCAAATTCTTCAAGAAAAATGGTGCCACCATTACGTGGGAAGGTGGTTCCAACCACACATTCACCACACCAACCAGCGGTACAGCCACAGTCAATGTAAACTGGCAATAAGACAAACAGTCTACAAGCTAACCCGGAGTTACGCTAACGCAGCGTATGCTCCGGGTTTTGCTGTACCTAGCCAGGTTGCTTAGATTGCTTCTATCCTCTCTCTGATGAATGTGTAGTGCGGGGTTCAATTCATATCATTTTGATGTATCATAAAATGTCATTGATAGGTTCGGATTGACTTTAAGGTTGTAGCGGCCAGAATACCTGTCGCCAGCAGTAATATGCCCACGCCTTGCAGTACAGAAGCTGCCCCCCACTGATCAGCCAATACGGAGACCACCGTCAACCCCAGAATGGGTGCCGTACTGGTAATAGTGCCGACCACGCCATAGACTCTTCCTTGCAGCTCGTCCGGAACGGCTGTCCTCAGCATAATCTGGGTGAGCATCGTACAGCACGCAAACATCGCTCCACCTCCTACGATTAACGGCAGTGCCATGATTGGCGAGGATACGTTCGATAAAAAAATATATATCGGTCCTAACACAATCAGACCGATAAACACCCATCTCCCTCTTCGCTTCAATCGTTTTCCCGAAGCAATCAACAGCGCAGAGCCAATCATATATCCCAGCGGAATACAGGTCTCAATTAATCCAAACTGCACCGGATTCGCCTCCCATACCTTGACCGCCATCACTTGAACCAACATCATCGCCGACATGAAAAACAAAATCAGTACGGGATTGAGTAATACAATGGATCGAATCAGACGATTCCGATAGATGTAGCCAAACGAACTACGCCACTCCTGAGCAAACGTAGTCTGGTGACTAACGGATCGCTGTACCTCTGGAAAGCGGCCCGCAATCAGTACACAGACTGCGGACATCAGGAAGGTTGCCCCTGTAATTAATATGGCAACGAATCCGCCAAATGCAGCAACAGCAACCCCAGCTGCTGCTAGTCCACTGATTCGGGCAAGATTATCCACCATATGAATGGTTCCGGTCGCTTGTTGAATATGTTCTCTGCCAACCATACTTGCTACAGAGGCGTGGAATGCAGGTGCCTGAAACAGGCTTGAAAACATGGAGAGTGAGAGCAACAGCAGCACCACTGGGAACGGCGCATGCCAGCCGAACAAGCTAATCGCAATCAGTACAGCCATTACGCCCCGAAATACATCCGAGGCAAGCATCAGCTTCCTGCGATCCAATCGGTCTGCAACCGTACCTGCCACCGATCCAAACAGAAAGCTGACGGCCATATTGCAGATCTGTACGGCCGCCATGCTCTTCGCACTGCCTGTGGTCTGTAACACCCACAGACTGATCGCGATCCCATTGAAGCAATCCCCAAAAACCGAGATGCCATAGCCGTACAATATCCTCCGAAAGGTAACATTACGCCAAAGTGTTCGCGGAGCTTTGGTATTATGCAATGCAGCTTGTCCATCTTGGTATCCCATAATCTCGGGCTCACTGGACGGGTTCATGCCCATACATCACGTTCCTCCCTAATCATGATTCGAGCCCATACAGAATCAGGCACTTCCGCAGCAGTGCCAGTCGATAAAGACATGACATCACGGAAGTGCCTGAGTTAAGTGAGTGTTACGCTATCGAGGCTAATCATGCAGTCGTTAGCTTAGCTGATGATATTGTCCCTAGTCCTATAATGTTTCTTCCTAGAGTCTGCGTTTACCCTTTCGAAGCTCCTGCCGTCAGACCCTGAACCAGGAATCGTTGCAGGAAAACGAACAGCAGGGTAATTGGAATGGCGATCAGTACCGCCCCCGCAGCGAACATCGTAAAGTTACTGTCCTGATAACGGTTGACCAGATCCCACATGCCCACCGCAAGCGTCCAGTTCTCTTTCGTCCGCAGCACCAATCGAGCGAAGATAAAGTCCATCCAAGCCCCTGTAAAGCTCGTTAACGCCACATAAGTCAGCATCGGCTTGGATAACGGCAGGATGATGCTGGTGAATACCCGCAGGTGACTCGCACCATCCATGCGGGCCGCTTCATCCAGACTGCGGGGAATCGTGTCAAAGAAACCTTTGACGATAAATCCGCCCAGTACCGCGCCTGAAGAATAAACCAGAATGAGCGCAGCGTGGGTGTCGAGCAATTTAATTTGCAGCAAAATGATATAGATTGCAATCATGCTCATGAAGCTCGGGAACATGCCAAGGATCAGCATGGTGGAGAGAATCGTTTTACGTCCACGGAAGCGGAAGCGGGACAGTGCATACATCCCGAGAGTCACCATCAATGTGGAGAAGATCATCGTGAAAAAGGCAATTTTCAGCGTATTCATATACCATCTGCCGTACATAAAGGACGGGTTATTGAACAGCTCCCCGTAATGGGTAAGCGTAAAAGCTTCCGGCCATAACCGTTCACTGAACAATGCCGCACCAGGTCTCAGAGAAGAGAGAAAGATCCAGAGCACCGGGTAGATGGAGACAACGGCGATGATCAGCAACAGCACATAACTCAGGGCCAAACGCAGCGGATTATTACGTGTCTTCATTGAATCATGTCCTCCTCCTTGAATGATTTGGAGCGGCGGAAGTTCCAGATAGAGAATGAAGCGATAATGAGGAAGATAATAATCCCTACCGCTGAAGCCATATTGAACTTGTTATTGTCGAGCGTGAGCTTGTAGAGCCAGGTTACCAGCAGATCCGTTGCCCCTGCGTACTGGTAGTCTCCCCGCAATGGATTTCCGTTGGTCAGCAGGAAGATGACATTGAAGTTGTTGAAGTTTCCGGCGAACTGCATGATAAGTACCGGAGTTGTGGCAAAAAGAATGAACGGCATCGTAATGATCCTGAACTTCTGAAACGCAGATGCTCCGTCCACTTCGGCAGCCTCGTAGAGATCACGAGGAATGGCTGTCAATACACCCAGAATCAACACCATACTGACCGGAATACCGATCCACATGTTGACAACAATGACGGTAACCTTGGCCCAGAACGGATCTGTCAGCCAGGGTAATCCCTCCAGCCCAAATGCTCTCATGTACGTATTGATTGGACCAAACTGACCATTGAACAGATTACGCATGAGCAGCAAGGAGATAATCTGTGGGATGGCATAAGGCAGAATAAAAATCGTCCGCCACAGCTTCTTGAAGCGTATGCCCCGCTGTTCAATCAACAGTGCTACAAGTACACCACCAAAATAGGTGGTGACTGTAGCCAGGATGGCCCAGATGACCGTCCAGGTCAGCACGCCGTAGAATGTCTGACTCCAGGATTTCAGCTGGATCAGATCACTGAACGTCTTGAAGCCCACCCAGTCCACGAGTTTCGCTGGCGGAATATGATCCGGGGCTGAATAGTTGGTAAAAGCAATCGTGATCGTAAACAGGATGGGCATAACGGTGAAAAAAAGAATGCCCAGTGCCGGGATGGACAGAAATAGATATGGAAAGTTTTTGTCCATCATGTTCCGAAGCGAAGCCGCTGCGCCCAAGGTCTGCTTCCCTTCCTCCCTGGCGAGCCCCGTGACGTACGCATCCCGGATATTCAGGATATAAATCAGGATAAACACAAAAAACACCAGCAGTACGATAATGCCATCCAGCAGCAAAAAGATGGAATGGTCTCCCCTTTGAAGTATAGTGGACCCATTCACTTTGACAAAACGCTGTGTATTTTCCCCCAGTGTCCATATGCCCCATACGGCCTGTGACAGCCGAGGAAGCAGGTAAGCAAGCCCTGCCCCCTCCAGTAACAGTAGACAAATTCCCTTAATCCATTGTCGATTGTACAGCTGTCCAAGACCTTGCAGTATGATGGAACATATAGCCGCTGTCATCCGATGATGTCTTTCCCTGTTCGGTCCAACGGGCACCGGGACATGCTGCTGTTGCATTTGCTCTCTCCTCCCCGCCTCTTGCTAACCTGTATATATTGAACAAAAGTGTACTTACACTGACCACTCCGATGACAGAACAAGCTTCCGATCGGTGATAAAGGCGAGCATATGCTTCCGAAGTAGCTTTCTTCTGTCCTCTCCGTTTTTGTGTAAATATGAAGTTCAATCTATGCAGCCTTATGCATATCTTCGCACTCGTCGTTCGTCCTTATTGGACGGTTGCAAGGCTTTCCTGGATCTGTTTCACGGCATTGTCCAGCGATGCCTTCACGTCCTTATCGGTATCCCAGATATCCGTAATGGCCGACGTAATTGGTCCCCATACGCTGTCCATGGCAGGAAGCGAAGGCATTGGGGTAGAGTTGTTGAACTGTTCCAGGAACGCCTTATTGATCGGGTCCTCCTGCAACTTCGGATCAGCAGCTACGTTCTTGTTCGCAGGAAGTGTACCATTCAGGTCAAAGTTCTCCATCTGAGCTTCTTCATTGGAAAGGAACGCTGCCAAGAGCTTCGACGCATTCGGGTATTGCGTAAATGCATTCACATAATAGGCTTTAACACCTGAGAAGGAGGTCATCGGTTTGCCATCGATTGCCGGAAGCGGAGCAACGCCAAAATCAATACCTGCATTGCGATAATCGGCAATGGTCCACGGACCGTTAATGTCCATAGCCAGCTTACCGCTGGAGAATAATCCTTTTTTGATATCATAGTTCACGTCACCCATCTTGAGCGGCAGCACCTCCGACTTCAGCGTCTGCAAGAACTGTCCACCCTTCTGGGCACCTTCGTTATTCAGACCGAGATCCGCGCTATCCATCCCGTTGTCCCCAAAAATATAACCGCCCTGTGAAACCAGGAACGCATAGTTATAGTAAAATTGCTGCAATTCCCACATCAGCGCATATTGATTGGACTTCACATTATTGAACGTCTTGGCGAAACTGATAATCTCATCAAAGTTTTTCGGAGCTTCTGGATAGAGTGCCTTGTTATAGAAAAGGGCGTAGGTCTCCACGCTGTACGGATAGCCGTACAGGATATCCTTGAACGTCACTGCCTTCAGTGCGTTGTCGCTGGTGTTCTCTGCGGTCTCTGCTTCGAATATGTCATTGGGCAGAATAAGTCCCGCCTCTGAAGCGCTACCAATCTTATCATGTGGGAAAACAACGACATCTGCCGCCAGACCCGCCGGGCCATCCGTCGTCAGCTTGGTTACCTGATCGGTTGGAGGTAATTCCTCCATTTTGACTGTTACCCCATATTTTTCTTCGAATTTTTTGACCCTTTGCTCAATAAAGCTGCTTTGATTTTTATCCTCCCAGATCACCAGGGTTGCCCCTTCTTCCGGTTGAAGGTTCTCGGATGTCAGCTCTACAACTTCCTCCGGATTCTCACCTGCCGTAGTTGTAGCTGAAGATGGACTTCCGCCTCCAGCCCCGCACGCAGCCAGTGTAAAAGCCACCATGACGGACAATGTTGCCCCTTGCCATTTTCTCATGTAAAATGTCCCCTTCCCTCTGCTTGGTCCAACAAAGTTCGCGCTTTTCACCCTTTTGTATGCGTATGTTGTCAGGTTTTGCATCCCATATCCCCTTTTGTGCAAACGTTTGCTCAAATGGAAGACAAGATGACCTCTCCGTTCAATATTTAGGGGTAAACAAGTCAGGAAGTATGTAAATCCACCGATGTAAGCGCTACAATAATAATCACATCATACAATAACAAACTTTATTTGCACAAACGTTTGCACAAGCCATATTTGCTCAATTTTAACCAATTTATCTCTTTTACCTACAGTAATCTCCTGTTTCCTTGTTCAGACTCTTTCTTCCTTTATTTTACTTCGCATGCATCCCTTATTCGGCAGTTAGCAATTGATTTCTCGTATCCTTTGGATTACCATAGGAGAATATTTATACGATTGTTCAGAAGGGATTTTTTCACATGATTACGATCAAGGATATTGCCAAATTGGCGGGTGTTTCCCCTTCTACAGTTTCACGGGTGATTTCCAACCATCCTAGAATCAGCACCAAAACATCTCTCAAAGTGAAGCAAATTATGAAAGAATTGAACTACCATCCCAACATCATCGCGAAAAGCCTGGTTTCCAAAACAACACATACCCTTGGCATTATGCTTCCACGTCCTGCAGAAGAGTTGTTTCAGAATTACTTTTTCGGGGAACTGCTCCGAGGTATTATTACACATGCCACCCGTATGAATTATGAATTGCTGCTAACAACCGAAACATCATCAGACAATGAACTACATGCGATATCACGCCTTGTGCATGGCCGTAGAGTGGATGGTATTTTGCTGCTTGGGTCTAAGCGAGACGATCCCATCATTTCATTTTTGGAAGCGGAAAAGTTTCCTTTTGTGTTAATCGGTCGCAGTGAAGCTCATCCAAATGCCCCCATGGTGGATAACGATAATGTGCAGACCGCTTATGATGCGACTCATCATCTGATCGCCCAAGGACATACGCGAATCGGATTTGTCAGCGGTCCTCCGGACATTACGTTATCGCATGATCGCATGTTAGGATACCAAAAAGCACTCGCTCAAGCCGGGCTGGATGCGAATAGTGATTGGATTGTGGAAGGCGAATTTCTACAGGAAAGTGGATTCAGAGCGATGTCGCTGTTCATGTCCTTGCCGGACAGACCCACCGCAATTGTTGTCATCGATGACAATGTGGCCTTTGGGGTATTGAGAGCTCTTGCCGAGCTTCATTATCTGGTGCCTGAAGATATCAGTGTGGTCAGTTTTAACAATATTGCATTATCGGAACTGGCTTCACCCCCACTAAGCTCTATAGATATCGGAACCTATCAGCTTGGCTACACAGCCGTTCAGGTATTGTTAAAAATTCTTAGTGGGGAACCACAGCTTCATAATCCGGTTATTATCCCCCATCGTCTGATCGTGCGTGAATCCTCACTCTTTTCCAAGCCAAAGCCACCCTCAGATTGATTCCTTTCAAGTATCCGTGTAGTAATGCAAACGTTTGTCCTATACGGAATGTGATGCTGTTATCCACCGTACGTAGGTGCATAGGTGCATAGGTGCAAAAAAAGAAGCCGCATATACTCATGCGGCTTCCTTAATTTACACAATTTCCGTACTCCATGCTCGACTGTACTTGAATGGATTAGTAAGAGCTCCAGCCTGCATCCGCTGTAACGACGGTTCCGTTCACGAAGCTGGACTCGTCCGACCCGAGGAACAAGGCTACCTTGGCGATCTCTTCGCTCGTCCCAATGCGTGGGTTGATTGCCATGCCCAGCTGTTGCCGACCTGCACCGTATGGGCTAATGCCAGCCATAGATGCGCTGATGTTGGTTGCCACGGCTCCTGGAGCGATCGCATTACAGCGAATGCCTTGCTCAGCATACATGTATCCTGTATTTTTGGTGAATCCCACGACCGCATGTTTGGAAGCTGTATATGCTGCTCCCGCACGTCCGCCGTGCAATCCACCTGCTGAAGCAATGTTCACGATAACACCTTTTTGTTTTTCCAGGAAGATCGGCAATACCTTACGCGTTGTCCGCATCACACTGGTTGTGTTCACAGCAAACAATCTCTCCCACTTCTCATCCGTTACATCTGCTGCCGGCTCCATGCCATCCATAATTCCTGCATTGTTAATCAGAATATCTACTGTACCGTATGTGCTAACTGTCGTATCGATCAGGTTTTGCACATCTTCTTCTTTGGCTACATTAGCCAAAACGACAATCGCTTCTCCACCCTGGGCTTTAATATCATTCACTACCGCTTGTGCGGATTCTTCGTTAATATCCGATACGACGACTTTCGCGCCTTCTTGAGCATACAACGTGGCAATTGCTTTCCCCATACCTGAACCAGCACCTGTAACAACTGCAACTTTATCTTGAAGTTTCATTCCATGTATCCTCCTTTGTGTATTCGTTTACAATAAGTTAACAAACAAATGTTCATTAACTCTTATCCTTAGTATAATAAGTCATAGCGTTTCGCTTCAATCAGTAAAAGCTTGTCCAGTTGTACGTTAAACAACACTATTAAGTCTTTTTGTTCTTTAACTAATAAAGTGAACTATATAAATTAAACTAAACATTTACACGAAACGGAGAGGACAGAAATAACCTGAAGAAGCGCAAGCGTTCGCCTTTATCCCCGGATTTACCATTTATAATAGGAATCAAAAAATCTGGGGATAACAGCGATCGGAAGGTTGTTCTGTCATCGAAGTGGCCAGTGTAAATATTCTTTAGTTCAACTTATATAGCGAGGAGGAAAATAGATGTCTGAAACTATGAATTCAATGGACCGAAGAATTAAAAAATCAAAAGCTGCACTGAAGGATGCACTCATCCATTTGATGCAAAAACATCCCTTTAAAGAAATATCGATTACGGATATTGTGCAGCGAGCCGACCTGAATCGGGGAACTTTCTACAGGCATTATCAGTACAAAGAAGACCTGTTCAACGAGATTATCGATGATGTGATTCAGGATCTGGTAACTTCTTTCCGCAAACCCTATCAGGATGAGGAAGAGTTCGAAGTCAATCTGATGCCCTCTTCGGCGATCACTATATTTGAGCATGTGCACCAACACGCACAATTCTACACACTGGTTGTGAAATCTGAGGCCTCCTCCAACTTCCAGCGCATGATCTGTAATGTTCTTCGGGATCTGGCCTTACAGGATCTGAACCACATCTTCCCGCAGCACATCAACCATGAAATATTGGCAAGCTACCAATCTCATGCGATATTTGGCATGATCATAGAGTGGATCAGACAAGATTTCAAGCACAGCCCCGCCTACATGGCCGAGGAATTATTTAAGATCATTCATTACAAACCTGACAATGTCGTGTTGAGAGACTGAAATTTTGAATCGCCTTACTTCCCTTCCTATAGTGGGGTGATTGAGAGTAATTTTAAGAAAGCTTCACCACCAAAATTATGTAAATACATTCCTGTAATTTCTGGTATTGATATGATAAATTATGCATTGGAATACAAACAAAAGGAGGATGACATTACATTTGAAGAAGTCGTGGATTATATCATTGATTACCAGTTTTGTTTTACTAGGCGGAATGCTTCTCTCTCCAGCCGCTTCTGCTGATGCAGCCAAAGTAGCAACCTCTACATATTCAGATCAGAGTTATAGTGAAGATGATTATTTGCACGAAGAACTTATTGACGAATTAGAATTAGATGATGCAGAACAGGAGCTCACTAAAGATCAAAAGGATTTCGAAAAATATCTTGAACAAATATCTCGTCTGGTACCTTATGAGAGTAAAGCAATCGACACGTTGGGTAGTGTTGGAGGTGAGGTGAATTCAACCAATCGCAAGTCCATGTACCTCAAACTTACGAATACGGTGATCCCTAATTATACAAAAACGGTCTCCATGTTAAAACAAATCAAACCTTCCAATCCTGAACTTAAGAAAATACATGCCTATTATGTTAAGGGGAGCTACCTTCAGCTGGAAGGATACTTGTTGTACAAACAAGCCGTTTCTAAAAACAAAGTGAATTCTAAGATACTGCAACAAGGTCGTGCCAAAGTACGTGCGGCTGGCGTTCTCCTCGACCAATACAAGCAACAGATATACCCTTATGCACGGAATATCGGGTATCTAAATTAGTACCAATCTTCATAGAAGCCCAAAAAGCGACCACTCCCCATGCTTAATGAGGAACGGTCGCTTTTTCCAATTATAAAAAAGATAACAATTTAATACGTAAATTTTTTATTTTTCTCTTCTGAATTACAGCCCCAGCTTCTGCCCTTTCTCCAACCGCTGAATCTGCTGCTCCCCGGTATCCGCAAGTTCACGGAACTGGTTAATCGTCTCGCGCATTCTTGGCAGAGCTTCCTGCTTATAAAGACTAATCGAATCGAGCGCAGACAACACATCGGTAAACGCCTGTTTCATCGTATCCACGGAGATGCTGGCTTCATATGCCTGCTTCTGGATAGCAATCCCCTGATCCTTGAGCATCTTGGATGTTCCTGCGATCAGATCATTAGTTGTCTGGTTCAGCAATTCAATTTTCTGCAATACAATCTTCTGGTTATACAAAGCACTTGCTACCGTAACGGCAATTTTCAATGCCGAGATCGTTACATTCTTCGCACGGTCTACGCCTCGGATTAGTTCCTTGTTGTTGCGGATGACCACTTCAATCGCCATGATGCCCTGTTGGTTCACGACCAGCATTTGTTGCAGGTCCATGACCCGCTGACGGAGTGGGAACAGCACTTCTTCTGTAATAAAACGAACTTTCTCGGGGTCCTCATTGCGGACCTTGGCGGCTTCAATCTGCGCGTCGATAGACTCATCCATGAGCACGCCAAGCTGAATTTCCTTTTGCAGTCGTTTGGTAAGTTCCCGCAGGTTCTGCTGTTCAATCTCCAGCGTTGTATTATCGTTACGGAGTGTGGATCTGCCTTTATCCAAAGAGGTTACGATGTCAGCGATGACTGCGTCAGCCTTCTGGTATTTTAGGAAATAGGCGCGAAGCGGATTGAACAGTTTCCCAAGGAAACCGGTCTTCGCAAAGTCGACCACGCTTGGGTCGAGATCCTTCAGTTGCATATGCAACTCGGTCAAGCCTTTGGCGACCTGACCGCCCTCGTCTCCCGTCTTGGACAGATGTCCAACGGAGACTTGAAGCAAGGCGTTTTTCTCGGAAGAGGATCTCATCGTGTTCATGCCAAAACCGTCAATGGATTGCAGAATCTCTTTGCGTTTCTCCAAGGATTCGAGATCCAGTGTCATGATCATTTCTACGTTGGCATTTGCCACTTGTTGAAGCTCCGCGACCTCGGCGGGCACGGGTTTCACCTCTTCTTCAATCACCTTCTGAATTTCCTTCTGGCTCGGTATTTCCATTGAAAATGACATCTACAGTTCCCCCTTTTATATACGTGCTGTAAAATGATTGATATTCCACGCGAGTGACTCCGATTGCAGTACCATCCTCCGATCGCTGTTATCCCCAGATTTCTTCATTTTCCTCATTAATCGGTTGAAATCTGGTGATAAAGGCGACTGCTACGCTTCTTCAGATCGGTTCTGCACTCTACGTCTTCGTGTTAATAAACTTACATCTGGACGTTAAACAGGTTTCCGATCTTGTACACGACATCGTCGGTATCGGCATTGATGCTTGCCGCTTCGTTAATGCTGGAGATGCTCTCCAAAGCCTTGATGTCCGCGTTGTACCCAATCGTATAGATTGGCACTTTGTACGTTTCGACCAGATCACGGATATCCTTGAGGGTATGACCTTCGTTGGTCTCGCCATCACTCAAGACAAATATCAACGGCTTCACGTTTGGATCAGCAGCCATATAATCTTCCAGCATCTTCATCGCCACCACGATCCCGTCAAAGGTCGCCGTACCACCGCCAGCTTGCAGACTATCGACTGTCCCGACAAACATGGACTGCTGGTTCGTATCATACTTGGCAATCGGCAGATTCACAGTTACCCCGCTGGAGTAAGAGACAAGCCCAATACTGTTGTCTGTACCCAGGTACTTCTGACCTTTGCGCAGGGACTCCTTCAGTCGGTTAAGCGGTTCGCCGTCCATGCTTCCGGATACATCGGTTACGAACACAGCTGCAATCGGTTTGCTGCCGTTCTTCTTCTCTTTCCAGACTTTCTGCGCGGACAGTAACGTGCCGCCATCCACGGTAGCCAGTTCGGATTTGTAATCCTGTAACCCGTTGAAACCAAACTCTTCAGCCGATTGTTGGTACTTCGCCTGGGTTACGAATTCCGCAAACTTTTGGATGATCTCCTGTTTGTTCTGCGGCAATTGTCCCAATGCATACAGCGGGCTATCATGTCTCACACCAAACGGTGTAAAGACGTATCCACTCTTCAGATCAGCGGTATTCACATACGTCTGGTATTCGAGTACAAAGGCATCCAGTCTGCCTGACTTGGCAGCTTCCCGCATCTGAATGGTTGTCGAGGCTGTAAACGGTACATTCGTCTGGAATTTCTCAAATCCCTCAATAGCCTTCTCTCCCAGCGGATTGGCGCTATCATACGTATTCAGTGCAGTCACCAGGAAGTTTAGTCCTGTGGAGCTGGCAAATGGATCGGTATATCCCATCGCGAGTTCATTGTTCGCAATGGCTTCGGTTACGGTTTTCACATTAACGGAGCCGTACGTATCAACCAGTGCATCATATTTGGCTTTGGAAATGACAATACCCGGAACATTCCCGACCAGTCGCTCGGACACCATCTGCGTCTTCACCCCACTGGCCTCAACCATCTCGCCCCACAGTTCATTGGAAGGTGTGAATGCATCCGGCACATACTTGCCCGATTTGATATAATCGGTAGCCGTTCCTGAGGCGATATTGCGGATATTGACCGATACCTGTTTGCCTCCAACGGTAATGTTCGCTTTGTTGAATTCCTCCCCCACCTCAGTTAACCAGCCGTCTACCCCGCTGCCTGACTTCTCTGGGGAAGAGAAGATTTCGACGTAATCATTTGTTGTATTCTCTACGGCAATCGCGAATTTGGAGATATCCGGCAGTGATTCTGCCACGTCGACCGGATCGAGATCAATCTGTCCTTTGACCGGTTCTGCCGTTGCTGGTGCAATGTCCGCGTACAGTTTCCCCAGTTCCTTACCTGCATTCTCTGTGCTCACCTGTGTGGTCGACTTGCCAAAGTTCGACGTCAGTGTAATCCCTGCATAGACCAGACCAAATACGAGCACCAGCATTACAATCGATATGAAAAAAAACTTTCCCTTCTTGGCCATACGAGCAACCCCTCACTGTCTGTATAATTTGGTGTGCTTGATTAACTGATCAATCTCCTGCATACAAGGCATCTGTTCAATATCTCCGGCTTCAAAGCTGTCGAGGCGTGAAATCTCCAGTAACAACTGATCGAGCTTGAGCAAAATCTCCTCATTGGTGTGTAGTGCATTCTTCACATAAGACAGATAATCGTTGTATACCTTGGTTTTTTCCTGAAAAAGTTTCTGGGGAATGCTTTCGGATTTGGATTTCATCATGTTGGCATAGTCAGCTTCATCGAATACATTTAACCGGTTCAGCACACTGCGGATGTTCAGGTACAACAGCTTCTCCACTTCCAGTGTGACCGAGGCGAATTTCTTGTAGCTCAGTTCCCCCGGATCAAACCGTTGATGAAGCACATTCAGGAGGGTTTCTTTCTTCTTTTTCATCCGGCTAAGTTGGGACAGTCCCAGCGTAATATCTTCTTCGAGAACTTTGATTCGTCTATAAAAAGATAAGGCTTCCACATAATCTTCATGTGTTTCGATATGCTTCACGGGCAGGACTACCGGTTGTCTGAGCAGCAAGGTGTAACTGCCATATAAGAGTGCCATTGCACTTCCGAACAGAAGGGTAACGGATAGCGCAGTTGTGAATGCACCCTCCCCGAAATTCAGCCCGATAAAGCCGGGTGAGAATGCCAGAACATTCACAGCCACAATACCGATAATCAATCCAAACAATTTTATGTACTTGATCATGTTCAATCATCCGACCTCCTTTCATGTTATATATTGAAGCTTTATGTCGTTATTTTCTTGTTAAGCTTATTCTTATTGTACATGATGTTAACGCTCTCAGGTGGATATGATTGGATATTTGGATACTCATAATATACGTGGTTTGGGCTTATCCCATTTCATATTTTCAGGGACAACGTGGAACTTGGCAGGAAATTTTGTGGTCAATCCATAAAAAGTGAGTTTTACGAGACAGCAGATTGTAGAGAAGAAATGTTATCAGGTAATACGTGGAAAATAGCTATGCGTGTCATTTTTTATATAAGACTTGTCTGAAAAAGGAGCAAAACAAAAAGGACGAATCGGAGATCATCCGGTTTCGCCCCTTATGCGTTGGTTCATTATGTTTCGTGTTCTTATTGAAATTTTGATGCCGTTTTCTACATCTAACGAACTGAGGTGACGCTATTTGGTGCATTT
>NZ_ANHX01000053.1 GCF_000316035.1 Paenibacillus sp. PAMC 26794
GGCCCCTCCAAAGAACCTTCGCTCCTGGATCGCCATCACTTTTGCGTCCCAAAAAAGCCACCGAGTTTGGCGAGTGCGATCACACTTTCTCGCAGGGTAGGTGGTTTGGACGGGAGTGTTTTCGTTTTGTTGGCCACACGGTAAAGAACCTTCCATTCCTCGTCACCCATGAACGAAGTACATGGAGCGTCAGGCTTTTGCCGAACGAGATAGGTCATCTGTTGGAGTTGTACAGCGATTATGGAATAGAACAGGATGAGTTTACGCAATCGTTCACCGTCACGCTCCTGTAATTTTTCGATCTCGCAACCACTTTTTAAAATGTAATGGAACCGCTCAATTTTCCAACGTTGGACGTACCATGCCACTTTTTCACGAGCATCGTCTACCGTAGCCACGGTAAGATTCGTGAGCAGAAACCATTCAATCGGTGTTTCGCCTTCCAGCGGTGTGGTTTCCAACGCATGAATCAGGGTGCAGGGAAGAGGCGAATACGCAGCCCCTTTTTGTTTCAGGTGTGCCGGTACATGTACCGTATCCGTCAGAAAACGAATCTCCAGCGTCGTATCCCGAGCGGCTTCACTACTTCGCGTATCTCGCGGGAGGGAAACGGTAATCTGCCCGGAGGAAGGCTGTTTACGCACTTCGTCCTGCATGAAAAGTCCTTCTGCTTCGGTGATCCGATTTTGCATGGATCTTACGACATAGGACTGTTCATCAACATGCAAGTGGTATAAAAATTCAAAGAAATCGGCTTCCCGGTCCCCTATGTGAATGAGCTTCATATCTGCTGGGAGGCCGAGCACACTGGCTTTTGCGGCCTCAGTCCACTTGTAGCTTTCCTTCTGTTCGTAAGGGCGGCTGACCTTCCGTTCCGCTTTGAGCGCCAGATCCCGTGCCCAAATTTTTTGATGTAAGAGGCCAAGCGGGAGGCCGGACGGGGTAAGCACCAATGCGGAATGCGCAAGCAAGCCTTTGGTTTGCTTGCGATTGTAGGCGCCAAGTCCTGGCGTTTTTTCTCGATTACCGTATTTAATTTCAGTGGTATCCTGGACGCACAAAAACACGGACTCTTCCGTTTGTTTCATCTGACGTAGCGTCTCTGTCCGATACGATTCCAGCACGTTTTCCTCGGTCAACTGCGGATTCTGTAATAAACGGTAGATGGCTTTCGCTTCCGCTGCATTCTTACTGGCTTCAGCAATGGATGCCTCTGGATGACTAAACAACGTCTGCATCGTTCGGATGAACCGATTTAACGTTCTTCCACATCGGATGCGCATATTTCGAAAGAATTGAAAATTTGGTTGGAGTAAAGAGGAAGTTAATCGTGTTGTGGACATG
>NZ_ANHX01000054.1 GCF_000316035.1 Paenibacillus sp. PAMC 26794
ATTTCGAATGAAATAGCATCGCTGAGATTCGTTACATTTCCCACCTCACCAAAATCCCCCATATAAGGTGTGTGCGGTTCGTTAGAATTTAGAAAACAACTGCCTTATTGCCTCCTCTGTAGCAGACAGATTGACGCTTCGCACTACCTGAGCTTGAACAGCGAATCCATCGGGATTACCAGTTCGGGATATATAACCGATTGAATCGTTTCCTGCTCTGTATATAGGTGACGGGTCTGGTAACTGCCATCCTCGAGCGTGTACACATGGACGGTTTGATTGCCGGGGTCAACAATCCAGTATTCGTTCACACCATATTTCTGATACAAGTTAAATTTTTCGTTAAAATCCTTTAACGCAGTCGAAGGTGATAACACCTCGATAATTAAAGAAGGTGCACCATGACAGCCATTTTTAGATATCTGATCTTTGGAGCACACGACCGAAAGATCAGGTTGTACAATTTGATCTGGTAAGTCGTATTGTTCATTTTCGCTAAAATACACATCGATAGGGGCAACAAACACGAAACATTTCCGATTCTGAAAAAAAGTCCGCAAAGAGAAGTGCAGCTCACCCACAATAAACTGGTGCAATGAAGTGGGTGCTGGAGACATATTAAAAGCTTTGCCGTTAATTAATTCCCATGCCCCCTCCCAAGTTAACCAATCCTGAAAGCTATAAGTACCTTTATTATCGGGTTTTGCCACACTTCCAACCTCCTCTTCCAACTAACCGTAATTTATTTTCATTATAACATTGTGTTTGCGCCTTTTCACACCATGCCTCTTATCACGAAAAGATGGATTCCGGTTTGCTTCGCGTGGTGCGCACCTCTACAACTTTCCCGGCACAACCATTGTCGCCCTTCGCTTGGAATACCACTGTAACGCTGTCTTTACCTGATGTTACGCCCTCAGGAATATCGTAGGTCACATAGAACACGTCGCCAATTTTATTCATGTGAATTCGCTGCTCGCCAATGAGTGTTCCATCCACGGTAATGGTGAATTGTCTGTCATATAACGTACCTTCCCGTTCAAACGTGGAATGATCTCCGCCCCAATAGGCCACACATAGATAATTGGTTGCTCTATGATCCACTGCCAGCTGGTAACTAAAGTAAGCCCCACTGACGCCAAAAGCCTCTCGCCACATATGCAACTTCTTACGACCATCTGTGGTTGAACCGTTGTGATGCTCACCACGACAGTTGCTATCCAGGTGATGTCCAATCTCATCCTGCTGACCGTCGGCCTGAACCCTGTCGATCGTGATATCGTTCAACTCTTTCTCCAGCGCATCCCCTTCGTCGTTAAACGGCCAGTAAACGGTATAAAATTCATGATGCACATCGTAGAACGGAATCAGCTTCACGGCTTCGCCTGTGGAAGTAACATCTTTGCTAAGTTCAAATGTTAACGTGTCTGCATCCACAACCTTGATCCACTCTTGTACATCCTCCTGCTCCGTCCAGATCACAGGTACAGGTGCAGTCTTGGGATTCAGCGCTGTTTCGTCCACAATCGTGTCCTCTGGAAGACCCTCGTTTCCCAATGCACCGGCGAGTACAATCGGGCCGTACAGGAAGGCTACTTTGTGTGCATCATCCCGGGAGGTGTACTGGCGAAGCGACATCGGCAGTGTGATTGTGATGACATCGCCCGTTGTCCATGTGCGATCGATGGAAAGATAGCCGGGTTCCATCCGTGTATACGGATGTTCCGTATCCCCATTAACGGTTGCCGTCATTGGCTGTTGCAGCCATGAGGGTACGCGTAATCTTAGATGGGCCGAGGCGCTGCCTCCGGTGATCGTCAGGGTTACCTTTTCCGAATAAGGAAAGTCGGTTTCGAGCTTCAGGGATAATCCCTGTGACGTCCAGTCCAAGTGGGAAGCGATATACAGGTTGACGTACAGGTCTTGCTCGTCTTCGAAATAGATGGCCTCGGCATATTTGCCCGGGTTCTCCATGCCTGATCCTGTACAGCACCACCAAGCGGTATCGTGAGTACCATAGATTTTGTAGTGGCCTTGCAGCGTTGATGCAAAATACGTTTTGTTCCCCGTATCCGGGTCCTGCGTGCCAAGGATGTGATTATAGATGGCGTTTTCATAATAGTCCATGTAGGCGCTATCGTGATTCCAGGCAAAGAGTTGCTTCGTTAGATGCAACATGTTGTGAGTACAACAGCTCTCTCCTGTTTTGATGCCAAGACTCTCCATGCCCTTTGCTTCGTAATGCTCCGAAATGCTCGTCGCACCAAATACGTAAGAACGATGATGCACCGTGGTATTCCAGAAAAACTCTGCCGCTGTCCGATAACTCTCATGGGTATGGTCCTGGTTGTAGATTTCGGCAGCACCGATCACTTTGGGAATCTGAGTATTGGCGTGTTTGCCTTGAAGATCGTCCTGCTTGTGCTCCAAGGGTCTCAGGATCAATTGATGGGTGAACTTGTTAGCGATCTCAAGATATAAGGCTTTGCCGGTAATCCCATACAAATGTGCAAATACTTCATTCATGCCCCCGTGTTCACTTTGAAGCATCGTCTGCATCTGTTCTTCTGTCATCGGGAGCAAACCTTCTACCGCCCAATCTGCAAATCGAGTAACGACATCCAGTGCCTGTCGGTTGCCAGTGAGTTTATACGCATCAATCAGGCCGCGATAGATTTTGTGCACACTGTACCAGGGAACCCAGTATTCACCGATATTGAATCCACCGATATTCTCTGCTCGAAAAGCCATGTGGAAAGGTTCTTCGGACAAACCACCGATATATCCGCTCCCCGTGGTCTGTTGGATTCTCGCCAGTTCGGTGACGGCATAATCCAGTCTTTCTTTTAACGTATTATTCCCGGTTGCCTGATACGTCACAGCCAGGGCAGACAGATAATGTCCGAGGGAATGTCCGCTGATGGTACGTGCCTCCCAACCCGCGTAGCGCTCTTTTCGGGCAGGTAAACCATGAGCTTCGAAGCATGGAGCCAGGAATCGATCAATATCCAGCGATAACAGGTACCGCTCCCCCACCTCTTGTGATGTTTGGAACACACCATTTAACAGATCTACATGTTCCGGTCCCAGAAATCCTTTTTTCGTATCAATCATGACACTCACTCCTTCTCGGGATGTAATATATAAGTTGAACTAAAGATTATTTACACTGACACTACGATGACAGAATAACCTTCCAATCGCTGTTACCCCCAGATTTTTTGATTCCCTTTTCCGAAGGGGAAAATCCGGGGATCGCGTATGCTTCCGATGCAGCTTTCTTTCAGAAAGCTTTTAGGCGAACGCTCCGCTTTTTCAGGTTTTTTCTGTCCTCTCCGTTATCATGTAAATGATTAGTTCAACTTACATATATATCCATTCATTCTTAAGGGGTAAAATCCGTGTTCTGTTCCATATGACTAATACTCATCAATCCACTGTAGAGCTTGAATATCCCCATAGTATCAAATAAAATACAATTACATCAGACTCATAATCCAAGAAAAGGTGGATAAATCCGTCCTATGCAAAAGCCACTGGAACATTACCTGTGCGGCAAGTTCATATCCGAAGGCAACTGGAGCCACATGAGACGCAGCATGCCTGTGCATGAGATCATTTTGATGCTGGAAGGTGAGATGTACATCGCGGAAGAAGAGGAACAATATGTAGTTCGTGCCAACGATCTGTTGTTTCTGCGCGCCGGTCGCACCCATTACGGCTACCAGATCAGCGACACACCCGTCAGTTTCTACTGGGTTCACTATGATGCCGTGCAGGCAGAATTCAGCCGCTTTAGGACACATGCCACCATTCAGGTACCTTCCATGGCCAATCAGTTATTCAAGCAATTGCTGCATGTGTCATCCTTTTCAACGGAGGAAGCCAACGCTGCTTTGTTATTGTTGTTCAGAGAACTGGAGCGGAATATAGAGGCGGATTATCGCCCGCACAATGCGATTGTGGACCATATCTGCAAGTGGGTGGATATTCATCTGCATACAAACATCACGGTGAGTCAGATTGCAGAAAATTTTAATTTTAATAAAGACTATATCTCCAAAATGGTGAAACGCGAGAAAGGGACTGGACTCAAAACCTATATCCTCACAGAACGTATTCACCGGGCGAAACAGCTTCTGCTGAACACCAATGCCAGTGTAAAAGAAATTGCCGGACAATGCGGCTTCTCCGACTACAAGCTGTTCCTGCGCATGTTCAAGCAATACGAAGGCAATACGCCAACCGAATATCGCAATCATCTGTATTCCACACAGCTCAATCGCTGATATGCTTTGATCTATAGAAATGACTGAGTTAACTATAGAAAATTTGAATGAATCGGATTGAATCCGTTATGGTAAAATGCAAGAAAACTACATTCCATACTTAACCCATAAGAGAAGGGGAATTATAAGATGACAACGGCTGCCGTTACGATTCACCCTGCCACAGAAACGGACCATCCAGAGATTGTAGATATCCTTGTTGCAAGTTACGCCGAGTATCGGGAGACTTTTGAACAAAATGAACGATGGGAGGCCTACCTCAAAGATATTAGAGAGTCTGTGGTTAATCCGTACCTGACACAATTATGGATCGCCAAGATTGATGATCAGATTGTCGGTACAGTCCAATTATTCGAAACAGCACGCAAGGCTTATCCAAACTTTGAATTGCCGATCGATTATCCGTTTATTCGGCTGTTGGGTGTTGATCCAAAATGGAGAGGTCATGGGATCGCCAGAGAATTGCTCCAGCAATGCGTAGAATCTGCCAAGGACATGGGCAAAAATACGGTGTATTTATATACGGGCGGTCAGATGGTCAATGCCATCCGTTTATATGAGCGTTTTGGATTTACAGAGGATGAGGAATTCAGCTCCGAGAGTAGCGGGGGCAAGGCGATCTGTTACCGTTATGATTCCTAGTGTTGGGTAACAGCAACACGTGGTCAGCAGCGGAGAATGAATCGTAAAACAGACCAATCATCTTCATGACGGTCTGTTTTACGTTTATAAATGATCAATCAACATTTGAAATGATACATCGCTATTGATTGTTTTAGCCGCCAATCTCTACCAAAATCTTCGCATGGCTCTTGTCGCTCATCAGCAGCTCAAGTCCTTCCTGTACGATGTCATCCAGTTTGATTTTCTTGGTGATGACCTGTTTCACATCGAGCGCCCCTTCAGCAATCAATGAAATCACTTCAGGAAAAATGTGGCGATATGCCAGCGTTGCCGTTAGATTCGCTTCTTTGATCAGAAGATCGAAGAAGTTCACTTGAAGTGGATTGGGTATCGCAGCGATGACAACAACTTCTCCACCTTTTTTGACAACCGCAATGGCGCTATCCATCGTTGGTTGCACACCCGCTGCTTCATAAGCCACATCAATGCCGCCCGATTGCTGCAAGATCACCTCTGTTGCATTAACTTTGGCACTGTTCACCGGAATCGCTCCCAGCTTGGCTGCCAGGTCGAGACGTTCCTCAAAAACATCGACTGCATAGATTTCAGAGGCTCCTGCTGCTTTGGCTGACAGAATCGTCAATAATCCAATTGGACCGGCTCCGTATACAGCTACCTTGTTTCCCACTTTCAGCTTGCTATGACGAACCGCGTGAAAGGCTACTGCCGTGGGCTCAACGAGCGCGCCTTCTTCGAAAGTTACGTTATCCGGTATGGTGTGAACCATGTATGCTTCAACAACAACGTACTCCGCAAAACCACCATCACCATTCAGTCCAACGAATCCAAATTGAGTACATTGGTTGTAACGACCCTGGATACAGTACTCACATTTTCCACAATGGTACAACGGCTCTACCACGACTCGATCCCCTACACTGATACCGCTTACATTATTCCCCAATTGACTCACGGTTCCTGCAAATTCATGACCCAATGTCAGCGGTGCTTTCTGTCCTGAGAGCGGATGATTCTCGCCTTCTTGAATCCCCACACCATGATGATAGGCATGCAAGTCACTGCCGCAGATCCCCGCGTATTCCACTTTGATTTTGACCTGACCCGCTTGAGCAACCGGAACCTCCCGCTCTTCCACACGCACATCTTTATGGGCATACCACACTGCTGCTTTCATGAAGTTCATCCCCTTTGATTAGCTAATAAAATGTAGAATCGTAATGCTTGTCTATATATTATATCGCTGTTCATGTATTATTCATATTTATAGATACTAATGTTAACATTAGTTGTATTAATGCTAAACGGAGATGAAATCATGAATCTGGAACAGCTCGAATATGTCGTTGAAATTGCGAAAACGAAATCATTCTCCGCCGCCTCGGAGCATCTGCATGTCACTCAATCGGCGATCAGCCAATCGATTCATCGTCTGGAGAAAGAATTGGGTATCATCCTGTTCGAACGCTCGCGGCAGGGAACTCACCCTACTCCCGAAGGTAAACAATTCATTGCCAAGGCACTGGACATTTTACAGCGGATTGATGAATTGAAATCCCTGAACGCAGAAGCCTCCTCTCTTAGCGGAGAGCTTCATGTGGCTACTTTTCCAAGTGTCATGCCCTATCTTGTCCAGTCTGCTGCAGATATGAAGCGTGAGCACCCGCAACTTAACATCTCCATTGAAGAGAAAGGGTCCATGGAAATTATCGAGGATATTCGCAATAACAAAACACATCTGGGCTTTATCGCGATCTACGCCAAACAATTGCGGGAATTCGATGGACTTCACTTCAGTCCCATGTACTCGGGCAAGCTGGTAGTTGGTACTCATCACCTGTCTGAACTTGCCAAGCACAGCCGCGTTACACCTGATCAATTAAAAGAACACAAGCTGGCACTCTATCGAGATGGTTTCATCGAAGACTTTATCAAGGAATTTAGCTATGATCATGGATCTCTGTCCATTCTGTTTAAAACAAATAATTCAGAAGCCATCAACATGGTTTTAAGAAACGATATTGCCGCAACGATTGGTCACGACTTTTCCTTTCACCAGAATCCATTATGGAAAGAAGGTCTGGTGAAGATGGTAGAGATCGCTGGAATCGATCAACCCAAAATGCAAATTGGCTTCGTGCAGACGGAATCCAAGGAAGCCGCCGTTTCCGCAGAACGATTCGCCCGACGCTTCAGACAAGCGATAGAGCTGGATCATTTAAAAGTTTAAATCTAAAAAAAGTGCTCCACCCTTTGAAGGAAGTTTAGGATGAACACCAACTTCTCCAAGAGCGGAACACTTTTCTAACTACTTCTTGGGTTACTATTACTACACCTTACTCAAACTATACTTTAACTTTGCGTACGGCTTCACTCATCTCGTTCGTCTGCTGCTCCAGCATTGTGGAGGTCTGCGCCACCCTGTTGAACATGGCCGACTGTTCACGCATCAAGCGATAGATTTCATCCGAATGATCCGACACCCCGGCTGATATCTGCGAGATCGTATTGACGGAGGCTGCGGCCTCTTCCGATCCTGCCGAGATTTCCTCTGCCGCAGCGGAGACTTCCTGAATGCGATGGGTCACCAGTTGGAACGCATCAACCACATGGGCGAAAGCTTGCTCCGCTTCTGTGGTAATCGTAACCCCTTGTCCAATCTCCTGTGCGGTAACCCCCATCCGGGAGCCAATCTGCTGTGATTCTTGTTGAATGCGAAGCAGCAGATCCGAGATCCGTTCCATGGATGTACTGGAGGCTTCCGCAAGCTTCCGAACCTCGTCCGCCACAACAGCAAAACCTTTGCCATGCTCTCCTGCATGTGCTGCCTCAATGGATGCATTAAGCGCAAGCAACTTCGTCTGACTCGCAAAATCACGAACCGTGTGCAGGGCACCACCAATTTCCTGGGAGTAGTTGTTCAGCACCTGAACCATCGCTACAACTTCACTTGAGACATTTGAGATGCTCTCCATCTGTGTTTTCATCAGTGTCATGCTCTGTTTACCGGACTCCGCCGTAGAAAGCGCACTTGTTGCTGCATCCGATACAATCATCGAGGATTCGGAAATATCCGTTATGCCTTTTGCAATCTCTTCCATCGCATGCGCGCTATCGCTTGCACCCTGCTTCTGCGTATGTGCACCCTCCCTAATCTGTTCGACAGATTGATCAACCGTCTTGCCCATCTCAAGCATCTCTTCGGTACTGCGATTAAATTCCTTCGTTGATTCTGATAAAATATCTGTGGTTACTGCTACGCCTTCAACCATGTTACCCACAATCTTATTCAAGTTACCGGACATATGTATCATCGCTTGATATGTTGTTCCAATCTCATCTTGGCTGCGTAAACGATACGACGTCAAAATTTGATTCGCTTCTGCAAGCTCACCCTGTGCCATTTTTTCCACACTCGCCTTCAGCGGTTGAAGTGGTCGCAGTCCTCTTACGATAAACCACGTGACAACAGCAATGCCTATAAGTGTAATTAGTAGCAATAAGGCATAGAAGGGAATACTCGATTTCATAATATCCGATTCAATGCTTCCGATCACCGATACCGCCGTATCGATACCAATTACACCTGTTACAGCGCCATTACTATCCAGCATGGGAGCGTAAGAGGAAATATAGTCGCCGTACTCCTCATTGTTAATAATTGAAGAACTGGCTGTTTGCCCCTGCAACAGCTTCTGAACAGCCTCCTGAGGGACATCCGTAACTTCATTAATCGGTGAGGCTTTATCTGTATCCTTCATACCGTCCACCATAATAAGTGGCGTACCTTTGTCATCTATTTTGACGAAATACACATACATTGCACCAATGCTTACGCGAAAGTCATCCAGTTCATCACGAATCTTCACGAATTCGTCATTCTCCTTGGGGTCCTTGGCAAACTCGGCATAAGATGCTGTATCCAGCTGATTCACATAACTCTGAGCAATCTGGATGTTGTAACTCGAAATGGCCTCCTGCGCAGCTAGTTTCATATTGGCCACCTGTAACAGCATGCTTCCAACGGCTATAATCGTAATGACCAGTGTGACTACTGCAACAATGCGCACAACCAAACGTTTTCTAAAAAAAACAATCATCCGCTCCTCTTCCTCTCCCGTGAACCCAAGCCTTTTTGACTAGGCGCTACCCAAAAAACACATGTTTGAAGCACTATGTATGGGAAAATAGTAAACGAATATGTCGAATTAGGCAAGAAAATATTGGGTTTACATAAAAACGCTATCATGGCTGTGGTAGCTTTGTTCATTGGAACTGCATTCAGGCTTAATTTCGGAGGATTTGTTTAGGTTCTTTGCAGTGAAAAATGATAGAAAAAAACACCCCGGCGCAAGCGCCGAGATGTCATGTTGTTCTACATTTGAATGTCACTAATATTAAACTGTTCGTCCATTCGTCCTCCTGAATCGAATCAGGGACCAGATCATCAGCAACGCGAGCACGGCAAGACAGATGCTAATGCTGAACCGATTACCTTCATCAAACACAAACATCACCGCAATCACACTGAGACATAGTACCACGACTCCGGTTATGTAAGGGAATCCCCAAACTTTGAAGGTCGGTTGAACCGGATATCTCTTCCGCAGTTTCAACTGTGATGAGGCAATACATATCCACACAAGAATTACGACAAACCCCGGAACTGCGAGCAATACGCGGAACAGTTGATCCTGCGCGAACAGGCCTAGCAAGGAACCTCCGAGCAAAACTACTGAGCACACCAGAAGTGTGTTAACAGGGCTACCGTTGCGATTGGTCTGTGACAATGCCTTCGGAGCTTCCCCGCCTACTGCCATGGAGTGCATCATCCGGGATGCACCATAGATACCTGAGTTAGCTGCAGATAGGACTGCCGTCACCAAAATAAAGTTCATAATGTGTGCCGCTCCTGGTAATCCCGTTGAGGCGAGCACCTGTACAAATGGACTGCTCTCCGGCCCAATCTCATTCCATGGGATGAGGCCACAGATGATGAGAATCGGCAAGGTGAAGAACAGAATAATTCTGAGCATGAAATTGCCCACGATTTTGGGCATGACTTTTTCTGCATTTTCCGTCTCGGTCAGGGTCAGACCTATCAGTTCCGATCCCCCATAAGAGAACATGACCACAAGCAGTGCCGAGAAGATCGAAGACCATCCGTTCGGGAAGAATCCGCCTGCTTGCGTATAATTTTGCAGATACGCAGTGTTATCACTTGGGATAATGCCAAAGATCAACCCTGCACCCAAGAAGATAAAAATAATGATCATGGCAATTTTGATCCCAGCCAGCCAAAACTCAAATTCCCCGAACACACCTACACTCAACAGATTAACCAGTATAATGAACGCCGCACAAGCTAGACTCAGCATCCACAGCGGTACTTCCGTGAACCAATACTGCAAAAAACTCCCGGCAGCAATCACCTCAATGACACACACCGATAACCATAGAAAGCAGTACATCCATCCCATAACAAAGGAAACTCTGCTACCAAATGCCTCCTGCACGAAGTCTTTCATATTTTTGTTCTTGTACACCGTAGCCATCTCTGCCATCGCGGCCATCACAACCAGCAGCAATAATCCGGCAAAAATGTAAGTGACAATAACGCCCGGACCCGCGAGTCCAATCGTCTCTGCACTACCTTTGAAAATCCCGGTTCCAATGACACCACCCATAGCCATAAAACTGATGTGTCTTGGTTTAAGTCTCTTTTGTAGTGTTCCTTCTGTCTGAGCCAATTCAACTCCTCCTGATGTAAAAAACGTCTGTAATGCTGTCTTGTTTCATAGACATAATGTCCAGTATACCCTATTGTCCATCAATCAGCCCAGAAGTTCCTTATGGCCAATTCATCCCAAACATATATGGACATAACCTATGTTTTATACCCCACAATGGCACGAAGCAATCTGTATACAATCCAGCTGAGCACCACAGCAATGATGGGACATAACACCAAGACAGCAAACAGCGGATTCATATCATCGAACCACCAATATATCATGCACGACTCCCTCCACATTCTTCGTCACAAGGCCACGTTGCTTTAATGCTGTATTATTTAGTTTATTCTACTCTTTTTCCATCTCTTAAAATGTACAATATGTTGCAAAATTAAAAAACCAGCGTCCTGTAAAAAAACAGAATACTGGTTTCTCATGTAAATCCATTTAAATTGTTCTCGTCATAAACGTGCTGTTCGGGTCCAATGTATAATCCGCGAATGGTTCGCAATATTCAAATCCGAAGTCTTCGTACAACTTCCGTGCCGGGATAAACGAATCCATTGAGCCCGTCTCCAAACTGATTCGCTTATAACCACGTTCTACTGCAACGTCCATAATATGAGCCAACATTTTTCTCGCTACGCCTTTTCTCAGATGAGCCGAAGCGGTACGCATCGACTTCAACTCTGCATGCTCCGGATTCAGTTCTTTCATTGCCCCACAGCCCATCAGGTCGCCCGCTTCCCATGCGCACCAGAATGTAATTTCAGGCTTCTTCAGCCCATCCAGATTTAACGCATGAATACTCTCTGGAGGGGAATCCCCTGCCATCCCTTGCAAGTGCTCCGCAATTAAAGCCTTAACTTGGACTCCACTCAAATCATCCACTTTGATCTCCATAACGTACCACTCCCGCCGACATTTTTATTGGTTTTATCACTGAATGTATATCAATCATTTTATCTTACTACCGTGTTAGGTTTTATGACAAGAGGTTACTTATATCCACTGAAATACGCTATTGTGATTCACCTATAATTTCCAGTATGATGAGGCTATCATATGCCAAAGGGGCGAGGTCTATTGCGAAATATACATAGAGTTAAACGTGGAACTAAGGTGAAGCAAGCTTAACTTAATTTAAAGGAGAACCCTATGACACTCACTACGGATAACCTGTTTTATAGCAAACGATTAAAGATGACGCCACCACGCTCTGAAGACGTGCAGACCATGCTGCAATGGAACGAAGACCCGGAGTACCTTCGGAATGTGGATACTGACCTGGCCATTCCCTATTCGGAGAAACAGTTGGAGGATGAGGGCGAAACGAAGAACAAGGAAGTTTACTTCAGACTTCGCACGCATGAAGAGGATACGCTGATTGGTTTTGTCGTTATCCACAGCATTGAATGGAATAACCGCTGCGGACAGCTTGCCATCGGCATTGGACTTGCCAAACATCGCAATAAGGGATATGGCACGGAAGCGTTGAATCTTATTTTACGATATGCGTTCCACGAGATGAATCTGGACCGGGTTGGTCTCGATGTCATCGCCTACAATGCGAAAGCAATCCGTTCCTATGAAAAGGTTGGTTTTCAGTTGGAAGGTCGGGCACGCTCAGCTGTATTTCGTGATGGTAAGCGTTACGACCGCTTAATGATGGGAATCCTACGACCAGAATGGGAAACGCACAATCAGATCCACACGGAGGGTGAACAAGTATGACCAAGAATGCAGAAGTTACTGCGTTTATTGAACAGATTCAGATCCCCTGGCAAATACAAGTCGCTGAACAATTGCGACAGTTAGTGCATGATACCATCCCTGATGTACAAGAACGCGTACAATACAAGAAACCTCATTTTTTAAAAAACGGAAAGTATGCTGCGGTCATCTCGCCATCCAAACAAGCCATGTCCTTCACCATCTTTCATGCAACTGGACTCGATCTCCCCGATGGGATATTTGAAGGCCCGGAAGAACGAAAAACGATCAAACTCAAGGAAAAAGATACGCCGGACTATGAATGGTTGGCTGGTTTGTTAAAGCAGGCATCTGCGGATTTGTAGACGGATGTTTGAATTGGCTCATACGCCGAAGTAGTAATTTAGGTGGTAATGTGCGGAACGTATGGCGTGGGCCGTAATGTGCGGGTAGTGTGTGGGGTGAGTTTAGGTTTGGGTTTGGGCCAAGCGCTAACGAATCGGACACACCTTATGTCGCAGTTAAACTGGCATATGAAATTCTAACGAATCTCAGCAGTCTTATTACAGACAAAACCTCTGATTTGCTTCATAAAACCTTGCCAATAGGAGAAATAAAGTGGCTACGATTCGTTAGAATTCTATACTGCTGCAAATTCGCCCAATAAGATGTGCCAGGTTCGTTAGACTGTTATACCAACTTCCACCATCAAGATTGCTGGTATGATACGGCGGTCATCTGGCACGGCTCACATATGAACATGTAATACATACCCTCACCATATTCCTGAACCTCGCCCCAATCCAGTTGTGCGACAGCCTTCATTCTCGTGGAACAGCGTGGACATGTTGGATACTTCGCATCCTGAACCCATCCTGGATGGCCGCCGACCTGAGATAACGATGGCTCCATCGCCCACTCACTGGCATGGAATGCATGACGCGATGCATTCGCAATCCGAAACTGCTGGCCAACATCCGGTGCAAGTTTACCATAGTCGTCCAGGTCAATCTCGTCCATTCCCGTAGGCATGACATTATGTGAACTCCATAACGGTTCCCCTGCCGCGTCCATCTCCATGTAAACCACACCGTAACTGCTGCATATCACGCAAGTCTGTATCTGAAGTCGCTGGGCATGCCAAGACACGTCCTTCAGAGCGGGATGTTTAACATCCAGACTAATTAAGGTGGTTAACGCATTGCCACACCATGGACAGCCATTGTTGCTAGGGTTCAGCATCGAGAGTGAATTTCCGGTTAACTCCACGTTAGCTCCTTCATTCTCTTTTACTTTATAGAGTGAATAACTTGGGGTGATGAATAATTCCCTGCGCTGCCCGTCTTTTGTAAGCTCCCAACCAGCTTCAGTGGTGTAATGCTCAGGTGCCACGTACAATTCGCTCGCCCATGATGGCGGAGATTGTCTCCACTGCCGGAACTGCTGCACGACAACACCATCTCCGATATGGGCCAGCATGAGCAATATGTGGTTCCGATTCTCATCATCGGTATTCACCTGCTGCAAGAGATGATCACGCGCCTCACCCGAGGCACTTTTATACAAAATTGCAGGATAATAGATCTCCTGTTCCAGCAGCTCAGGAATTTCGGCAGTCAACGATATATCATGGTAGCAGACCAGATATACCAGAATGTCTTTGCCCGTATCTTCATCACCTGTACGAATCCGTTGCATCGCATAGTCCTTCATCTCATCCTGCTGCTCCGCAGACAAGGACAGATATACTTGTTCCTTGGATTGTTCATATGGCACATAACGAATTAGTGGATCGCGAACCTGAGGTTTGTGCATGATTTTCAAAATTTCGACCGGGTCTGTGATACCTGCATACAAGTTCACGTCACGTCGATTCGCTTCAATGTATCTCTGACGCTCCTCGCGTTCCATCTCCTGCTTGCAAGGCATGCAATAACCACCCGTTTTCGCTGCTGTTGCTGGTAAAATGGTATTTGCACACCCCTCCCGTATACACGGAATTCGTTCTGTCATATTCCAACCCCCTTCAACTATTGGCAATGGAAAACACGCCACAATGTGACGTGCTTGACCCTTACTCCATATTTAAATGCTGTCGGTCTTATATCGCAAGACGCAATTAGTGATGTCCCAGCTGGTCCTTGGTGAATTCGTAAAAGGCAAGCGCGTCTTCACTGCTGGCAAAGCCTGCCTGAGCTATCTTTTCACTGCCCCCACCTTTGCCTTGGTAAGCTCCAAGATTGCCTTTAAAGAAAGGTCCACAAGCCCATTCAGGCGGTTGGCCGTTCTGTGCCAGAACTACTTTGGCCTCTGAGATGCTGGCAAAGAGTACAAGCCCCTCATGGTCTGCCGTCAGCTTGGTAGCAAGACTCTGCATATCCTTGAGCGATTTGTCTTCAAAGACCTGAGCAATCACCAGCCCTTGCCGAGCGGCCAGAAGTTCCTCCGCATAATAGGCATCATTGGTTGTTTTCACTGCATTCAGCTCGGTTTGCAGCTGTCTTTGCTCCAGTTCCATTTTCTCAATACGCTCCAATAATTCGTCCTTGCTGGTCTTTAACTTAACCATGATGCTATTGAGCACGTTTTGTGTGGATGTGAATTCATTCAGGGCCCTTGTTCCACATTTGAAATAAATGCGGGTGCCGCCCTTCACTTTTTCGGTTTTCAACAGTTTGATGATGCCGATCTCACCTGTCGCCGACACATGGGTTCCGCCGCAGGCGTTATACTCCACACCCTCGATCTCGACGATACGAATGTCTTCCGTTACCGTAGGCTGCTTCACCAATGGTAATTGTGCAGCCTCTTCTGCTGTAACCCAGGACGTGTTGATACGAGCGTTACGATAGATCTGACGATTCACTTCTTGTTCAATGGCGGTTAATTGACTCGCTCCCAGTTCAGCCGCAGCCACATCAATCGTGTCATACTCCGTACCAAGATGGAAACTGAGCGTCATCGCTTCAGCCATTTTCAACGTTATTGCCGATAACAAATGCTGTCCCGTATGCTGCTGCATATGATCGAATCTTCTCTCCCAATCCAGCTCACAATGTACCTTGTTCTGTTCAGGGACGCGTTCCAGCTTATGCCACACCTCGCCATCTTCAATGTTCACATCCAGAACTGCGATGCCGCCAATTTGTCCCAGATCACAAGGTTGTCCGCCCCCATGCGGGTAAAAAGCAGTCTCCGCCAGCGTGACATATACACCGTCTTCCTTGTCCACTTTGCCTGTAATCGTTGTATGCCACTCTCTTGTATAAGCAGAGTCATAATAGATTTTTTGCGTCATTGAATCATCCCATTCCCTTCTCGTTCAAATGGTTTTTTACCGATCTGCACCTAACCTCCAGATTACACTATCTGGAACTGCGAATCCAATTTTAAGGCACACCAAATCGCTCCTCCATATCAAAAAGACCGCTCTGTAAGCCAAGCTACAGAGCGGTCTCCTTACTTATATCCACGTTTACTGTAACGTTGGATATGGTTTGACCCATGATTACACCGGAACGGAGATTGCAGTCACATTACTTATTATAGACACAAGAGCGAAGCAGACAGAAAGGACCTGAAGAAGCGAAGCGTTCGCCTTTATCACCGGATTTCTACCTTCAGGGGAAAAATCATCAAAATCCGGGGATAAGAGAGATCGAAAGGTTTTCTGTCTGTCTAGTTCCTGAGTGTCTAAATCAAGTATGGTCTGCAATCGGAGTGGTTAAGTGTAATCTACTTCACGGGTTCCATGTCTTTTTACGTTAAACCAAATTCCAGAACAGTGCGGTATTCGCCACCGTAACCATGGTGAACAATAATGTGTTCACAAATGCGGCGAGCCATACATTATTCGTTTTTTCAAACAATTTGCGTGCATACACGGCGGCGATGATGAGACAAGGCACCAGTGCAAAGAGCAAAATGCCATTCAATGCCTGACCTGGATACAACGCCACACCTGTCATAAAGTCTTTGCCATATTGCACCAGCAACCACAGCACCAACCCGCCAACATTCAGTAGCATGGCCAGGAATGTGCCGCCACGTTTGCCGCGTGTATTGGCATTCAAAGCTACTGCGCTGACGAAGTAATAGATCAGGAAGAATGGTGTATAACGCAATGCGGTAATGAAATGTTCACTTTCGAACGTACGAACTGCGAACGTCCAGATTCGGAAGTCCGTTCCGAAGATTGCCTGCACTACAAACAGCAACGCATAACCGATGACTACCGCAAGTACTGCGGTTACCAGGCTGGCAATTATCGTAACAGGGTTCAGGCTGATACCATAATCGCTGAAACGGGTTCCTGCATCCTTTTTGGAGAAATAGTGGAAGGCAAAGGTCACCAGAATCATAATTAACGCCGATACCAGCGCCCAGTATACGATCTGGTTCGTCGTTGGTTCGTTGAAGTACGCGCTTGTTACAACAATGTGGCCTGCATATTGGAAGACGAGCCACATCCCCAGGGATACGATAGCCAAAAGGACACTGCCCACCGCGATATTTTTCATCCGGCGGCTTGCCTTAAAGTCGTTCTTCTTGCTTCCAGCCACGATGAATCCAATGATGGCACCAAGCACACTCACGATCAGCAAAACGAGAGCAATGATGCGGAGTACATTCAGTCCACTCGCCTCTTTATCCATTAAGGTAGGGAACAAGATTGCTGGGATCAGCGTGCTAAATGCAATAGCGAGCCAATACATTATTTTTTGTTTTCCATTGACCGCTGCGGACACGGTTGCAATCTCGCCTGTTGCCGCGTTACGCAAGAACGGAAGTCTGAGCAGCAACGTAATCAGCGGCACAATCATCAGGAAGAATCCGATCAGCGCGACAAAGTTAAATGCTTCCTTCGCCCACCAGATCTGATTGCCGGAATCCAGATTCACATTCGTCTGGTTCGGTGACGTTACACCATTAAAGGCATGCGCGTAAAAGTCGATCAAATGCCCAGTCGTTGTACTGGAGAAATGGTTCCATGGGTGCGTTTGATTCGGCGTAAACATAATATGTTCACCCGTCTGGGAAGCACGCACCACTTTGCCATCCACGGTCAGATCACCGGATGGTACTTTGGTAAACTGATCCGTCTCTCCTCTCGGTGCATCTGGCGCGAGTCCAAGGAACGCTTTACCCGAAGCGGTTGTGGCAAAATCTTTGCGCATCACCGTTCCTATGATTTCTTTTTCGGCAGCAGTCTTCTCTTCGTCGGATTTGTTGAAGAAAAACTCATCATATTTACCTGCAATCATACCAACGGTACGACTGCCGAATGCTGCTTGAAGCTGATCCTGCGGTGCAACAGCTGCGGCGTAGGAATAATCTGCACCCGCCGTGATACCTGCGTAGATCATACGGTGTCCCGTCTGCAGTGCAGTCATCTCATCCATGTACATCGATAACAGGGTGGAGAATCCGCCCATGGAATGGCCGCTGACCGCTACATATGCGTTGCCTTGCTCATCCTTTTTGGTGAAATCTTGCTCATAGATATATTTCGCGGCATCAAACTGCGAGTAAATCCAGAACGTACCGAACAGGTCCTTCACCGGAATATCTGCACTCCAGCGGGAATCCCCGTGGTCGTACATATCCAGTGCAAGCACGATATAACCGCGTCTGGACATTTCAATGGCAGGTGCATCCTGCATTTCTTTGGTATTCAGATACCCATGTGTTGTAATAATGACCGGACGTTTATCATCTGCACCAGCACCTTTGGGCATATAGAGCAGACCCGACAGCGTGCCGTGATCGGCTTGGAATTTGATCTCTTTGACCTTAACGGAATAAAAGGAAGAGTTGAACATTCCAGCAAACAAGCTGCCGAAAATGACCAAAACGAGTGATAAAACCAGCAACCCCTGCGGTTTTTTCAAGAATGATGTGACTGTTCTCATATAAAACTCCTTTAGTAAAAATAAAATGATAAATAATCAGACATATACATGTTGTGTATACAAAGAATAAACATAAAGTAAGCTGTTCAATTTAGGTGTAAATGATAACATGTAAATTTTGACTTACTATGGCCGAAAAAAAGGCACACATAACGACGCCTAACGTCTGACGCCGTTACCTGTGTCACTTTTGACTCATATCATTCATAGTTGAAACGCTGACTAACTCTATCTTATTTCATCGACTCGGATAATTCTGTGAAAATAACACCCAGCGCATACGCGCCAGCATCCGGGTAGCCCAGACTACGATCGCCGACGGCACCTGCACGTCCCATACGTGCCACGATGTCTTCGGTTTTCTTCGCACCTTCAACGGCCGCTGCTGCACCTTTGGCAAATGCTGTTTTGAAGTCATCGCCAGACTCCGCACTTTGTGTCCAGGAATCGGCACACGGAACGAGTGCATCAATCAAGGTTTTATCACCTACAACGGCACCACGTCCGAAGGAACGTTCTCCTGTAGACTGAATCCCTTGCACCGCTGCATGGATCATCTCGGCGAATTCAGCAACGTTTAATTGCTGTTTATCCCCTACTGCTTTGCCAGCCGCACGGAATGCCGAACCCCAGATTGGCCCGGATGCGCCGCCACAATATTCCATGATGACTAAGGAACATGCATCCAGGAACGATCCGATGTCTTTTTTATCTTCGTTAATGATGTGATTCCATTCGCGTTTCAACTGGCGGAAGCCTTTTGCCACACTCATACCGAAATCGCCATCACCGGCATGGGAATCCAGTTCACAGAACGGTACTTCGTTCTTGATGATGATCTCACCCATTTTATCGATCAGGTAGACGACATTGTCCAGTGAAAATTGATTGCCTTTGATTACCGCAGCTGATGCATCTGTCTCCACTTCGTAAGATACGGGAACATCTTCACCCACAACAGCTTCCAGCGCTTCGGAATACGCCACTTGTGCTACTGGAGGACCGGATACTTTAAACGCAGGGGTATCACTTTCCTTGAATAACAGCGTTTTAAGTTCCTCATCCAGTTTCAGGATCGTAACCGACGCACCCGCCATATCGATACTTGTCATGTAGTTGCCTACAAACGTAGTAGCAACCTTCAGACCTGCATGTCCTGCAAGCTCACGCTGAACGGAATTGTTGAGCAGGTACAGTTCTTGCAGTGGCGTTGCACCGAAACCATTCACGAGCACCGCAATCTCAGCGGAAGCATCCTTATCCAGCTTCATGTCAGCGAGCAACGCTTCGACCATGCGGCCTGTCAATTCATCCGCTGATACCAATTTCTCACGTCGAATACCTGGCTCACCATGAATCCCTACGCCGAATTCCATTTCATCTTCAGCAATCTCGAATGTAGGCGTGCCTTTGGCAGGCACGGTACAGGATGTGAACCCGAATCCAATACTGCGTACGTTCTTGGCTGCTTTTTCGGCAACGAGTTTCACATCTGCCAGACTACGACCTTCTTCTGCTGCGGCTCCGGCAATTTTGTGAACAAATACGGTTCCAGCAACACCCCGACGTCCTACCGTATACAGGCTGTCTTGCACAGCAATGTCATCCTCAACCCGCACATATTGTACGTCGATGCCATCTTCTTCAGCCAGATGCGCTGCATTCTTGAAGTTCATCATGTCGCCGCTGTAGTTCTTGATGATCAGAAGTGTACCCTTGTTGCTGGCTGTTGCCTTGATCGCTTGATACACCTGGATTTGGGAAGGAGATGCGAATACATCTCCACATACCGCTGCATCCAGCATCCCTTTACCCACATAACCAGCGTGAGCAGGTTCATGTCCGCTGCCGCCACCACTGATCAGGCTGACTTTATCAGCCTGAATCTCTCTGCGTTTGATGACTTTATATTTTTTCAGAAATTCAAGCTCCGGGTGTGCAAGCGCAATCCCGTTGCACATTTCCATAACAACATGTTCGGCCTGGTTAATAATTTTCTTCATTATTTTACCTCCCGGCGAGCTGCTTTGTACTCACGGCCCATGCGGTCAGCCGCTGCAATGGCAGCAGCCACTTCAGGAACGGTGATTGGGAATGGCATCGCGTGAATGGATTCTTCCGGAATACAAGCGATCTCTGCAACTTTCAACAGTTCCTCCTGACTAATCGTATCTACACCGATATCCGCCAAGCTGATCGGCAGTCCCACTTCGAGACAGAAGTCCATGACTTCATGCAGCTCTTCGGTTGGTGCATTTTCAAGGACGAGTTGTGCAATCGTACCGAAGGATACTTTTTCACCGTGGAAGAAATGATGTGTGCCTTCCAGAACAGTCAAACCGTTGTGAATCGCATGTGCTGCGGCCAGCCCACCACTTTCGAATCCAAGACCAGACAACAGAATATTGGTCTCAACGATGTTTTCCAGCGCTTGTGTCACAACGTTGCTGTCACTCGCTACTTTTGCTTTTGCACCGTCAGTCAGCAGCATTTCATAACACAGTTTTGCCAGTGCAAGCGCCGCATTGGTACCTACTGCAGATGGTGTGTATCCTTCGCGGGAACCCATTGGCAGACTTGCGTTTACACGGGAATAGGATTTCGCTGTTGCTCTTGCTTCGAAGTATGTAGAGAGCGCATCTCCCATACCGGATACGAGGAAACGTGTTGGTGCATTGGCAATTACGGTTGTATCAACGAGAACCACACTTGGGCTTTGTTTGAAGTAAGCATAGTCATCGAAAGAACCATCCGGTGTGTACAATACAGCGGAGTGACTTGTCGGTGCGTCTGTTGCCGCAATCGTTGGGCAGATGATCAGTGCTTCGCCTTCAGCTACACATTTCGCAGCATCGATCGCTTTACCGCCACCAAGACCGATGGTAGAGTCACATCCTTTTTCCTTCGCGATCGCTTGCAGACGAGCAACTTCCTCACGGGAACATTCCCCTTTAAAACCGCTTTCAACAAATGTAATATTGAATTTCTCTGCTGTTGCATCAAGCTTTGCTTTGACACGCTGTACATCATCCGGATGTGCAATCAGCAAGGCAGATTCTCCGAAGGATTTAACAAAGTACCCCAAGTTCAACAATTCGTCTTCGCCTTGTACATATTTGGTTGGGCTGATAAATGCTTTTCTCATAATAATATATGCCTCCTAATGATATGAATTGGTGTAGTGATTACATCAAATTTTAATTTCTTACAATTGACCTTAATATAACGCATGAGCAGCAGGTTTACAGTGGACTTTGATAACAAATTATTATAATTTACAATCGTAATTTTTTGCTTTTTAGCGCAATCATGGTATGTTATTGTCATGAGATGGTTGAATTTTGACCTCCCATTATACATTACCCGTCATCCTTACATCTTAATATGTACAACTTGCTAACTTTTAACGACCTAAATCATGAATCAGGTTAAATATGGAGGTTGCACGAATGATTAAAGAATATCTGCATATCAATAAAATTCTCGACCTTAATAAATGGAAGCGTCTACAAGATTCTCTCGCAACAGTAACCAAACTCGCGATCCTCACCGTGGATTATAAAGGCATTCCCGTAACCAGTCACAGCAGCTGTCAGGCCTTCTGTCAGAATGTGCGTAAAGACCCCGAGCTGCTCCCCTACTGCCAAAAATGTGATTCTCGTGGTGGTCTGGAAGCGGTCCGATTGAATGAGCCTTATGTGTATCTATGCCATTTCAATATTATTGATATCGCGATTCCGATCACGATTGATGGCAAATATATCGGTGCCGTCATGGCAGGACAAGTGAAACTCGCCGACCCGGAACAGGGTAGTGAATTGGAGCAAATTGTCACGTCCAAAAACGTACCCATGCATGCAGCCAAGCTGGAGGAATTAAAGGACGATTACGCCCAGCTGCCTGTGATGACCTATGAAGAGATTGTGAAAATCTCCAACATGTTATCCCTGCTCTGCAACTATATTGTAGAAGAAGCGCTCAACAAAAATCTGTTAGTTGAAATGTTCGAGAAAGCTTCAGGCAATCAGGAGTCTCTGAACCTCTCCACCATTCTACCGGGTTACTCCATTCGTAATATCGAGTCGATCAAAAAAGAGATGACCAATGCGATAGCGGATGCCTATCTCAAGAACAGCCCAAGTGACACGGAAAGCTCCAGTCCGATACTTCAGCCTGCTTTTGAATACATTCACAGTCACAAAAGTGAGCAGGTTTCACTCAAACAAATGGCCGATCTATGCCACCTGAGTCCGAGTTATTTCAGCAGACTGTTTGCCAAGGAAACGGGCGAGAACTTCACCACCTACCTGGCAAAACTCAAGATTAAGTGGGCCAAGCAATTGCTGGAGGTGACCGACATGCCTGTCTCACAGATCAGTGATGAGTTGGGATTTAATGAATCGGGATATTTTATCAAAATATTCAAAAAGTTCGAGGAGATTACGCCTGCTCTCTATCGCAAATACCTCCAAGAGAAAATGTAGGTTCACTGATACTTTTTTCGTATCAAAGATGAGGTTAAAAGATATTTCACCTATTAATCTGCCAAAGTTACAATGGAGTCCAGATGACTTAGGGAGGCGACATGAATGAAATATCGCAAATTAGGAAACAGTGGATTAACCGTCAGTGAGATTTCACTCGGCAACTGGATTACGCATGGAGCGCAAGTCGAGGATGGAATAGCAGAAGCTTGTGTGCGAACCGCATTGGAGGCAGGTATTACCACATTTGATACCGCAGACGTGTACTCCAATACCAAGGCAGAAACCGTACTGGGACAGGCTCTTAAGGATATACGAAGAGAAAGTATTGAACTGTGCACCAAAGTCTGTCACCCAACCGGCACAGGTCATAATGACCGCGGACTTTCACGTAAACACATCATGGAAGCCTGCAATGGTTCATTGCGGCGGCTACAGACTGATTATATCGATGTCTATTACGCTCACCGTTATGACTACAATACTCCGCTGGAAGAGACGTTTGTGGCATTCTCCGATCTGGTGCGTCAGGGCAAAGTTCATTACATTGGCGTAAGCGAATGGAACGCGGATCAGATTGCACGAGGAGCCGCTTTGGCGCGGGAACTTCATGTGCCCTTTATTGCAAGCCAGCCCCAATATTCGATGTTGTGGCGTGTGATTGAGCAAGAAGTCGTACCTGCAAGCGACCAAGCAGGACTTGGGCAGATTACATGGTCTCCTCTGGCTCAGGGTATACTATCAGGCAAATATGCGCCTAACGAAGCATTGCCCACCGGATCACGTGCAGCTGCTGAGGCGGGAGCACCCTTTTTCAATAAACTGGCTGGTCAGTGGTTACGTGAAGATGTTCTTACCGCTGTGCAACAACTTGTTCCACTCGCTAAAGAGATTGGTCTAACTCTTCCTCAACTCGCTGTGGCGTGGGTTCTACAACATTCGTATGTGAGTTCCGTTATTATCGGTGCATCCCGACCAGAGCAGGTATTGGAAAATGTAAAAGCCTCCGGTGTGAAACTGGACTCTGCGATCATGACTCGCATCGACGAAATATTGAATCCATGGATTGAGCGTGATCCAGCCAAGACGGGTTAAACACATTCATCAACAAAGTTCATAAAGCGGGATACCACTTCCTGATTCATATCCGTCCGCCATGCCGTGTACAACGGTACGGAGGGCGGATTTTCTTGTAATGGAAGAAAGACTACACCCTTTCGCTGGAACACATTCACCGATGACGGAACAATGGAAATGCCCATTCCCGCCGCAACGAGATTCACAATCGTATACATCTGGATCGCTTCCTGTGTAATTCGAGGGTCTACGCCATGCTCCCTGCAATAATCCAGAACGAGACGATGGAACGGAGAACCGAGGTGCCTTGGGAATAAAATAAAATCTTCATCCGCCAGTTCTCGAATTGAAACTTGAGTCTGAGAAGCCAACGGGTGATGATCTGGCAATACGGCAATCAACGTTTCCATCTGACAGGGACGGAACGAGACATGACGAGTATCTTCCTGATATCGCAAAAATCCAATATGAATCTGTCCGTCTTCCAGGGCCTGCAATTGTTGGGACGAAGTCATCTCACGCAGCGTCAATTCAATCTGCGGATATGCAGCGCGAAATTTCCTAAGGACATCCACCATGATGCTCCCCGAAGCCGAATCTACGAAGGCTACGGATACATGCCCGATGATGCCCTGGTCTGCCTTTTGCGTGAGCTGAATGGATCGATCTAGTTGGGCCATGATGAGTCTGGCCTGTTCCAGAAATACGGCACCCGCTGGTGTGAGACGAACCATTTTTCTAGTGCGCTCCAACAACTTCACACCGAGTTCTTCCTCCAGATTCTGAATCTGCTGGCTCAACGGTGGTTGCGTCATGTTTAATTTCTCCGCTGCACGGTGGAAATGAAGCTCCTCTGCCACGGTGATAAAGTATCTTAACTTTCGAATATCCATACGTCGATTGCGCTTCCTTCCCTCTACCTTGTTAATTCATCTGTTCCTGAACCCAGATTGCCGACTCAGCCAGCATCTTCATTAATTCATTAAAGTCCACAGCAATCTCCTGAAGAGGTAGTTCTCCTGCATCGTGAATCAACATCAGCACCTTGCCTGAACTTTGATCCAGTATAGCCATACTTCCTTCACCAAATCCACCAATAGGGAAAGGCTGGAGGTCAGCTGGCAGCTCGTATTCTTTCTCAACTTCACGGTACACTTCCAGAAAATCGGGATAAGCCCAGCTCAGTTCTTTCACCGAATACAAGGCAGGGTCGCCGAAGTTACATGCACCGAACTCAAGCAAAAGTGCGCGATACGCTGCGGGCAGTCTCACGTTATGCTTTTGCTCAAAATCCTCAATGCTCTGTTGCGTCTCAGGAGTACATCCTTCTCCCATTGTTGTATCGTAGGCTTTTACCAAAAGATCACGAATCGGTTGCAATTCTATCGATGCCACTTGAACTCCCCCTTAAGGTACCTTTCCCCACTGATCAGCCGTTGTGAATTCAATAGTTTTGCTTGAAGCGCAACACCTTACCCAAAAAAGCAAGTTGAACATTAAAATCATCTTGTTATCTCACCTGTTTACGCAACTCTTGATCCAGCCATTCCAGTGCTGCACGCAGCTTGTCCTGGGGAACTTTCTCATAACGATCACCTGCAGAATATTCAAAAGAACAGCTATTCCCACTCGTTTTGTTCAGATATGAAGTCATTCCTATGCCACGCTGCTGAGCCATTTGCACAAGAATGGGTTCAACTTCGGCAGCAGCGAGCGCAAAGTGTACATGGAACATATTCGATACCGGCACCTCGGGTAAGGTATGTATCCCGTGACACGCATTCAGTAGGGAGGCGAGTTCTTGAGCCTGCTCGTAATAAAGCTCCATTTTGCCAATCCGTTCATTGAAATAATACTGAGAACTCAGAATATACGGATACAAGCCGATCAGATCTCCGCCGTGCCGACGTTTCCATACTTTCGATTCTTGCATCACATCCGGATCACCCGCCAATATAGCCCCCGCAATACCTCCAATGCCTTTGTAAAAGGAAACATACACCGTATCAAACAGACTGCAAATCTCCGCAGGCGTTTTCTGATAATAGGGAGTGATCTCAAACAGGCGTGCCCCGTCCAGATGCAGCTTAATCCCGCGTTCACGGCAATAGGCCGAGATCGCTTCCAGTTCTTCATATGCTGGCAATTGCCCACCAATCTCACGTTGCGGAAGTTCCAGCAGCAGGCAGGCAATATCCTGATCAAGCGCTTGTACATCTTGCAAACGAATTAAACGATCCTTGTCCGCAAGCAAAATCGATTCAATCTGGTGTAACTCTTTCAATCCGTCTTCCTCATGGATTTCCAGATGACACAGAGGGTGGTAAGCTACTCGCTTTATCCCTTTGCGGTCACACCAGATCCGTAATGCAATCTGCTGTGCCATCGTTCCACTTGGGAAAAACACCGCCGATTCCTTGCCGAGAACGTCAGCCATCTGTTGCTGAAATTCTTCAATGAGTGGGCCGTTCCCGTAGTGGTCACTGAACAACTCCCCATCGATCTGGTCCAGTACGTTCTGAAGTACCTTCACTTGGCGACTGCCATGACCACCTACAATAAAGTCTGCCTGACTAAATGCTTCCGCGAGCGTTAACGTAGTATCCTCCAAGATCACTCACTCCTTTATAGTTCTGGTTCTGTAATGATCTGTACCAAAGCGCTCAACGCACTAGATATATGTTCACCACGGGAATACACAAATCCTACTTCCAACCGGCAATAGGGATCAGGCAAAGACATCACCGCGATCTCGCCTCTTATTTCTGCTTTGGTAACCGAAGAACGTGGCAACAATGATACACCGAGCCCGGCAGATACACCATTCAGAATCGTGTCCAGTGTTCCATATTCCATGATGTTAAGCGCGTGGATACCCTGATCTTTCAAAAAGGATTCCGCCTGATCGCGATGAGTGCATCCGATCTCAAAAAACAACATCGGCCTGGACAATAACGTGTACATCTCATGCGCTCCAGGTTCAGCGATCAACACCAATTCCTCGTCATACATCTTCATATAGTTCAGCTCAGGATGATCAATTGGGCCATATATTAATGCGCCATGCAATTCATGTTGAATCACCTTCTGGTTCAGCTCATGAGTCCCACCCGTGACAAGCGAATGCTGTACCTCCGGGTAGCATGAAGTATATTCAGCCAGGAGCGGCGTCAGAAAAGTAGAAGCCGCTGTCTCTATGGCACCCAGACGAAGCATGCCAGCTGGTGGGTTACCCACTTGTGTAGCCTGCTCTGCTTCATATAATAAATCCAATATTCTATCCGCATACCCAAGCAGGTTCTCGCCCGCTGGTGTGAGCGACATCCCTCGATTGGAACGATGAAATAGCGGTACTTGCAGTTGAGTCTCCAACTGCTTAATTCGTGTGGTTACATTGGACTGCACATAATTGAGTGCGAGCGCAGCTTTACTGATACTACCTTCGCGGGCAACCGCCTGAAATATTTTCAAATCACCTGCATCCATATCCTGATCACCTGCTCGTCGTTATATCGGCATTCTGCATCATCCGATTCATGCAAAGTGCTTATCTATTATTTTCAATGATACTGACAATCATTTTTGTTCATTTTACGTGAATCTGCTCCGTCTGTACAATGAGGCTCAGTAGTGAAATCTGGCTACACTGACAGGAGGAATATTAAACATGAAAGCTATTGTCCATTCGGCCCAGAGCGGCCTTGCAGGTCTTCAATATACAGAGTCAATCTCACGAGCACCAGAAGCCGGGGAAGTGCAGATTCAATTAAAATACGCTGGTATCAACCATCGGGATCTATTCATCATGGCAGGACGCGGCCCTCAGGACATCCCACTCATTCCCGGTTCTGATGGGGCAGGTATTATCGTAGGGATTGGCGAAAACGTAAGAGGGTTTACGATAGGAAATGAAGTCATTATCCATCCTACGCTCGGTTGGGAATTTGCGAATAACGTGCCCATCGTGCCCGATATTGTTGGTGGTCCTTCGGATGGAACACTGGCTCAATATATAACGTTGCCTGCTGAAAATGCCCTGCCTAAGCCAGCCCATCTATCCTGGGAGGAAGCAGGCGTGTTGTCCCTTTCAGCGCTGACGGCCTATCGCGCCTTATTCACTCGCGGCGTATTGAAGAAAGGTGAACATGTGCTCATTCCTGGCATTGGCGGTGGTGTAGCGACCTATGCCCTGCTGATGGCGGTAGCGGCTGGTGCCAAGGTGACCGTCACCTCCAGAAGTGAAGCCAAAAGAAATGAGGCACTGCGCTTGGGTGCTACCCATGCATTGGATAGTCATGCCGATTGGCGTTGGCAGAACGATCTGGAACCTGTGGACATCATCTTGGATAGCATCGGACAAGCCATGTTCCCGAAATATTTTGATATAATCAGACCAGGTGCACGTATCGTGATGTATGGTGCAAGCTCGGGGGATGATCTGACCATACCAATTCGCTCTATCTTCTTCCCGCAGATCAGTCTGATCGGCACCTCTATGGGTAGCCGTGAGGAATTTATCCAGATGCTGCAATGGGTGGAGCAATATGATATACATCCTGTGATCGATAGCGTATATCCGTTGCAAGACGTAGCAAACGCATTCGAACGTATGGAAAAAGGCGAGCAATTTGGTAATCTGGCTATACTTATGGAGTGACATCTATTTTGAGATGGGCCTTCATGAATTGTTGAAAATTGATTTACGATAATGGGGTGAATCCATCTGACTAGTCTCGCTAAACGTATACTAATTGTTCTTATTGCTATTATCATTTTGGCCCAAATTCCTGTATTAAAAGAAACCTTAGCCCGAGGAGTAACTACGTTATATGTGAAGATAAAATATCCCGAACATTCCTTTCAATTCCAAGACTTCATCTACGAGTCTCATTTCGGGAACTATATCATTTCTTATACTGATCAAGACGAACAACTCATTAGTCTGATGCTTGAGCCCAAATTTTTACCGGTGCTCATCACGTATGATCCATTGAATCAGCCCATGAAAGACTAGTTTGTTCACGCTATGAATCATTCAGGAGGTATCGTTATGAACAATCCATTACATTTGGTCGAATTGGTTCGCAAACTGATGGACTCTGAAGGAACGGAAGCCGAGATCCAATTGGCTCAGGAAGTTCTGGAGGGAAATGCCTACATATTAGTCAGAGAAGCGGCCTTTGCTATTCTTGTTGCACATCAACAAGTTAATGGTGCAGCATCCGCGTTAGAATCGCTTCAATCCGATCCTGATTTTGGCTCTTCTGCAATGCGGGTACTGTATTCGAAACAAGGAAGTTATAATCAATAAACCAAGTTCCCCCTCCCCAATTTCCATAATTTCGTTATAATGGTAAGCAAGACATCATGTTATTGGAGGAGAATTATGGAAACGGAAGCTTTACGCAACGTGGAACAACTAGCTCTGAAGAAACACAAGATTTATAAACAAAGTTTAATCAGGTACCTTGCACGCTCCATGCTGGCCAGTATGTTTATCGGATTCGGCGTCATCGTGGCGTTTAAGACAGGTAACTTCTTTTATATGGAGCAGTCCCCGTTCACCTATCCGATGGCGGCAATTACGTTTGGCGCGGCTATCATTCTGATCGCCTATGGCGGGGGTGACCTGTTCACGGGCAATACGTTTTATTACACGTATGCCGCGCTGCGCAAGAAACTGCGCTGGTTCGAAGTCATCAAGCTGTGGATCGCGAGTTATAGCGGTAACCTGATGGGCGCAGCCGTGTTTGCCTTGTTAATCTACCTGACCGGATTGTTCGACTCGTCCCAGGTGAACGGTTTTCTGTTAAGCGTGGTGGAGCACAAAATGGAAGTTCCGACCATGCAGCTCTTTTTCAGGGGAATTCTGTGTAACTGGCTTGTATGTATGGCGTTCTTTGTCCCAATGTTCATGAAGGAGAATGGAGCCAAAATGTTTGCCATGATGCTCTTTGTGTTCTGCTTCTTCATCTCGGGATACGAGCACAGCATCGCCAATATGTGTACGTTCGCGATTGCACTTGTGCTGAACCACCCGGGGACGATCTCATTTGAAGGTGTTCTTCACAACCTGGTTCCCGTGACTTTGGGTAATCTGGTGGGCGGTGTGCTGCTGATGGGCTTTATGTATTATGCGGTGAACAAACCGTTTCTGGATGAAGAGACACATTAATCTCTGGCAAAAAAAGATTCCCTTCCGGCCCGGTCCTTCGACCGTGGCTAATCGGTAAGGAGAATCCAAAACACCCCGGCATCCTTCCCATCTCAGGGAGAAGGTTGCCGGGGTGTTTCTCTATGGGCAGGCTCACGGATAAGCCGCCTGCCCTCCACACGCATAGCCATGTGATACACAACCACATGGCTCCATGCTGTGGGTCGGCAAGCAGGCCGCAATCAGGTAGCCTGTGTTGTCCGCTTGCCAACCCCATCCGTGGCTTAGAAGTACTCTAGCCACGGAGTATATTCAATATCGTTGTCGCCGCGCGTGACCACGATCATATTCTCGATTTTGCCTGTGTCCTTATTGGTCCGGTAGATCATCGTACGTGTCTCGCCTTCTTCCGGTACAGAGAACAGGAACTTGTCCGCAACGAAGGAAGAACCAAGTCCAGTGGCATGTTCTGTAAAGGCAGAGCCCGTCTTGCTTGTGAGCAGCAGACCAATCCCGTAGGCTGTAGCCGTTTGTGCCGCTTTGCCAAAGAGATGCTCTCCTTGACTAGTCGTGTGCGTTTGCTCCGAATACCTATACTTTTCCGTATCCTTGCTATAGTCCACCACATTGCCCTGTTTATCCAGACTGATGGTGGTTGTTTCGCCCTTGTCGCTTTTCACCTGATACGTACCTACGATGGAATCCTCGGTTATTTTTACCGTCTTGCCCGTATTGGGGTCAGTCTGATAGATTACATCTTCATACTGAAGCCGAATGATGTTCATACTGGCCTGAATCTGCTGCGCCAGTTCTTCGTCACCCATCTCTTTGGCTTTCTTCAGCATTTCCTCATAGTTCTGGTATTTCTCGGCATCCTTCTCATCCCATTCATCCATGTTCTTGGTGGACCTGGCGTTTTGTCCAGATCATCGCCTTTATTTTTGCCCATGGTTGATAGCGCCCGCGCTGCGGTCAGCGCCGTCATGATTGCCTGGCTCACCGCCTCTTCATCTGTCGTGCGGAAACGCTCGGCAATCTTCTTAAGCTCCGACTGAATGGACAGAACCAGTTCCAGAACAGATTTCATCGTGCCTTGAGCCGTTGAATAATCGTTATAAAAACGCTCACGCTCCATCCCATCCCAGTTGCTGCGCATGACACTCATCTTGCCGTCCAATGTAGACATGAAGCCCGATAATTGCTGATGTGCCTCAGCGAACTGCCCACTGACCGTCTCCAGTTGTTCCGGTGTCACCTTGATCTGTGTCATCCTGCACACTCCCCTTCGTGGTCATTTATATCCCGTGGTTAACCAATGTGTTGCCCGAACAGCACTCTCCCAGATCTCGACTAACTTGTCATGATCCTGTTCCCGATATGCAGAGACTAACATGTCCAACGTATGCTCCTTTTCTACTAACAGTAAAAGGTTATGTAAAAGCCCGATCCTGGGATCGGACTTGTTTGATACATCAAACTTGAAATAACTCTACATGTATTTTACCATGTCCATTACTCAATCTGTACCCATAATGGCTAATCTTGAGTCAACATCCTACTACCAATTACGCAATCCAACGAAAGATTGTGGCAGATCGGGAAGGTATTGCATACCGAAACGAATCTGCGTCCATACCCACATCTGGTTTCCTAGTTCTGTAACTGTGCAAGAATCTGCGGGTCCTTGATCTTTTTATCTTCGGCAAGCAACATCACCTTGGACAGAATCTCAGCCGTTCTCGGATCTTCATCGAGGAATGGCAGGAAGATTCGGCCCCGATGCTGGCTGTGCACCGGTACAATCTGGAGCGCACCTGTGGCTTGTTTGAACACATTGCCACTACCCAGATGAACAGCATACTCACCCAATTCACCATCAATCCGCGCGTAATTCCCATCCAGACGTACATTGTCAATCTTCAGCAGACGCAACGACTCGTTCACAATGACGTGACGCATCTCTATTGTTGTCAGGCTGGCTTCCGGATCTACGCCTCCCACATGTGCAACGCTGACCACCAGATCGATATCACGCATAACTTCCGAGAAGAACGTCAGCGGCACATCTTGCAGCGCTACAGGTTTGTAGCTCTTACGATCGTAGAACTGCACCGTCTCCAAGGTAGGTGCCTCGGTATCTGCTGGTGAGAACCAATCTGCCATGGCATAGAGATTCGCAATCAGATTGTGCTCATAGCTTACCTTCTGCAGACCTTCTTCATAACTGACAGTCCATTGGCGTCCTTTAAGCAGAGCTACTGCTTTTTTCGGTTGAATCTGATACCCGGCATATCGGCGGGACACCGTACCATTAGCCAATTCGTCCTCGTTAGGAAGATACAGCTCACGGAATACCTGCTTGAACGGCTGACGCTCCTGACGGGTGAACAGATCCCGCTGGAATTCACTCCAGCTTCCGCTCTGATACAGATGAAGCGAATGAGCAATCAACAGTTGATCCTGTTCCGATAGTGCATGGATCGTACCCTCCGGTCCTGGAGCAACCAAACCACTGGTCGATACATCGAATCGTCCAGTCTTGTCACCTGACTGGAATACAAGTGTTCTTACCAGCGGTTGTATAACCGGATTTTGCATCAGACTGGCAATTTCCTGACGTGTAAATGACGTTCCAGCAGTCATCGAGCGTTCCAGCTCCTGTCGTGCCCGGCGATACTGATCCACCAGATCCGATTTGAGCTCTTTCAGTTCAGCGATATATCCATCTTTTTTGAACCGGGCAGGTACAGATTTGAGTGTCTTACCTTTGCTAACGATAACCATCTCGGGTTGGCCTTCCTCATCGATGACCAATTGCGCTGTCGTGTCAGCATCCAATGCATGAGGTTCAAAGAAAGATTTCATCTCATCCAACTTACGTGCTTCCATGTCCCACATCAGCCGCGTAACATCAGCATAACCTGCATTACGAGCAAGATTGCCCAGTGCAATCTGTGATGCCACACCTTCACTGGCACGGCGTTGTGCACCGAATTGTTTGCTCTGCATCAGAAACTTCTGAATGAAGTCGTATCGCTCACGCAGATCCTGTTCCCGATTAGCCGCGAATGGGATCAGGCTGTAGGTTAACAAATGATCCTTGTTTCGCTTGTCTGACACGGACTCACGCATATCGTCCAATCGAAGCTTGCCCAGTGCAGCATCTGCGAACAATTGGGATCTGCGGTGGTTAGCTCCCCCGGAAATGTACTTGGCGCAATCGTATAACAGATTGAACCGTTCCTCCCCGACAGCAGCATAGGCCTCTTCGAACCACGCGATATCAAACGCACCTTCATTGAAGTCCTGTGGCGAGATTGGAGAATAGTGGGCCACGATGGTTTCTTTCTCCGCAGTAAAGCGTTCATTGATATGGGCATGGAAGTACCAGGCCGCACTGCGAAGACCTTCCCATCCCAGATATTTCGCTACAATCTCCATCCACTGCGGGGCGTACATGGCTGCTTCCAGTAATTTTTTCTCATTCACCGGATACTTCTGGAGCAATTCCCCAAGACGCTTCTCATCCTCTCCATCCCGTGGATGACCATTCTGAATTAGATAGCTAAACGTCTCTTTACGTGTTGTGTTGTCCCCATAACTATAGATATATCCACGGACAAATGTATCCTGATCCATCGCAGAGACCAGATGTACCCAGTGTTCCATGCCTTCAATTCGATTCAGTTTCATGGCAAGTGTACTTACTTCTGTGGATAGTTCACCCCGAGTAAGCTCAATCTCCAGAATGCGATCGACCACCGCATCTCGCAATTGAACAAGCTTTGGATCACTCGCGATCACTTCTGTACGAGTGGATGTTAAGTCCCGAATAAACAACAGACGATTCCCACCGACCAGCACCTGTCGATATATCTCTTGATCATCAATCAGGTTCAACTGGTACGCACGCAGAAAATCTTCAAGTGACAGTAGAGACAGCGGTTGACTACTCTCTACAAGACTGGTGAACTGGTAAGCTGTCTGGAAGAAACGTTTGAAGCTGTTGTCGTCATGGATTTTGCTACGAACTACATAATTCCAAGGTCCAGTCAGAATATGAAGCATGCCTGACTCTTTCTCGAGTCGATCAGCAGGCATACTCGCGATGATGGAGGCCCAGGTTTTCTCAGCTATTTCAAACGTGTCGATCGGATCGCTATCCAGAAATGCCGCCGATATCAGTGCCATTACCTGATCCTTATACGTTAACGAATCCAGCATCTGCTGCAGCTTTTCGATGTCATCCAGAGGATAGATCTGTTCGGTAAACGACTTGCGCCAGCCTTCCAATAACGGAATCTTCTGCAATTCGTCATAGTCATACTGCTCACGGAAATAACTGTAATGGTCGCTCAAATTGCCATTGAACTCCCGAAGCTGTATAGCCATGTATAGCTGCATCAGTTCCACACTGCTGAACCCGGCATGTTGAATATAGTTCTCCCATACGTCATGAAGCGGAAACTGTTCCATCTGCTTCATTTCATTCCGCTCTCCATATGGAACCTTGGAGCGAAGACTCGCTCCGACTAACAATGTGTCTTTATAGCCAGCGTAGTATTCCACTTGATACTCATAATCCCTGTGTTCATGCACTAATTCACTAAGTCCCTCCAGAAATGGTCTGGTCTTATCCAGAAAGAGTGTAAAGATATCCTTCGGATTATGGCCCTTGAGATCACGCTTCTCATCCAGCAATGGCTCACGTCGCTTCGGATCAAATAAACCAAATCCATTAGAGGCTGTGTAACGACTCCCCTGATCGGTCAGCTTATCCAGCAGTTTCTGTTCCTTGGCAGTGGGTGTCTCAATCAGCTGCGCCAATGGCTGCAATTGCTCCTGCTGATCTATCCGCTCTGGATCTACCGCAATCTCGGTCAATAATTCTAGCGCACCCAAGCGCTGCAGTTCACTCTTGGCCTGCAAAAGTCGCTTCAGTGAGATGGTCAATTGGTCCACGGGTTGCAGTAACAATACATGGATGACCTTCTGACGAAGTGAGCCAGTCTTGAGCTTCATCAACGCCTCCATCTGTTTCATCTCTTCAACCGTCAACGTGAGCCGCTTCGCCTTGGCGAGTGCACTCTCCCGATTACTGATGCTTTTATCAGACAAACTCTCAAACACAAACTCTCTTTGCACCTCATTATCGGGATGCTGAACAAACTGGGACAACAGTTCTCCGCGCAGTTCCGGGCTTAAACGGTCCTTGATTGCAATGACCTCCCCGATCCACTCCGGGTCCATATCATAAGCGGCCAAATATAACATTTTCTTGACTACATCATCCGTATCAATCCGGTAGTTAACATACTCAAGTACACCCGACGGTCCACCTGACCCGCCTTTTGGAATGGCAGCCAGCATCTGTTTGAACCGATCAAAGTCCTGGCGCCGCAAGGCCTTATCTCCCAGAGCAGGCAATGGCCACACGTACACGCTACGCTGATTCTCTCCATTCTCGAAACTCCAGTTGTACATATACATCGCATCATAGTTTGTCACAATCCAGTGCATCAACTCAGTATCCTGCGCCTCCAGATAACGACGTGCAATGTGCAAACGAAGCTCCCTGTTCTGGCTGTTAGCCAGTACGTATTGGGCAACAATCTTCTGATATAACTGACCTTGATCCATAATCTCGATTATCTTGCTCTTCAATTCATTCTCTTCAATGACCGCTGTCGCCCACAAACTGATAAAGAGTTTGTTGGCGTTCGCTTCCTGCTGCCAGGCCTCGCGTACTTCTGGTTGCACAAGGGACTCATAGGCCTGTTCAATCAACTGTGCGGCAACACGCTGGTTAGCTGCTTCTATGCCGATCCCCGTCCATACGGCAAGCGCTCTTACAACGGAACTGAAACGAATCAGGTTGTTGTCGATAATGATTTTTAATATGTAAATATAGGCTTCCAGTGTCCCTTCATCCATCCGCTCCACAATGCTTTGGCGCAGCCCTTCCTGTAACCTTGCTGCAACGAGCAACTCACCCACCATCTGGTAGGCATCCGCCTGATCGCTCATGAATATACCTTTGATCATTTCATGGGTTAACAACGCTGTCTGATTGTCACCATATATAATATCATGCAGTGCCTGCTTCATATCTCCGCCCTGATGATCCAGTTCATAAGCAATACAATCCGGCAGTACCGAACGGATCTCATGCAAATAATCCAGCTTGTACTCACGAAGTGACACATATTCTTCTAGGGAGAAATTTTTCATTTCCATACGGAACAATCCCATCAGTTTGCGAATGACCTGTTCTACATGCTGCTCCGGATCGGATGTGCGAAAAGGCCGGCGTTCATAGTTGTTACTGTATGGGAAACGAGTCCCACGCTCTGCAATATAACGGAATCGTGCAACCAATGACTCGCTCGCCAGATGCTGGAGCACATCCAATAGTGGCTGGAATAATGGTTTCTGCGTTTCTGCAGCCAACCTTCCAAGCAACTCATCAGTATTCAAAAACATCTTTTCGTCTCCACGCAAATAGGTAGACCCGGCGATCTCCACAACATAGTTTGCCAACTCGAGCTGTACCCCCGTTAACGACTTGGCTCTTTCCTGCAATCCATCCATATACACCTGTACTTGCTCTTCCTGATTCATCCTGTTCTCCTCCTTCATCGCTCTCTACCACAGACGTCCAGCAAGCATTGTAAAACGAATAAATACCACGTTATCTCCGTCTTTTACAACAAGTGACTCATCCAGCTCCTGCAATTCTTCATCGTTGAGAAACACTTTGTACAATCCATCCTCATAGGCGGTTATAGCTGTCTCCATCGCAACTTCCAGATCAGGAACGCCCTCATTGTATACTGCGCCAAAACCGACTTTCCCCGCCGCTCCCTGCGTCTCAATATCATCCGGCATCAGGTAGGCTAGTAATTCAGCCTGTTGCTTCTTGTCCTGAAGCGCTTTTACTTGCAGAGCCACCATGTTCTTAATGAGCTGCCTTAACGTATGAGTTGTTTCCGGAAGTTCGGCAGCTTGCTTGGCAAGTACCGGCTTGCGCTTACCCAGACTTTTTACCGTTATCCATACGTTCACTGCATTCCCTCCCTTGTCCTGCTCTATTTGAAGAAGCTTCCATAAGCCCCGATATCTATACCACGATGCGGAATAACCTAAACTCGAAATGACGATCTGTCTCAAAATAAAATCAAAAATACGTACATATGTACCCCTAATGAACATCATAACTAAAATTCAAGCTATATTCATGAGCCAATCCTCATGTTTACGTGGAACCACGGAACTATGGCCTACTTGCGTACATATACGCAAAAAAAGCCGCACAGTCTCATATAACTATGGGACTGGGCAGCCGCTTAGCTACCATTATATATCAGCTTGGCAGCTTCCCTGTTCGTTGTTCTCTTCATGCAATCCCGCTGGCGTGTAAGCTGGCTGAGCCGAGGCAACAAAGGCATGGCCGAATCGACATCCCTCTCTTCCTGAGGCGTACAACCACTCGGCCGTTAACCAAGGTACAGTGTTTACGAGTGATCCATAAGTAACCAAAGAACAGCGCAATCCCACCAGGGTGCGCTGTTCTTTTTACTTAAGAAGAATATTTTTGAAGAACAATAACGGCATTATGTCCACCGAATCCAAAGGAATTAGACATCCCGATCCGCAACTCTGCTTTTCTTGCCTCGTTAGGTACGTAATCCAAATCACATTCGGGGTCCCTCTGCTCTTGATTAATAGTTGGAGGGATGATACCATGCCGCAGGGTTTGAATAAGTGAGATCGCCTCCGCACCGCCTGCTGCACCAAGCATATGTCCCGTCATGGACTTATTCGCTGTGACCGGAATATCATAGGCACCTGTCCCGAAAAGTTGTTTAATCGCTCTTGTCTCAGAGAGGTCACCCGCCTCCGTACTGGTGGCATGAGCATTAATTACATCAATGTCTTCAGGTCCAATCTGAGCCTCTTTCAGTGATGCTTTCATCGCCAGATATGCCCCCCGTCCTTCCGGGTGGGTAGCTACCATATGATACGCATCTGAACTGGCACCATATCCAATCACTTCGGCAAGAATATTCGCCCCTCTTCCCAGTGCATGAGATAGTGACTCAACAACCAGAATTCCAGCGCCCTCCGCCATGACAAAACCGTCTCTCCCCGCATCAAATGGACGACTCGCTGTTTGGAACGCTTCATTTCTTGTTGATAACGCTGTCGCATTACCGAAGCTTGCCAGTGACACTTCGGTTACAGCCGCTTCTGTCCCGCCAGCAATAATGACATCGGCTCCGCCATGACGAATTAACCGGAAAGCCTCTCCAATGGCTGTATTGCCAATGGAACAAGCCGTTACTGGCGACAACGTCGGCCCCCAGCAACCGAACCTCATACTGACCATCGCCGCAGCCATATTGGATATCATCATAGGTACCAGTGTTGGGCTGACTCGCGCAGGTCCCCGATCTGACAACGTCTTGCCTTGTTCCATCAATGTCTGGATGCCGCCTATGCCTGAACCAATATATACACCTACCCGTTCACGGTCCAGTTCATCCATCACAAGACCCGATTGCGATACAGCCTGGTCCGCAGCAGCAACAGCAAATTGAACGAATCGGTCCATACGCCTTGCTTCCTTACGCCCAAAACGCTCTTCACCATCAAAATCATGGACCACCCCAGCGATTCTGGTTTTGTACGAAGCTGTATCAAAATGCTCTATAGGCGATACACCTGATCTACCCTCAATTAATCCATTCCAGAATGTATGTACATCATTTCCCAAAGGAGAGATGACTCCCATACCTGTAATCACGACTCGTTCCATGTCCATCCTCCTTCAGCGCTATTGTCTACCTTAATCTCACGCTCTGCCACTAATAGTGCACTTTTGAATATCCTATTACAAGTTGTCAATTATAATAGTATAATGACTACCATGATAACGAGGATTGAAGGTGATGAATTGAACTACGATGTCAGGTTACAGGCATTGTCTACTTTTCTGAAAACACAACGTTCCAAAATTTCTCCCGAATCGGTCGGTTTACCCACTGGAAGTCGGAGAAGAACGCCTGGGCTGAGGAGAGAAGAGGTTTCCCAACTGGCGGGAGTGAGTACAACATGGTATACCTGGCTTGAACAAGGTCGGGATATTCAGGTATCCCATTCCGTGTTGGATAACATTGCTTCAGCACTAAGGCTTACTGCAGATGAACGAAAGTATCTGTTTTCGCTCGCCATGGAGCATCATACGGAGCTGCCCACACTGGAAGAAGAACCGTTTCAACTTCACCCTTCCTTGCAGAAAATCTTGCAAGAACTTCACCACTGCCCTACCGTGATCTCGGATCGGCGTTGTTACATTGTCGGCTGGAATGATGCTGCCCGGCATGTTTTTATGGATTTTGAACAGATCCCCCCCGAACAGCGGAATATGATCAGTCTGTTATTTGATCGAAAGGAATTTCGCAGGCTCGCGGTGAACTGGGAGGATTTTGTTAGCGGATTTCTGGCGATTTTTCGTGCTTACTATGGTCAGTACGTTGATGATGAATGGTATAATTTATTTTTGGATGACATGATGAACAGACATCCCGATTTTCATACCCTTTGGAAACAAAGCAGCGTCAGCAGTGCCCCGGACGTATTAATCGAATTCAGGCATTCCAAAGCAGGCAAAATGTTGTTTGATCTGACTTCGTTGCAGGTTCAGGGTAGTTCCGATCTGCGTTGCAGTGTCTACACCCCTGCGCCAGAGACCGCTACCGAGCGCAAACTGATGCGCCTGATCCAGCGTGAAACTGATTCACATCTTGGCAAGCATTAAATCAGAGTCTCTCACCTTCTTGGAGTCATGTTAGAGTCTTGACATCCTCATGTTGCATGTTTTAAATATCAGGTATATTAAGTTAATCCATGGATCTTAGTCCTTCTACAAGAAGGGGTTCAGAAAGGAATATCATGACGAAAGTGCTTATCATAGAGGACGACAACATGTTAGGCGATACATTATCCTTGTATTTGCAAGGTGAAGGGTATGATGTTATCCGTGTCGATAACGCAAGAGATGGTCTTCTACAGCTTCAAGCGCGGCCTGATATCCTGCTTCTTGACTTGATTCTCCCTGATTTGGGTAATAAGAATCCTTGTTCTCTCATGCGCCAACATACGGCGATCCCCATCATTGTCATCTCTTCGTTAACCGAAGTTTCTGAGCGGATTCGATCATTATCAGATGGGGCTGATGACTATGTTTGTAAACCTTTCAGCATGCAGGAGCTGAAAGCACGTATTGAGGCTGTATTGCGTCGTTACTCCATATTAAACAGCTCTGTTGTCACTGAACAGGAAACCGGAATATCACTCGACCTGGCGAGAAGAACCGTTCTGTTGAATAACCAGCGCGTGGAGATGACGTTTTCCGAATTTGAGATCATGAAGCTGTTTATTCTCAATCCTGGCAAGGTCTACAGTCGGTATGCCCTGATTGAAGCCATTCGTGGTATTGATGCCTACATTAATGATCGCACCATCGATGTGCACATTACCAAGCTTCGCAAAAAAATTGAGGACAATCCAAAAAACCCCCAATATATTCAAACCATCTGGGGGGTCGGATATAAGTTTACACCTTAAAACAACACAGCTTCATTCCGATCACCATGGCAGAGACCCGGTTATTTTATCAATTTCCTGTTGTACCTTCTCCAATACCGAATTTAGTTCCTTTTCTTCGTATAATGGACGGGACAAGAGCGATTCCAGTTGGAAAACCGCACAAATCAGGTCCACTGCATGCAGATTCGCAGCTACGCCTCGAAGAGAATGAACACTACGAATTACATCAGCAATCTGCTGTTGCTGAAGCTGAATCGCCAGTTTTTTCTGAAACGAGCCATACTCCATTCTGAATTTCGTGAGCGCATATTGCAGAATATGTGGCTTGCCGTCCATCTGTCTGATCGCCTTATCTGCATCAATTCCATTGATCTCCCTTATGCCTTTTAGATCAGTCCATATGGCTAAAATGTCTGTGATCTGTTGTTCATGTATGGGCTTAGTCAGTATGGCATTCATGCCTGCTTCAAGATATAATTCATGGTCCCTTTTTAAACCATTCGCTGTAAGCGCAATAATGGGTGTACGATCATATTTCCTCATCTTGCGAATGTGTCGTACTGCATCCATTCCATTCATGTCTGGCATATAGAGGTCCATCAGAATCAGTTCCCATGTTTGTTCATCCAATTTTTTCAAAACCTCTGTGCCACTGTATGCCAGCGTCACCTTGAATCCGGTATGTTCCAACATGGCCCGAATGGCCAGTTGATTGATTTCATGATCTTCAGCGATCAGAATGTGCCCTTTGGATTTAAGCAAATAGGATTCGTCGCCTTCTATCATCCGCTTTTTCTCTAATGGCCCTTCACCCTGAAGTGCAAGTAACACTTCGAACAATCCCAGACGTGTAATCGGTTTGATCATCATGAGATCCGGGCGAAAGGATCTCTCCTCACTCCACAGGGCATTTTCACTAAAGGCATGGGTATAACCCACCATTTGAAATTTGGTTCGATTCAATCGCTTCATGAAGCTGTCCCATGACGATCCGTTGACGGTGTCCTCTGCATCCATATCCATCATCATCAACATGGAACTTGCCCCATCTACATGAGGGACACACCAATCACTTTCCATCATATGGTTCAACGAAGGATACAGCTTCGGCTTCATTCCGAATGAGTAGAGTATCTGCTTCAGATTCTCGCCCATTCGTTCATCCTCTTCAACGATAACCACATCATCCGCACAATATAGAAGAGGGTATGTTTGCAGGAAGGAACTTTCTTCTTCCGAATCTGCAAGTTCAAATATCAAGTCGAATGAAAACAGACTGTACTCTCCCAACACACTATCCACCCGCAAGTCTCCTCCCAAGGAGGTCACCAGAAGGTAACAGATGACCAGCCCAAGTCCAGAACCACCATATGTTCGATACGTCGAGGGTTCCGCTTGAGTAAACGGGACAAAAAGCCGTTCCAATTGTTCGGGTGAAATTCCGATTCCCGTGTCCTCTACCTCAAAACAGACCTGAACTCGCTCCGCCTCCAATGAAAGTACCTCTGCCTGCAACGTTACATATCCATGCTCCGTAAATTTAATTGCATTACTGAGCAGATTCAATAAAACCTGTTCAAGTCGGAACGGATCACCAATCACTGTTAACGGGAGATCGGGATCGGTTGTAAAGATCACTTGGATATCTTTGTGCCCGATGGCCACGCCGATCTGATCTGCCACACGTTTGATCACATCCTCTGGTGAAAAAGAGACCTTCTCTAACATCAGTTTGCCTGCCTCAATTTTCGAAAAATCAAGAATATCATTTACGAGGGCAAGCAAGGTTTGAGAGGACGCGTTGATTTTACTCAAATAATCCTTTTGTTGTGGAGATAGATCTGTTCGTTGAAGCAACAACGAAAAGCTGATAATGCCGCTCAGTGGGGTACGAATCTCGTGACTCATGAATGCGAGAAACTCACTCTTTGCCTGGCTTGCTTTGTCGGCCTTAACACGTCTATAGTGATCCGAAATGTCATGAATGACTGCCTTGATTTTCTCACTCGAATTTAGTACTTTAACAGGGTATAGGTGAACCCGAACATGCTGCTCATGACCTTCTCCAACAATGAATCTCAGTTCCGTATCCTGTGCTATATTGTGATGTAAGGCTTTTTGAAAAACGAACAACCAGTTCTCCGGCTGCTCAATGAACAACAAATCTTCAAACTGACGCCCAATCACTTCCTGCCTGCCGAGACCGAGATCATCCAGAAATTTCTGATTAACTGACACAATACATCTGTTGTTATCCAATCCGACAAGCCAGTCTGCCGACACTCGCTCAAGTGTTCGATATCGCTCTTCACTTTCTTGAATCCTTCGTTTAACTGCTCTGTGTTCCGTAATATCGAGTCCATATCCCACGACATATTTCACCACACCCTCTTCTCGCAGAGGGCGAACTTTCACCAGCGAATAGTAACCTTCATGCTCAAACTCGTAAAAAAAAGATTCCCCTTCCCATGCCCGGTTAAACTGCTTTCGCAGAAATTCTACCTTTTCCTGAGGTAAAATATCCAATGTGCCCAGTTTGTAATCTTGCTTCAGACTCCTCATATCCAAGCCCAGTCGGGAGAGCATCTCTCCTTCAAGCACAAGATACTCGAATTTCCCATTCTGTTTTCGGATTTTAAAAGTAAACCCCGGCTGCATACGAAGCATCTCCAGCATTTCCTGATCCCTCTGAATGACCAATCTCCTATATCGATGATTTTGGTTCAGATAATAAAGGAATAATATAACGGATAGCAGGCAGATACATTGAAAAAATAGAGTCTTCCCCTGAATCGGTAGAGAAGGAGAATATGTCTTTAGTACAAAAAACTCATACACAGTAATCAGCAGCAACGCTCCGGACAACCACTTCTGCATAAATCCCCTGACATATTTAAAGATTAGGCATATGGCTGCAACAAATAACAACTCTAGCAACGCATATTGCCAGTTCTCCAACAAGGGATTACGCCCCATATTAATCCGAAAAATCCACATGAATGCAAAAGTAACGAAAGCAGACCCACTCCCACCAAAATAAGCAGCAAGCAGATACACACTGGCCCGGAAATTCAACAATGTACCATCCTCAAGCACAATAGAGAAATAATAGAGCGCCGTGCCCAACATGCTCAGCGTAACACCAATAATGATCCGAGTCGTGATGGATGTTGAACGGGTAGCATTTGTATGGTTCAGGTAGTGATGAATTAGGAAAACAAAGATCAAAATTAGCGTGAAATTTAATACAAGATCGCGTAGCAAATGGTCACCGTCCACATTACGACTTCAGGATTTCATGCATTCAATGAATGTTGTCAGATTCATGGTCGCAATTCCCCAGTACACAAATCATAGTATGCCGTGCTCCCTTATTCAATTGACGATATTGACCATTTTCTTGAAAATAATTACTACTTTCAGCTAACATCCCCTTATCACCAAACAACGTTTTTTTTCATGAAAATTCATCATTAAATATGCTGATATAAAAAAGAGAATCATCCAAATGGACCGATGTAATCGTAACTTGGGCTTCCCACACTTCCTGATCAGCCTTCATCAGTTTGGCTACGCCGGACCAGGTCTGATTTCCTCTCCAGTGGGTATCCATTAGCAATCGGGCAGGCTGACCTATGGTGCTCTCCCGTGAGAATCCTGTTTTGGTTACATAAACGGAATTCACATCCAGAATCACACCCTCCTCATTTGTAATCATGACCGCATCCGTTAGCAATAAGAAGGCTTTGAGTTCCGTTTGCATGGTTGTCCACTCCCTCTAATGAAACATGATGTGATGCTGTCCCTGTGATACTCTCTTCTGCGATCCCGTTTAATACTTAAACTGTCTAATCAGGCGCTGCAGCTCTTCAGCCAGGGTAGACAAGCCACGAGCCGAGGAAGAAATCTGCTCCATCGCTGCCAGTTGCTCCTCTGAGGAAGCGGCCACTTCTTCGGAAGTTGCGGCGTTGCCTGACGCAATGCCTGCCAACTCATTGGATACAGCAGATACTTCCTGTACACCTGCTGTGATCTCTTGCGACGTGGCAGCAATCTCTTCAATCTGAGGTGTCGTTTCCCGCATGCTATCCAGAATACGTTCAAACTTCCGAATCGCTTCTGTAGAGATGTCCATGCCCTCTCCAACCTCTGAAGTCACCTTCTCCATCATGCGAACGGAAGCAGCCATATCTTCCTGTACCGCCGTAGTCAGCACGGTGATTTCATTGACAGACTGTCCGGATTGCTCTGCCAACTTGCGAACCTCTGCTGCTACAACGGCGAATCCATTGCCATGTGTACCTGCACGAGCAGCTTCAATGGATGCGTTCAACGCGAGCAGGTTTGTCTGTTTGGCTATATTTCCGATTAACTCCGTGATCGCTGAGATTTGGTGTGATCGTTCATATAACGCCTGAATCAATTGGTTTGTCTGTTCTACCGTCTCTTGAATCGATTGCATCTGACTCACCGTCTGCTTGACGGTGTTGCCGCCTTCTTCTGCTTGTACGGTTGTATGTTTCGCCAAATCAGCGACATGTATGGAACGTTCGGCGATTCTTGTAATACCAATCGTAATTTCATTCATGGCCTGATGGTTATGTTCAATACCTTCGGTCTGTTTCTCCGCACCACTCGCAATTTCCTGAATGGCTCGCGCTACCTGCTCACTGGCTGCACTGGTTGATTCCGCACTCTGAGTCATTTCATCGGATGAGATGACTACCTGACTGGCGCTGTTCTCCACATTTTGAATCAACACACGCAGATTGCTCTGCATTTTGCCAAAAGCATCACTCAGTTCACCAATCTCATCATGACTTGTACTTGTTATGGTCTGGGTTAGATCCCCTTCGCTCACCTGAATCGCCTGATCCTTCAACTGACGAATCGGTTTAACAATCGATCGCATCACCAGCCAAATGATCAAAATTCCGATGACAAGACAGGAAACGATCACCATAATTGTTCGATTCAGAATAGGCTCAGCGGCATCCTCTACTTCAGAAGAGAACATGGTACCTGCAACCTTCCATCCCGTGGATGCATTCGTAGCGTAATACATGACCTTATCAACCTGATCAAAAGTATAGTTGAAGTTGCCGGATTCATTCGTATACACTTGTGTCCAAAAATCTTCTGTTGCATCTGCTCCAGGTTGCATCGTCGGATGATAGATATACTTTTCGCTGGCATCCAGCAGAATCAGATGTCCCTTTTCTCCTACTTTAATTCCGCTAACCAATTGACTAATGTCCGACAGATTGAGATCCAATTGGACCACGCCGGATTGGTCTTCCAGTGCCTTTGCAATCGTAATGGTGATCTCTTTTGTCTCGGCAGAAATATAAGGGTCTGTAACAATGACCTGCTGTGGAGCACCCATCGCTTCTGTGTACCATGGTCTTGTTCGCGGATCGTAATCTTCAGGCATTTCCGCATCGGAGGACATCAGATACACACCTGCCTCTGTGCCTACACCTATGGTGATGATATCTGTGTTCTGCGCGGCATACCCCTTCAATTCGTTCACAACCCGAACCTCGGCATCTTCTTGACGCAATTGCTCCGCGAGTGTACTCGCATAATATTCAATGTGGTTCCGCTTGGCATTGACTGAAAGATCTATCGTTGCACTGGCAAGGTTCACATTTTCCATCGCACTATGTAAAATTTGCTTCTCCACTTCATCTTTTGCACTGTTATACGATAAAACTCCAATACTTAACGAAGGAATGGCCAGGAAAGCAATAAAGGACACGATCAACTTCGTCTTAAAGTTATTATGGATCTTGTTGAACCAATTCGATTTGCTATTTTTTCGGGACAAATTTCTCTACCTCTTCCAGATTAATTTTTAGTTAAAAACTAGGTCTCACTTCTCCGTAACAAACATTTATCTCGCTAAAAAAATGATTAAAATCTCTTAATTTACAATCCTAAAGAACTAGTTTTAAACAAATTATACAAAAAAACTATTAAATAAAGTGTTCCGTGGATATGACCAAATTGTTAAGTTTTTAAATACTTGTTAATAAGCACGCGGACGACAAAAAAAAAGATCCAAGCGTTATCGCTCAGATCTAAAGGTTATTTACATTGGACCAACGTATTCTCTATTTAAATGCCGGGATCGCGATATCTGCATATTTCTCTTCGAAGAAGGCTTTGACCTCTGGACCCGCCATGCGTTTAGCCAGCTTCTGGATTGCTTCGGAGTCCTTATTATCCTCACGAGCAACCATGGTAATTGCAAAATGGGAATCATCCTTCTCGGTTAACAGTGCATCCTTCTTCGGTGTAAGACCGAGCGGACTGGCATATGCCGGAGTCATGGCTACCAGATCAGCATCATCCATCATGCGAGCCAGCATCAACAAGTCCACTTCCTCAAACTTGAAGTTCTTCGTATTCTCGGTGATGTCTGCCAGTGTGGCGTTAAAACCTACGCCCTCTTTCAGCTTAATCAATCCGTTCTGCTCCAGCATCACAAGAGAGCGACCAATGTTGGAAGGATCGTTTGCAATTGCAATCGTTGCACCTTCTGGCAATTCCTCAATCGTTTTGTACTTTTTGGAGTAGCCGCCATAGATGGCATTATAGATAGGCTGTACAGCCACCAGATTGGCATTGTTCGCTTCATTATACTGGGTCATGTAAGGCACGTGTTGGAAGAAGTTTGCATCCACTTCCTTATTCGCGAGTGCCGTATTTGGTTGAACGTTATCTGACAACACAACAACTTCCAGATTGACGCCATCTTCCTTCAATAGCGGTTTAACAATATCCAGCACATCTGTCATCGGTGGAATCAACGTGGCCACTTTCAACGTAACTTCTTGTGCTGCCTGTGTGTCTTCCTTTGTTCCTTCAGCCGCAGGTGTTTCTTCTTTTTTGCCACAAGCAGCTACAACAAGCATTACTGCAAGCAACATAAGCATCATTTTTGCTTTCATTTCATGTCTACCCCTCATCGTATAATCTGTATTGGTTATTCGTGATAATGCACGGTCCAACCGTTCAGGATCTGCGATCCAGCCAGTGGGACAGTCTGCTACCTGTGAATTGGATCATCTGTACCAGGATAATCATAATGATGATCGTAAATACCATAATCTCCGTTTCGAAGCGCTGATAACCGTAGCGAATGGCAAAATCGCCAACCCCGCCGCCACCTACAATGCCCATCACCGTCGAGTAGGAGATGAAGCTAATCGTAGCTGTCGTGAGTCCCAGTACAAGGCCAGATCGTGCCTCCACGTACAAGAATTTCACCACAAGTTGCATCGTCGATGCCCCCATGGAAGCAGCAGCTTCAACCACTCCCCTCGGTACATCCAACAACGCTTGTTCCACCAGTCTGGCGTAGTAGGCAATCGCAATAACCGAGAGTGGCACGGTTGCCGCCAGCGTACCTATGGACGTTCCCACGACAATCCGTGTGAATGGAATCATGAATACAACTAGCAGTAAGAACGGAAACGAACGAACGATGTTGACGACACTACCGAGTACAAAGGAAAATGCTTGATTCTGATACCGTTGTCCTCTACGGAATAAGTACAGCAGAGTACCCAGAGGTAACCCAATCAGAACAGCTGCCGCAATGGAGATGCCCACCATGACAAAAGTCTCTCCGATCGCCTGCCATATCTCATGCTGATACTTGAGCACAGATTCAGGTAACTTCATGACTTGTCCTCCTGGTCTGCCTGACGGAACAAAGACGAACCTGCCATCCCATATTCGTCACCCGCAAGCAAGGAGGTCAGCAGATCAGGCTGCGGAGCGGGAATACTGCTCACTTCCGCTTCAGTCAACGTTCGAACGAGCCGCCCATCCTTCATGACGGATATCCTGTGACATAGTCTGCGAGCCACTTCCATCTCATGCGTCACTACAACAATGGTCACGCCCAGCGTTTCATTGATATGACGCAGCACATCCAGGATACCGTTCGTGGTCTGTGGATCAAGCGAAGAGGTCGGTTCATCACAGAGCAGCACATCCGGACGACTGGCCAGCGCTCGTGCAATTGCTACACGCTGCTTCTGTCCTCCGCTAAGCTGAGCAGGATATTGATCTGCCTTGTCTTCCAGTCCAACAAACCGCAGTACCTCAAGTCCACGTTCAACTCGCTGCGCACGAGATATACCTGCCAGTTCCAATGGCATGCAGACATTGCCACTCACCGTTCGGTTACTGACAAGATTGAAGTGTTGAAAGATCATGCCAATGGATCTTCGTGCCTGACGCAGACTCTGTTCATTCATCTGGGTCAAGTGCTGCCCATTCACAACAACCTCACCATCATCCGGCTTTTCCAATCCGTTGAGCATCCGCAGAAGTGTGGATTTGCCTGCACCACTCGATCCGATGATGCCATGTATTTCTCCTTGTCCCACTTCGAGGGACACCGAGCTTAATGCTTCGAATCCCTGATCTGCACGGGAACCGCGCTCGTTATAACGTTTGCTTACACCATATAATGAGATCATGGAGAGTCCTCCCGTGAATGATCATGCATGGTTCTTTAAGAACACATGAAGAAAGCCCGCACAGCCGATAACCGGAGCGCGAGCAAGCCTGTTCATTTATAATAAATCAACATCCCTTACGAGACAAGCTTTTAAGATGAGATTGCCTCCTGAAGGCGGCTGGCTTCATATACACGAAAACGTCCGTTGGACGAACCCACATACACTTCATTTCCGATTCGGTTAATCATTCCATTCTTCGCATCCCGGTCCCGGTGCTCCGGGCTTCCCATCACAACGTCATGTGCACGACCTAACAATGCTCCATTATTTTTATTCATTACGAGAAGATTTTCGTCCATGGGCAACAGCAACTGATCATCAATGACCAGATAACTTCCCTGATTCGTTGGATACCTTAGAGTTGCAATCGTATCTTTTGCATTCCAACGCGTCTCCCCCGTATCATAATCCAAAGCCGCTGGATAGCCATTCTTAATCACATACAACTGATCCTCTTCCACCAGTCCTCGTTCAATCTTACCCTTGAGCGTCCAGCGTGTTTTGCCTGTCTTAGCATCGTACAGGGTGGTTGTAAAATCTTCATTTTCTCCGTAATGATCGCCGTTTTTGTTCTCACGGATCAACAGCATGCCATCATTCAACTCCTCAAATCTCTGTCCTACCCGAGCAGGAAATTGGGCAAGCTTTTTCCCCGTGTTCAGATCAAGCAAAAGCCACTGATTATCTAGTGATAGCCATCTTTCAGCATTCCTGGTTGCAAAGGGATCAAGACGTTCAATTCCACCAGTATATGGATCATTCCAAAGTTGTTCTATGGTGGATCGTTTGCCCTTTAAGCTCCATACGGTTCGCCCGGATTGCGGATCGGCTGCAATCAGCTTATTCTTTTCCCAATACAACACATAGGGGTCATCTGCACTCTTGTTTAATAATTCATAACCTGTAGCCAGTTTTCGCGTCCACAATGTTTTTCCGTTTGCACTGTCCAGAACCGTTAACCAACTGTTGCTTGAGCTCTCAACAACCGGGTTATCCACAACCACAACGTTCTTAGCAGCGGTGATGCCATTTAATCTAAAATTTTGCTTAGGGGTGTACGTCCACGCGACCTTTCCGTTCTTCAAGTTCAGATGACGAATACGATCCACGTATTTTTTCTTGTCAGGGTCATAATCAGTGTAGATTGTAACGTATTTGCGCTCTGCATCCACCTCTGCCTGCTGTCTTCCAAAACCCCCGTTGATCTCCCATAATTGCTGGCCGGAATGTCGGTCAAGGGCATATATGGAACCTTCGTAGTAATCACCGCTAAATCCACCATCATCCCCTTTCATCAGGAGTACATCATCCGTGGCTGCTTGTAAAAAAGTGTAGTTAATATCCCCCTGGTTGGTCCATACCGGTTTCCAAGGGATTGTCGTCGGCAGTGTTGTGCCATAGATTTTTGTTGTGAACCCATATTCATCCGCCCGACTGATGTTCCAATCGGAAACAAAAGCATTTCGATTATCCTGTGCTAAATTCCAGCGTGTTCTGACCAGTCTGCCATTCTTGTTGAATGTGACCAGAAATTGCGCATCTTCCCGTTCATATCTCCAGGTCTGTCCAATACTCATTGAATAACCCGTGAAATTTAGATTGCTTGAACTCTCTTTCCAATCCGGCTCGCCTAACCACCCAGCCACTTGTTTGGAGGTGGTTGCCTTGTTCAGCTTAATATCTGTCAGATGGCGTATAACCGAAGTTGGCAGCGATGCATCCTGTTGGAACCAACCATCCGCCACATTCATCCGCTGTTCTATAGCCTGTGCCTTGATCCAGAAGAGTCCTGGCCGATACGTGAAGGATTCTTTATTCCAGACTCGTGGGGCAATGGAGACCCCATACCATCCTTTCCACTTTGCAACAATAACAGCCTTATCTGTTAGCGCTTTCTCACTAGACCAAGTTGTAGAACTATCCGGAGCCAGATACAGCTTACTCCCTGATTTGAGCGTGAAGCTTTGGGGAGCTGTTTCCGTCATGCTTCTGCTCTCCTTCAGTGCATACCAACTTGGCAGCCAAAAGTCTCCATGATCGGTTGACTTGAACTGCACCCACTCGCCTCGAACCGATGACAACGTATACTTTTCGTTTTTTGTTGTATAGTATTCAATTCCCATTTGGTCAGCAGCCACACTGCCGTCCCTCCTGTTTTTGAACAGAGGAATGTCATTCATGAGTGTAACGGGTTCTCCTTGTTTGTAGGCCAACTGTGTTGATAAGACTTGAGAACTTGCACCCAAAGCTTGTGGCGTTGTAACCAAAGCTTGTCCTCCAAGCACGACCATTTTGGAATCCAGCAGCATCCATCCCGTCAACAGCACAGCTGATAATCCAGTCATGGTAATCCACTTGTACCCCATTCTCTGCCAATCAGGACCCGTCTTCACTCTCGTTCATCCCCATCCATTAGAAGTTATTTCCATATAGACGCTGCAAACAGGAAAAAGTTACCGGTTACCTCAATATATTTCTCTCTATCTCCCCGTATTACCTTACATCCACCATCGTAGCATGATAAGGAAAGGTAACCCCGATGTAATAAGCAGCTGTTAAGGTGAGGATATAATAAAATACAAACCACAGATCAGCTCGGGAATAGCCAATCTGAATGTAATACGTTCGGCTCGCGCCATCCGTAAATCCTTTCGCTTCCATCGCTACCGCCATTCGCTGTGCACGGCGAATGCTCTGTGCCAGCAGCGGAATAGCGTAACGCTTGAGTGCACCATACACATTCCAGCGAGAGCCGCGTTGCTGTGTTCCACGAATACGAATAGCGTAACGGAGCGTCTGGAATTCATCCAGCAAAATCGGGATCATGCGCATCGCGGCCAGAAAGCTATAGGCATATTTTGCGGGAAGCCGCCACTGCTGCATCAGGGAATAAAACAGTCTCACAGGCTTGGTCGTAAGACCAAAGAGTAACCCAGCCGCGGCCATAGTCAGCGAGCGAAAACCCAAGTGTAGACCGCGATAGAAACTCTCTTCGGTTATGTGGATCAATCCCCACTTATACCATGTGGTCTCGCCCTTACCAAACATCATCATGCCTGTAGACGTGGAGATAAAAACCAGAATGAATGGTGATGCGTACAGTATCAATCTGTACCACGGGTGGCCTGTCCAGCACAGTAATAACATCATCGCCACAGCAACATTGGCCATTACATTCAGATTGTGAATGAGGATAACGATGACAAACATCATCGTCAGAATGATCATCTTTAATCCTGGATTGACGTTATGAAGCCAGGTTTCACGGTGAGGAAACGACAGTTGCATTAGATAACCTCCCCTCATCCACCGTCCAGATTCGGGTGCAATATCTTTTTACAATTTCACGATCATGGGTAACCATAACAATAGCTGTTCCCTCTCTCCGCAATTGCTCCAGCTGTGCTAACATGGCGAACGTATTGCGGGCATCCTGTCCAAAAGTAGGTTCATCCAGCAGCAGTATTCGCTGCTCTCTCACCAGTGCAGACGCAACGCTCAAGCGTCGTTTCTGCCCCATCGATAATTGGTAGGGATGACGCTCGGACAGATCGATTAGACCAAATTGATTCAGCATCTGATCAGTCCTGACAAGTCTTTCTTCCGTTGTCAGCCTGCCCCCCAGCAATGAGAATTCCACTTCTTCCGCGACGGTGTTAGTCACAAATTGAAACTCCGGGTTCTGAAATACAAACGCGATTCGATCTGCAAGCTGCTCCGTTTTTCCAGAAGGCTGACCGTCCACCTGATAATGGCCTGTTGTTTTCAGGATATTCATCAGAGATAACAACAATGAGCTCTTGCCAGCTCCATTAGCTCCGACAATACCAATCCAATCCCCATGCCATACTTTGGCCTGTTCCACCTGAATGAAAGGTGTTTTCCCACGCCATCCGATGAACTGCTGCAAGTCCAGTGCAGGCAGATAGGCGGGTGATACAGGTGATAAGGTTGAGACTTGAGATATGGGGGATATACCCGGTGTATCGGATGAGCCAGACGATTCCTGTGCTTCCAAACTTGAGATGCCGTGATCCACACACACTTGAAGCTTTCCAGAAGCACTTCCCTCTTCTTCCTTAGCTAGCCTCTCTTGCTCCTCCCATATGCCTGGATACCAGACTCCATAAGCCTTCAGCTTGCCCCGTTCTTCCGTAAATACCTGCTGTGCTGGCCCATCCGCCACAATTTTTCCTTCAGATGATAACACAATGATGCGGTCGACCATATCCACAATCTTGTTTATTTTGTGTTCAACGATGATGATCGTTTTGTCACTAGCAATTCGTCTGACGGTATCCCACACCTGGGAAGTCCCCTCATCATCCAACAGTGCAGTGGGTTCATCCAAAAACAATACCTCCGGGTCCATGGCAAGCATCGAAGCAATCGCAAGACGTTGCTTCATCCCCTGAGACATGGACTGGATCAATACACGATTCTGTTCAAAGGATAACCCCACTTGTTTCAGATAATATTCAATCAGAGCAGGCATCTCTTCACGCGGAATATTTCGGTTTTCCAAAACAAATGCGATCTCTTCATCCGTAAAGGACATACAGAACTGGGTATCCGGATCTTGAAAGACCACTCCTGCTTTGGCGGGAACCTGAATATCATCACATTTCATCGGAATCTCAACCGAACGTGGTATCAGACCGCTCAATATTTGCAATAACGTCGATTTACCGGAGCCACTTGGGCCAAGTAACAGCACTTTCTCCCCCTGATGCACAGAGAGAGACAAGCCTTGAAATACCAAGGCTTTCTCTCCCGGGAACTTGCATCTTAGATTTGTCACACTTACCGCTTGCGAATCCCCCTCTCCGCTCATCTAATCCAGCGCCTCATAATCCTGTTTGGATACCGGTCTGAGTGAGCGTGTTACACCGGTCAGTTCCAATGCTTTGGCAAGATAATAAGCGAACACTCCAGCAATCAGGATGCTTCCGATGAAGCGGAATCCGATAAATAACGTATAATTCCAGGCCGAGAGTGAATCAATATACCCGTATTGGTAATCCAGCAAAAGCGAAGCCGCTGCGGCTCCTATGGCTGCAAGAGAGGTAACGAACAGATTGGTTTTGCGATACAAAAATGCGGCGAAGAATATCTCGGCTCCCAATCCTTGCAACAGGCCGTATACAAGTGTGGACATGCCCCATTCACTGCCCAGAAAAGCACTTACCGTTGAAGCCGCAACCTCGGCAAGAATCGCCACGCCTGGTTTACGAATGATAACAAATGCAAACGTGCCCGCCATAAACCACATGCCGTAGATCATCTGCTCCGCATGAACGCCAAATGGTTTCATCAAGTCATATGTAGGTCCCCATATCTTGTAAATCACCCCAAACACCACTGCAATCACGATGGTTACCAGAATATCCGTTAGTTTCAATCGCTTGTTGCCTGCTGTTGTTGCCATGTTCTCTACGTCCTTCCTCTGTTCCCTGTGAGGGTTATCAAAATAAACGAAAAAGCCTCCCCGGTTCCGGGCAGGCCTTACGCACAGTGTACAATCCTCACAATGATGTATTGGATGGATGTCGAAAATACGGAATATCAACCATCCCCCTCCGCCCTGGCAGATACACCACCACAGTTCAAAGAGGTCTGTTGTTCATCACGTTCATTTCCTACAATTCACCCTTACATATCGCAAATCCATGTTCTCTACGCTGGCATTACCCAGATCAGATGTACGGTCAGCAGCACACGGCCACTCTCTCAGCCCAACTTCATTGAGCTCCCGGTTCACTTATTTCATTGCTTCTAATGTACATCAGATGGGTATTTGTGGCAATCCTTTAATATTGCGTGTTCCCAGACTGGCTCGTTTTCCCTGAAGCAAACCCCTTGAACAACGTTGGTACTTTGGAATAGCGCGTATTCGTAATTTTCCCTTGAGATACACTGCTGTCTGTACGCATAATAGCATCTTTCACATTGGAAATGTTGGAGTTATCCAGCGTCATGTTAACCGCGAAGGTAGTTCCACCATTTTGACGTACCAGCTTGCCGATATCATCTGCACGGAAATTTTTGATGTTAATCGTTCCGGCTGCGTTGATCTGGAACACTTTATCATAGGCCTTGTACGCTGCCCCGCCGGTAATGTTGACCGTTCCAGCCGACTTCAATGTCAGTGCATCCTCGCCTACGTCCTCCCAGACTACATTCGATATATTACAGTTACCATAACAGTGAACACCATCAGCAGCTGGTGATCCAATGTTTACGTTTTTGAGCGTGGCCCCTGCCTCCAGACGGAAGACTGGCTTCTGACCCTCTGCTTGAGATCCGTCGCCCAGTGTGGAAGGATTGGCTACAAAGGTTTTGCCTTGACCGTCATAGGTCGTGCCCTTTGGAACAACAATCGTTGAATTTACAACTGTAGGTGCAGCAGCAACCGGAGCTACACCAAATATGGAAGCAACCAAACCAGCGGACAACAACAACGTCAATATTTTTTTCATAACTTTATTCCTCCCTCATTCTCTCGTTATTTGGTATTGTACAAGCCTGAGCTTGTCCTGGAAGTTCGTCAGAGGTGCACCTCTGTCCGACCCACAACCTAATCCTACCAAATAAGGAAGGTAACTAGAATAATCATTAGATCAGATATATCATGACATCCTGCAATCCCTGTCATATCGGCATTTTTTGCATGCCAGGTCTCTCAAGCAATATGCTGATATCAACCTCTGGTATGCTCATTTGTAACGTATGTACCCCTCACTTGAATTCCCGATAACAAAGAAAGACCACTACATTTGTCTCCAAATGTGTGATCTTGAATGTCTTCTAGCTTGCTGATATAAGATATCAGGCTCCGAATCTCTGACGATAACCGCACTTTCGACACAACTCTTCTACAGCTTCCCGTTTGGAGAAACCATATACCAGATTGTTCGCTCGCTCACCCTCAATAATCTCCGAGAATGACTTCTCGTGCACATTACCCAGGTTAATCACACCCTCGCCATCGAGACAGCATGGAACTACCGTTCCATCTACAAGCACAGCTGCCTGACCACGCAATGCATGACAGAAGCCTTTGCCGTCATCTTCTGGTGCATCCAGACTTGGCCACTGGAACTCATGGTCCTGATTCAAGTATACATTTGGGGCAATTCTGACCCCGCTGCCTGGAACTACTTTTTCCTCAATGCGGAAGTCCAGATTGAACTCACGTTCGAGTACTTCAAGGGTCTCCCGATTTCGATTCATCTGAGCATTCGTGAAGTTATCCTGCGTCAAGTTCCACAGCCGGAATGAGATGATGACATTGTGCTTAACAGCCTCGTGTACAAAGGACAAAATATGACGCAGATACCCGTCACGGTCTGTTGAACCTTCATGCCCATCGAAGCTGTGCAGGGAGAAATTCATCTGCCGCAGCGCCGGTTTGCCAAGCAATTTATGCTGAGTCTTGGGCAGCAGTGTACCATTCGTTGTAATATTTACCTTGAGTCCCTTCTCATGTGCGGAATCGAGCAACAGATCTATTTTGGGATGCAACAAGGGTTCACCTTTGACATGTAGATAAATATGATTGGTGTGTGGTTTAACTTGTTCCAGTATATTGTTGAAGACTTCAGGGTCAATGAATCCTTTGGCACGTTGCGTCTGCGGACAGAAGCTGCAAGCCAGATTGCAGATACTCGTGATCTCAATATATACTTTTTTGAACGTTTTCAACTCGGGTCCCCATTCTGCCTAGGAGGGAGAACAATCCCACCTGCATTTTGTGATCCGGCCTATACGGGCCATCCCTATTATATCGGGTTCATGAGCCAAGGTAAATTGTTCAGTTGTTCGAGTTCATCTCAAGAATTCCATCATGCTGCCTCTTTACAGTTCATGTTCGAGTGATATATGCTGAACAGACAACTGCATATCTTGAACTTTTGCACTAGGGGAGCCTTGCGGCTGAGACGAATATGACTATTCGGACCCTTTGAACCTGATCTGGATCATACCAGCGGAGGGAAGTGGAGCGGCCTTTTAGTAAGCGGAATTTTTTCATGTTTATGTGAAGATAAATTGCGGATTCAACTTACAGACCCACTCATTTCTCCGGAAATGGGTGGGTCTTTTTTGTTCCTTTTGCAGAGCATAGGATGCCGTTGTTATTGCAGCAGTCTGAAATTAAGGGGGTGAGGATCAGATGGATAACCATGTAACCATTCACAACGTAAGCTTCGCTTTTCCCGAAAAAAAGGATTCCCCCGTGCTCTCCAATGTGTCGCTTCAGGTTCAACAAGGGGAATTTGTCTCGCTTATCGGCTCCAGCGGATCAGGTAAAAGTACTCTCTTCAAGCTGCTCGCAGGCTTGCATGAGCCAACCGTTGGCACCATCGATATAGCTGATGTACCGCAAGGACAACGGCTCGGACGAGTCGCTTATATGCCGCAGAAAGATCTGCTGTTATCCTGGCGAACCGTCATGGAGAACTGCATGCTGCCTGCCGAGTTGGCACCAGGCCGACAAGACAAGGACAAGTTACGGGCCAACATCATGGCAGGATTAGCAAGGTTCGGCTTGTCCGGTTATGAGCAGGCCTATCCAGATAAGTTATCCGGCGGCATGCGTCAGCGGGTGGCATTGCTTCGTACCTTGCTTACAGGCGGGCAGCTCATGTTGCTGGATGAACCCTTCGGTGCACTCGACGCCTTAACCAAACGAGAAATGCATCGCTGGTTGCTGGAGCTGTGGGAGGGCTTTGGCCAAACCGTGCTGTTCATTACACATGACATCGAAGAAGCCCTGCTGTTAAGTGACCGTATCATTCTGTTAACTCCAGGGGGACAAGGTCAGCAGCTGCGGGAGATGACAGTTCCTTTGCCACGCCCAAGGCATTCGGACATGATCTACGAACCGGCTCTCGTGCAGATGAGACGACAATTGGAGGAACAATTGCATGCAAAGCGATAAAGCTCAGTTTAGCGTCTGGACGTGGTGTTCGAAGTGGCTCTCGAAGTGGTTTTCCCAATATGGTTTGTTTATTATGCTCATGTTCTTATTACTGGCGATCTGGGAATTGATTGTGCGTATGGGATGGGTGCCTTCCTTCATCATGCCTGCACCCACGGCCATCACAGTCTCACTGGTTGAGCATCGTCGTCTGTTATTGACCATCCATCTGCCTGCTACCTTTATGGAGGTTGTTGTTGGTTTTGTCTTGTCCATAGTGACTGGAATTACACTAGCAACAGGCATGCATATGAACCGATCGATTGAAAAGGCCTTGTATCCCTTCATCGTGATCAGTCAGACCATCCCGCTGATTGCCTTGTCTCCCGTATTTATCTTGTGGTTTGGTTACACGTTGTGGAGCAAAGTCGCGGTCGTGTTCTTAATCGCATTCTTCCCCATTGTGGTCAGTACCTACGATGGACTCCGCCAAGGCGATCCAGAGCAGCGTGAACTGCTGCTCACTATGGGCGCCAGCAAGTGGGATATTTTTTGCAAACTCCAGGTTCCACTGGCACTTCCTTCTTTTTTCTCGGGGCTAAAGATGTCTGTAGTGTACTGCGTGGTTGGGGCAACGATTGGCGAATGGCTTGGTGGCAGCAAAGGTCTCGGATACTTCAGCCGCCGCATGTCCAGCAACATGAACACGGATGCGATGTTTGCCGCTATTGTGCTGTTATCCCTGCTTGGGATCGTTTTGTTTGTACTGATTGCCTGGCTGGAGAAACGGTTTAGCATACGACGTCATCGTCATGGAGGCAAAAGAAAAGTTGGATAATACTTAGACAGAAATTAGATGTAAACAAAACGATGAAATGAGGAACTTCATTTATGAATAACAAAGGTATATACTCCCTGCTTCCCATCATGCTCATTAGCCTTTTGCTGATCGTTAGTGGATGCAGCACCACGAATACCAGCATAAACACGCCAACAACAGACTCTGCAACCAATGCACCACAAACAGACAAGTCTGCAACCGAACCAGCATCAGACGCCAAAGATAAACTGTCCATCATGCTCGACTGGTACCCGAATGCAGTACACTCCTTCATCTATGTGGCTCAGGAAAAAGGGTACTTCGCAGACCAAGGTCTGGATATCGAAATTCAGATGCCTGCGGATACCAATGATTCACTCAAACTTGTTGCTGCCGGGAAAATTGATCTGGCTCTAAGCTACCAGCCCCAAATCTTGCTCGCGCGTGGCGAGAACATTCCTGTACGTTCCATTGCTGCTGTTGTTCGGCACCCGCTTGTGCATCTGTTGACCGAAGCAAGTGGCAACGTGAGTTCACCCAAAGATCTTGAAGGAAAGACTGTCGGCTATTCTTCCATTCCGCTGTATGAAGCGATGGTTCGTACGATGATCAGCCACGATGGTGGCAACCCAGATAACATGAATCTGGTCGACGTTGGGTTCGATCTGATTCCTTCGCTGGCTTCCGGACAGGCGGATGCAATTATGGGTGGTTTTATTAACCATGAACAATTGATTTTGGAGAAAGAAGGACATGCCATGAAATCGATTAACCCCGTCGATTATGGCGTGCCTGATTATTATGAACTGGTCCTGACTGCGAGTGAAGCTGGCATTAAAGCGAAAAAAGACCAACTTACCCGGTTCGTCAAAGCGGTCCAGGAAGGACAGAAATATGTAACGGAGCATCCAGAGGAAGCCTTGAATATTCTGCTCGCTCATGAGAATGAAACGTCTCCGCTTGACCCGGAGATCGAAACCAAAAGCCTGGCTATTCTACTGCCACTCATGAATGAAGAAGGCCAACCGTTTGGTCGGCAGGAAATGGCGTCGTGGGAGAATGTACGTGCATGGCTCGTTGAACAGGATTTGATTCCTGAATCGGTGAAAGCCGAGGATGCTTTTATTCATCTGCAAGGAGAGTAAATAAAGGAGAGCAACGGGAATGAAGGAAAAGTGACTGAACGCAAAGGGAATGAAAGCAAGGGGATTAAAAGCAAAGTTAGCAAGAACGTGGGATCGGATGCATGAAGGTTTGCGAAATGGAATTGCCCTGAAGCAAGCATCGGAAGATCAGAATTTATAACAAGCCTAAGTAGCTTGATGTGCATCCGGGTAGCTTGATATGCGTTTGGATGGCTTGATATGCGCTTTGGTGGCTTGATATGCGTATGGGTAGCTTGTTGATATGTATCTGGTAATGTACATTAGCACCTATCTTCAAGCCTACTGAGAGCTGAAACGCGCCTTAACTTGATCGAAACAGAGCATGCAGCGAGCGCTAACGAATCTGTGGCGTCCTATTCAAGGGTTTGAAGCGGTTACAGAAATCTAAGGAATCTGAGAAACGCTATATCGGAATAAATAGCAATTTATAGCGTTTTAGTCAAGGGATTCTGGTAAATAACGTGTCTGATGTTCCTTAGAACATGGTCTCACCCATTTGTGTCCCAATCAGTTGGATATCGATCAGCCTGAACTTCAAGACACTGGTTGGACGCTAACACCCATCAACGTATCGCTTGTTTGAGTTTGGAGACATACCATGGCTCCACTTTCGGTATTTTGTATCGATTCGTTTTATACTGTCTCGTATTTGTACTGTTGCCTTTCTGCGAATTTACATTTTATACGGATCCACCCTTTAGCTGTTTCAATCAAGGCTAGATAAATTGAACTAAAGAATATTTACACTAACTACTCCGATGACAGAATAACCTTCCGATCGCTGTTATCCCCAGTTTTTTTGATTCCCTTTCTAAAGGGAAAATCCGGTGATAAAGGCGAACGCTCCGCTTCTCCAGCTTTTTTCTGTCCTCTCCGTTTTGTGTAAATGTTGAGTTCAATTTATATAGATATAAATCAAAATGATTCAATTTCAATTTGTCTATATCCAGTTCCAAAAATCCATTTTTAGTGAGTTATGAAATTGATTTATATTTACGTTTATGCGTTTACCGCTTTAATGACTCCCGTTGTTATTACACTCTGCGCCCTACTCAACAAGGAGACTCATATCCTATTATTCTGCTAAGTGACTCTAGATATCGGACTTCTGCCGATGGGGTTACTTCAATCAAGGAGGAAATTATATGTCTTATCTGAAACGTGTTCGTACGCAAAATCCGCTGGTACACAATATCACCAACCTTGTCGTGGCTCCCTTTACAGCCAATGGCCTGCTCGCACTTGGTGCGTCCCCCTTTATGGCTTACGCACATGAAGAGGTCGCTGATGTCGCCAAGATGTCAGGTGCCGTGGTACTCAACATTGGTACACTCGATGACAAAGTCGTTCAGGCGATCCGTCTGACAGGCCAATCGGCTAATGCGCATCACGTGCCTGTGGTGCTTGATCCGGTTGGAGCTGGCGCAACCACCTATCGCACGGAAACCGTGCAGATGCTCGTTCGTGAGCTTCGCCTCACGGTACTGCGCGGCAATGTGGCGGAAGTCGCTAATGTCATCGGTGAGAGCTGGAGCATCAAAGGTGTCGACGCAGGATCAGGTGAAGGTGACCGGATCGGCATTGCCGAGCGGGCAGCGAATAAACTTGGCTGTGTCGTGGTCATTACCGGTAAAGAAGATATCATCACGGATGGACAATCCACATTCCTCACAAGTAATGGACATGCCCTGCTCACTCAGGTCACGGGTGCAGGTTGTCTGCTAAGTTCGGTGATTGGCGCTTTTACAGCCATAGCAGAATCAGGAGCCGATCTTCTAGGCAGTGTTGTAGAAGCGCTCGCTTTTTATGGCGTAGCAGCTGAACTGGCGGCAGTGCGTACAGCTCATCAGGGACCGGGCAGCTTCCAGATTGAATTGTTGAATCAACTGGCACAAGTGACATCTGACCTCTTGGCAGAGCACGCACAGATCCGTCAGATCCGTGGAGGTGCAGTATGAGCATTGCTCAAGCGCTAACCATTGCAGGCTCCGATAACGGAGGCGGTGCAGGAATTCAGGCCGATCTGAAAACATTCCAAGAGCTTGGCGTATACGGCATGACCGTTATCACCGCTATTGCTGCCCAAAATACAACCGGTGTGCAGAGCGTTTTTCCCATCCCTTACGATGGCATTGCCCAGCAATTGGACTCGACCAGCGAAGACTTTCAACCAACCGCAACGAAGACCGGCATGTTATATAGTGCTGAGATTATTCGTCTAGTCGCTGAGAAATGGCAGCAATATCGTTGGTCTAATCTAGTCATCGACCCCGTGATGGTAGCCAAAGGCGGTGCCCCCCTGCTCCAGCAGGAAGCTGTACAGGCGTTGGTTACGGAGCTGTTGCCCCATGCCCTGATCACAACACCCAATATTCCGGAAGCGGAACTGCTTACCGGGATGTCAATCACCAATCTGAGTCAGCGGGAAGAAGCCGCAAGACAGATTGTACAGATGGGCTCAACGTATGCTTTGGTCAAAGGTGGTCATGATGAAGAAAGTGGCATGATCGTGGATGTGCTCTACGATGGGCAGTCTTTTCATTATCTGGAGAATGTTCGTGTGGTAACACGTCATACACACGGAACGGGATGCACGTACTCTGCCGCCATCACCGCAGAGTTGGCCAAGGGTTCACCTGTTCTGGCTGCCGTTACGACCGCGCGAGCATTCATTCAGGCTGCCATTGAAGATGAGCTGGGGATTGGGGCCGGACATGGGCCGACGAATCATTTTGCGTATCAGCGCAGACAGCGGGGTGAGCAGTGATGCGCCCTTGGGATGCAGAAGCGGTACGACGCGCAATGCAGGTGTATTTGGTGATGGGCAGCGTCAATACAACGCAAGACCTTGTGGAAGTGCTGCGCCAGGCCATTGCTGGCGGCATCACGCTGTTCCAGTTCCGCGAAAAGGGAACTGGCGCCCTGGCTCACGAAGCTAGCATCACGCTTGCGATGCGACTTCGCGAGGTGTGCAGCCAGCACGGGGTCCCGTTCATCGTGAACGATGATGTGGAGCTGGCTGTAGCGGTGGAGGCCGACGGCGTGCATGTCGGCCAGGAAGATGCGGACGCGGCGCTAGTACGCGCCCGCATTGGAGATGGGCGGATGCTTGGCGTATCCGCCCACTCCGTGGAAGAGGCGCGCCGTGCGGTGCAGGCGGGCGCCGACTACCTTGGCGTCGGGCCCATGTACCCGACGCGCTCCAAAGCGGATGCCCACGCTGTGCTGGGCCCCGCAGGGGTAGCGGAACTGCGCGCCGCAGGCATCGCAGTTCCGGTTGTGGGTATCGGCGGCATTACGCCCGATACCACGGCCGCCGTGATGGCGGCTGGAGCCGACGGCGTAGCCGTCATCTCCGCCATCGCGGGCGCGGCAGACGTGCGCGCAGCGGCTGCGCAGTTTGCTGCGGCAGTGCGCGGGATGCAGGCGTAGCCCTGCTCTACCTGCACTGCCAGCCCCGTGGGCTGCACCTAATACATGGTGCAACTCACAACCGCTCGCTCTCCTCTCCATAACAGAGGAGCCTCCCCCCTGCGGCGCGGCAGTCTATGTCTTCGACTTAGAAGCGCATCCGCTCCCCTACAGTGACTGAATGATACAATAATTTAGTCATATCCAGTCACATCTATTCACCAATCCATAATCAAGATGCAGCTTCCATGCTCGCATCTTGTTTTTTCATTTTCAACGGTTGACTCTCACGTAACGTGACACTGTACAATCGGTGTTGTAAGGAGGTTTCACACATGGCCATGAAGGTAAAAGAAGTTGCCGAACTTACCTCGATCAGTGTGCGCACACTGCATCATTATGATGAGATCGGACTATTAACCCCGGACGAAGTGACTTCTGCCGGGTGTCGGTTATATTCAGATGCCAACCTGGAACGGTTGCAGCAGATATTGTTTTTTAAGGAACTCGACTTCTCTCTGAAGGAGATCAAAAACATTATAACCAACCCCTCCTTTAATCCAGAAGATGCACTAAATATGCATCGACTTATTCTGCTGGAGAAACGCCAACGCTTGGACCAGATGATTGCTACCATTGATAGAACGTTTTTACACGTGAGAGGAGAAATTAAAATGACAGCCAAAGAACAATTCGAAGGATTTGATTTTAGCCAGAATCCGTATGAACAAGAAGCGCGGGAACGTTGGGGAGACCATGCCGTCGATCACGCAAATCAGAAGCTGCACAGTAAATCAACCACGGAGCAAAAGGCTCTATCCGATCAAATGAACGAGATCTACAAACATCTGGCTTCACTTCGTCACACAGAACCAGCATCTGCCGAGGCACAGGCCGGTATTCAAGAATGGTACACCTGTCTAAACCAAATGGGAAGCTACTCACCTGAAGCCTTCAGAGGACTTGGTCAGATGTACGTGGACGATGAACGCTTCACGCGTAATATTGATCAGTTTGGCGATGGTTTGGCAGTATTTATGAGAGATGCTATGGCTGTATTTGCTGACCAAAACAAATAATATAGCCCTGTCTTCAACCACGTACAGTATTATTCAACTCTCATTGCCATCAGATGTGGATTGTAAACGATAGTCTGGAAGTTCCCCCCCCCTGTCCTGTAAAAAAATATTCTCGTCATCAGCTTTATTCGCAGTAAATGACCTTTCGGATATTTGAGCCTACCTCCTGAGGTGACCATATATTTCTTGTAATTAACCTTATGAACAAGTTGGATATATACTAGGGTTATGTGGTAAGTAATTTAAATCGATCTCAGTTGTTGCACCAGTTATGAGCCATATCCCACCTCCTAACTGGTGGATACACAAAAGGGACGTACGCCCAGGCGTATCGTCCCTTTTGTGTATCCAAGTAACTCAGCCGCAATGTGAACAAGCCTAACTGCTGCTCACTCTGAGTACTTTATAAATATCTTTTAGTGTAGATGCTCTTTACTACGTTTTTCTTCTGCTCCCAGTCCTTCGATATAACTTCACCAGATACTTAGAATGATGAGCATTAAGTTTCTTCTGTCAAACGTTCTTCATTTTGCTGCCAGGTCCACCGTCTATCCGATTAAGCTCTTGGCGCATGATCCGATGAAGATGCATCCGTAGCTAGACTGGTTCTCGCCATCCGGCCAGGAATCTGCCATGCAGACACAATCGCAAGCACGATGAATAACAAATCAATCGGTTGACTGAAATACTCCTGGAAGGTTTCCACATACGCACTGATCATCTCGCTATCAAACACAAGTTCCATCACGCCTACATCACCAAACAGTTCGGAAGTAAAATAAACCACCGTCAGATATTTCCCCAGCAAAATACCAACAAGCGCAAACAGTACGGCAATAATCTTATGTACCGTCGCAATTCGTTTATTGGAGAACAACACAACTGCGTAGCCCGTGAGCGCTCCAATCAAAATCGCAATTAATCCCACCTCATACTCGGTCATTGCAGCAATAGCTGCCCATACGATGCCTCCCAGAATGGCTGCAATTAAGCCACCAATGATCGGCATACCGATTTTAACTCCTTGTTTCTCTTCCATGTTGTCTTTCCCTCCTGAGTCATGCATATGCTTCTTTTCCAGAATTCACCTTTCCTATGAAACCACAAAAAACCTATTATTCAACATTTTTCTACTTTTGGTGTCCATGTATTTACATAATAGAAAAGATATATTAAGCATCCATTTCCTTGGCACATAAAAAAACATCCCTCCAACAGCATAATAGCCGTAGAAGGGATGTTTGCCTTACCTTGGAAAGCTCGCTCTATCTTACCTTTGCACTTCCTTGGAAGGCTGAATGACAGCTGCAATCTGTGCCAAAATGGCATCCACCGATGCAGGATCATGCACATCATACTCATCAATGTTCAGACGCAGCACAGGGCAAGCCGTAAACTGATCAATCCACACGGAGTAGCGCTCGTGCATATGCTTCCAGTACGAACGATCCGTCTGAATCTCCATCTCACGTCCACGTTCCGTAATTCGGTTTAAAATCGAAGGCAGACTGCCTTCCAGATAGATCAGCACGTCCGGATGTGGGAAATACGGTGTCATTACCATCGCTTCAAACAAACTGCTGTATGTCTCGAAATCTGTAGCAGACATGGTTCCTTGATCTGCATGCATTTGTGCAAAAATGCCCGTATCTTCATAAATGGAACGATCCTGAACGAATCCCCCACCTAGTTCAAAAATCTTTTTCTGTTCCTTGAAGCGCTCTGCCAGGAAATAAATCTGCAGATGGAAGCTCCAACGCTCGAAGTCATGATAGAACTTCTCCAAATATGGATTATGATCAACTTGTTCCAGAGAAGTCTTGAAATTCAAACGCTGTGCAAGCGCAGCCGTTAACGTGGATTTGCCCACCCCAACCGTACCTGCTACCGTAATTAATGCATTCGTTGGAATGCCATAGTTATTCATATGATATACTCCTTTACCTGATTAACAATTTGCCTGAAGTGTTCAGGATGTTCCACAAAGTCGAGTTGCTCTGCATTGACCTTAATGATTACTGGCGGATTTGAGCTATTTGCCAGATAGTCCATGCCTGTTTTGTAATCGGCGATCAGTTGTTCCATATATGCCGGGTCCATATCCTGCTCAAATGAGCGTCCACGTTTGTTAATGCGGTACATCAACGTATCCAGTTCAGCTTCAATATAGAGCACCAGATTGGGCTTTGGCAGATCATCTGTTAACAGATGATAGATTTGACGATATTTATCCCGTTTCGTTCCCTTTAAGGTACGATCGGCAAAAATCATATTTTTATAGATATGATAGTCTGAAATGACTGGGGTATTCTGCTCTACATAATGAGCGCCCGTGTCTTCCAGTTGTTTAAACCGATTACACAGAAAGAACATTTCCAATTGGAAACTCCACTCGTCGATATCCTGATAAAAGGAAGCCAGAAATGGATTCTCTTCTACGATTTCTTTAACTAACGGAAGATTCAATTCATGGGAAAGCATCGTTGCCAGCGTTGTTTTCCCCGCTCCGATCGGACCTTCCACGGCAATAAACGGGGCTGATTTCATCGTGTTCACTGTTCCTCCTCGTACTTATGCGTGTTTCCGTTTTCTATATAGACATCACCTATTGTATCACAGCTTTAAGGATTGGAACGCCAGTATTTTATGTATATAACAAGTCAAATCGGAACTTATAAATTACATTAAAATAAAAAAAACACACTCGAAATCATCAAGTGTGTCTTCCTATTGCTTGGCGGCGTCCTACTCTCCCAGGACCCTGCGGTCCAAGTACCATCGGCGCTAGAGGGCTTAACGGTCGTGTTCGGGATGGGTACGTGTGGAACCCCTCCGCCATCGCCACCAAACGCATAGCTTAGCTTACATTCAGAGTGTTGTTCTCTGAAAACTAGATTCGAAACGAAACATGCGAATTACAACTTGCTATTGGATAAGCCCTCGACCGATTAGTACTGGTCAGCTCCATGCATTGCTGCACTTCCACCCCCAGCCTATCTACCTCGTCGTCTTCAAGGGGTCTTACATACTGGGAAATCTCATCTTGAGGGGGGCTTCACGCTTAGATGCTTTCAGCGTTTATCCCTTCCGTACATAGCTACCCAGCGGTGCTCCTGGCGGAACAACTGGTACACCAGCGGTACGTCCATCCCGGTCCTCTCGTACTAAGGACAGCTCCTCTCAAATTTCCTACGCCCACGACAGATAGGGACCGAACTGTCTCACGACGTTCTGAACCCAGCTCGCGTACCGCTTTAATGGGCGAACAGCCCAACCCTTGGGACCTACTTCAGCCCCAGGATGCGATGAGCCGACATCGAGGTGCCAAACCTCCCCGTCGATGTGGACTCTTGGGGGAGATAAGCCTGTTATCCCCAGGGTAGCTTTTATCCGTTGAGCGATGGCCCTTCCATGCGGTACCACCGGATCACTAAGCCCGACTTTCGTCCCTGCTCGACTTGTAGGTCTCGCAGTCAAGCTCCCTTATGCCTTTGCACTCTTCGAATGATTTCCAACCATTCTGAGGGAACCTTTGGGCGCCTCCGTTACTCTTTAGGAGGCGACCGCCCCAGTCAAACTGCCCACCTGACACTGTCCCCGCACCGGATTACGGTACCAGGTTAGAACCTAGATACGATCAGGGTGGTATCCCAACGTTGCCTCCACACAAGCTGGCGCTCATGTCTCTTCAAAGGCTCCCACCTATCCTGTACAGATCGTACCCAAATTCAATATCAAGCTGCAGTAAAGCTCCATGGGGTCTTTCCGTCTTGTCGCGGGTAACCTGCATCTTCACAGGTATTAAAATTTCACCGGATCTCTCGTTGAGACAGCGCCCAAGTCGTTACGCCATTCGTGCGGGTCAGAATTTACCTGACAAGGAATTTCGCTACCTTAGGACCGTTATAGTTACGGCCGCCGACTGGGGCTTCGGTTCACAGCTTCGGATTGCTCCTAACCACTCCCCTTAACCTTCCAGCACCGGGCAGGCGTCAGCCCGTATACTTCGCCTTACGGCTTCGCACAGACCTGTGTTTTTGCTAAACAGTCGCTTGGGCCTTTTCACTGCGGCCCCCTCGTGCTATTCACACTACCGGGGCACCCCTTCTCCCGAAGTTACGGGGTCATTTTGCCGAGTTCCTTAACGAGAGTTCTTCCGCGCGCCTTAGAATACTCTTCTCGCCTACCTGTGTCGGTTTGCGGTACGGGCACCTTCACCTGGCTAGAGGCTTTTCTTGGCAGTGTGAGATCATGACCTTCGCTACTACAATTTTCGCTCCCCATCACAGCTCAGCCTTACAATGTGCGGATTTGCCTACACATCAGCCTTACTGCTTAGACGGACATCCATCAGTCCGCGTCACTACCCTACTGCGTCCCCCCATTGCTCATAACGGCTTACGGTGGTACAGGAATTTCGACCTGTTGTCCTTCGACTACGCCTTTCGGCCTCGCCTTAGGTCCCGACTTACCCTGAGCGGACGAGCCTTCCTCAGGAACCCTTAGGCTTTCGGCGGATCAAGATTCTCACTTGATCTTTTCGTTACTCATACCGGCATTCTCACTTGTATAATGTCCAGCGCTCCTTACGGTACACCTTCAACCCTTATACAACGCTCCCCTACCCCTG
>NZ_ANHX01000055.1 GCF_000316035.1 Paenibacillus sp. PAMC 26794
TATATCACGTATAGATATTAATTACAATACTTAATTTAATAAAATTCATTTACTACAAATCCACTACCTTTACTGTGTTGCTCTCCTCTATCCCAGTGTAAAGTTTATTATAGCTTAAATGACATTCTTTCCATTCATACATCGTAATACATTTCTAATTGCTTATAAACTTATTAGGCTATATCTCCTCTCATATATTTTAACTTCATTAATATGCTCAATTTAGGTTGTCCTTTTATCAAAGTCATGCAAGATTACTGGGGGCACTGTAGGTTACCACGAGTATAAGTAGAAGTATTATAGAAGATACACAAAAAAAGTGATGCACGCATATAACTATACGTGAACCACTTTCTTGTGTGATATTACATTATATATAGAAGGAAACTCTTAATGTTGTGCCTGTGCTGATGCTGGAGGCGTCATCGTCATTTGTCCATTACCTGCTTTTTGCATGCCAACTCGTAGCACCGTAATCCCCCACGTAATAATCGAGATCAACAGAAGATGAACCATGAATCCCCCCACTGCTTCTCCACTATAGATCAAACGCATAAAACCCTGTACCCCATTGGAAGCGGGCAGAAAGTTTCCGATATAACGGTAGAATGGTGCCAGCATCTCGGCTGGAATGATATTTCCTGCTGTCATCAACTGGAGCGGAACCATCGCTACATTAAATAGAGGACCTGCATTACCAAACAGGGCAAAACTCATTTGTGTAAAACAGATACAAGCCAGACTCACCAGCACATGATACAGATACATAGCGCCGAAGGAGCTTGCAACATCCGTGAACTGAAGAGCTACTGTATCCACAATTAGGGGAACAATCACAGCTATACACAATAACAACATTTGCCGTCCCCAGAAGATTTCCCATTTGGAATGGGTACGCTTCATGATATTCGACGTAATATTGAACTGAATATTCATAGTCATCGAAGCAATATAGGTGATAAAACCAAGAATCATGGGCAGCATTGATGTTGCAAAATCACTCACGCTGTTCGTTTTATTAATTTCAGCCTTCACAGGCCCTTCATTCATCTTCGCCATCGCTTGTCCAATAGCTGCACTCAGTTCATCGCTGTTTATACTATCGTTATTGAGTGTCACTTGAACCTTGGATTCCAGAACCCCTTGTCCCATTTGTGCAGTCATTCCGGTCGCAGCATGTTCCACAATCGATTTGGCCACATCGGCATTTCCCTGATTGATATAAAAGGACAAGCTCGCCCCTGTACCTCCTGCAATCTGATCAGTGAATCCTTCCGGAATAATAACGACCATCGCATAGTTACCTGCATTCATCTGTTGCTCAGCTTCCTCGGCAGATCCCAGTACATTGACATGGAAAGGCGCGAGCGTTTCAATCTGCTTCTGCACCTCTGTTCCCTGTGTCCCGTCTTCGTTCACAAGAGCAACTTGAAGTTGATCCACTCTCTCCGTGGCTTGATGATAACCCGTCATCCAGATCACAACAAATAACAACGGAACAATCAATGCAAAAACCAACCCTATTTTTGTCTGTGGCACTTTAAGAAAATCTTTGAAGCTTTTCATTCGTTCACGACTCCCATTAGTTAAAATTAAAATAATTGCACTACATATATATGCACATGCACATATTTGGCCAAAAAAATTTATTTCATCTTTTCATAGATGCGATTCATCACATTCATGAATGCTTCAAGCTCTTCAGGGGAACATTCGGCGAGTGCCTCTTGCTCTTGCTGTTTTGCCTTTGGTGTCAGAACATTATTCATTTCCAGTCCTTCCGTCGTCAAACAAAGCAAAACCGCTCTGCGATCCTGTGGATCTTCTTCTCTTGTCACCAGACCTTTGCGAATCAACTTGTCTATAATTTTGCCTACCGTTGTCTGGTCCCGCACTGTTAATTCAGCCAGTTTTTTCTGTGATATATGGCTTCCAGCCTTACTCAATTCATTCAGAACGGCAAATTGTTCCGGAGTAATATCCTGTTCACTCAGATTTCTGGTTGTTGTTTTTTTGTATGCCAGATACGTCCGTGACAGAATCAGTCCAAGTGGATTTTCATCCATATTAACAGGCATGCTGATGCTCCTTTCTCCATATAGTAGCACTACCATCTAATTTGCGTAAGATCTATATTATTACCAGATCTACAATACTGTCAATTTAATTTTTTATCTTTTTCAAGCAAAAAGAGACCCACCCGTTAGTCAGGCAGCTCTCTCCTCTGGCATCGTCAAACCACATTTACTCGGGCTTGCCACTTGAAGTTTCGGTATCGTCCTTCTTCTTCGTACCTTTACTTTTATAAGGCTTCGGGGTACTTTTCGCCCGATTAGCAGCGGCTTGCCAACGGTTCCAGCCTTTTTTACCCGTACCACGGCCGGTGCCGCCTTTTCCTTTTGCATTGCTCATGTTATCACTCCAATAATCCTGTATATGCTTAAAAATGACCGTCCTCGGTAACTTATTATGCAACCCAGCCCATCTAATTCACTTCCAGCATTTCTTATTATACCAAAAATCCATGTCTTTACGTCCATTTCCATAAATCATTGTATTGTTATTCTGTTATGAAAGCGGTATAGTGGACATAATTGAAAGAGGAAGTTGCGTCTTCTTCGGGATTGTTACTGCTAAGCAGGCGATACCCAAACCAAGGCTGTCTATTAAGCCTTAGTTTGGGTTTTTTGTTATTATTACGACCAATTGAGGTGAAACACATATATGATCATCCGTCAGATTTTTAACAACAATGTCATCCGGGCTGAGAACCAGGTTGGTCACGAATTTGTTGTCATTGGCAACGGTCTTGGCTTCAAAAAGAAAAATGGACAGCCTGTGGATGAGGATAAAATCGAAAAAACCTTTGTGCTGAAATCGGATAAAATACCGCAAAAACTCATTGATCTGATTGGGGAAACGTCTGTCGAATACTTGAAGTTAGCGGACGAAATTGTGGGCCATGCCAAAAAGGAAATGGGCGATATTTTTAGTGATAATATCTATATATCATTGATCGATCATATTCAGTTTGCCATTACCCGGTACCGTAAATCCGTCGGTCTGAAGAATTCCCTTTTGTGGCAGATCAAAAAGTTTTACAAGAAGGAATTTGGGATTGGCATGAACGCTGTGGAGCTGATCCAGGAACAATTCGGCATCCAAATGGATGAACATGAGGCCAGCTTTATTGCAATGCATTTTGTAAACGCTCGTCAAGATGCTCAAGGCATGAAACAAACCTTTGAAATTACTGAAGTTATTGATGATATCTTCAACATTGTGACCAACCATTACCACATCGCCCTGGATGAAAATTCGTTTAATTATTCCCGGTTTATTACCCACCTGCAATATTTTGTGCAGAGAATGTTGAGTAATGAACAGGAGCAATTTGCTTCAGGAGATAACTTTCTGTATGAGCAGGTGAAGGACAAATATAGCAAGGCATTTGAATGCACACAACGGATCAATCAGTACCTTGAAGAAAGGTTTGAAAGTGCCATGTCCATTGATGAAAAGGTGTATTTGACGATCCATATTCAACGTGTCACTTCCCGTAACAAGTTGCTGGACGCGGAATAAAAAAGCTTGCAAACGATTTCGGCGTCATATATAGTAGGTCTCACAACTTAACGACAAGGATTGTTACTGCTCAAGCAGGCGATACCTAAATGACTGGCAACAGATCATCTTTACGATGATCATAGCCATTCGTTTAGGTATTTTTTTTGTTTTTAGGCAATCCTAACCACAATAACCACAAAGGAGAATGAACATGGATCATAAAAAAATGGGGGATGACATCGTTCGCCTCGTCGGCGGAGAAGCCAATATTAATGGTCTTGTCCACTGTGCGACCCGGCTGAGATTCGACCTGAAGGATTCCAAAAAAGCCGAACGCGAAACGCTGGAAAAACATGACGGCATTATTACCGTTGTCGAAAGTGGCGGCCAGTTCCAGGTTGTCATCGGTAGTAACGTGGCTCATGTATATGCGGAGATTATGAAGAACCGGGATTTCGGAGGAGATTCCTCCTCATCGACTGAGTCCACTGGGAAAAAAACCTCGCTATTATCCAAAGTTTTTGAAATTATATCCGGAAGTTTCTCGCCGTTAATCCCGGCTATGGCAGGATCAGGTATGTTAAAAGCTTTGCTGACTGTCCTGACCATGCTCGGATGGATGTCGGATACAAGTGACACACACTTGATTTTATCCGCTGCCGGCAACGCTGTATTTTATTTCTTGCCCATCTTCCTTGGGATCACACTGGGTATGAAGCTGAAAGCCAATCCTTATGTAGCTGGCGTAATTGGTGCCGCTCTGATGGAACCGAGCTTCACTGGACTGATGGATAAAGGCTCGGATGTATCTTTCCTGGGCATACCGGTTGTCATGATGAATTATTCAGCCAGCGTATTCCCAATCTTCATATCGATCAGTATCTACGCTGTGCTTGATAAGTTACTCAAGAAAATTATTTTGAAAGACCTGCAATTGTTCCTTGTACCGATGATTGCTTTGATGATTATGGTTCCTCTATCCGCAATGGCCTTCGGACCGTTCGGTACCACGGTAGGTGATTGGATCTCCTCCGGCGTAACTTGGCTCATTGGCGTCAGCGGTATATTATCAGGGGTTGTACTCGGTGGATTCATGACCTTCATGGTTGTGTTCGGACTCCACTGGGGCTTCACACCAATCACGATTCAGAATATCGGGGTTGGCGGCGATCCAATTGAAGCTATGGCTGCTGCAGCCGTGTTTGCACAAATCGGTGTAGCCTTCGGTATTTTCCTGAAAGCCAAAAAGAACAAAACCCTGCGCACTCTTGCTGGCTCGACCAGTCTTACAGGTTTACTTGCAGGAGTAACTGAACCAATCGTATACGGCCTGATCCTGCGTTATAAACGTGTGATTCCTATCGTGGTTATCGCAGGTGCGATCGGCGGTGCCATCAATGGTCACTTTGGTGTTAAAATGACTGCTTATGTGTTCCACAATATATTTGCCATTCCCGTCTATACACCAACGGTTGTCTACGTGATTGCGATTGCCTGCTCCTTTGCGGTAGCCGCGGTATTAACGGTGATGTTTGGTTACGAAAGCAAAACCAAAGATACAGATTCCGAGAAAAACGAATCTGTCTCCACATCGGCTGAAAGTACACCAGCAGAACTTCCTGTCGTAACAGAGACCAAAACAACGGAGATCAAGAAAGAACAAATATATAGCCCACTTACAGGTAAAGCCGTAGCACTGAGTACCATTAACGACCCCGCCTTTTCGACTGGTGCTATGGGCAAAGGTTTGGCGATTGTCCCTGAGATTGGTGAAGTTGTCGCTCCGGTAGACGGCGTTGTCACTTCCCTCTTCCCGACTGGACATGCCATTGGATTAACAACCAACGCAGGAACGGAAATTCTGATTCATATTGGCATCAATACAGTAGCGCTGAAGGGAAAACACTTCTCTCCAGTTGTTCAGGAAGGTGATATCGTCAGACAGGGCGATCTGTTGATCCAGTTTGACATCGATAAGATCAAGGAAGCCGGATACGAGACCGTAACCCCTGTCATTGTTACCCTAACGCAGCAGGAAGTAGATGTGTTCGAAACGACTCAGGAACAGGTACAGAAAAATGATGTCCTACTGACTCTCGTTGTCTGACCCAACTTATATTATACGAATTCAATTTAGGAGGAACTAACCATGAAACATACTCAACTGAAACCATTTCCTAAAGATTTCTTCTGGGGAGGTTCAACCTCTGCCTATCAGATTGAGGGAGCCTGGAATGAAGATGGTAAAGGCCCTTCTGTCATCGACATGGGGAATCATGTGGAAGGCGTAACCGACTTCAAGGTAACCAGTGATCATTATCATATGTACAAAGAAGATGTGGCGTTGCTGGCTGAAATGGGCTTCAAAGCCTACCGTTTCTCCATCGCATGGACACGCATCTATCCGCAAGGAGCGGGTGAAGTGAATCCGAAGGGTCTCGCGTTTTACGATTCTCTCATTAATGAGTTAATGAAATACGGTATTGAGCCCATCGTGACCATGTATCACTTCGATCTTCCTTATGCGCTTGAAGAAAAAGGCGGCTGGTCCAACCGTGCAACAATTGATGCTTTTGAACAATATGCCAAGACCCTTTATGAGAACTACGGAGATCGGGTTAAATATTGGCTGACCATCAACGAACAAAATATGCTGATCCTGCATCCCGGCTCTCTGGGTACACTGGATACAACACTTGTTGATCCGCAAAAAACACTGTATCAGCAAAATCACCACATGCTGGTTGCTCAAGCTAAAGCCATGGTACTGTGTCATGAAATGCTGCCTAAAGCCAAAATTGGTCCAGCGCCCAACATCGGTGTAATCTACCCAGCGAGCTCCAAACCAGAAGATACTCTCGCGGCTGATAACTATGCTGCCATCCGTAACTGGCTCTATCTCGATATGGCGGTATATGGACGTTATAATCATATTGCCTGGAGTTATCTCGAAGAGAAAGGATATACGCCTGTCATTGAAGACGGAGATATGGACATCCTGGCGCAAGGAAACCCTGACTTTATTGCGTTTAACTACTACACTTCCCAAACGGTTGGTGAAAGTCGGAACGATGGCAATGACTTCTCCCATACAGGAGACCAACATGAAATCGTAGGAGAGCCAGGGGCATACAGAGGATCTGTGAATCCCAATCTGCAAAAAACGGAGTTTGGCTGGGAAATTGATCCGGTGGGCTTCCGCTCTACCCTTCGCCAGATCTACTCCCGTTATCATCTGCCATTGATCGTTACGGAAAACGGTCTGGGTGCATTTGATAAACTGGAGGAAGGCGACGTGGTTAACGATCCATATCGTATTGAATTCTTCAATAAACATATCGAACAGATTCAACTGGCGATTACGGACGGCGTGGATGTATTTGGCTTCTGCCCTTGGTCTGCGATCGATCTGGTTAGCACACATCAGGGGTCAAGCAAACGTTATGGATTCATCTATGTGGATCGTGAGGAATTCGATATCAAGGAATTGAGACGTATCCGCAAACAGAGTTTCCACTGGTATCAAAAACTGATTGAAACGAATGGAGAAGTCCGTTAATACTGTAATATTAAAAAAGTCGACTGCACAAGTTTCATGTGCAGTCGACTTTTTTGGGTTGATTCATTGATGTGGAAGCTTTCTTTTCCAATTATAAAATTACATTTCAGCCTTCGGTTGCTTTACCGCTTTGCCCCCTCTGAGTACCCGTAGGGATAACAGGAAACAAATCGCCAGAACGGCAGATGCCGAAACGTAAGGATAATTAATATTCACATCGAATAGTGCTCCCGCTACAATCGGACCTGCGATATTCCCCAAGCTTGTATACGCCGAGTTCAGTCCAGCCACAAAGCCCTGCTGTTCTTGTGCCAGTTTGGACATCTGTGTACTGATCGCCGGACGCAAAATATCCATACCCAGAAAGACGATAAACGTTACGACAAGAATGAGCCAGTACGTATGCACAAACAAGGTCAACAGTACAAATACAGCTACAAACAATAGACAGACCGAAATGACCATTTTTTCACCGAACCGATTGAGCAGCCAACCGATCAGGGATACTTGCACAACCGCACCCGCGATGGAACCAAATGTAATTATGAATGCAATGTCTTTGGTCGTGAAACCAAACTTGTGATCCACAAATAGTGAAAATACCGTCTCATAGTTCGCCAGACCAAATGCCATAACAAACACGATAATCAAGCTGAAAAAGTAGGGTTCACGATACGAACGCAGCAATTGGGATACCATACCCGGAGCTTTGACCTTCTCTGCACCAGCCACAGGTTTACTTTGCTCTCCTGTGCTTCGCGTGGATTCCGGCAAAATAATCAATGTAATGATGGATGCCAGCAAACCGGCAACCCCAGCGGCGTAGAACGGAATTCGAATGCCAAAGTCCGCGATGTATCCACCAATACCCGGACCGATGATAAATCCGGTTGTAATCGCTGCATTAATCAATCCCATACCTTTGCCGCGTTCTTCCTCTGTTGTAATATCTGCGGTGTAAGCCATAACCGCCGGGAAAATCATCGCCGCACCAATACCGCCTAACATCCGGGCTGCGAAGAGTAAGACTGGTGCATTGACCGCACCAAACATAAACTCCGATACGGCAAAGATCAGCATGCCGCCAACGATAATTTTCTTACGTCCCCACGTATCCGACCATCGACCCGCAAGCGGGGAGAACAGAAACTGAGTGAAGGAAAATGCCGCTACCAGCAAACCCACCGTGAATCCGGTGATATGCAGAAGATCCATATACGCTGGCATGATCGGCACAACCAGACCAATACCTGTAAAAACGAGAAAAATATTAAACATTAACAGCAGCAATGCGCCCCTGTTCCGTGTTAGTAATGCCATGATTCCATCCTCCGTAGTTGTCAAAATGTTGCCTTAATTATTATCTTTTGCAATCCCGTGCAAGAATACACAGACAGCCTGGCGGTATAACGCAAGAGCCTGATCAGGCTCCATCCCCCGTGACATCTGACTAAGACCAATAATGGTACTTTCCAATATGAGCGCGAGATTATCTACATTGTCTGCTTTGAACTCGCCGCTCTCAATGCCTTGTTGTATCATTTGTTTGTTGAATTGAAGATGCCGCTCAAACATCAAGGAGATCCGCTCTTCAATATCATTTTCTTTCTTTTCCCCTGTGAAGAACTCATCAGCCGCCTTCGTCAGCGGATGATTCATGTCATCCAGAACTAATTGTTCCGCCAAACCATAAATCTTCTCCGTGGAGGTGCGGTAGAGATGTTCTTTGGCCGCCCAACTCGCTTCCCACTCCCGATCCCACTCATCGATTAGATAGAGGAACAGACCTTCCTTACTTTTAAAATGGTAATATATATTGCCTTTGCTGCTGCCCGTCGCAGCTACAATATCCTCAATGGACGTTGCTTTATAACCTTTTTGTACAAAAAGGGCTTTGGAAGCATCCGCAAGTTTTTTCTTGGTCTGCTCAGTCTGTAGTTGTTTTTTATTCATATTCATTCCATTTCACTCCGTTCCATGCATACTGAACATTCGTTCTGTATTTTAACAGATGCACCCAATATAAGCAATGAAAAAGGTACGACTGACAAAAAAGAGCCCTCCTATTAATCTAGGAAGGCTCTAGTTATTTTCAGTTTATTACTCCGAAGGAAAAGCACTTAGATCCATATAGGAGACTTCCCACAGATGATCATCCAGATCCTGAAAACTCCATCCGTACATGAATCCGTGATCCTGCGGTTCGTTGGATGGCTTCGCTCCTGCATCAAGGGCAGCTTGTACAATCGCATCTACCTGCTCACGGCTATCTACAGACAGGGCAACGATGACTTCGGTTGTATCGGCAGCATTGGAGATTTTTTTCGAAATGAAGGATTGGAAACGTTCCTCCACCAGAAGCATGGCGTAAATATTTTCCCCGATGATCATACAAGTAGCAGACTCGTCCGTAAAATTGGCGTCAAACTCAAATCCCACCTTGGTAAAAAACTCAACGGATTTCTTCAAATCTTGAACAGGTAAATTGACAAAAATCTGCTTAGCACGAATAGCCACCCTCGATCACCTCGAACTCATAGAATACATTCCACCTCAAAATAACACCTCGCGTATACGCTGTCAATTGAATATAATTAGTGATATTCCAACTTGTGAGGTGACACGGATGTTGCTCCGTATTGTTCGAAGTAAGTAGTCGTCGGGCTGGGTCAAAACGCGTACCAGCTATCAAGGGACACGTCTGTCCATTTGATCCTATTCGACCATTTACACTAGAACAATTTGGCACAACTCTCTTGTCCTGTTCAAACAAACTCACTTTGGAGGAATATGAAAATGAAAAACAAAATAGATTACGCTGACTTTTATGAGCGAGTAGGCCGGACGAATGGATGGAACTTCAGCTCCATGAACGTTGTCTCGGAGAAAATCGGATGGAACTTCTATGAGGAAGTTGTTCGCCATACGCGATCGTCCGATCTGTTGCTGGATATTGGAACAGGTGGTGGAGAAGCTATTCTGTCCATTGCCAAAGAAGCCTTGTTATTGGTGGGAATTGATCTCGCTCAAGGAATGATTGAGACCGCACAGCATAATCTGCAGGCTACGGGCGGTCATTCCAATGTACGCTTTCTTCATATGGACGCAGAAAAACTGGCTTTTCCAGATCACTTCTTTCATGTGGTATCCTCCAGACACTCCGGATTCTCTGCTTCAGAAGTATTTAGGGTTCTTGCTGAGGATGGGATATTTCTAACCCAGCAGGTCAGCGAACATGATAAATCCAACCTTTCAGAAGCTTTTGGCCGTGGACAGAGCCTTGGCATTCAACCTGGCACATTGATGGAACGATACAAGCATGAACTGCACATAGCAGGTTTCCATGACATTCAGGCCCGTGAATATAATGTGGTCGAGCATTACGCTACACCCGAAGATTTGATGTTTCTCCTAACCCATGCACCCATCATTCCTGATTTCGGGAAGGTAGACACTGACTTTGAGCGATTCCAGCAGTTTGTGAAAGAAAATCACGACGAGAAGGGCATTCGTACCAACTCGGCACGCTTCATGATTACTGCTCGGAAATAAATGATTCCATATTGAATAAAATGAAACAAAAAAGGCCCAGTCTCATGTTCGAACTATAACATGGTGACCGGGTCTTTTCATTATGTTCGCGAGGCTATATATTAAATAGGAGTTACTGCGTAATCTCCAACTTTTCCAAAAAAGGCTTTAATTTATCCACGACATAGTGGCTTCCCCCTCTGCCGTTCACCTCTTCAATTACAGCGGATAACAGGAAGGTCGGAGAGTCCGTATCAAACACCACGAAAAATCCATTCTCTTGTCCCTTATCGCCCTTCTTCGCTTTTAGTTCAGCTGTTCCCGTCTTACCCGCGAGTCCTCCAGGGATTGAATTCAAGGTGTGGGCGGTGCCTCCCTGCCGGGAAACAACTTCTCCCAAAGCATCCTTAACCGTATTTGCGGCTTCCGGAGTAATGATCACCTCAGGGTCAGTGCTTTCTTTTCCCTCGATCAGAACAGGCTTCACCAGTTTCCCCTCATTAATAAAAGGTGTAAATGACGATGCCAGATGAATCGGGGACATTAACATCTCCCCTTGCCCGTAGGACGTATCCGCGAGTAACACCTCAGACGACAGATCCAGATGTGCTTCATTGGCATATTGGCTTGGCTTCAGATACAGTTCATCCAGTCCAAAGTTATCGCCAAAACCAAACTTCTGGATCCCATCAATAAACTTGGCGCTGCCCATCTCGATCGCTTCCATCGCAAAGTAAATATTGTCCGAGTACACCAGAGCATCGACCATATTTACTGGAGATAAACTCTTCACACGCTTGACATAATAACCGCCCCAACTATCATCTTTGCGCCATTGCAGGCCAGAGATATCATGGGTTTTGTCCGCTGTGGTCACTTTCTCCATCAGTCCCGCTGCGGCTGTAATCGCTTTGAAGGTCGATCCGGGTGCATATCGGGTAGTAACTCTGTTGATAAAAGGAAGCTTCTCATTCGCCGAATAAGCATCCCACTCTGCCTGAGTAAGTCCTGTGACCATTTTGTTCGGGTTATAGGAGGGCGCACTGACCAACGCCAGCAAGTTGCCGTCCGTCGGATTCATCAGAACCATCGCACCCGCGTCTCCTCCGCTGGATAATGTCTGATATAATTTCTTTTGCTGTTTGGAGCTAATCGTCAGTTGAATATTCTGTCCATCTACAGCATCCTTGCGAATAAGCTCGGAACGGGCATTACCGGACTCATCGGTGATTTCAATCAGACCGCCACGTTCACCACGCAATTGTTTCTCCATGGACTGCTCCAGACCCGCTTTGCCGATCCAATCCTCTGCGCGATAATACCCTTCCGTATCCTTATCCAGATCTTCCTTGGTGGCTTTGCGCACGTAACCAATCAGGTGCGCAGCCGCCTCGCCGAGTGGATAATAACGGATTTCCTTGCTTTGCATCGTAACCCCACTTAAAGATTCTGGCACGTCAAACTCCTCCGTGGATGCAATCGGGACAAAATACTCCGGCTTCACCCATGTCTGCGCAAGCGCCTTATGAATGGCATCTTCCGAAACCTGATAATGGCTCGCGATTCGGGTAATCATCTGGTCCGGGTTATCACCAAGTTTCTCCGGTACAATGCCCCATTCATTCATCTTGCCCTTGGTAGCGAGCGGCAAACCATCACGATCCACAATGTCTCCACGATCCGGGAACAGTGTCCTCACTCGTACCTTACTGCCCTTAACCATGTCATTCAGGATCAGTGAAGGCTGCCAGTTAATTTGCCAGTTTTTCCCACCTTCCTCAAGCTCCTGCCGGACCATTTTCAATGTATGCGTCTCACTGACTTCTCCCAAAAAAGTTGTCAGTTGCAGGTTGTAATCCACCTCATACGCATCCGGGTTTTGTTTCTCTGCATCGGTCTTACTGCCATCGGAAGCCGTTTCGGCAACATCCACAGGTTTAACCTCCGCCTTGACGGTGGATACTTCCATACCCGAATAGATCGCATTGTATTTCTCAACAAATTGCTCCTTGTTCATGCCCGACTCTTGCAGCGAAGCAGACGTCATCAAAGTGTATAACTGGTCAAATTCTTTTTTTTGCAAATGCTCTATGTACTGATTCACGGTGGTCTGGGGTTTGACTTCTGCTTCTTTATTATTCTGCATGTACAGATACATTCCGATTCCACCTGCAAACAAGATGGGCAGCAGTCCGTACATTAATTTACGTTTGGATTTCATGGTTATATCACCTCTAATATATACTATAGATTTCCAGAGCCAATTAAACAATGAAACAAATCTGACGAATTTATCATTAAAAATAGCCGAAGACTCACATAATATGTTTAAATAAGAATAGTGAATTACATATTAAAGCTTTTTTGCTATACAAAATGCAAAAGGCTGAAAAGGAGCCCGATGATGGAAATCAGCTATTTTTTACTCCCCCAAGCCGAAGTGGCCTATATCAAGTCTACCGCTTCCATGAAAGATGCTATTGAGCAACTGGAATCGCACCACTACACCGCCATTCCCGTGATTGACCAGGATGGAAAATATGTTGCTACCCTGTCCGAAGGCGATTTGTTATGGAAAATGCGAAATACACCCGGATTAACTTTTGATAATATGGATCAGGTTCAGGTCCATGAGATTAACAATCGGGTATATAATGAATGTGTATTCATTGAGGCTGAGATGGAGGATATGCTGACACTTGCAGCAGACCAAAATTTTGTGCCCGTGGTGGATGTAGATCGTGTCTTCCTCGGTATTATCCGTCGTAAGGATATTATTGAATACTATACGCGTAACATTTCGGATTAGATGAAGTCGAACATCCTGTAATAAACGAATATTCAACTCGAAAGGGTACTCCTGTGGTCATGTTTGGCCAAACCGGGGTACCCTTTTCGTTTCATGGTATGGTAGGAATCACTCTACTTTCGCTTGGCCCGCTCTTCAATGTAATAACTCAACACGTCCCTGGGGCTTCCCTGAAATGCACGCTCTCTGCCGAACTCATACGCCTGATGCAAATACGAATACGCCTCGTCATGCTGTTCAAGTCTCATGCAGATCATGCCGAGATCGATCAACGGACTCGTACTTCTATCCGAACTCCGCGTACTTAACGATATCTCAGCCCACGGCTTCGCCAGTCCATACTGCTTCAGATCGATATGTGCATTCGCATGACAGGATGCGATCCAGCTTGCAATCTCCCATTCCATCTTCGGCTCGGGCAACATGCCCCATGCCTGATCATAATAGATAAGTGCTTGTTCATGTTGTTGCGTCTCATCCAGCACATTACCGGCTTCTACGGTTTCAACAATTTGTCGCTCCAGTTCGGCATGTTCCGGTGTTAGATCTTTCATTGCACCGTCTCCTCCTCCAGGACGAAATACCACTCCAGAAAAGCATTGAAATCAGCCCACTGCGGCTCACTCTCGCCATTAAGAAACCGTTCAATCGATTCGCTCAGTTCCACCAGCACCACTTCTCCCGTCTGACGATTGTAGAAAAATCCACCTTCACCTTCAAAACTGTCCAGTGGAATATACGCCTCGGGAAGTCCCAGTGTAAGCTGTGCTACATTCATGTCTTCCATATATACGGTGTTCTCCATAAACCAGCAGATCTGATACAACTCCTGATGCCTGCTGTAGAATGTCGGTCCATCCTCTGCATGTAGATAAAATTGTGCAAAATCCGATTGAAGATCAATTCCAAGCTTCCGCAACGCTTCTTCGCAGGCTGCTGGAATATCTTCATGCCACCAGCCTTGCTCCTGGCAATGATCAATCACTTTATTGGATAACATCGCAGACCTCCTCATTCAATTTTGCTCACACAGATTTTACAGGTATCCAGACCTGGGGAGGTGTGCCGTGACCTCTGTACACTTCAAGTTCCGGAATCCCTGCATGCTGATATGAAGTGGAAGGAAACCACTCTGTCATAATATGGTGCCACAACCGTTGTATCGCCTCCGGCTTTAATTCATCCGCTTCAAATACAACCCAATGGGACGCGGGAAGTTCGATGGACACCAAACCTTCAGGCACTTCACCTGAGTAAGAGGTAGCAATCCAATACTCCATTTGATTGTCCTTCAGCTCTCGCTGATCTACACAGATGCCCACCAGACCGGGAATGGCTCCGCTATTGAACCCGTTTAAACGTTCCTCAATTCCGTCTGCCAAAGCATCCTGCCACATCTTAGGAATTTCTCTTAAATTCTCACCATCCACACAAGAGAACGTTCGTTTGATGCCCACAAAGGTAAGAGACTGTTGTTCGATCACTTTATCATGTACATTCATTAGATGAACTCCTCTCTGAGAACGATATGGGGCATGGTTCTCCATCACCCATTCATGAAAACATTTTTCCATACACGATATATACCTCCGATATGTCCTACAGTTACTGTATCAAAAGAGTACGTAGATTGGAAATAGTGCCAGTACTCCTGTTCATATGAGAAGAAAACTAACTTACCACTCGTTCCGGCTCGATGTTGGGAGAAAAAGCTACAGGGTTCATTTCCTTATTCTGGTGCAACTTTATTCTTACTCGTTCGTCTAACTACTGACCAACAACGAAGGAGATGACTATGCGAATAACTTGCAGCCCCGGTTTCCCAGGAAGCATGATTGGATCGATTGATCTTCAGCCATCGAAGTATTACAGCGCACCTTCCATGAACAGTAAAATCACTGATCATGTTGACCCTGAACTCGTTACCATTCCCTATGTAGAAGATCCTGAATTCGGATCACACTTTGATACCATGAAGGTCATGAAGGGAACTTATACAGATGAAATGCATGTGAGCTATGATGTCGAATTTACGATTGATGTAGATAAAAAAGGTTATATTACGCAATTTGAACATACGTTCCAGCTGGAACGCTATTTGGATCTGGTGCGAACGCAGTCCTATAAAGTGATCAAGACAAACTGGCGTGGACAAACATTTCACGTGATGACATACAGTTACCTGGAGGAAGTCATTCATCCGAAGAATGTTCTTTTTAGATGTAACCTCGCAGAAGACGTATTTGTGGTAGCTGAACTTGTCTCCAATCGCTCCGATGGAAATGTGGCAGAGCACGATATCAGGGATCTTCATTTCCGTGCATTAATCTCGGCCCGAGATGATCTGTACCCTTTAGATTATATGTGTGAGCCTGATTTCGACCTGAGTCTCGACTAAAGATAAGATACATATGTAGGAAGAGCACAAGCTGCCCCGAATTACGGGGATAGTTGGTGTTCTCTTTTAGACTCTCCCCCATGCATTTAACGAACCTGAATAGGGCACCTCACGGAACAGGCACGGGATAACCATTCGTTATCCTCATACCCTTCTGGAGGTGCCTTTTTTAATGCTATAGACATAAAAATTCAGGATGAACGAAGGACTTATTATGCTGTGTCAGCGTTAAGCCCCCACTTCGGTATTGGAATGAGTAGTACCGCCCCGTGGTGTGAAATTGAAATATCCTTCATCCAGTTGCTCCGTCTTGGGAAGGTTACGTGATACCCGATCGAACATCCAGTATACACCTACCAAAGCAACGATGATTCCACATATGGTGATTACCGTTGAACTGTGTAGCCAGACCCCCAACGTACCGCCGATCAAACTACCAAGCGGCATAGCTATGCCGCTTAGCGCCATCGTCGCAGAGAATACCAAACCCAAATATTGCTGCGGTACTCCCTTCTGAACGACGGTGTTAATGATGACGTTAACGGCTCCGCCGGGAACCCAGGCCAGTCCGTATACCAGAATACTTAGCCAGCTCCATGGGGTAAATATACATCCGATCCAAGCGATCCCTGAACTGATATATGCTACAGAATACAACCGACCCAAACGTACTTTTTCCAGTCTGAGATAAGGTGCACATGTTGCGCCAATGACACTGCCCAGCGCCTGTGCCATCAGCATCAAACCATAGATACCCGCTCCACCGATCTCATCACTGTATATGGGAAGCACACTGAATGTCGCTCCCCCCGCAGCATTGATGACCATAATGCCAAAGAGAAGTTTGGCTAATGCCGTCTGTGTAAGCAACTTGATTCCAATCACTAAATCATCGGTGTAATTTCTAAAAAACAAGCGCATCCCCGCTGACTTACTCCGGTTCACCGGTTCAATGATCTCATCATATGTATCCTGATCCTTCTTCATTTTCGATTCAACGATATAAGGAGCAATCCGCAATTGGGAGAATAACAGCGCACCTATAAAGAAACCGATGGCATTCCAAAAATACAGAGATACCGCGCCCAGCGCTACAATGAGTATTCCCGATATGGCATTACAGGCTACATCAATACCTTGATAGGCAATGGAGAACAGGGAATTGCCCTGTGTTAGTTGGTTTTTCTCCAATACTCTTGGCAGAGCTGACATTTGAACCGGATACACCCAGGTATTACAGATGTTCAGAATAGGGGTTATCACCAATACCAATCCTACACTCAGAAAATCATAATATGCTGCAATAGGAACAATTAATAACAATACAGCCTGAATTAACTGACCGTATACCAGAATCCCCCGAATCGGAATTCGATCTATCATCGGTCCGGATAGAAGCTGAATAATTTTCGGCAAAATAGAAAGAAATCCCGCAAGTCCTGTATAGAATGATGATCCTCCCAGATTGTATACCAGCCACATTGCGGATACCGCATATAGACTATCTCCAATGTTGGTTAAGATTCGGCCAAAAAACATCAAAGTGAAGTTCTTATTTTTGAAAATCTCCATTGGTTCACCTCCACCTACGTCGAACCTGTATCGGGTTCATCCAGCTATAAAGAATGAAGACGAGCGAAGTCATCTGATCCGTCCCTTCACCAATTGGTTCACATATTGGGCCACATTCACGGCATGATTGTAATCGATTAGATTCTCATGATGGCCAGGAATGGGAGTGACAGTGCATGTACCGGTCGTCTTGGCAAGCCACGACTGTGCATCCGTTAACGGAACTGGACTTTGCTCATCTTGAGCGGTTGCGTACAACAGATGGATGTCGGACTGAATCGGCTCTGTTGAATAGTAGTTATCAAAGGCCACCTCATTAGCCAGGCGCACTTTAAAATGTCTAAGCGTGCTTTCATCAGGAAAGTGATGCATAGCTTCTTTTAACCGATCCTCATAGTCTGCATTGTGCTCGAATTCAAATCCGTTATTGTGTGCTAATTCGGCAAGAGCCTCCATCTTGTTTATTGGACGAACATCCCGCTCATGGCTTCGGGCAGGTGCATCCAGAATAATCAGCCACTCCAGCTGTTGTCCCGCATCTTCAATGATCCGTGCCATCTCAAAGGCCACATTGCCACCAAACGACCAACCCAGCAATCGGTACGGGCCTATCGGATTCAATTGCGTAAGAACACTGTAATAATACTGGGCCAGTTCCTGGACGGTATAGAGCGGTTCTTCGTCGTTTTCATATCCTTTTGGCACAAATCCATAGATATTCAGGCCTTCCAGTTGGCTAACCAACTCATAATAATTGATGAGATTGCCGCCACCCGTCGGGATAAGAAACAGTGGAGTTTCATCCGCGCGGCCGCCTTCTTTCAACACAACAACCGATTGATCTTGGGGCAGGTTGCCCTCCCGAATGATATGTGCAATCTCGGTCACGGTGGAGTAATCAAACAAAGTGATTACGGATAGCTCGGTATGAAATGTTCTGTTCAGAACATCCATTAAACGGACGGCTTTGATCGAATGTCCACCCTGATCGAAAAAGCTTTCATGAAGATGAATGGTGTCCACACCAAGGATATCCATGAAGATCTGCATGACCTTTTCTTCCAGCTCATCCTGCGGAGCAGCGATATAATCCTTCAATGTGCCACGGTCCAGATGCTTCAGCGCTGCCTTGTCCAACTTACCGTTACTGTTCAGAGGAATACGATCAATCGTAATGAAACGTGAGGGAATCATGTGACTCGGCAGCAGCGTTCGGCAGAAGTTGCGAAGATCCGTACTGAGAATCTCAGAGGATGGAGCCAGCTGAATATAAGCACTCAGTGACAGTTCTTCATCCTCTCCCCATCTCTCAGCCAGCATCGCACACTCCTGAATATCCGCGTGTCTGGAGATTACATCGGTGATTTCCCCCAATTCTACACGCATGCCTCTGATCTTCAATTGGTTGTCTATTCGTCCGACAATGTATAACTTGCCAGTGGCATCGTAATAAGCAATGTCGCCCGTTCTGTACATCCGTCCATCCGTAAACGGGTTCGCAAAGAAAGCCTGCTCGGTCTTTACGGGATCTCCATAGTAGCCTCTCGCCAGACCAACACCACCAATATACAAATGACCATGAACCCCAATGGGCACTGGTTTCTGCATTTCGTCCAGAACGTAGATGAAATTGTTCCCGATTGGCCGTCCTATGGATATATTTCTTCGAGCACGGCGACCTTCTAATTGCACATTCATATGAATGGTCGAATCAATGGAAACCTCGGTTACCCCGTAACTGTTATGCAGATTACGCTCGGGAAGATGGTTGTGAAACGCTGCAACCATCTCGGGCTTCAATGCCTCTCCACTAGAGAATACTTCCCGTAATGACGCTAACTGCTCCAGATCCGCCCCACCAATTCGCTCCAAGATCATCTTCAACATACTCGGAACAAAAAAGACGATGGCAACTTCATATTGCTTCAAAGCTTGAATGATCGCATACGGATCACGATGGAATCCTGGCTCCAACAGCGCAACCCTTGCCCCTGCCATCCATGTCCAGAAGTATTCAAGACCGACATCATCAAAGGTCAGGGTTGTTTTTTGAAGTACCGTTTCATGGGATTCGAGCTTGAATTGGTGCTGCATCCAGCAGATACGGTTCACCCACCCCTCGTGCCGCACAGATACCCCTTTGGGTTTCCCTGTAGTGCCTGACGTATAATAAATAGCTACCAGATGATCAGGCCCCACTTGTGACTGTGGAACTGTAATCGGCTTGTCCATATATATTTCAGGTTGAGATACGTCGATCAGAAGGGCAACATCATCCGGGATCGGCAACGTATTCGTATTAATGAGACAGATGGATGCTCCCGAATCTGTTAACATGTGACGATTTCGCTCCACAGGTGCATCCAAATCCAGCGGCACGATTGCTCCTCCCGCTTTTAACACGGCAAGAAGGGCAATGGGCAAATGCAGCGAACGTTCTATGCCAATGGCTACCGCCTTGTCAGGTCCAATTCCCTTTTCGATCAGAAGATGAGCCAATTGATTCGCTTGGCAGTCCAGATCGCGATAAGATAAATGTTCTCCCCCATACACCACAGCCACTTGATCCGGGGCCCGGGCTACAGATGCTTCGAACAGGTGATGTACACAGATATGATCAGGGTAATCCATTACGGTATCGTTCCATTCATATAGAACTTTCTGTCGTTCTTCATCACTAACGGCTCCAACCCCTGCGATTGGCTTCCCTGGATGATCCACAATATGTTCAAGCAACGCTATAAAATTACTGGCCCAGCGTTCGATCGTACTCACGTGGAACAGATCCCGACTACATTCAAACGTACCCTTAATCACATCCCGATCTTCCGTCAAATCGAGGGACATATCGAATTTGGATGTGTTGGTCTGCTTCAGCTTGATCTCCCTGAACACAGCATGTTGATCTGTTTGTTCGAAATCTCCCGCCTTCGCCAGACTGAACATGACCTGAAACAATGGCGAATATCCCGTATTTCTGGATTGGATCAGATCATCGAACAACAGATCAATCGGTACATCCTGATGGTCGAATGCATCAAGGATCGTATTTTTGGAAGCGTCCAGATGTTCCAGAAATGATTGCTGATCATCGATACGGCTTCGCAGTACCAGTGTATTAACAAAGAAACCAACAATCTTCTCCAAATCGGACTGTGGACGATTGGAGACAGGCGTACCGATCATCAGATCCGTTTCACCCGAATATTTGCGTAACAAAATCGCAAAACAGGTATACATCACCATAAATAGCGTGGAATGATGCTTCTCCGAAATCTCTCTTAATCTGCTGGTAAGCGGTGCCGGAATCGTGAAGTATACGGAAATCCCCTCTTCACTCCGTTTCTGCGGACGCTCATGATCATATGGCAAAGTGAGCGTGTAGGAGTGTCCCTTCAGTTGATCGAGCCAGTACCTCTTCTGATTTGCAAACTCGTTACTTCCCAGTAATTGATTCTGCCATACTGAGTAATCTATATATTGGGTCGCGGATGGGTTATATGCCGGCAATGAGCCCACTCCGCGGAAATGTTCATAATAAGATAACAGGTCTCTTCGTATGATCTCGATCGATTGACCATCCGAGATGATATGATGCATCATCAGAACAAAAATGTGGCGGTGATCGTTCAGCTTAAACACTTTGAATCTGCACAGTCTATCCCGGGTAAAATCAAAAGGGCCATCGGCCCTTTTGATTCCATCTACAACCTGCCTTTCGGCTTGATCGCCCGGATACATCGATACATCAACCCATTCATAATCCGGTTGGTCTTCCTGAATATATTGATATGGTATGCCTTCCTCGACATCCATCCGAACTTGTAGTGCCTCTTGCCTCTCCACCAGCAGTCCGATGGCTTGTTCAAATGCAGACTTATCGAACTCTCCCATAATCTCATTGGCAAAAACCATGTTATATGCCGTACTTGCTGGCTCAATCTGCTGCTGAAGCCACAACCTCTTCTGAGCAAAAGATAGCGGAAAGCGATTAATGTCGCGAGAAGTGCGCTGTACTGTATTGGTAACGTTCATCTGACTTAATATTCGATCAATCAGTTCGCTTTTGTTTATTACTGCACCGGATTTTTTCACTTAATTACCCTCCGTAGAATAACCATTCGCTTCCAATAACAGATTCTCAATCACTGCGGACAATTCACGAATGGTAGGCGCATCAAATATTTTACGTAGCGGCAGATTAACACCTACCTGTTGTCTGATTCCAGAGATGACCTGCGTTGCGATAAGCGAATGCCCTCCGAGTGCAAAGAAATTCTCATCAATACTAATCTGCTCCCGCTTCAATACCGCTCTCCAGATCTGAGCAACAATCTGCTCAACGGTTGTCGTTGGTGCGGCATATTCCGTCCCGGAACTTACATCCACGTCCGGCAGGGCGTGATAATCAATTTTCCCATTGCTCAGCAGCGGTAAATGCTCCAACACCTGGATGACGTTTGGAATCATATATTCTGGAAGTGCGGATGAAATCCACTGTTTGACATCCTGAATCTCTCCAGCGGTATCCAGTTCTACATAGGCAGCCAGCAATGGTTCTGTCTTCTCTAGCAACTTCGCCGCTGCAAGTCGCACATGAGGGTGTTCATTTAGAACCTTCTCGATCTCACCGAGTTCGATCCGGTACCCTCTTAACTTCACCTGCCGGTCAACCCTGCCAATGTATTCGATATGACCATCCGGGAAATAACGAACTCTGTCACCGGTTTTGTACATCACCTTGTCCGGCGTATAAGCATGTGTCAGGAAAGCCTGATCATTTAGATGTTCATCCACATATCCATCTGCCAGGCCCTTTCCACTGATATATAACTCTCCCGCAACACCTGGCGCGACAAGATTCAGGTTCAAGTCGAGCACGAGCAGATCCGTATTATGAATGGGTCTGCCGATCGTTTCATGAACGTTATCCTTATCACAGATATGATACGTCGTATCAATACTCGCCTCAGTTGGGCCATACAAGTTAATCAACTGAGCGTTGGATCCAGCAAAGAAAGCCTTCTGGAGTGGAATTCCCAGTCTCTCTCCGCCGCTGAACACCCTTTTTAACGGTGCTGAAGAGAGGGTTTCTTTTTCCACCAAAGCCTGAAGCATGGTAGGTACAACCTGTAACGTCGTAATTCGTTCCTTATGAATAATATCGAGCAGATAGTCGGGATCAGCATGCTTGTCCGGCTCAGCAAGAACCAGCCTTGCGCCCGTAGTGAGCGGTGCATAGAATTCCCATACCGATGCATCGAAATTAATCGATGTTTTCTGCAATACAGCGTCTTCCCCGCTCAGTGGAAATTCATTGTTCATCCAATGCATATGGTTGCTGATGGCCTGATGTGACACTTTGACCCCTTTGGGTCTGCCTGTGGAACCGGAAGTATAGAGGATATAGGCGATGTCTCTGGCATCTACTCCGATTCCCGGTGCGTCCGTGGGCTCGTTCGCAATTGCCTCACCTTCTTCTTCAAGAAATACAGGATTGGCAAAAAGGGAATTGAGCCGTTCATTGTTTTTATTCAACAACAGCACCGTTTCAATGCGGGCATTCTCACGGATATAGGACAATCGCTCATTGGGATAATCCGGATCAAGTGGTACATAAGCCGCACCTGCTCGAAGCACCGACAGAAGGGCTATGACCAGCTCAGGAGATCTCTCCACGCTTACCCCGACTACATCTCCATGTCCGACACTTCTTGTCCGATGCAGATAGTGGGCAAGCTGTTTGGACTTCTCATGGATTTCCCGGAATGTAAACAGCGTGTTACCAGACACAACCGCAATCTGATCTGGCGTCTTCAAGGCTTGTTCGTCCAGCATCTCCACCAATGTCGATGTTGCATATTCCCGAACCTCTCCTTGAAGAATCGATTGTAATGTAACTGTCAGATGATCAGGAATGATATTGGACGATACGGGTTCATCCAGATTCACATAGGCCTTGTTGCAAATATGTGTGAATATATCCGCCACATAGCCAATCTCTGTCGGAGTGTAAGCTTCCTCGTTATATCGAAGAACGATATCTCTACGTTCAGGATATTGCTGGATATTGAGTCCGAGGTGAACCGGTTCAATCTGTTCCGACTGATACACAACACGAAATGTGTGACCACTCGCTTCCACCACGGATGATGCATCCCGACTCTCGAATCCATAGGAGAACACCGACTGACTCGAATCCGATTTGCTAAACATTTTGAAGTCAAAATAATCTGCATATTCTGCACTATCTTTCGCTTCACTCGTCGTTCTTTGGAAAAACTGAGTCAGCGTGTCGTCCTCTTTCAAGCCCGAGTACAGAGGTACGTATCGATTCAATGCACCGACAACCTTCTCCAAATCCTCATCTTGTCGGCCACGCGTATGTACGCCAACCGTTAGTTCCTTATCCTCGCCCAGCAGATGCAAAGTCAGATTCCAACAGGCGAGCGCAACGTTATCTATTGTACTTCCAGCCTTCTCCGCTACCTTCTCAAGTTCAACCCACAATTCTGGTGACCCTTCCACAGGGAAACTTGCCATCGTAATACTCGTGGTTCCGCTACCGGATACCATGGACAATTGTTTATCAACATGATCAAACCGTTTATTGTTCCAAAAACTTCTTTCCTCCGCGTGCTCATCATTGGTCAACAGGTCATTCAACCACTCGGATACAGCATAGTACGGTACCTCTTCTTCCAAAAGTTCAGGGTCCACCTCAGCCACGATTAATTGTGATACATCGGCTAGAATAACGGCAGGTTCAATATCCGAGAACTGTGGATCAAAAGCGAGAATCAACACTTTGGTACGTTCGGACAGATCCACGTTAATGGCTTCCAGCGAATAATCACCTGTCCATGTGTCCAACTCCTTTCGGATCAGCCCTTGGATATCCTGCTCTTGGATCGGTTCATCGGAATATGCAGTACGGAATCGGCTTCTGGTCTCCGAATCTACTTTCTGAAGATGGACCCCATAATTGGGATCGGCTTCTATGGAAGTGCGGAGTGTGCTGTATTTCTCGGCTATTCTCTTCACGGCTAATTCAATCTGACCATTCGAGCACTCACCTTCGATGTTAACAGCAATTACACTTGGGACCAGTGATGTTAATCCGTTATTATTCAGTTCATGCAGTCGTTTCTGTTGTGGTGAAAGGGGATAACCCAGCATTACATTTTCCATGTTCAATCCTCCTGCATTTCTAATGTATTTTCAGTTCGAATGTAATTTCATTTAGGCGCAATTGAGGCTTAACGGCTCACGGGTTCTCCCATGGCTACGAGTACTTTTCGATCTCCCTGATACGGGTTCCGTGCATGCGCCACCAGCATATTGTCCAGCATAAGAATATCTCCCTCTTGCCATGGAAAGGCGATCGTGGCATCGGCATAAGCCTGACGAATATGTGCAGCCACATCAGCATCAATTGAAGTTCCGTCTCCATAATACGTCTGGTATGGCAAGCCGCTCTCTCCAAATTCTTCGAGCATCAAGTTGCGAACTTCCTCGTTCAAGCTACTGCTATGCCAGAAGGCAATATGATTGAACCACAGGTTCTCATTTGTATCCGGGTGGATCGTAATGGCCGGTCTCACCTGCTTCGTTGTCAATGTTCCATCCTCATTCCATTGGCAAGCCATGTTGTTGTCCAGGCAATATTGCTCGACCTCGTCCTTGGACTCCGTGTGGAAAACATACTGCCAGGTCTGTCCGAATCCGGTTCCGTAGTTTCGAACCAACATCCAGCCTTTCTCTGCAAAAACATCCCGAATGTCCGGATCAATGAGGTTATATACTTTCCGTACATCCACAATAGGTGTTTCTCCTCCTTCATCAGCGACAACGATACTGGAGAACCAGATTTTTTTGGGCCATGTCATGACGTAGGACAGTTCATTATGCGGTGCAATGGATTCCTCGTTCGGAAATTCCGTTGACGTATACACCTTGCCCTGTACTTGGGTTCTCGGTGTCGCTCCTTCTTTATAACTGAGCGGTTCGGGGCAGCTTACATCGATGAAACCATAAAAGCTTTCTGGTGTGGTAGTATCAAAACCTCTGAACAGGACGCCACCATATTTCAAAATTTTCTCTTCCACCATACCCTTATTGTTGAGATACCATTGATTCAGATCCAGACCGGCTACATTGGGTTTAATTACCAATGGCAGCTCTTGACCTTCTTTCAGAAACGATTGCTTCACGATTTCTTTCTGAATGACCATCTGCGCACCTTTATCAAATTTTTTCTTCATGTGTATTCCTCCTAAGATTTGATTTTGTTGAATTTCTTTTTGCTCTTACTGCTATTCAGCAACTCCATCTTGTACTCGTGGGCCATCACCTCCCAATCATGGCGTACAGCTTGAAGACTCCGCGAGGAATCAGCTGCAATCAGCTTCACTACAGCCATATAATCATGCAGAAATCTCTTCATGGTGGATTTGCCGAACAACTCTGTTTTGTATTCAACTACTGCATTCATGACATGGTCAGCCTCGATGAGATTCAACGTCAGATCCCACTTGCTCTTGCCACTGTGGCCCCACAAAATTTCATTCTGAGCAATATTCAGCCCTTCGATGTTGTACGTATTTTTGACATCAAGTACAAACCACGTCTGGAAGAAAGGGGTCAGCCCAGAAGCACGATCCGGGTTCAGCAGTTCAATCAGCTTGCCGAAAGGCATCTCCTGATGATCAAACGCTTCAAATACCGTATTTCTAACCGAAATAATCTGGGCGTCTATGGACTGTTCCGGGTCCATGACCGTCTTCAAGGCAAGACTGTTGGAGAAATATCCGATCAATCTCTGAACCTCGGCACGATTACGGTTTGCAACGGGTGTTCCTACGACGATCTCGGTTTCACCCGAGTAAAAGTACAGCAACATTTTGTAGGCGGTGAGCATGGTGATGTACAGACTGGCATTGTTTTTCATACCGGCCTTTTTGATCATTTCAATGGTTTGTATCGGAATTTCTGCGAGCAGTATATCTCCGGTATCCACGTTGTTCAGCGAAGGCTCCCGGTCATAGGGCAATACTTTTACCGATCGGTTGACGGTACTTCCCAACTGGTTGCGCCAATAATCTAGAACTGTCGGAAATTCTTCAGTCATCCATTTTCCTTTTTGCCAATGTGAATAGTCGGAATATTGAATACTCAAATTCTCTATTGCTGCATTTTCTCCCCTCAGATAAGCATTATAGTATGACCCCAGTTCAGCCATCAGGATATCCTGAGACCAGCCATCGAAGATAATGTGATGAAAATTAAAATAGGCAAAATATTGATGTGCATGGATCTGATACAATCCAAAATAATACATCGGCCCGGTTTCCAGGTTGAACTGGTGTCTGGATTCTTCTTCAATCACACGCTTCAGACTGGCTTGGGAATTATCCCTCAGCGTATGCTGGACCTCGATGTCAAAAGGCTCATAAGGCCTGATTCGCTGCACCGGTGAATTGTTCTCGATAACAAAATACGTTCTCAATACATCATGCCGCTGCACAATCTGATTCAATGCATAGATGTAAGCCTCTTCCGAGAATGCGCCTTCGAAAAGGACATGTCCGGGAATGTTATATTTGGTGCTCTTCCCCTCGAACTGTTCAACCAGCCACAGGGATTCCTGATTGAATGACATTACACCTTTGAGCGCCGGATCTACTCTGGGAATATCTGTTGACAGGAAGATCGGCTTGTCCATAATTCCGTTCAATACATCCACTTTGGATCTCTTCACTGTGTTGTGTTCCATGCTCATCATGCCTTCCTTTCCTTCCATGATCTGATCCAGATGTGAACTTAAGGATTGGATTGTAGGGAAATTAAACATATCGTTAATCGAAAAATTAAAACCTATCTCGGAAAGCCTTGTGTAGATCTGAATCAACTTAAGTGAATCACCACCCCGTTCGTAGAAATGGTCCGTCACACCCACCTCTTCCAGGCCAAGAATCTCAGACCAGATGGCAGATATCGTCTGTTCCATGCTAGAACTCGGCGCCACATACACATTTTCTTCATCCGATTGTGGCTTCTCTATCGATAACGCCAAGTAATCAATCTTGCCGTTAATCGTAAGTGGAATGGAAGACACCTTGATCAGATGTGTGGGAACCATATACTCCGGCAACAGAGATAGCAAGGTATCCCGAATCATCCTTCGGGTTACATGTGCATCGCTGACGTAATGAGTACATAACTGACGGGATTGCTGATCCGTCTTGACGCTTACAGCAGCATCCCGAACTCCTTTAATTTTCAAGAAAGCCGCCTTGACCTCACCCAGTTCAATTCGATACCCGCGAATCTTCACTTGGTCGTCCATTCTTCCGAGGTATTCCATCTGACCGTCTTCTCTTAACCGGCATAGATCCCCAGTCCGGTACAATCGCTCGCCAGGACGATCCGGGTGTTCGACGTATTTTCTGCCCGTCAATTCGGGTTGGTTCAGATAGCCTCTGGTCACCCCGTCTCCCCCAACCAACAATTCACCCTGAACACCGACAGGAACGTATTGCAGTGATTGATCAAGCACATATATGGATGTGTTCTGAATGGGCTTGCCGATGGGCACATACTCCGTTTGGTCAACATGCGGATCGTAGGCATAGATCATACAGCCCACCACCGTCTCTGTCGGTCCATATTCATTGAAAATGGTAACCTCATGCTTGCTTTGCCGGGTAATATTCGCAGCCAGTGAAGCACTCAGATTATCGCCACCCACAATAAATGTTCGGACATTGGATCTGTCCATAATGTTCATATCCTGAATCAATTGCAGATGAGCCGGCGTCAGCTTGACCAGATCCACTCGCGGATCTAGGACAACATCAGTAATCAATGCCTTGTTATGAGACGAATTGTATATGATCATTGTGTTGCCCGTAATTAACGGTGTAAAGATGGAGGTAATGGTCAGATCAAACGCGATGGATGAATACAGTGAAAAAGTCGTTTTCCTGTCAGTAACATACGTCTGACTCGCCCACCATATATAGTTCGTCAATCCCTTATGTTCCACCAATACACCCTTCGGTGCTCCAGTTGACCCTGATGTGTAGATGACATAAGCCAGATCCTTCATATCTATGGTCAGATTCAGATTATCTGTTGGTATATGCCCATCATTATCTTCAAGAATATGAATGACTTTTAGACTGTCCGGCAAAGTGATACGCTGGTTAACCAGGACAAACCTTACTTGAGAATCTTTCAAAATATACTGAATTCGTTCATCGGGATACTCGGGATCAATCGGAATATAAGCACACCCGGCTTTCATAACAGCCAGAATCGCGATAACCATCTCCATACTGTGTGTTGCAATAATGCCTACCAGTTCTCGCTGCTTGATTCCTCTGCTGATCAATACTGTAGCCAAGCCGTTAGCTCTGGCATTCAATTGTTCATAGTTCATCTCCTGATCCCCCAGGATAAGTGCTGTATGTTGAGGGGTAGCAGCTGCCTGTTCTTCAAACAACTGGATGACGGTTTTGTCGCTTGGGTACACCGCCCCGGTATCATTAAACTCGGTTAGCATCGATTGTTTATCGGCTTCGCTCACAATACTGATCTGTTCAATTCTTTGTTCGGAATGTTCCAGAATGGCTTCCGTAACCGTAAGAAACTGATCGAGCAGATTGTCCATGAACGTTTCACTGAACAACTGGGTCCGATAATCCATCTGAAATATGATACGATCCTCATTGATTTTCTCAATAATGTTGATAAGCAGATCATTCGTCTCATGACCGTTAAACTTGTTGTCCATGAAGACATCATGTCCCTGCATCTTGTCAAAACGTTCTGGTCGATAGACCAGTGATATGCCGAACAGTCTGTTCAGTTCCGGTAACGAGAGTGACTCTCTCAGATCACGGATGAGCTGATTATAGGGATATTTCTGATGACGCAACATTTCTTTCTGTTCATTGGAAATGCGTTGCAGCAAGGATAACACGGATTCAGAGGGTTCTACCCCGATCCTGACAGGTATGGTTGTGACAAACATGCCAATCATATCTTTATCTGTTTTACTAGTGCGGTTCGCGTAGTTGGTTCCAACGACCAAATCGGTTTGGTGAGTGAGTTTATTCAGCAGAATAGCTAGGGTTGAGAGAAAAAAGGTGAATACGCTGACATTCTTCTGACGACAGAACTCTTTCAAACGTACATACATGGAGTAATCCATATTCATCGTTTTTCTTCTGGCTGCGGTGTGAGTTAGAAGGGGATTGTGCGCTTTCAGTTCCATAAATTCGGGAATCGTATGAAACTTCTCTCTCCAAAAGTCCTGATCTTTCGCATAGCGTTTGGAAGCGAGATATTGTTGTTCACTATTAATATAGTATTCATAATCGTGAATCGTAGATTCAATCCTGCTTGCATTACCATCTTTCAGTTCGGCATGATAGGTTTCCGTAATCTCATTCGTCAACTGGAATAACCCCAGGCCATCACAGATGATATGGTGAACCTGAATGATGTATCCGTATTGTCCATGACCTTCATACGTATAAAACTGACATAGATCTTCACTATGTACATGAATCGGATGGTTACCCACATACTCAGTCCATGTCACACCCGTCAAGGCTGGATCTTCATGAATATGCTTGAGTGATCTGTACTCATAAGGTTGGATGTATTGTTTATTCTCACCTTGATCCAGTATAATTCGGGTTCGAAGCAGTTCGTTATTCTTCAAAACCCTGTTAATCGACCGCTCTAACAAGGTGAAATCGATCGGTTCCGGTATGCTCATCTTGGATGTAATCATCCATACATCTGAATTCGGATATATCATTTCCATATACCATATTCTTCGTTGATGCTCTGTTAAAGGATGCAGATCGACGCATACATTTCCCATCTAATTCTCCTTTATATATAATTTATCCTAAAATAAGTTAATAACAACTTATCACCCCACCAAAATTTAATCAATAACTATTTTATTTGTTTTTTTAACAAAATTTTATATATTTCGACATTAAAACACCATTTATTTCATGGAAAGAATGAAAGTCCCAACCATCCCTTCTACAAGATATCCACTTCCGTTTCATTATTCGGTAAAGTTCGAACAAATGAAAAGCCCCGTGATCGATACAGAGCATCTGCATCTGACCGCGGGGCCGGATTAACGTGAATTATTCCGAACTTCAGTGCTTATCGATCATGACTAGCCTAACGGAATTGGAAAAATTTCAGCTATCGACTCCCTTTCCGAATTGCTCTGCATGTTCCGTCATCTTCCTACTCAATCTTGCTCTTAATCCACTCATCCATTCCGGCTCATGCGAAAACTGCTCTGCAGCAGACCGAAGCACACGCACATATCCATATAGATTGGCAAACCGGCGGCATGCGGGGAACATGCTCTCCAGATCATAACGTTCTCCCACCTTGGACCAATACCCGTTCAGGAACAATTGTTTCTTCTGCTCCCATTGATCAGGCTCGATTTCCTCTAATAAGCTATCCAGACTCTGCTCCACATCCATCGCGTACCAGTGATACATTGAGTCATCAAAATCAGTGGCATAACAAGACTGGCTATCTTCGTCATAGAAGACATTATCCAGTTCAAAATCGTAGTGGATGAGTCCGAAATTTTGCTTGTTCATCGGCCAAGCCGAAAAATATGTTCGGAGAAACTCCACCTCACTGAGAGCAGCCATCTCGGCAGGAAAACCCTTCAGGATCTCCTGCATCCAATTCAATACATCCGTATAGGTCCAGCGCCGCTTCTCCTCCTGCTCAGGCGTGAATGTACGCGATAGCTGGTGCAGCTCCCCCAAAGCCTGACCATAGCTGTACAGGATGGAGTCATTTAAATTGATGCTTCCTAACTGCGATCCGGGGACTCGCTTGAATACGGAAGCATAGTACGTTCCCCATGGCGTATGAGCTTCTACAAGTTCTGTTCCTGAATGGGCAGGTACAGCCTCCATGGCTCCATACTGATTCGTTCGAAGATAACGGAGAAACTCCAGTTCAGCGCTGAGATTGACTTGATTTTTTTCCTCTACCGGGGCAAATCGAAGTAATCTCACTTCGCCCTGATCTCTGAACGGATACACGGCATTGGAGGATATACGATAATACTGAAACATGTCCAGCGACTCAGGATCATAACTCCAATTCTTTAGAATCATCTCGGCAAGGTCTTTATTTTGAAATAAATATTTTAATTTTAACATGGACATTTCTCCTTTTTGGTCATTTCATGTGCATTGCTTGTAGCCAACGAATGCCTATTTTTGCGCGCAAAAAGCCGCAGGCTATGCCTGCGGCTTTTAAAAATTCTGAGTGTATGAGAAATTTGCACAAGCAAACAAACCTCGCATACGCCAGAAAAATTGAGCAGTTATATCCCTATTTATCGGCAGAGTTCAGACCGGACTGGGAAACTAGATGTTTCCACCCTGTATTTGATGGTCTGCCGGAATTATTCAGTTCATTCTTACCTTCATTGTAGTGATAGAACATACCATCTTAGACCGTCGTTTCATGACGCTCACTCCCTTCAAAAAACCAGTTGTTACCATAATAGCCGATAAGCCAAATGTAAGCAATTACAAAATGACGATAATCCCATCATTTTTTACTGGACAACCATCACCCGTTCCACCGTCTCGGTGTTGTCCTTATACCACACCATCACGATGTTTTCTTTTTGAAGATCAGACATTTGAATGGACGAATTCGCACGTGGGCTGGAATTGCCCGAACCCGGCATCCTTATGCCTTCCGTGATAGCAACATCATCACTTATATTCAATTTCATCTCCATTCCGGTATCCTTCCACTCCATGCTTGGAGATGAGGTATCCTGCACCTCAAGTAACGCCAGCGTAACTGTGTTTCCATTCACGGAGATGACTCTACCCGTAATGTCGGCATTCATCATCCCCTGCGTCATGTCAGGACTGCCTGTTCGATCATTCATGCCCGCGGTGCCTCTTCCACCTCTCGGTGTTCCTCCATTCATTCCCAGGCCACCACCATTCGGCATACCGTCACCGTTCATGCCTTGCACAGAACTGGTCTTGGTAATATTCTGGGCGGTTATAACATCACAGGCCGTAAGCATAACCGAGCACACTAGCAAAAGGAGTATTGTAACCGATGTGAAATATTTATTTTTTCGCATATGATCACCTTTTTCTCAGGGAATATCTCTCCAAGGTACCTTTACGATGGAATATGAAGTCATACGTATCTTTGAAACCCATATAGGACAGCACAACCAACAACGGATATACAGGGTAGATGTATCTGGACTTAATCTCCCACAGAATATAAAATCCGATGAATCCGAGAATGATCAGGATCAAGGAGACTTCATCATACCGTTTACGACGAATTCCACCGACCAACCGGATGAAAATAAAACAGTACATCAAGAAATTCATCACATATACGATCCAGAGCAAACCTGTCCGATAAGCCGAATTCCCTTGCAACAGTTCTGTTATCGCATTGGTGTAACTGTAGGAGCCCGCGATTCCGCCTCCCCTTCCTCTTCCGGCACCCATGGAACTTTCATTGCCGATTCCGTAGCGGTCCATCTGGTATGTCCCTTCGGTCCAGGTCCATATAATCTTTTTGTAATACATCTGCACCAATTCACTCGCACTTGCTTCAGACAGCTTGTTGCCAATCTCTTGTTTGAACAATGCTGCGCTCTCAGCCTTATTGTAGTTGGCCTGCCTCTGATAGATCTGATAACTCTCCATATTATCCCAGAAGCCAAAACGCTCCAGATTAATCCCCATGTTCAGCCACATATAGACCGGTGCAGAATTCTCTCCAACAGGTTCGCTCACAGCACCGGAGGATTGAAGAACCGCATTCTGAGTCCAGGTTGGTACATTAAACAACATAGACAGCACACCGATGGAAATGACAACTTTCTTCGCTCCGATGCTCCGCATATTTAGCAGGATATATATGATGGCAGCGATTAGCACGATCACGCCGATGCTTCGGAAGTAATTGCCCATCGCGAGAAAAACGGCGGCAATGACAATTGTTTTCCAAGACTTTTCACGTACAAAACGAATAACAAAGTATAAACAAGATGTCAGAAAAGCTGTGGCAATCACATCGTTATAGATCAGGTTGTTCAGGAACAGGGACGGCAGATACGTGGCTGCAAAGATCAACACACCGTAATCACGGTCCGTAGATCTGTCATTCACTTTTTTATAAATAAGATAAATCATGAACGTTGTTAACGTTGAAAACAAAATATTAAATAGTTTGATGACCAGATAGTTATCCTGGAACAGGTACAGCAATGTCTTCAGGTACAACACGATCGAGTAGTTAAACGGGAACATGTGCAGATAACCACCCGTTTCAAACGAAGAGTAGTCTTGGTCATACAGCATGTTCATGGCGAGTGAAAGAACGGTCTGTGAATCATCGGTGGGCACTCTCGGAAATACAAAAATGATGATGATCTGAATGACCAGAGAACATAACAGCACAATCGGAATGACAATCTTCGGGCTGTATTTGTTCAGTTTCAGACACAGAGCATATAACCCGACACCTGAACCAAGAAGCAAAAGAATGACCGGGAGAAAAACACCCCACTGCTGCATGCCCAAAATGGGATTGTCCCCATACAAGGCGTAGTTGTACTGTGCCCGAACCAACAAGGACGAAGCAATAAACACCGCAACAAACACGAGCAAAATGAGATAAAACGACTTATGCAGCACCTTAGACATGCCAAAACTCCTTTTCGATTACAGGATTCCGTGAGTATTATAATGGCTCTGGCTGAAAAATCGCTGAAAGGGAGTAACGCTTGCGATCGGTGCGGATCAGTATGTGTATACAAACAGAAAAAGACCGTCCCTTCGATAAGGTAACGGTCTATATATCCAATTTTTTAAAAGTATAGGGCCTTAGCTAATTGTTGAAGATCACTTCTCGTCCTTAATAAACTCAATGATATCCTGGATCTCACAATCCAAAGCCTCACATATTCGATTCAGCGTATCGAACTTCACACCATCGGTTTCTTCATTATATAATTTGGCAATCCCATTTCTATGTAATCCGGTTAGTCGGGATAAATCAGCAATATTAATTCTTTTCTCACCCATAATACGAGATAAATGAATCTTGATCATACGAATTCCCCTCCAGAAAGCATAAAGAGCAGATGATACAGAGTTGCAGAATTACTTATATGAAAACTTAATTCTCACACGCCTTAAACTATTGTACAACTATTTAATTTTTATCAATCATCTTGATTATATCTCCTGGCTTACATTCCAAGGCAAGACAAATTCGTTCAAGTGTATCGATGGTGATGGATTTGACCTCAGCACCATTACCCGTTACCCACTGACCTATTGTGTTGGGTCGTACACCGGATTTTTTAGCTAAGGCGTACATGGTCATTCCTTTATCTTTGAGAACCTCGTCGAGAGTAAATTTTATCATCTATGAACATCCCTCAATATTTATTTTATATCACATTCAATAACTCTTGACGATATTAACTCGGTGAGTTAATATAAATACAAACATAACGCAACGAGTTATTATTAGTCTATACATATAGAAAGTAGGGAGAAAACATGCTTGAATCTCTGGAATCTTTAGCAGAACCGTTAATCCGAACGCGCTTAGAGTTATTATACAACAATTTATCTCACACGCAGCCTGATTATACCCAACTATCTAAAGAATCTGATCATTACTTTCATAATATTCGCCAAGCTTTACCTGAGCAACTGAATCAAACCCTTTTTCTATATGAAGATACTCAACTCTCTATGCAAACACTTCTCGAAAGAGAGATTTATTTACAAGGGTTTCGGGATGCCCTTCAGCTAATGAACGAGTTACATATAAACAGCTTCTAACAACTTGGCTTCTTACAAAATATGCTATAATCAACAAAGCAATAGAATAGGCTTAAAGGGTCGGTCGGCTACCTCGCCATGAAGGGAGGGATGCCCTGTGACAGTTTTTGAAGCAATCTTGCTGATGCTTACCTTTGGTACGCTCATCGTTGCCATTCTGTCCGATAAACGCAAATAGACCGCCCCCGTAGCAAAGGAATGCGGTCTATTTCATCGTGCCCTTATGTTACCGAAGCCCACCGCCCTTAAAAGCGGCTATTGCTCGGAGGAGTCGTGTTACCAGCACGGCTCTCTTTGCATTTTACGTCTAATCTGCTCTTATTATACCATACTCAAATCTCCGGCGTCACATGTAAACCACGCTAGATACGATACATTTCTTTATACTCATCCACTTATAAAACTTCAATACAATTCGACCAATTCAGAATCGAACCGACAAAATCCTGAATGTCCAGGCCCGGCATCTCATACGTCTCCGCTGTGTTCACCGAACCTGTTGCGTCCTCAATCAAGGTTACCTCTGATCGTAATCTACATGTTTCATGTATATGATTGGCTCATGTTGCTGTTCAAAATCAGCGATAACCGCTTCAATCTTGCCCAACTGAACTGTGAGATCCGTTTTTTACCATTTACTACTTCTTCTGCTTCTTCTCCCGAGCTTTTTCCACATTTTCTTTTACCCGATACTCCACAATCCGGCGGATTAGATCCTCCGGCAATGGCTGATCCAGTGGAAACTGGACAGATCCCTTCCCCCCTTTATACTTGGAGAGTTCCTCTTTGAAAGCTTGAATTCCCCTTGGAGCAGGGTAAAATCCAATATGATGCTGGTATGCGGCAAAATGAACCAAATTCCCATGCTGTGCATACGTAGGCATCTTGTAACTGATCTTCTCTTCGGCGTTCGGAGCCGCTTCACGAATAATCTGTCTTAACGCCTGTAATCTCACCTGTACATCAGGTGCAAACTCCGAGATATATTCATCTACCAGCACCGAATAATGGTTACTCTCAGCCATCTTGGACTCCTTCCACCACGGATACATCAATGGATCCGTGGTACGGGCATATTTGCTTATATTGTACTTCAAATGGACAAGCGGAACAGCTAATTTCCTGCAACTTGGAATGTTAAATTTGATTTTTAAGTGAACTAAGCCTTATAATACGTTTAAACAATTAAACATTATAACGGAGTGAGCCATGAACGAATCGATGGGTAACCAAAAAGTTATTGATATTTTCGAGAATCTAAGTCCTTATCTTCAAGGTTTGGGAGACCCCGTTCGCCAGCGAATCATATCGCTGCTCATTGATCAAGAGAGCATGAACGTATCGCAGATTGCAGAGCATGTCCCCATGTCACGCCCTACGGTCTCTCATCACTTGAAAATATTGCGTCAATCCGGGCTGTTATCGGTTCAGAAAAAAGGTACGGAGATGTATTACAAGCTGGAGTTCAACGATGCGATCGAATTACTCAAACAGCTCGTTCATCTCGTAGAAGTGGAATGTCAGAGCTAGCGCATACCGCGCTGGTGAACCGCATTCCTTTTCTTCACTCTATTATGTTCAATAGTTTAAACATATAAGTACATAAACATATCAACGGAGGTTTATCGAATGAATAGAAAAAGAGTTCTTATCGCTGGAGGTTATGGTGCTGTAGGTGCACAGCTTGCCCGCATTTTACATGACAGGCATCCTGATCTGGAATTGGTATTGGGAGGCCGTTCTGCGGGTAAAGCAGCACCTTTTCCATCCAATCGTGTCCAAACGATTGTTGTTGATACCAATGCAGACGATCCACTGATTCACGCAGGAGAGAATATATCATTAATCATTAATGCAGTGAACGATCTGGATGATCGGTTACTGGTGTCGGCCGTACAGAGAAAAATTCCCCTCATCGATATAACACGCTGGACTGAGGTGTTCAATCAAGCGATCCGTACAATAGAGCAGGAAGAGCTTCATGCTCCGGTAGTGCTGTCCTCTGGATGGATGGCAGGAACGGCGTCACTCTTTGCCATGATACTTTCTAACTCTCTGCAACATGTCGAAGTAAACATTCATGCCCTATGGTCGCTGCGGGATAAGGCCGGCCCTGATTCGGCAGCCTTCATGGACCGGATGAGTATTCCTTTTCAGATAACCGAATCCAATACGCATCGACTCGTCTATCCCATGACAGATCCGATCAAAGTTCATTTCCCGAACGGGTATACGACTCCATGTTACAGATTGGATACACCCGATCACGTCACATTACCTCATACCAGTCATATTGATTCAACCAGCTTCCGCATTGCATTCGATAGTAAAGTATCTACCTATGCACTCACGGGACTGGTTAAAACTGGAGTATGGAAGATGATCAGCGGTGAACGTTTCAAGCCATTCCGGCGAAAGTTGCTCTATAATCCAGGAACTGGGAGTGCACATCATCTGGTCATTCAATTGAAAGGATTGGATGCGAAAGGGAATGAGGTTGAACGAACGATGACGGTCTCTGACCCACTTGGTCAGACCCATATGACTGCACTTGGCGCTGCGGTTCAAGCCGAGAAGATACTGATGATGCCAACGGACAAGCCTATGGCTCCAGGCATCTATTATCCTGAGCATCTGTTCGATGATCGAATGGACATGGATGCGGTTACTCATTTTTTCAAACAATACGGCGTTCAAATATCCCATTCCTGATATCCAGACATAACAAAAAATCCGCGAAGCCGCTCCCTGCAAACAGTGGGACCTTCGCGGATTTTACGAATAATAATGGAGGGATCTATCGTATCAAGTACAAACTTGGGTCTGAAATTATAGCGTCATGGCTCGACCATTGCGCATCAGATAATCTTCTTTTGTTTTGTAATCCGGCATGATGCTACCGATCCGCCGCCAGAAGGAGCGATCATGATTCATGTGGTGAATATGGCACAGTTCATGAATGATGACATAATCCATCACTTCCAGTGGCGCCATCGCCAGGCGATAATTGAACGTCAGCTTTTTGTCCCAGCTGCAACTGCCCCACTTCGTGGGAGAATCTACGATCTCTACTGACTTCGGCTTCACCTTCAACTCCTGCTGATAACGAACGATGCGCTCCCCAATCATGCGTTTACACTCGGCAAAATAAAACTTCTTCAGATTCGCTCGCAGCTCTTCTTCTGTCAGCCCCTCTACAAGGATTAAGTCATGCAGTGCATGCTCCTTGCCAAAAAGCAGAAACTTCCCCTTGCCCTCATCTTCGTATTCCTTGGCTTGAGGACCGTCGAGCGCCCGCTGCATCAGAGCGGATTTCTTCAAAATCACATCCCCGTGCTGCTCTACAAGTTGCCGGATCATGTCTTCACTGGTGCCATTGGGTGCTTTGATTGTTACCATATAAGGCAAGTCCATCGTGATGGACACTTTCTTACGTTTGCCGTATTGGATATGACAGTTAATGCTATGATTATTTAGTTCTATAGTTAACATAATGCGCTCCGCTTCTGAAGTTATTCATTCAACCAAATCAAATTGTATACCATCTCCGACCATAATGCATACTGTTCGGCGATATAATATCCTTGTTGTATTTTTATACATTATTATGTATTATTATTTAATTCTAAAATCGGAGGTTGGATATGACTCATACTACGGATACAGAATACAAAACCATTGAAGAACTATCCCTTAATCACTGGCAGCCCTTGTCCACCTTACTGTATGACGGCTGGGTACTGCGTTTCGCCAAAGGATATACCAAACGTGCCAACTCCGTTCAACCTATCCATTACTCCACTCTGGATGTGCATGAAAAGATTGAGGAATGTGAGCGCATCTATGCTTCCAATCAGTTAAATACCATATTCAAAATCACGCCGTTTATTCAGCCGGATCATCTCGACCAACTTTTGCAAGACAAAGGGTATGGCGTTGTCGATCTGACCCGTATCCAGACTCGGAGTCTGGAAGAGATCAAAGAGCCTGTGCACCAAGCTGTACAGATCGACGAACAGTTGACCGCAGCGTGGCTGGATCACTTTTGCCGGTTGAATCAGGTGAATGATCTGCAACGGGAAACGACGGAACTAATGTTGGACAATATCCGCACAAAGGTAGGTTTCATCTCGCTGTTGATCGATGGGCAAGTCGTCTCTTGTGGGTTTGGTGTCATCGAACGTGGCTATATTGGATTGTATGACATCATTACAGACGCTAACTTCCGGAATCGGGGACTTGCTGAACAGATGATCCTGCATCTATTGCATTGGGCAAAAAAACAAGGTGCTACCTCCAGTTTCCTGCAAGTGGTTGCGAATAATGCACCTGCCCTGAAGCTTTACGCCAAGCTGGGTTATTCAGAGATTTATAGCTATTGGTACAGAGTCAAAGAATAGAGTGTTTGCTAATCAAGCTTAGCTTGTGGATTCTTTCATCATATTCAGTCTGACAAACGTATCAATTCAAAACAACATCTTGAAAGCAAAAACTGCCCTCCTCCTATGAAGGAAAGGCAGTTTTTAATTTGTCTTCGTAATTTTCCAAAACTCTTCACATCGTTCAGCATTACTCCTTGCGCTTTTCTACAAAGGCAGCTTCACCAGCACCTCATATTTCACGCCAGCTTGTATATTCTTAATGATGTCCCCTGCAATTCGTTGACCGTCAACATGCACTTCAATCGTCTGGACAGTTGCATCCTTTTTCATGTTTACATTCAGCTCAGCTCCGCGGAACAACCGCGTAACCGATGCCTCGTTCCAATCTTCTGGTAACTGCGGACGAACCTGAAGCCCTTGTGCGTGACCTTGCAGGCCAAACAATCCGTCGATCAGGCAGCGATACACCCAAGGTACTGTGCCGGTGTTGAACAGATGACTGGAGCGCCCAGCTGTACGTGGGAATTGCCGATAAGCTCCGCGATAATAATTCGGGATAAATACAGGTAGCTGACCCCGCTGGAGAATATCCTCGCCATCAGGACCCGGAATCATTTTAAGCAGCAAACGATACGCCTTCTCCTTCTCGCCCACCAGGTACAACGCATATATATAGAACGCCGCCGCGTGATTGTACACTGCTCCATTCTCTGCACTTCCCGGATGTTTCTGCGTAACTCGACCTACATCTTCCCGCATAGCTGTGAAAGACGGCGCGAGCTTCTCGACACCATACGGCGTCTCCAATTGCTCCTCTACGGCGCGGATTAACTTCTCCTGTTTATCTTGATCCGCAGCACCGCTCATAAGTGCCCAGCTCTGAGGATTGATATAGATGCGTCCTTCCACGTCTTTGCTTACACCAAACACTACATTATCATCCGTAATTCCTCGGGCATACCAGTCCCCATCCCACAGATACTCATTTGCTACCGCATTGGTCTGAGTGGCTTCCTGACGGAATTCCGCTGCAACCTCGGCATGTCCCGCCTGTTCACCAATATATGCCCACACATTGAACGCATATGCCGTCGCAATGGTCAGCCAGCCGGATACTCCTTTGCCTTTGTATCCCACCATGTTCATCGGATCACACCAGTCACCCTGATTGATATAGTTCAACCCGCGCGCATCCCGCTCATGGATCAACCAGCGCATCGCAAGATTCATATGCTCGAGTACACTAACCTTCTGTTCACTGTCTGTAAAAGGAACCAGTTCCTCCAAAATGCTATAGTCATTCGTTTCATCTAGATAGGTCTTCATACAGACCGGAAGCCAGATACAGTGGTCGGTATGAGGAACCTGGTTAATATATTTCAATTCTGCGTCCGGGTGCAAAATAATGCCATCTGGCATCGCACCGCTTATATGCTGCTGAGACAAAGCGGTCAAGAACGCAGCCCGCGCAATCTGCGGCTGAATATAACTCATGCCCATGTTGTCCTGCAAATAATTCCGCGTCTGCGGATCGGTTGTCAGACGGTTGGTTTTGCCATGATAGTACATCTGACGAGGCAGCCAATGATTCACGACATTATCTAACCAGCTGTCCGGTGTCTCGATCTGGATGTTTCCTTGCCCTTCCGCAATATACTCAGCATACTCCTGCTCGGCTGCGGTGAAACCATCCTTTCCTGCCTCATTCTGCTTCACAAAATAATGCTGACGAATGCCTTCGATCTCTGTCTCATCATGAGCCGGGCCAAAGATAAATCGATATGCCTGCTCAGCTCCCGCTTCCAGCTCTACTCTGTATTGCAATACAGCCACAGGTGTCTCATAGCAGGCATCTCCACCAGCGAGCGTCTCCGACTGAAGGGCCGAAGGATTATGTAGTCCACCTTCGCCTTCAAAAGTCTCATGATTCACTTCCCACGCGGTCGGTTGGTGATCTGCGAGCAGATAGGTTTTGTCACTATAGTTTTTGATTTTGCTATAATCCTGATATTTCTGATACGGCGTAACCGCCGAGCAGACAATGCCCTGCAAATCTTCCACATATGAACCGGACTGGTTCATCCATGACATATAACCGACCGTATAATACGGGTAGATACTAAGCTTGCGTTTTCTCGAAGACAGATTGGTCACCTTCACACGCCACAGCTCCATGACATCTTCCTTCGGCAAACGCAGGGACATCTCGATGCAAATGTCGTCCTGAATCACTTTCCAGTGAATATCGTGTTTGCCGACAGCGAACGTATAGCTATCCGCCTGCTTGCGAACGGGTTCATACGGGGCGGAGAAGATTTCGCCACTTATTTCATCTTTAATGTACACAAACCGTCCCGGATGGTGGGCATAGTATGGCTGCTCCGGCTGCATAAACGTCTTGGCTTCCAGGTTGGGCGCATACGAGTATTTGGCAGGTTCGGGCTGCATGAATTGGGCCACCGCGTACCCCCGGCAATTCACATGAATCATCATCTTTTCATTCCAAAGGAATCCGGATGCCTTCGGTAAACTTGTCGGGCTTGTCAGTTCAACATATTGATTATCTTCCGTTGCTTTAATCATCACTGAACCTCACTTTCAGATTATGGAGTCAAAAGACAGAAAACGTTTTAGGTAACTTGTATACAACTTTGTCCATTATAACACGGGAACGCTTACAAAGAATTGAAAACTAAAAAAAGAGCTGAGAAACTCAGCCCTGATTACGTTGTTTTTCGATGCCCAACCTGTCGATCTGTATCCAATACTCTGCAATTTGTTCGTTTTCCACTCGGTATACCGCACTGGCAATTTCAATTATTCTTCTATTATATATAAATATGTAGTAACTCTTGTATTTTAACATGGTCCCCCCGCTACGGAATTACAACTGTTCTATTGTTCTACAGGACTTGAAACCTACCCTCTCACCTTGACAATGCGTCAATATGACCATAAACTAGCAAAGGATATCAGGAAATTAATAGGAGGTTTGGCCGTTAAGAGGTTCGAGTAAGGGTTTTAACCATATCTGATAATCTTTCGGTGTGTAGAAATGTAGCATTAGAGCAACTCAGAAAAACAAGAAAGCGGTGTATCATGAAACGTCTATTTTTCATTATGTTTGCACTCACCCTGTTACTGGCTGGATGCCAGAGTACTGAGCAGGAAAGCAGTCCGTCCGAGAATAATCCTACAGAAGTAGTAGAAGGTTCTACCATTTTAAGTTTGAAACAGAAATACGGCTCTGAATCGGAGCAAGCGATCATGCCGATGTACAATGTAGCTCAGGATGAAGAATTTACGTTCAAGTTTAAAGCAGATTTACGTAAAAGTAACCTGCGAGCTAGTGACATTATTAGTGTACATACCGATATTAAAGCACTCAAAGCAAGCGATGTATATGCCATTCCAGAGACAAACGACAATAGTGTTTCCATTAAGCCTCTTGGATGGGGCGTTTTAAGTTCAGATTCCATGATGAACAAGGATCAAAGTTCTTGGGGCGGTGCCCCCATTTATTACATTCGTCTGAATTATGATCCAGATGCTGAGAAGCTAACACTACTCGATCAGCCCATCATTATTCCGTTTACAGTGAAATCGGAGTTACCCGTACCTAACCTAAGATACGAAATTGACAAAGATAGACGGTTCAAGTTGGTCTGGGACAAGGTTGAAGGTGCCACAGAATATAAAATTTATAAACGTTCTGACCTAACCAACTTCGATACAAATGTACCTCTAACTGGCGCAGAGGACGCTTTCAGTAATAGTCTGCCTTTAGATATTGCGGTAACAACAGAGACGTCTTTCAATGATTTTTTGAGAGACGGAAAAGGCGGGCTAGGCACTTATAATGAAATGATAACTACCACTCAGAACCATGGTATACGAGGAGAATATTACGTCACTGCAATCGGCGGAGGCAAAGAATCCAATTTTAGCAGAGGTGTCCCTACAGCTCCGCTTGCTTCCCAGTTGCCAACATCTCTGAAAGAACAATTGTATAGGGAGAAATTAAAGAATATAGATGTACTTCCTCAGAAAGCAACAGTTGAGTACAATGACGGCTCTCTAGCTCGTGAAACCATAGTCTATGATACCAAAAGCGTAGAAATTTCAGAGTTCAATGAAACGAATATTCCTTTTCATATTAAAGGAACAGCTCTGAAAAGTTACGTGCGCGTAGAGAATGTGACTCAAGCAGATTTGGACAAACTTGCTCATCAAACCGTAGCCGATTCCAGCAACGGACTGGTGGAACCGAAGAATGACACACCTTACGTCCCTGCACCTGATGTGCCAACGATCATCAACAATCATGATACACCTGAGTCTGCAACAGAAACAGAAGAAGCACCGGCTTCGGAAACTCCAACTACAGAGTCTACAACCGATACTGGGACTTCAGAGAATGCAGCAGATCCGGTATCCAACGAGGCTTCTAATGATAATTCTGATAATTCTTCAGATATGGCTTCTGAAGAAACTTCCAATGAAACACCTGCTCCAGCTCCTGAAGCTGAAGAAGACAATCTGGTAGATGAACAAAAGTCCAATACACAGCAAAATGTAGAACAAGGTAATCAGGAAACCGTACCTCAGCCTGCTACAGGCGATGCAATGATTAATGCAGATTCCGCATTAGAAGAAGTTTTAGCCAAAAACATGATTGCGGCACAAGATAAAATTTCGTTAAAAGCTTTCCCCGAAGCTCAAAATTTCACGACACTCTCGGATGTTGTCCTGAAAGTGATGTACCAGAATCCATTGATTCTTGGTGTGGAAGGTTTCGAATACAACTATGGTACGCTTACCCTTTCGATTCATTACAATGAATTGGCTAGTGGTATCCAAAAGAAGCAAGATGAGATTATTGCCAAAGCGAACGAAGTGGTGGCTTCCATCATTAAGGATGGCATGAACGAAGATGAGAAACGTAAAGCCATCTACGATTATCTGAACGATAACGCGAAGTATGATGATGCAGCGCTGGAAAATGCGGAGCAGAACAACTTCAAAAATGTCGATCCGCAGTTCAATGACTCGTTCACCACATACGGTATTCTGGTCAAAGGAGTTGGGGTATGTGCCAGCTATGCTTCCGTTTACAAATTGCTCTCCGATCTCTCGGGACTGGAAAGCATCGTTGTAACGGGCGCTTCCAGCGGCGTTCCACATGCATGGAACAAGGTCAAAATCGGGAACGAATGGTTCCATGTCGATGCCACCAACAACCTGACGAACTCCGGCATCCCATACTTCCTGTATAATGCCAACGATGAGACTGCTGCAAGTCAGAAAACAATAGCGGATCAAGATTATTGGCTTGATTCCGAGCTCGCGATGTTTAATGGCGATAGCGATGCCAATGATTATTATGTACAGAATGATCTCGAAGTCGCGTCCATTAATGAGTACAAAACCAAGGCTGAGAGTGAACTCAAAAAAGGAGAGAACCGGGTCATTCTCCGTTTCGCCTCACCTGTTGACTCTGATGAGCTGATGACAGCTGCCGGCGAAGCCCTCGCAGCAGTGGATGAAGCGCTTCTGAATACAGCACAATTAGCCACGCTAGGCAGTTATGCCATTCTGGACCCGAAACCAGAACAGAAGTAACTTAGTTACACAGGAATCCCCTTTGCTTTTCAACAAGCAAAGGGGATTTTTTGTCTATTATTAGATGACTTCAAGCCATTGATTTAACCTGTTGCAATCTGGTAATAAAAGAAGAAATAAATGCTTTTTCTTTCATGAGATTCTCTTGCAATCTCTCACTTATTTTATTTAGTGTACTTGTATCACGCGTTATATTGTACTTCAGAACTATATTTCTCAATTTAAAGTAGTCCTGTTTCAGAACAGTGCTTAACTCCATAAAAGTTGCATCTGGCTCAATGATTGATATCTCCATTAAATAAGATAAACGTAACTCCATTAGTAGCTTATGTTCATACAAAAGATGAAAGACTCGTGAATCCAATGCTTCTCCAACTAGGGCTGCCTGCTCAATGTCTGTAAAGATGCGTTGAATGGCTTGCATTCCAAAATCGTATTTCTGATCTCTCACTAAGTCATATGTCTCGCTTGAGTTAAGATAGTTTTCCATCGCCGTTATAATCTGCTCCACATGAATTGCATAATTGATATTCTGGATAGGCTTGAGAAATCTCACTTCTGTCCAAAAACTGTACTCATTAGACATGGTCCAGTAGCCTTTCTCAAGTTCATCCAGACTACATACGCTTTGTATGAATTTACCATCATCAAGATTGTCAGCAATGTATATCAAATTTTGATCCAGGTCATACCCGTACACCAATAATTCATGCATGAGATGTTCTTTCTGATAATAGTCTGTACACGCAATGTAGTATCTATCTGCATAAATATATAGATAATACCCCATATCTATCGCTTCCGTAATCACTTGCTTAAGTGATGTTCCCCATTTGCTAATTACAATTTCTTGTGGCAGGTTGTAAAAGGAAATTCCCGGACAGGTACTTAGCAGAAACTGATGAGAATCAAACGAAAAAATTCCCCATCCATGTGCATACCTGATTTGTATAAAGTTATTGAAAATCCATGGCCATAAATCTTCGTGCATAACGGATGTTAATGTCCCATATGATGTGTACGTGCTTATGACAGGGTCACCTAGTTTAAGTACATTCTTGGCCATTACAGAATTCCTCCTTCGATTACTAGGCATAGTGTATTGATCTGAACAGATTCATTGTATAAGCAACGCACTCTCAGAGCTGGGAGCGAAGATCATGTTCTTGAATATATTACCATGTACCTTTCCTGTTTTATATAAGAACGCTTTCATATAAAAAAATATTTTATTTCTCTCATCTTAACGACAAAAAAGAGGATGCCGCCCCCAATATGGAGACCGTATCCTCTTATACAATGATCGGATTACCTAAAACTTTTTACGGACTAACCGTACCGCCATTTGCATTCAATGTCTCACCGCTCACATAGCTGGATTCCTGGCTTGCCAGGAACACAAATGCCGGAGCCATCTCGGCAGGTTGTCCTGCTCGACCAAGCGGTGTGTTGGAGCCAAAATCGGCCAGCTTCTCGACCGGTTGTCCACCTACGACCTGGAGCGGTGTCCATACTGGGCCTGGTGCAACAACGTTGACACGAATCCCTTTGCTACCCACCTGTTGGGCCAATGCTTTACTAAACGTATTGATCGATGCCTTCGTTGTTGCATAATCCAGCAGGATTGGCGAAGGTTTATACGCCTGAATCGATGATGTGTTGATAATGGAGCTGCCCGGCTTCATATGTTTCACAGCTGCTTTGCAGAGCCAGAACATGGAATAGACATTTGTTTTGAACGTTGCATCGAACTGCTCGGTGGTCAGATCCGCAATCTGCTCTACAAACTGCTGTTTACCTGCCACGTTAGCGAGGATATCAATCCCACCAAGCTCTTTTACCGCAGATTCAATGAGTTCCTCACAGTATTTCTCATCCTTCAGGTCACCTGGCATCGTGATTGCTTTGCGACCGGCTTCCTCAATCAGCTTCACAACTTCCTGCGCATCTGCTTCCTCTTCCGGCAGATAGGCCAGAACGACATCTGCGCCTTCACGAGCAAACGCAATCGCTGCCGCTCGGCCAATTCCGCTGTCGGCTCCGGTCACAACCGCTTTGCGTCCTGTTAAACGTCCACTACCTTTATAACTTTTCTCACCCGCATCAGGAACAGGAGTCATCTCACGCTGAAGTCCCGGCTCATCCTGTTGCTGTTTCCACTCCGGTGTCGCCTTTGGATATTGGGTCGTTGGATCTTGCATGGTGTGCTGGTCTTGATTAGCCATGTTCAATTTCCTCCTTGGTTATTTACACGATACCCATCGTATAAACGTATTTTTTTATTTGTTGTGAATTTAATTTGCGTAAAAGTTGCACTCTTTCCTTTGTAACCGAGTTGGGCGTTATTTAAACTAAGCTAACCAGATTCCCTGACAACCGCCCAACATTGAATCTCCTCTAAATCCATGCCATTTTGCGGATAAAAAAATGCACTCCCTGAATGACGCTGAATCACCCTCAGGTTCTCCAATTGTTTCAAGGAATGCATGTATGATATTACGATATAAGTTGATTTTTGAATATTAGACTAGCGATCTTCACCGCCATCTATCCGTTGTCTTTTGCCAATGCCAAATGCGAAATATCCAGCCACCACGATGGCCATAAACGTAGCTCCAACAACCAGAGGCAAGCGCGTATCCGGGTTAAACGCCATACCGATAATGACGAGGATCAGATACACAATAATGATGTAATTGCTGATCGGGAACCATTTGGACTTGAAGTTATGATCCGCCATCTCGTTGCCCCAACGCTTTCTGAATCGGAACTGGCTGAACGCCAGCGCGAACCATGGAACCATACCCGGAAGAACACTTGCACTGTAGATGTACAGGAACAGCTTGGAGTTCGGCATCAGGTAGTTCAGCACAACCCCAATCAGCAGCAAGGAGATTGTAATGACGATACTGTTGCGGGGAACCCCGCCTTTGGACAGCTTTTTGAAAAAGGCAGGTGCCTGCCCATTCTCAGCCAGTGTGTATAACATCCGTCCTGCACTGTAGATCCCGCTGTTACATCCCGACATGGCCGCCGTGAGCACCACAAAGTTAATGATCCCCGCTGCAGCAACAATACCAACTTTGGCAAAGGTGAGCACAAACGGGCTGCCCGTCTCGCCCACTTCGTTCCAAGGGTACAGGGTTACGATAACAAATATGGCACCAACGTAGAAAATAAGAATACGCCACACGATATTTTTGATAGCTTTACGCAAGGTGTATTTCGGATTCTCCGCTTCGCCTGCTGTAATACCGACCATTTCAACTCCCTGATACGCAGCCGTTACGATACACAGCGCGAAGAGGAAACCTTTGATGCCCCCAGGGAAGAAGCCACCATGGCTGAACAGATTCGACAGCCCGATGGCCTGACCCCCATTCCCCCAGCCGAAGAAAATGAGCCCGGTTCCGATCACGATCATCGCCACAATAGCCGTCACCTTGATCATCGCAAACCAGAATTCAAATTCCCCATAGAACTTCACCGCCGCCAGATTCGCTGCTGCAATGATCAGCACCCCAGCAAGTGCAGGCAGCCACTGTGGAATATCCGGGAACCAATACCCGACATAGATGCCAATCGCCGTAACTTCCGCCATACCAACCGTAACCCACAGGAACCAATAGCTCCAGGCGGTCAGAAATCCGGCAAGCGGACTAATATATTTGTGAGCAAATGTTGCAAACGAACCCGTGACCGGCTCCTGAATCAACATTTCCCCCATAATGCGCATGACAAAAAAGATAACGATACCAGCCAATAAATAAGCCAGCAGCACGGATGGACCTGCCCATTTGATCGTACTTGCCGATCCCATGAACAAACCAACGCCGATTGTACCTCCGAGTGCAATCAGCTCTACATGGCGGGGCTTTAGCCCTCTAGATAGTTGCTTTGACTCCAAACGATTCTCCCCTTTTCACATTCACATTAACGCAATGCAGAATTACTTCACCAAATTGTACGAGATGTGCCGCAGAAATACAACAAGGAATGTGAGGAAGTTGGGTGGAGACGACTCTTGTATGGCAAAAAAGGGCCTCCTCCTCACGCCCTTATTGGACATGATTAGGATAACCCCTTAAAGTTTATTACAATCAGATCAATCCTGATTTTTGGAGAAGCCGCGAGACGATTGCAGCCACTTCAGCCCTTGTAATATATGCCTTAGGCGCAAGTTTCCCATCACTTCTCCCTGAGAAAATTTCGGCTTGTACACTTTCAGCCATACCACTGTATGCCCACACTGATGAGTCTGCTGCATCTGTATACATCTGAAGACCAGCTGATCCAGATGGAACAGGAAGCTTTGCTTTTAGCCCCGTAATTGCCATGGCTCTTGCCATAATGTTCATGGCTTGCTCCCGTGTAATTTTGTCATCAGGACGGAAAGTTCCATCTTTGAAGCCATCTAGCAATTGGTATTCATATGCCGTATTGATCGCCCTACTGTACCAAACATCGGTGGATACATCCGAGAAAACATTATTGGATGTATCCAGTTTCAGTCCCAAACCGCGTACCAATATCGTGGCGAATTCTGCTCGCGTAATATCTCGATCAGGAGTGAACATACCTTTTCCCGTTCCATCCATGACCATACGTGAACCCATATCGTTTACCTGGGCCTTAGCCCAATGGTTCTGAACATCCTGAAACTCAATTGGATTCCATATAATAGAATAAGTACTATTGGTCAGACTGTTCACCTTGGCATAATATTTGGCATCATTAACAACGACTTGAGTCGGTACGTGACGAACTGATCCATCCGTGTCGATGACTATACCTGTCGTGATTCGGTTAGGATCTACTCCCTCAGGAATCGCAATCGTTCGTTCAACATACGCGTTGAAATTAGAAATGTTAATCGTCTGATTACCGTAAATGCCGCGTACTTCAAAATTATATGTTGGGGCAACAAGCGTAAATCTGTTTTTTTCAATCGCATCTGTTATTACCCGCAGCATCTCTGCTCCAGGAGTCGAAATCTCAATCTGAATCTGAATATCTTTGAGATTAATTGACTGCCCCAGTTGATTGGACAGCGCTTGGATATTGATTTGCTGAGAAGGTAATGTGTAGGTCGCAGAAGGCGTTTGAATTTTCAGAGTTGCGTTTTTTTCCTCCATGTTCTTGATCATCTGACCATTAAGTTCCCCAATGACAACATCAGATTGTGTATTTAGCAGAATGGTGACCGTAGCCCCATTTCCTTCAGCCGAGAGCTTTTCATCCAGTTTCACGGAATCTACCGTTATTGTGGTTACACTTTGACTATTTCGCTCACTTGAAGTTGCTGATCCGATGTTTTCCACTTTCCCGTTGACCATTACATCCACCCCTGAATTTCCTGGGTTCGGAACTTGAGTTCCTGATGTAGGTGGCTGGCTTGGAGTCATATTGCCTCCAATACCGCCAGTACTTCCTCCTCCGCCACCGGTATTGCCGCCATTACCTGTTGGTACCAACGGAATGATTGCATTGGATAGTAACGAAGACTCACTAACTCCTGCTTTGTTCTTTGCCTTCACTGTAAACGTATAGCTCGTTCCGTTGGTTAATCCCGTGATGATTATTGGGCTACGTGTTCCAGTCACGACTCTATTGTCTGGTAGAACATTCACCTCATATGCCGTTACGGCACTTCCTCCATTGTCTGCTGGAGGATTAAAGCTAAGGGCAGCCTGTCCGTTACCAGCGACTGCTATCACGGATGATGGTGCTCCCGGAACTGTTAATGGAGTTGCACTTACCACATTGGAATCCGCACTCAAGCCACCCAATCCGCCTGCTTTCACCATAAAGAAATAAGTCGTTCCATTAATCAGATTTTCCACACGATAATTCCCATCCGTCACGGTGGTGATGGCGTTACTGCTAAATTGACCGGATACTGTTGATGAATAAACTTCGTAATATGTCGCTCCCGGCACGTTACTCCAATTCAGCTGAGCCTGACGATCTCCAGGGGTCACTACCAGATCCTGAGGATTGGCAGGTGCATTTGGCAAGTTGATCGCTTGAACAACTTGGAATGTCTGGTCCAGCATATTTTCCGCAGATATAAGAACCGTTCCAGAGTAGGTACCCGCAGGCAAACTATCCTTGACCTTCACTGTGAAGCTGGTTTCAGCCCCATGGTTAAGGGTCGACACTGTAGGTTGTGTTACTTCGAAATCCGTTCCATTCGTCCCACCAGATGTTACCTCGAAGTTAGTCAATGTACCCGTACCGATATTTTTCACGGTAATGGTTAATGTTTCTTGACTACCCGAGACATAGCCCTGAATCAGTGCTGCTGGGGTTTGATCCGCAATATTCTCAATGATATACGTTAGTGCTGGTTGAATCGCAACTACAGCAACATTGCTTGTCGTTATTGCGGTTTTGGTTCCATTTACACCATTGTTGGTGTTAGTCACGATCACATAATAGTAGGTCGTTCCCACACTTGTCGTTGGCGCGGCATACGTTGGATTCGTTGCCCCATTGATCAGCGTACCGCCTGTATTGTTGTTGGTCGTGTTGCTGTACCACTGGTAGCTCAACGTGCCTCCGTCACTGACTATAGCGCCTACGCTCAGCGTTGGACTGTTCGCTCCCTCATTGGCTGTCTCATCTGCTGGCTGTGTGTTGATCGTTGGTGCTGCTGCATGAACCAGCGCATTCACCGTTACTTGTGCCGCATTGCTTGTTGTTGTTGCCGTCTTGGTCCCATTTACGCCATTGTTGGTGTTCGTCACGATTACATAATAGTAGGTCGTGCCTGTACTCGTCGTTGGCGCATCATACGTTGAGCCCGTTGCCGCATTGATTGGCGTGCCGTCCGTTGTACTATTGGTTACGTTGCTGTACCACTGGTAGCTCAGCGTTCCCCCGTCACTGACCGTAGCACCTAAGCTCAGTGTTGGACTGCTCGCTCCCTCATTGGCCGTCTCATTCGCTGGCTGTGAGTTGATCGTTGGTGCTACTGCAGAAAGGACAGCATCATCAAGTACAATGTTATTAATACCATGCCAACTATCGTTAGTTGAATATAGAAGAACCTTGTCCACATTATCAAAGTCCTCGTTTAATGAGACATGTTTTGTTTCGTAAAAATTGATTAGCTCGGTTTGGAATACAGATGATGCCACTTTTATTCCGTTACGATATCCATCTACCGTGATGTTTATTGGAGAAGTCTCTCCATAGTTAGAATAAACGAAGCTATTAATCTGAAAAGCGGAACCATCATCCTTCTTTATCCCCATTCCTTTCCAAGGATCACCGTACATGGTGAGATATCTGAATTCGTCACTGCCTACAGAAAAGAACAATGTCCCGGGAAACATCGTACCGTTGGTGTCACTGATCCTATAAAATTGAAAAACCTTATCAGGAATATCTTCGGAAGACCCAGTGCCATCTTCGGCGACACCATCATCCCATGCAGCCTCATCATTTGTAGAAAACGTTACTGTTGTTGGGGATGCTAATGCCGCTGCTACTCCAGCCCACCGACTCCCGAAGAATCCATTGGCTAAAACCAAGATAAAGCATAGAAGCATGATTAAGACTCTCTTGTACATGTTAACTGAACTGTTGATAGTCATCAGTTCCTTCCTCGTTATGAAATGAGATACCGTCCAAACCATTGCTGCTTCATATCGACCCCCATCAACTGAATATGCCTTATCGATAGACATTATTCGACATTTTTCTGCGAAATCCTTTAGTGCATTAAACAATAAAATATTTATTTTTAAACTATTTTATATCCTCCATTTATCGCCACTGGAATAGTGATCTGAAAACCCATAAAAAAAGAGCTACCAGAAAAATATCTTTGGCAGCCCCAAATTGATTTCTGTAATCATCCGGAAGGCAAATGAACCATCACCGTTGTCCCCACGCCCACCTGGCTTCTCATTTCAACAGTTCCGTGATGAAGCATCACGATTTTTTTGACGATGGCGAGGCCCAGACCGTTACCACTGATGCTACGATCGCGTGACAGGTCTGTTTTATAAAACCGCTCGAAAACATAATCCAGTTGCTCTGGCGCTATTCCAATGCCCGAATCGGTTATCGTGAAAAAGATTCCATCTACCGACTGGCTCGTGCGTATTTCGATACGCCCACCCACGGGAGTAAACTTAATGCTGTTGCCTAGTAAATTCATCCACACTTGGTTAAGCTGATCCTGATCTGCCCTGATTTTGATACCGTCCGCCAATTCTAAGTGAATTGGAATGCCTTTGGCTGACCATTGAGGCTCGCAAGTCACCACCACTTGCCTGATTTGCTCATCAAGATTATAGGTGGTTGTCTCGAACGGATGATGATCGGAATCCAGAGACGCAAGCTCCAGCAGATTATCACTTAGTCTGGATAGTCGTCCACTCTCCGTAATAATGATATCGAGGTAATAGTTACGATCGGCCTCCGCAACCAGGCTGCTGTTTTTCAACGCCATGGCAAAACCGGAAATAGAGGTCAGCGGCGTTTGAATCTCGTGAGATACATTGGAAACAAAATCCTGTCTCATCTGTTCCAGTTGTTTAAGCTCACTCGCCATTTCATTGAAACTCTGCGTCAATGCTCCCATTTCGTCCACGCGCTTTGTTTGGATTTCCACATTAAAATCACCCTTCGCCAGTCGTTTGGTTGCCCGCGTCAACACCTGGATCGGTTTGACCAAATACCTTGCAGCAATAAGGATACACAAACTTCCGATCAACAGTGCAAGCAATAATACCAGCAAAACCATCCGATTAATGATATTTTCATTCTGCGGAGAATACTGCATAAACATGGCTTGTGGTTCCCCTTTGTATGGAAAAGGGAGACCTATGAACGTCTGCTCCACTTCTCCGGGAGAGCGATAGATCTGACCCTGCAACACCATTTGAACCACTTCTGGTGCGATTTCAACGGTCTCTGTATGGTCTAGGTCATAATAGGTTACGTTACCCGAAACGTCATATAGATGAATGGGATAGGTGGACACTTTCACCATACTTTTGATGAAAGCATCCCTGTCCTCAGGTTGCGTTTGCTCATATAGATGGATCAGTTCCTCCCCTACAGAAATCATGTCATTCTGACCGATATGATTTACTTCTTTTTTGAAAAGGAAGATCCCCATGAAGAAAGAGGTCAGCAAGCTGAAAACAATGACGACCAGAAACGTGCAAATAATACGAACATATAAGGTTTTGATCATGTGATGACTAACCGGTAGCCCAGACTACGAGCCGTTTCAATCTGAAAATGGTGTGCATCCCCAGCGAATTTTTCACGTAGTCGCTTAATGTGAACATCAACTGTCCGGTCATCCCCTTCATAGTCACTTCCCCAGATCTTGATGATTAATTGTTCCCGGGTAAAAATCTGCCCAGGCTGGTTTGCCAGCATGAACAGCAACTCAAACTCTTTTAAAGGCAAATTGATTGTTTCCTCTCCACGAATCACTTGAAAGCTGCGTCGATTCAGCACAATGCCCCCTAGTTGAATGGTCTGGGAGGAGACAATCAGGTAACGTTTCAGCAAAGCTTTTACTCGCATCACAAGCTCTAGTGGATCAAAGGGCTTCGTCAGATAATCGTCTGTTCCCAGCTGGAATCCCTTCACTTTCTGAGCCGATTCCCCTTTCACCGTGACCATCAAGAGCGGCATATTTAGATCCATGCGCCGGATCTCCCGGCATAGTTCCCAACCATCCAATCGTGGCATCATAATATCAAGGATAACCAGATCGATTGGGGATTTCTCCACAATATCCAATGCTTCTGCACCATCTTTAGCTACCACAATCTCGAATCCTTCATTACGCAAAAACAAGGTAATCAGCTCACGAATATGCACATCGTCATCCACAACTAGGATTTTGGTCATATCAAATGCATGCCTCCGATATCTATCTTGTTTCTTCCACTTGGGAGGAGGCCTTCAACCAAAATGCCAGCCCAGCAGGTTCCAATGATAGAAAAATAAACTCAAGATCACTGCTGCTACCGTTACAAACGTATAGTGCACACGCTTCAGTAACGTCCAATATTGGTTTTTCCATGCCAGCAAGCTCATCATGAATAGGGCCACAGTCAATCCTACAAAGATCACGGGCATGATCAGGTAGAGACGTAAAGATAATGAAATATGGCTAAGCCGATCAATCAGATTCATGTTCATCACCAGAAGCGTTGCACCCAAGGTTACCAATGCCCACACGGACGTAACGGCCGACAGCCGGACTGCCCATTTCTGCGCTTTTGGCATCACTTTGATTTCGCGTCTGCGATAAACAAATCCATGCAATACGGTGATGAACAGAACAACCGAAATGCCGAGCAACAGGAGCCAGAACTTCGATTGGTTCATTAACGGTGCAGGTTCCAGCGGCATTGGGTTTAACATATCCAGAAATAGATACGTGACCTTGCCCTCTGCATTGGTGCGGAACCCCATCTGATGTTTTCCTCCGACCTCCTGGAATAAATTCACGCCAATCGGAGTATATACTTGCTTATCTGCACCACTTCCAATAAACAGTCGGTTATCCGAAACCTCAATATTGATTTGAGTCAGAAAACTGAAAAACTTATCAATTTTTGTGTGATTACGACGGGTAAATTGATAAGAGCCTGCATATTTTTCCAGGGACTCTCCTAATTCGATAGAACCTTCATTAGGCTGCTCAGTTGCATGTACAGGATAGTATCGGTCAAAAAAGGCTTGCGCCAACCCTTCTGCTGCCGTTCCGCCTTCCCCTCCACTATAGGAAACAAAGATGCCCACTTTTTTGTCCGGTACAAGATAAAGGGCTGTATTAAACAGCTCATCGGCCCCTCCATGAGAGATCACACGCAGTCCATTCATATTCAACTCGTAAAAGCCCAGATCCATGGCGGGTAAACGTTCATCAAACTGGAATGCCGGAGAATGCATGAGCTTGGCTGTTTCCGGCTTGAGCATTTGTTTATCTTCATATCGCCCGTCTTGAAGATGGGCAATCATGAAATGAGCCATATCGTTCGCCGACACGCTCCCTGATCCCGCAGGACGGAATCCGCCCTCATACGTTGGCCGTTTGGTTACAAACTCGCCGTTAGCTCGAGCGTATCCAAGGGCGGCATAAGGTTCAAGAGACGCTGGAACAGGCTCCTCTACCGTAGCATAATTCATGCCCAGCGGATCAAATATATTTTTCTGTATATAGTCATTATAGGCAACACCGCTGACCTCTTCGACGATAAGTCCCGCGAGTGAGGCACCGTAATTGGAATACGATAGCATCTCGCCTGGAGGCTTAACCCGTGCAGGCATATGTTTCGCCATCGTTTCGGCAATAGAGACGGGCAGTTTCCCCGGATCGGTAGTGATCTGGTAACCTACACCGCCTTCCTCGAACCCAGCGGTATGGGTCATGAGATGGCGCAACGTAATCGGTTCCTCATAGGTTTTCGGTATTTTCACCGTTTTTAGATAGATGTTGATGTCTGTATCGAGATCAAGCTTGCCCGCCTCAACCAATTGCATCACGGCCGTCCATGTGAACAGCTTTGTTGTTGAAGCAATTCGAAATAAGCTGGTTTGGGGATCAACGAGTTTATTTTCTTCGATGTTCGAATGTCCGTACCCTTTGGAGAGCAGGATCTTCCCATCCTTCACAATCGAAATGACTGCGCCTGGAATCTGTAAAGATCGCATTTGCACATCCATCATCCCATCCATGAATGCCGTTAACTGATCAGTATCCTCCAGATTAGCGACGACTCCTTGCTCCAATTTACCCGAATTTAATCCCGGATTGGATACTGCTGCCGATAGTGGCATGGTCCCTAATCCAGTTGCCCCTAATATCATGCCTAACAATAACACCAGTAAAATCATTTTCCCAAAAATCTTTCTTATCAACGATGACATGAATTGCCCCCACCACTCCGCATATTTTTTGATACCTGTTCCTTACGCTTTCTTTCGAGAGCATATCAAGCACGTATGAACGGAGCGTGAACCTTTTTTTCATATTTTGCCAAATTAAATTACCTTTAGTAAGATAGGAGCAGATTGAATAGGAAAAGGAGACTTTGCATGCCTGACTTTTTACTGGTTTTATTTTTGTTTAACCTGTCTCTCTTTCTGCTTCACGAAATGGATGCCATCAGGCGGTCCGAGTGGAAATTGTTTATGGTGTTAAAAGATATGGAAGATGATAAAGCCTATAGGTATTTCACTTGGATTCACCTGCCAATGTATACCATCATCCTCTCTCTTCTTTTTAGCTCATATCAGACCATTACATTTTGGGTGTTGGATATCTTTTTCATCATACATACCGTATTACACTTCTTTTTCGAAAAACATCCTCGAAATGAATTTAAAAACGGGTTCTCCAGATCATTGATCTACCCTATGGGAATAATCGCTTTAATTCATTTGATATTCCTAATCATCTAATCTGTTTACACCGACGGAATGAAGGAAGCTGGAAGGGTATTGTTGAATAACAGTGAATATGGAGGTGTGCCTATGCAGCAGCATCATGCAGAACGAGTTGAATTATTTGTTTCCAATACCCCGATCATCAAGAAGTCGTTCAAATGGCAACATGCGATGATGCAACGTCTGGTTGCCCTGCTCTATGCAGCGGAGAATAAAACAGCGGATGGAGAAGCTATTCGTCAAAGCCATGAGTTGATTAAGCAAAACACAAAACTCTTCTCTGCATTCAGAGGTAATTCGGCCATTAGCGTTGCTGCCATGCTCTCCCTTACAACGGATGCAGAGACGAAGCTGGCAGACACCTTGCATGTCTATGACTTGATGAAAGAGATCAAATTTCGCAACTCCGATTATCTGGTTATTGCCGCCTATCAGATCGCTACTCAGACATTACCTGACCAGTTTCAACCTACGGTGGAGCGAGCCAAATCATTTTATGATGGCATGAAAGCAGTGCATCGTTTCCTCACTGGACAGGATGACTACATTTTCGCTGCCATGTTAGCCCTTTCCGATCTCGAGGTGGATACTGGTGTGGCACGTATGGAACAACTCTATGGGGAATTAAAACCAGAGTTCTCTTCCAGAAACAGTGTGCAGGCGTTAACACAGGTCCTGGTTCTTGGAGATGATCCCCCGGATGCAGGTGCTCGTGTGATTGCCTTAAATGAAGCTTTTCGCAAAAGGAATCTCCGAATGGATAAAACGTATACGTTACCCTCTCTCGGGATACTTTCTCTACTGCCTTCAAACAGAGAGTCATTAGTGGATGAAGTCGCAGAAACAAATGACTGGTTACGGACTCAAAAAGGCTTCGGTGCCTGGTCAATCGACAAACAGGAGTTGCTCCTGTTCTCGTCTGCTCTGGTAGCCATTCAACATGTAGAGGATCTGCGCAACGGTGTGCTTACGACAGCAATCTCAACCAGTATCACAAATATTATCATCGCCCAGCAGGCCGCCATGGCCGCAACTGCCGCAGCATCGGCTGCTGCCGCTTCTTCATCATCAAACTAGCAAATTAATTCGACTCTTAAGATGCTCCGTGCAAAACAAAAAACGAGTACCCGGGTGAACCCTGAGTACTCGTTTTTCCTGTTGAACGCCACTCATTAATGGCTTAATTACTGTAAATCCTTGTCATTCCCCTAATCCAAAACATACAGAGGCAGCGTGAAATAAAAAGAACTCCCTTTTCCGACTTCACTTTCTACGTGTATGTTTCCATCATGATACTGAATAATTTCCTTCGCAATCGCAAGTCCAATACCACTGCCCTGAACCACATGCCGATCATGTTTCTCACGGAAAAAGCGGTCAAATACAAATGGCAGCGACTCTTCCATAATACCCGCTCCATTGTCCTCCACACGGATGGTAAGTCGTCCTGGAGAATCACCGTCATTTTCCCATTCCTCAATGGAACAATGAAGACGAATCATCCCACCTGCACCTGTATGCTGAATCGCGTTAAACACCAGATTGGTCAACACCTGAGTAATCCGATCCATATCAATCACGACTTGATAATCACTTCGCTGAGCAGTCGTAATGTTCATCTGAAACTCGTAGCTCATGTCAGCACGTGCGATGTCCAACCTGAATTTGTCCTGAATGGTATCTATTAATTCCTGTAAGCTCATCATGATTAAGATCATTTCAGACTTGCCAGATTCCAGACGGGACAGCTCGAATAGGTCGTGAATCAGACGATTTAACCCCAGAGCCTTCACTAAGACCATTTGCAGATATACTTTTTGGTCCTCTTCGTTATCCACCAACCCGGATACAATCGCCTCCACATAACCCTGAATCGCTGTCATCGGTGTGCGGAGTTCATGTGATATATCGCTCAGCAATCGTCTGCGTGACAATTCCAGACGGCCCAGATCCTTATTTTTGTGCTCCAGCTCTACCGTACGATCCTGAATACGATGCTCCAGGTTGATATTCAACTCGGATAACTGCTGATTCAGCTCTGCAAGTTGCTGTGCATTCAGACTTAACTCTTGAGCAGACCTTTTTAATAACAACAGTGTACGTACACGGCTTATGAGTTCATTGCGTCCAATCGGTTTTGAAATATAATCATTGGCTCCAGCAGCAAAACAAGCTGTAATCGTGTCATCTCGATTGCTCGCTGTCATAATCAGAATAGGTAACTCAATCAGGCTGTAACGCTCCCTGATCAATCCGCATAGTTCATATCCCGACATGCCGACCATCATCATATCCGTGATCACCAGATCGATATCCTGCAATTCATTCAAACGCGCGAGTGCTTCAGTACCACTGTTCGCAATTTCAAACACACATGCCAGTGGTGCAAGCTGCTGAATCACCACTTGCAGGTTAACGGGTTCATCATCCACAATCAACACGTGATAAGGTTGTAACTCTGATTCTTTCTCGGAACTGACTTCGACATTAAGATGATGTGAACCGGCTATCTTAACTTCTGTAACAGAACTAAAGTTGTTTACACCGTTCTGAATAAATTCATTGTTTTGCTTATCCGGTAGCGCAGATGAAGCATTCTTCTTCTTATGCTGCCCGATCGTGAACGAGAAAAGGGAGCCCTGATTCACTTTTGACTGTACCTTAATCTCTCCTCCATGCAGCTCGACAAGTTGCTTGGTGATTTTTAGTCCAAGTCCGGTACCCGTGTTATCAATGGATTCAAGCTTCTCGAATGGATTGAAAATAATTGCAAATTTATCCTCCGGTATGCCAATCCCCGTATCCTCTACCTGAATTTCCACATCACCCTGCACAACCTGTGCACGAATCACAATATGACCTGATGGCGTGTACTTGATCGCATTGCCGATCAGATTAAATAAAATTTGCTGCATTCGATTCTCATCTGCTTCAATCGGTGGAAAATGAGGATCAATTCGATTGTATAATATGAGATCCCTGCCTGTAATGAGCGGCTTAACCACGGTAAGGACTACCTGGACCAATTGGTGCAGATTTATTTTGGTTCGATGCAGACGCATATCGTTATTCTTAAGAAGTGCATAATCCAGAATATCGTTAATCAGAAAAGACATACGCTGGCCACTTGAAACGATCATGTTCAGGTGCATTCGCTGGCTATCTTCCAATCGGTCATTCATGCTGTATAGCAACGACTGCGTAAGCCCGATAATTCCGTTGAGCGGTGTACGAAGCTCATGAGAGGTATTAGCGAGAAACTCATCTTTAACCCGATCCAAATCAAGCAGACGCGAAGACAAGCGTTCATTGGTTTTCATGGCATTGGAAAATCGGGTTGATACAACAATCGACAGACAGAGAATGAGAAAGAGAAGACCGTACGAGAAGTAGATTCCTGTTCGAATCATACCGTTATTCATTAAGATATCATTCACTACAGTAATGAAGAATACGACGGTACCTGCCAACATCCAACGCGCACCAGCAACATTTTTCATAGCAGCTCGGACCACATTTTGAATGATCACAATCCCGATCAGAATCGCGTATGCCTGCATGAACAACGCAAACTTCGTGTATACCTGAGTAGGTGTGAACAGGATAAATAAAGTGAACAGCAACCCTGGAATCCAAAATATATCACGTAATCGTTTGGACATCTCGTTGGGGAAAATGGAGTAACAAAAAAGTAGCGCAAGTGGAGAGCTGCCCAAGAAGCCTAAATACTCAATTTTAAGGAATGTATCACCACTCATGCCCGGAATAAGCTCTGATAAAATGTACTGGGAATCAGAGCTGTTCTTCATGGCCAGCAGAATACAGATCAGACCAAAATACAGAGACTCCCGATTTTTGCGCAGCAGTGTATACAACAGGATATGATAAAGCCCCATAATCAACATGCAGCCCATAATCATACTCTCGGATACCAGTTTGTATTTCATGGATTGATTCAGTTGATTATATTCACCGATCGTTAGAGAGCTAAACAGACCCGCTTTTCGATGTGTATAGTTCGAAACTTGAATGATAATATCAGCTTGGGTCTGCCCTGCCTCCATTCGGATCAGAGCAGGCACCTTATATGAAGAAGATTCCTTTAACGTTCGTCCCACAATCCCACTTTCCGATACAAGTTTGCCATTAATCCACAATCGGTGTGCGGAAGTTATCCCTGAGGTTAGTAACCCCAGCTCTATATCTTGCTCTGGTAAATCCACCACCAGACGATACGTGGCGAATCCCGTATTATCCAGCTTATGCCCACTGATTTCATAATTCCCCCAAGATTCTGGAACATTAACGTAACTTACCGGACCCGTTCGTTCACTGGCAAAATCCTTGGGCTCCAGCAATTGTTTCCAATAGAATGCCCACTCGCCATCTAACCGACTTCCTTCTCCAGAGGACAGAGCTTCATTGGTAATCGTTAAACGCCCATCCTGAACTTCAGCATTCATCTGATTAGAAGGTAATTCGAACAAGATCAGTACCGTGAAAATCAGAAAAAATAACATAACAGGGATGATGTAATACAGGAAAGAAGTACGTTTATTCATGAGATTCCCACCAATGTGTCCCCTCTTTTAACTGAATAAAAAACCGAACCATCGGGTTCATGCATGTATCATAGCACAACCCTATTGTTCAGATGCCATAGTTTTCAAGCCAGCGCTGAATGTTCTTTTCCTGCATGTGAAGATACGTGTTAATCCACTGGTGGAGATGCATGCGGCGCGGATCAACGGCGATGGCAATATCGTCATCCTGATCCTCCAGCTGCACATATTGAAGGTCAAGGGAGTAGGCAGGATTCTGATTCAAATAACGTGAGATTTCAAAAGCATCATAGACAGCAGCGATCACTTCGCCTTGCCGCACATGATCAAATAATTCGGAAGTATTCTTGTAGGCAGTCTGTTCTTGCGTAGGAAAAAGCTCGTGTGTAAAGCCTACGTAAGACGTGCCTTGCACAATGCCGATCTGTGTTCCACGTTGCTGAAGCAGCGTTAGCACATCCGGATATTCGCCTTTTTGTCCGAGTTCCGCAAGTTGAAGACGGTTAATGAGCAGTGCTTGTTTGAAATGCAGATAGGCATCCGAGAACAGCACTCGCTTCGCCCGCTCCAGAGTGATACTCAATTTGGAAATACCGACGTCTACCTCCCCGGAAGACACTTGATCAATCACCTCATCAAAAGAAGTGGCTGTTCGGATATATTCCGGTTTCACCCCGAGTTTAAGAGCGATGTCGTTGGCAAGCTCAACATCGCTCCCGCGCAGTAACCCTTCTTCATCGGTGTAAAAGAACGGATAGCTGTCCTCCACCTTCAATCCAATCCGCAGCTTGCCGCTGCTCAAAATATCCCGAATATCCTCCGGATATCCTTCCAATTCTTCCGCAGTATAAACTCTTGGCTCCCTTCCCTTAGCTGCCTTAGCTGCTGTGATGTCCGTTTCTGCTGCCCGAGACTGAGCCGTTTCAGTCTGCGGACTTGCTATGGTTGATACAGCGTCTCGGGATACGCTTGTACAGGATGAGAGGATAAGTCCTATGGTTAACATGAACAACAGCAAGATGCACAGCCGGCCGTAACTTCTGATCATGGTTAGCCCCCTTCTCCTGCAAGTGGAAGCTGCGTTTTGCGAAAACAAGCTGCACATACGCTCATCTCGTACACCGCAATTCGAATGTGGCAGACTTTGCAACGCGCAATTGAAACAGTTGCCAGCCCACCGACAACCTCTTCCAGTTCTTCTTCCAGCAGTTCATCGGACTGGCGGTTCTCCTGCTCCGCATCGTTTCCATTCTGTTGATATCCCATCTTCTGCCTCTTTCGAAGATTACTGAAGCCGTATTGTCTCAGATCATATCAGAGAACAGACGGAATACCGTAACCCCACGTTATATTTTGACCACTCATGCCCTGACCATAATCAAGCAACAGGCCTAGACCTTGTACAAGCTCTTCCAATTCAGGCACAGAAGGTTTTAAGGTGAACATATCATAGATCTTCCTGCGACTTCGTCCGGCATTTATGTGGTTCTCCATACGGTAGTAACCAAACGTTAACGTATTGACCGAGACTCGAAAAGGCGTCATCTCTTTGGCGAAGCTTTTGACATATGCCTGGGCACCCTGGTTATACACCGGAGAAGAAGGAAATCCACTATAGTGCATCATATCTGCCAGTATGGGTACGATCATCTGTCCACTCTGTTTACGCGCCATAAAATTACCTGCTGCACGGGTATATAGAAAGAGTTCACTTAACTGACGATGGCTGGTTAGAGCAAAAGCCGCCGGATCACTTTGGAGCTCAGACAGTTCATCCACCCAGCTACTGCCATGAATATAGAAGTCGAGCCCCTGCATATGCTCGGCAGATGCTGACAGTACGGATTCAATTCCCTTCATTCCCAGGTCCGGCGCAACGATAATCCGGCAGTTCTTCTGGTCGTGCACAGACAGATCGGAATGAAACTGCTCTGCTTGTTCTGATGTAGCGAAGCTTGCTGTAATCTGCAAGCCACGATGTAACAAATATACAACCATCATCTGCATAGCTGTACTCTCTGCATGATGCACATACGCCGTTTTCATTAGCTTCCCTCCCTCTGATTCCAATTCAAGTTTGCCCTTAACGCAAAAAGCCGCCATCCAGTTTTAATGTCTGTCCGGTATGATAACGTGCCGCAGATCCTGCGAGGTATATTACCGCCTCAGCTACCTCTTCCGCATATCCTTGCCTTCCGATCAGGGTGTGGCGCAGAAAATCATTCAGTTTCTCTTCCGGCACCTCCCCCGTCATCTCGGTATCAATCATACCTGGTGCGATGGCACTGACCTGAATGTTGTTTGATGCATACAGGCGGGCATATAACTTCGTCAGCCCTATCAAAGCCCCTTTGGAAGCTGCATAATTGCTTTGACCTTCCCGCCCATATATACCGCTCACCGACACCAGGTTGATAATGCTTCCACTGTCCTGAAGAACCATGTAGCTGACCGCTTCCTGTGAGCAATAACAGGCACCAACATAATTGGTGTCCAGCACCTCATTCCACTGTTGCTCTTCCATCCGCAGTGCCATCTGGTCGCTCGCTCTTCCGGCATTATTGATCAGGACATCCACACGGCCAAATGTATTAAATACCTCTTTCATCACATCCGCTACAAAAGCATGGTCCGCAACAGAGCCCTTGAACAACCGCATCCGTCCGCCTGCTGCACTCACCGCTTCTGTTAGCCGGTCCGCCGCGGCGTCATCCTTGACATAGATGCCTGCCACAATGGCTCCCTCTGCAATGAATCTCAGCGCTATGGCCCGCCCTATGCCCCGTGATACCCCTGTAACCACAACGACGTGATCACGAAAGGTCATTGGCCTCGCGTCCCTTTGGTCTTTCTGGCCATAATCAGTTCCGCAATGGACTGCACATTTCTCAGATGAATCTGTAGCTCTGTTGCGGGAAGGTCCTCCACCATCACGCCGTACACTTCTTCCATACCAACCATAACCTCGAACGCCTCCACAGAATCGAGTCCCAGTTCTTCACCGAATAAAATCATGTCATCCGTAATTTCCTCTGCGGTGATGTCCTCCAGTTTGAGCCGATCAATTAACAACGTTTGTTTGATTGTCTGTTTGATCTCATCCATCTCTACCTCGTAATTCACTGTCATATGTGTAAGCCTCCTATAATTTTTTTCAATTAACACGGTTCACTCAGCGACGCTACTGACGATTGCCGCAGAATAACTGCCATTAACGGTAGAACTGATGGTCAAAATATGGCGGTATGCAGAAGAGCACTCAGGCAGGCCCAGATGGGCGTAGGTACCTTTGGCAAGTTCGTGCATGGCTCCCGGGCTTACAAGCTCTGCAGCCGCCGCGAGATGTAACATCGAACTGTACGATTCTCCATAGCCAGCCCATGCATTAAGGTTAATGATCGGCACGGATGGTACGGCCACAGCTTCCCCGATCGAGGATACAGCGACCTGCTCCATCTCCAGTTCACCAGGACGTCCTACTGAGTTGAGCAAAATCAGATCCATTTGCCCCATGCTGGTTTCAGCTTCATGGAGTGCATCGGTAACTGCCCGGATCAACGCCTCGCTCTGTCTCGAAGCGTCCTGTGCTGCGCCAGAAGCAACACCGAGTCCACTCAATTCCGCATAGATCCCGGATCGCGTCTGATCAGCTTCTTCCAGGTCACTGAGAACCATACAGACACTGCCTTCCGTCATCTCGTAACGGCTGTCCTGCAATCCTTTGGCCCGGTCGATATCCTCCGCAAGCTGGGATCGTTCATCTCCAGCACCAATCAGACAAGACGTCAGGGCTCCCTCTCGGATCTTGCCCGTTGCATACAATGCGGCAGTCAATCCCTCATTGCCTCCTGTGCTGAAGGAGCTATTGAATCCCTTAAATTGCAATTTCTCAGCCGTCTGACCAGCAATGGAATTAATGACCGTATGCGGGAAATAGATCGTACTTGCATACTCCGGGCCTTTGACAAATACAGATTCCAGAAAGTTCGAAATACTGCTCGTGCTTCCTCGTGCCGTACCGTAGATAAAACCCGTATGTTCCCGCTGAGACTCGCCCAGCGCTGCATCCTCCATCGCTGCAAGAACTGCACCAATCGTATTCTGTGTGAGCTGGTTCATTCTGCGCTCATATTTGCTCTTATCGTAATCTTTTAAGGAGAAGAAGGCTGTTTCCGTTACCTGTTCGGTGTCCTTACCGAAAGCCCCGAGTACATTCCCCTTACGGATATCCCCTTTGCTGACGGCACCCACTCCAGTAATGACAACACGTCGTCTGGGGACTGCCTCGCCCGGATGCTCTGCAAGTGAATTCTCACGTTCAGCATTCTGCACGCTCGAATACCACTCTTCTTCGATTCCATTTGTACGCAGCACAAGCGAAACATTGTGTCCTCCGAACCCCGAATTGTTGCAGATCATATATGCCGGACGCATCGGACGCATCGAATGTTTAATGATATCCACTTCCTCGCAGCCTTCACGGGGCTCCTCAAAATGAAGCGTAGCGGGAACGTATCCTTGCCTGATAGCGTAGAGCGAGGTAACCAGCTCCAATGCAGCCGAAGTACCTAATGTATGACCAAAATAGGCTTTGCTTGAGCTGATAGGAATCGACAGATTAGGCCCGAAACTACCCTGCAGACCACTAATTTCAGCACGATCATTCGCCTGTGTTCCAGTCCCGTGTGCGTTTACGTATTCAATATCCGTTTTGGATAATCCGGCAAGGCTGATCGCCATCTCCACTGCACGTTGTATGCCTGCACCTTCCGGGTGAGAAGCCGTCATATGATGGGCATCGTTGCTCAATCCATAGGCACATAATTCAGCATAGATCGTAGCACCACGTTCAAGTGCGGCGTCCAGTCTCTCCAATACAACAAAGGCTGCACCTTCTCCCAGATTCAATCCGTATTGGGTGCTGAAGGGTGAAGAGGGACGGGAATTAAGTGCACGGAGTACATTAAATCCGGCATATACACTATGCGACAATGGGTCAGATCCACCAGCGAGCATTACATCGGCATACCCCCAGCGAATGAGATCACTTGCATAGCCTATGGCATTGCCACTCGCAGCACATGCCGTATTTAACGTTGTGACCGGACCTGCCACACCCAGAACTCGCGCTGCATCATCGCCCTGCTGATAAAATGGATACCGGGACGTATGATCGACGTCCAACTCAGACAGGTTCCACTGTTCTTCCAAAGATAGAACTCCACCGTTACACGTACCCAGCGTAAGTCCGATCCGCGCAGGAAGAACGGATGGCTTTCCGCCTGTTCCTTTTGTCCTGTCGTGATGCGTCATGTTATCCGCATGTGCTATTGAAAGGCCACTATCGATTAACGCTTTCCTCGCAGCAGCGATGGCATACCGTGCACATAAGTCCATGGATAGCTCCGCTGTGCCTGCAAGTACTCCTTCACGGATGGAATCCTCCAACTGACCTGCAAGTGAACTCTGTAACTTATCCGTGTCGAAGCGGGTTACTTCCCGAATTCCGGTCTCAGCAGCCAACATACGCTCATATACCATCTGCGGATGATCGCCGAGTGCGCATAATACGCCCATTCCTGTAATCACGATACGATCCTTCGTGTTGGTGTTCTCTCTGTCTCTCATATTCGTCCTCCTCTCCTTATTGCAATCGGCTGTAACAGCTTCGTTTCTCACTCTTCTTCCATGAATACGGTGCAAGCCACTGCCGGGCAAGCTTCATCATGACCGGTGTACTCTGGTTAACCGTGAACATCGCTTGAGGGATACCTGCCTCCGTTTGAACGCGGATGGATCTGCCCAGCATCTGAAAAGCCAGACCGAACTGTTGATACTCCGGCGCAATATATAGTGCATCATACAAAATCGTGTCTTCGTCCAGTCGATACGTCATCGACCATCCCTGAATTCCTTGGGTGGATTGAATACCGAAGCTGTTGCTCGGTTCCAGGGAAGCAAAGGTTTTGAACGGAGACAGAAATGAAGGGAAATCAAGCTCTCCTGCTTCAATGGATTGTCTAAGTTGCCCCTCCTCCCGATCTGCCCAGAGAAATAACTCCAGCCCCTGGGGTATAGCGCGTTCCCTTAGCCAAGCCGCCTGAGCAATCCCGCTTCCAAGATGAATATGGAAAACGACAGATTCACATTGCGGCTGTGTCCAACCTTCCTTATGCAATAATGCTTCGATCGTATCGGTTGAAGACTTGTCGGAGTAATAGCTCAGGGAAATCGTAGCCAGTTGTTTCTCCACACACAAGCTTCGTGCATCCCGGAGCAACGATGTAGCGATTTTTTGCCTGCGCCATGGCTTCGATACGAAGATACACTGTAAGACTGCATGCCCGTATCCACCCCGCTGCTCAAGCACAAGCAGGCCCACGGGGACACCTTGCGATTCTGCTCCGATTAACATGAACCGTTCAGATTCCATTGGGTCATTCAAGCTCAGCTCCACCTGTTTGTATAACCACTGAAACATGAACGATTTATACTTCATCCTGTCCTGGAGCGTTAACCGTTTGATAGTGATCATAATGTTCCTTTCTGGCTGACAATAGTGAAGTGGTTAGACATTGTATGGATACATTCGCAGCCGTAATGATAGGATCAATAACTGGATTCATAGCCAAAAGCAGAATGATGGTGACCTCGGAAGGCAGAGCGAGCATCTCCGCAATAACCGCGATCATGCCAATAGAGACAACACCCGGGGAGCCTGCACCAGCAATGGATATCACCACAGCCCCTGCAAGCACCACGATCCACTGCGACAACGTAAAGTCAAAATCATACAATTGCACGGTAAAGGTGATGCCAAGCGTATACACAAGCACCATACTGTAACGGCACATGATCATGCCCAGGGGTACGACCAATTGAACGATACGCGGATCTTGCTGAAGCTTCATACTCAGTGCCTCCATACAGGTCGGAACGGTGGCGATACTATTCCGTGTACCGAATGCCAGAATTAACGCATCCTTCAATGCAGACAGGATGACCCGGACAGGCTTCCGCAATGTTACAGCCATGATCACAATAGATAGCACAATCAGAATCACGCTGGAAATGTAAAACATCATGATCAACTTCATCATGGCGGGTAAAATATCCAAATTTAGTGTCGCGAACTGCCCTGCCATCATACAGAAGAGTGCAAAAGGCAATGCGTACATGGACCAGGAGATCACCTTTTGAAACGCTCCAAACAATACATCAGCAATCTTCAGCACATCATCTCCCTGCGGTGTCCGCATCATGCCGACTGCCACCCCAACGATCACGGAAAAAAACAAGATTTGCAGCGTATTATTTTCCGTCAGCGCTGTGAATATATTGGATGGAATCATGTTAAGCAAAAACGTAAATACCCCCTGTGGATTCTCATCGGACAAGGAACGAGTATCGGCGCTCAGATCGTAGACAATCGCCCCAAGTACATGCTTGGATTCTTCTGCCAACCCTGCGCCTGGACGGCCGATTCCACCAAGACCGAGACCTAGCAGACCGCAGAATATCAACGCCAAGGTATATACCATGCCCATACGAACGATCATCTTCATCGCTCCGCTCTGGATAAACAGACTGCCAATACTGGAGATAATGGCGGTCATCATAATGGGAATGACACACATCTTCAGAAAGGACAAGTACAGATCTCCAAACCGTGATATCGCATGAGCTAATTCCGGTACATATATACCTGCCGCAATTCCGGATACCATACCGAGTACAATCATCCAGAACGATTTGATCCACTTCAATGAGAAAGCTGTCTTCCTTGACACGCAGGCACCTCTTGTTCGTCATTGTAGCCATGGTGACTGCTGCACTGAATTCCTGATCAGACAGCGGACTTCCGGGCTCGTGTTAAGCAATTTGGAGTGCGCCCCTACCTAGTTAGGCGGATCGCACTCCAATTCATTCCATGCTTTTTAATATAAGTATGAAGTATACAAGGAAGACTATTTAGCTTGTGCGTTACCGTAATTTTCTCCAACACGGATGGCCGCTCTTGCTGCATCCTCGGCAATACTACCCACGCCATTGAAGAAATCAGTTGCGCCGTCTTTGCTACCACCAGCCACAGATTCCAGCTCGGTTTCTGTCAACTCATCCGCCTCGCCGCGTGCTTCTGGCAATACAATCGTCGCGTGGTAACCTGTTCCATCCACTACATTGATTTTGAACTCACGTGGTACTTCTTGACCTGTTTCTTGCTGAATTGCTGCGTAGATGTCGCTTACAGCCAATGCGCGGAATGCTGCATCCGAACTTGCCTTAGCCATAACTGCGTTTACCGTTTCTTGAATCTGCTCTTCTGTCCAACTCATGTAATAATTCCTCCAATAGATCGATTTGGTTTCTTACCTTATTCAGCATAACAGCCCAGTTTCAAGCAACACTCAAGGTTACTTCAAGTTTAGTTCAAATCTTAGGCCAGTTGACGGCTGGCCAGTTCCGCGAAGAGCCCGTTCTGCTCCATCAGCTCCTGATAGGTGCCAGACTGAATGATTCTGCCTTTATCAAATACATAGATATGATCCGCCTGCGTAATCGTACTGAGCCGGTGTGCAATCACAATCCTTGTCACCTGAAGCTTGCTGAGGCTTTGGCTGACAATACGCTGTGTCCGGTTGTCCAATGCACTTGTTGCCTCGTCAAAAAAGAGAATCTTCGGCCGTTTGGCAATGGCTCTGGCAATCATCAAACGCTGCCGTTGCCCACCGGATAGTGTACCTCCACCTTCAGAAATGACCGTATGCATTCCCATGGGCATGCTGCGGATGTCATCATCGAATCCAGCCATGGCTGCGGCCTCCCAAGCATCCTGAATCGTCAGATCCGACGTTCCTGTGATATTCGTGAAGATATCACCGGACATCAGTTTGCTATTTTGCAACACCACGCCGAACTGACTCCGAAGCAAGCTGATATCAAGCGAACGCAGATCCTGACCATCGAAATAAATAGAGCCGCTCTGAGGTTGTTCGAAACCCAGTAACAGTCGCATCAACGTAGACTTTCCACAGCCTGATGCCCCGACAAAGGCTACATATTGTCCTGATTTGATATCCATCGACAGGTCGTTCAACACAAGTGCCTGATCCTCTTCATACCGGAACTGGATATGGCGAATCTCGATCGCTCCACTCACCTCACCCGGATCTTCCAACTGATCATGGATTTCAGGTAACGTTTTGAGAATGGGTTTGGCTCGTTCATATAATGGAACAATGTTCACCACGGATAACAGTGCTGTAGCCATACCGAGCATGGCCATAAGGAAGCTGGTAAATGCAGCGAAAAATGCGATAAACTGTCCTGCCGACATTTCTGAACGGGTAGATACCACCAGGTAGAACAACACCATTGATGTCAGCAATGGGAAAAAGGCTTGAAATACACTGGAGAAGCTATCCAGCATCCGAACTTTATAGGACCACTTTTTCTGCTCCGCAAATGCCCTGGCCCACAAGAAGAAAGCCCGGTTCTCGGCTGCTGCCATCCGAAATTTGCTCATTCCGTTCAATAGTTGAAGTACTGTTCCGGCAATCTGTCCCTGAAGCTCCAACAATCGGCGCTGGTAACGTACCTGTAGCAGGCCAATCGCAAAGGTAAATGACATGGAGATGAGGACAAGACCACCCGCCACCAAGGCAAGAACAGGACTATACCGGAACAATAATGCAAATTGAAAAATGGAGAACACACCTGTTAGCAGCGAACTGATTACTGCACCGGATAACAGCTGCCGAATCGCATTGATGCTTCCCGCTCTGGAAGCCAAATCCCCGGCTGAATAGTTTCGGAAGAACGAAACCGGCAGATTCAGCAATCGATCCCAGATGGCAGCCTGAACCGCATTCTCCACGCGTCCTTCCATACGCAGCGCGGCAAGTGAACCTGCGAGTCGGAACAAGGCAATCGATAACACGACCGCGATGAGGATAAAGGCCATCTGTACCAACGGCCCTCGATAAGACTCCGGTATAATGGTATCCACCAGAATACCGCTGGCGAGCGGGACCATAATGCCCAGTAATCCAGCCAGTGCCCCCATCAGAATCACCATCACGAGATCCCGACGAACCGAGTGGTGAGCACCATACTGAAGCAGGTCTTTGATACCAAGCTCACGGGCAGGAAAAGGCCGGTAAAACATGTACGCCATCGGCTGTATGGTAGCCGCCATTTCATCATTAACGAACCCATTTTCCCCGTGCAATGGATTCTCCCAGCGATAAGAATTGGCCCCTGCTGGGATTAATGCAATTGGCTCGCCCGATGTCTCCAGGTATCCAACAAGCGGTCCATTGTCCGCTTCCCACCATTCCCCTTTAAGTGCGACCTGGCGGGAACGCACACCGGAAGCTTCCGCCATCTCCTGGACAGGCGAACGCTTCGATTGGCTTTTTAATTTTCGTGTAACAGGCTTCATCACGATACCAGCATAGTCCCCAACGATCTTACCTACGGGGTAAAGCGGATCAGTAGAATAAAAGGAGACAACTTGCTGCTCATCCGGCCCGGTAACGGCAATCAGTTTTTTGAGCGCATGGTCCATTAAGGAATCATCATGCTCCGTACGCTGTTGCAAGCGTTCCTGTTCCTGCAAGCGTTCCTTGGCAACCACAACCGCAAGCCTGCTGGCGATTAATTGATGGAATGCATATAACCCGTGAAGTGACGGATCTCTGGGTAACCAGGACTGCGTTACTTTTACATCGACCACAGCCGCTTGTTGCGTTTCCAGCCAGCACGAGGACGTTACGGGTATGTAACTAGCATCTTCTGTAGTAACGGGATGTTCTTTCCCCCAGAGTACCATGCCATCCTGTACTTTAATCCATACGGTACGCATCGGCCTCCAGGTCTGATCAGGTATCAGATTCTGATCTTCCCCAGGTTCCAACAGTGTAAATTCAAGTGGTGAATTCCGTACATTCAGTGCTGCCGACCAGCTACCAACCCACTGATCTACCTTGGATGCCAGCCACTCGTTATCCCACTGGTCGTTTACTCTTCGGTTCAGGAGTAACTCCTTTTCCATCCGGAATACTTTGGTACCGACAGACGCTGTTAACAACAAGCCCATTCGCTCCACCATCTGACCATTGTCAAAGCCGAATAAGAGCGCTCCCTCATCCAGACTGAACATATAACGGCGTTTATGTCTTGTTCCGGCGTTCTCTCCTTCCATGACTACAGCGAATACATCCACGTAACCGGAAGCCACGTACCATACACTGTTCTCATCCGTGATCAGAATAGGGTTATTTCCTTCCACATCATGAATCGTTCCAACCTTTGTAAAAAATGACTCCATTTTCGGCCTGATCGGCTCTGTCACGCTTTCACCCCCTTCTGCACCCCTGTTACTGACTCTGAATAAGACGGGTGTAATATCCGTTTTGCTCCATCAAAAACGTATGCGTTCCCCGTTCAATTATCTTCCCGCGTTCCAGTACAATGATCTCATCGGCATCCCGGATGGTACTCAAACGGTGAGCCACCGTAATACAGGTCAGACCTCTGCGCCGAAGACTGTCATCGACCAATTTCTCTGTTGCCGGATCAAGTGCGCTCGTCGCCTCATCCAGGATCAAAATCGACGGATTGCCTGAAAGGGCTCTGGCTATTTCCAGCCGCTGCCGCTGTCCTCCGCTGAAGTTACCGCCATTCTCCGAAATCATGTGGTCATACCCACCGCTACGTTCTGCGATATGGTCATGAATGACGGCATCTTTGGCTGCACGAACGACATCCGTCTCTGGAATCGTTGCATCCCAGAATGTAATATTTTCCTTGATCGTGCCTTCAAGCAGCACAATCTCCTGATCCACAACGGCCAGGGAATTGCCCATCCGATGCCTGGAGATCTCATCCCGACGCAGATCATCAAATCGAATCTCACCTTCCCACGGTTCATATATTCCGGCAATCAGCTTTGCAATCGTGGATTTTCCGCTGCCCGAACCGCCAACCAAAGCCACCTTCATGCCTGGCTGAATAGACAGATTAAACTGGTCAATTAACGGTGCCTCCAGCTTGCTGTATCCGTATGTCAGATTACTGATCTGTACCTGACCGGATAACTTGGCACTGTCCTTCTGTTCGTCTGCTTCATCCAGATCCGATTGAATCTGACGATCCACCGGATATTGCAACACGTCATCCAAACGTTTCATGCTTCCTCCTGCTTCCTGAATCGTTCCTGCCAGCATGACCATCTCATTCACAGGCTGACTGAAGCTTGCCGCAAGACTTTGAAAAGCAACCAACGAACCAATGGTCAACGCCCCGTTCATGACTTGAAAACCGCCAAAAAATAACACGGCAACAGCCCCCAGACTGGTCAACAGTGTGGGAACAGACATTAGAAACTGATTTGATACGCCAAATTGCTGATTGGATTGCAACAGTTTTGCCTGATAACCTGACCATTTGACGAAAAAATCAGACTCAGAGCTATTGGACTTCAACGTCTCAATAACTTGAAGTCCATTCATGGAGACACCCTGCATCTTGCCGCTTTCCTGCAACAGGCGCAGATTCTGATCGTTGCGCTTACGCGTGATGAATTGCATGAATATAACATTAAGCAGGGACACCCCTACCGTAACCACAGTTAGCAATACACTGTACTGCAACATCAGGAGCAGATAAAACAGGATCATGACACAATTCAGTGCAGCGACTGCCAGCTGTCCAGACAACAGCTGCGCGACCCGATCATTGATGGCCACCCTTGATGCGATGTCTCCGCTATGCCGTTGGGAAAAAAATTCAATCGGCAACCGGAGTACATGCCAGAAAAAACGACTGGATGAGCTTAAAGCCAGTTTCATCTCCAGTCTGAGCAAGTAGTAGCGCTGCAGCCAAATCAGCAATGCACGCAGCAGCGTCGTTATTCCCATACCAACCAGAAGCGGGAATAACCAATTGTTCAGATGTCCCAGCAACACCTGATCAATAAAGATTTTGCTGAACACCGGAATGACCAGACCGGGCAGAACCAGAAACAATCCTGCTATAATCGCATAGACCAGTGCCTTCTCCGAACCTTTGATTCGACTGGAGAGAGAGCTAAGCAGACTTGACGTTTTGCCTTGTGGGACATAACCCTCTGCAGGCTTCATCGTCAGTACAACACCCGTGAACGACTGATCCAATTCCTCAAAGGTAATCTCCCGCGGACCCGTAACCGGATCATTGAGGAACACCCGATCCTTCTGAATGCCCTCCAATACCAGAAAGTGATTGAAGTTCCAGTGGATGATGACCGGCCATGGCATGTTTCTCAGATCCTCGGGATTTTTACGGTACCCTTTGGCTTCCATTCCATATTGCCTTGCTGCCTTGAGAATATTGTTCGCTTTACTGCCATCACGGGACACGCCACAGGATATCCGAAGCTCCTCCAGTGGAATGAAACTTTTGTAATAGGAAAGTACAATCGACAGTGAGGCAGCTCCGCATTCTACAGCTTCCATTTGTAATACCGTCGGCGTTTTCACTCTTCTTGGGGCCACTACTCCATCATCCTCCCTATGCCTGTTCGACTATATTGACTCCTCATTTGAAATAGGGAATGACGGTTGCAATCGGTCGCTGCGAATGAACCGTAATGGTTCCATCCACCGTCATTCCACTATTCAGACGCACAGGCGGACCTTGTTTCGTTGTCCAGTTATATCCACTCGACAACTCCGAGTTAGGCGAGAGATTCACGCGCACTTCCAGCGAGAGACCTTGCGAGGCCATCTGCTCCACAAGACCCTCGTTACCCAATGTAGACTGTAACTCCTGTACCGTTACGGGGAATTCAGATACCGAAACGACCTGCCCGATCATGGAGCCATATTCTTCACGATTGACGGTACTTGGCGAGACACGGACTTCCATGCCCGGAAGTAACTGCTTGCCTTGATTTACGGGCACATACATAACCCCTATTAATTCATCCGTCTGAGACCCGTAGGTCTCCATCCGGAACATCTCCGTTCCTTCACCCACATACATTCCATTCTTAACTAACACCTCGGTGACCTTTCCTGTGTAAGGACTGACCACTTGAGTCTGGTACTCATAGTTCAGTAACTGCTGCTCCTGCTGCTGTTTTAACTTGCCCAGCTCCGCAACACGCCCTGACTTGCCTTGAGATGAGGCACTTTGCAGATTGGTGATAGCAAGCTTCGTTTGCCTGATCTGGTCAAGCAATGCCGGTTGCTCAATCCGACCAATCACCTCTCCTTGCTGAACCGTATCATTCTCCACCACTGCAATATCGGAGATTGCGCCTTCTGAAGAGGTGTGTACCGTTTTTAGGCCGCCCGGCCGAATCAATACACCCTGTCCTTCTGCCCTCGTGGTCATGGTGCCAAAGATTCCCCAATACAGCGCAGCTGCCAGAATTAAACCTGCCCCGATGAGCATCAACCAGCCGCGGGGAGAGGTGACACGTACCAGATTATCCAGCTGTTCAGGAGAAGACAGCCGCTCAAGGGCTACTTTTCGAAAAACCTGTTTATTCATCCTGACCTCCCCCTTTCGCCGAATCTCGTGATGAATCTGAAACGGGCGTCTCATTCAGGGCCTGAAATTTGCCTTGCTGTAACTTCTTCATTACAATGCTCATTCCCTGAACATCACCCTGGGTATCAAAAAAGTGTTCACCCGTAACCCCCTCCCAAGATGTAAGGTCGGACAAAGCTTCTGCTATCGCTTTCGGACTTCGTGAACCTGCTTCTTCTATACCCGCAGCGAGTAATTTCAGTGAATCATATGCCTGTGCCGCCCATTTATCCGGTGCCTTACCATAGTGTTTAATGTAGGTTGATCGAAAATCTTGATTGACGGTCGATTGTCCCTGATCATCGTATACGGAAGCTACGATTGTGCCTTCTACGGACCCGCCGCCTTGTGCAAACTCAACCGAATCAAGTGCATCTCCCCCAATGATAGGGGTATCCATACCCGCCGCACGGATTGCTTTGACAAATGTAATTCCTTCGTCCGCTCTTGTCGCGATCATAATCAGATCTGTGTCCAGTGTCTCCCATTTATTCGCAATCCGCATCATGTCGGCTCCGTCCTTATAACCTGATACGCGGTCAACCACATTCTGTCCGGATAAGGTAACCTGACGTTCAAATGCATTCGCGAGCCCTCTACCATACTCGTCATCGGTATAGTAGATTGCGATATTCTCATGCTTCGTGCCCGCAGCATACAGGGCAAGGGATTGCCCGATCTGATTATCATTCGGTATATTTCTAAAAATATAAGGACTGCTCACATCGGTCAGTTTGGGCGAGGTCGATGCCGGAGACAACAGTACAATGCCCGCATTGGCATATATGCGTGAAGCCGGTACGGTTACGGAAGAACCCCGATGCCCAATGACCGCACTGACGGAGGGATTATCGGCGAATTGCTGCGCGATGGCCATGCCCTTTGTCGTGGAAGCGCCATCGTCCATCTCCAGCAATTTAATTCTTTTCCCTCCCAGAACACCCTCTTTGTTAATCTGCTCCAGCGCCAACTGCAGCCCTTCACGGAATTGTTCATTCTGCTTCTCAAAAGGCCATACAGCTCCCACGATGACTTCATTCGATGAGCTTCCAAGCGTCTTTTCTCTGATCTGGTCTGGCGCAGTGTCAGATGAACACCCACTGATTACCAGTGCACCAAGCAGTGCCACACTCCACAACACCCATTTCAGGCGATTCCCCCCACTACCATTCACTAGACCTATCTCCCTCCAGAGCTCAACCTTGGAACGCCCAAGTTTTAATATCATTAATTATAGAAGCAGCCGAATCCTGAAGACCATAAATTGAAATTCAAGTTAACCTCAATTTCATATCAAATTTTATGTATCCAATCGACTTATTCCGGTCCACATGCGATACTTGAAACAGAATACATCGAGGACTTTCGACGAACGCTTGGAAGGATACGGACTTTGACCAAAGCGATATACATAAGGAGAATGAACGCCGTATGTCTTTGAAAAACACGATTTTGATTGTCGATGATGATCATGAAATCAATGAATTGTTAACGATGTCTTTGAAACGGGAAGGTTTTCAGACCGTATCTGCATACAATGGCGTGGAGGCACTTCGAGCTGCACAGGAGCATTCACCTGATCTTGTACTCCTAGATGTGCTGTTGCCTGGGATGGATGGTTTTCAGATCTGTAGCGAGATTCGTAAAACGAGTAATGTGCCTATTTTGTTCGTAAGTTGTAAGGATGAAGCCACAGACAAAGTCATCGGACTTGGGCTGGGAGGGGACGACTTTATCTCCAAACCATTTAGTCCAATTGAGCTGATTGCACGAGTCAAGGCTCATATTCGGAGAAACAACATGCCACAGAAACAAGAGGAACAGGTGGATGAAACGCTGGTATTTGATCAACTACTCATCGACCCAGCCACCCACCGTGTGCTCGTCGGTGACAAACCCATTGCTTTGTCGGCCAAGGAATTCAAATTACTGTTCCATCTGGCGAAGAACCCGAATCGCGTATACAAAAATGAACAGCTTTTCTCGCTGCTCTGGGATGATGTGCATATGGGCGATACGCATACAGTTATGGTACATATCTATAATCTGCGGAAGAAGCTGGAACAAAATCCAGCCAAGCCACACTATATCCGTACAATTCGGGGTGTCGGGTACAAATTCAATGACAAGCCTGTTGAATTCGCAGAGTAAACGTATTACAGCACACAGGCATGTACGTTCATTCAAACTAAAAAAGCCGCCAGAATGGCGGCATGATGATGGTAACTATATTCTCTTTTTCATTGAATGATTAACTAACGATATCTGCTTCCCGGAACTCTTCCACGAAACTATCCAGCCAATCCGAACCATAGTCCAGCGCACCCGTATCACTCTCAATAAAAGCAACATCTAGTCCCATCACCCAGAATCGGCGAGCAACAATAAAGAGATCAACCGCCTGCTCATCTTCGGCAGAGAAGCTTCTGACTGAACGATATCCTGCCATTAGCGCATCCCATAATGCTGCTTTTCGCTCATCAGACTGTCTTTTTCGAACTTTCACTTGAGCTAAATCATAGGCACGCCAGCCTTTGGCTGCCCACTCGAAGTCATAATGGATGAACTGATGTTCCTGTTGAAACACATTGTTATTTCCATGCATATCGCCATGGCACAGACCAAAGTCCAGGTCTTGTCTGGAAGTGGTAACGATGCGTTCTTTTAACGTTGTGGCAAACGTATGGAGAAATGCTGCTGCTTCATTGTTCTCACCGATATAGTGGATAATTCGCTCAAGGGGTTCGTCAATAAGTAACTTCAGATCCAGCTCATATCGTGGCAGCTCCATGTTCACCTGATCCATAGCCTCATGCAATTCAGCGGCAGATTGACCAAAGGCGTAACAAGACTCCTCATCCTCCAGGTTGTTCTCCGTACCCTCAATATACCGAAACATCACAGCAACCCGCTTGCCTTCCGCAGCCTCCAACACCGTATATCCCGTATGATCTTTCTTCTCGATGTATTCTCCAATATCGGTATGTTCCGCAGATCCTAGAACGTTCTTCAGTTGAGACAATAACGAAAGCTCATACTGAACATCTGCCTCCGTGATTTCAGTGCGGTAGATACGGAGAATATACATGCCACTGGACGTGCGAACCCGGTAGGTATCATTCAATCCTCTAAGCCAAAACAAACATTCTTCCCATGTTCCAATATCATATTGATTACTCAATGCAGACTCCAGGTACCTGGGGTTAAGCACTGAACGTAAAGCAGACGGTTGAATGGACATATGTATGCTCCTTCGGTTTAATATGATTATTTCTCATCTGATGAACGATGTAATCCTTTCACCTATCAACCTATAACATAGTATATTTTTCATTTATTTTCCAGAATATATATTTTGATGAGCAAATACTCTTTAGACTCCTGCAGCTCCATCTCTCGACAATGCAGTACATTCACGAAAGGCAAAATGTTTGCACCCCCTGCATTTTTTAACATCCAGATGCACTAATGCATAATTGATCGCTTCACCCGTGTGCTCAAACATATGATCAGGACCAATCCGTTCAATCAAGCCTGTTCTCTTCAGCATCTCCAACGGTTGCGCCTGAATGCCTGAAAGTAAAACCCTGCCCCCGGATCTCTCCATATGTTTGACAACACGGGCCAGATTGGATTCACCTGTTGTATCCATAAAAGGCACCTTGCCCATGCGCAACAGCAGAGTGCCTGGTCGCCGATGAATCGAATCCATAACCGACTTCTCGAACATATCCGCTGCGCCGAAAAAAAGTGGCCCTTCAATTGTATACAGGCTTATTTGCGGACAGTCATGTCCTTCCCGAACCATGTGGGCCATGACTTTCTCATGTTTATGATCGGGATCAGGCAACACTTTGGCTACCTTCAACATCTCACTCATGCGTTTAACAAATAGAAGAACAGCCAAAATCAACCCAACCTCTACAGCCGTTGTTAAACTTGTAAATACGGTCAGCAAAAAGGTAATGAGCAGAACGAGTGAATCGCTCGTTTTGGTTTTCATGACATGCATGAAGGATCTCCGTTCACTCATATTCCAGGCAACCAGCATGAGAACGGGAGCCATACTGGCAAGAGGAATGTGGGATGCATATGGCGCAAAGAGAACAAGTACCAGCAAAACCACTACACTGTGAATCACACCAGACCATGGCGATACTGCGCCGGATTTGATATTCGTTGCTGTACGTGCAATCGCTCCTGTTGCAGGAATACCACCAAATAACGGCGTCACTATATTAGCAATCCCCTGCCCAATCAACTCTCGATTGCTGTTATGCCGATTTCCAGTCATGCCATCGGCAACAACTGCGGATAGCAGCGATTCAATTCCACCCAGCATGGCGATGACAAAAGCGGGTTGCAGCAAGTTCACGATACGCTCCCAAGTGATCTCAGGCACATGAAACTGAGGCAAGGAGTTAGGTATGGCGCCAAAGGACGAACCGATCGTAGCCACCTGCCCTTCAAAAAAGAACGCTGCGACTACGGTCGAAAGAACCAGCCCCACCAGTGATGCAGGCACCTTTGGTGCAAACTTGGGCACAAGCAGAAGAACAGTCAGACAGATTCCAGCTGTAATCACACTGTATATATTAATCGTCGAGATATGCATCCCGATTTCTTTCATATTGGACCAGAAATCCTCGTGCTTCTCTATACCTCGAAGTCCCAGAAAGTTCGTAATTTGTCCGCTAAAAATAATGACGGCGATCCCCGCCGTAAAACCGATAGTCACCGGCCTTGGAATAAACTTGATTAACGCCCCAAGCTTGAATACGCCCATAAGTACAAGCATCAAACCGGCCATGATTCCGGCGATCAGCAGATTTTCATATCCATACTGCATCACAATGGCGAAGAGGATCGGAATGAATGCCCCTGTTGGCCCGCCAATCTGGAACTTGGACCCACCCAGCAAGGAAATGAGAATCCCTGCGATTACTGTGGTATACAATCCATACTCCGGTTTGACCCCGGAAGCGATGGCAAAGGCCATACCGAGTGGAATCGCAATGATACCTACAATCAGTCCCGATAACAGATCCTTGCGAAAAGCGGCAGCATTATACCCTGCATATCTCCCCATCCATCTCATGTACAAAAACCTTCTTTTCTTCATATATTTGAATATTTGAATATATTTAAAAGACTACTCCCCTGCATACGTCCTGTCAATCGGATTACGCACAATTCCAGCAAGGAACCTAACACAAAAAACAAGAACCTCCGGTGATTACACCCAGTTGCTCTTGTTTATTGTGTCAGGACTCTTTACGAATATCTTCCAGCATGGAAATGGCATCAACCAGATGATTGTCAAAAATCTGTTTGGTGACTGCCAGCAGGTCCTTAATCAGCGGATCACGCAGCGAATATGTGACGGTTGTCCCTTCTTTGATTCCGTGGACAACGTTTTTGCTGCGCAATACAGCCAGTTGCTGTGAAACGGCAGAGCCTTCCGATCCCAGAATGCTTTGCAGTTCATTCACGTTCTTGGCTCCTTCACTCAGCAGCTCCAGAATCTGAATCCGCATCGGGTGCGCCAACGCTTTGAAAAAATCCGCTTTAAACTGTTGTATGCTCTGATTCATACGCTATGCCCCTTCAATCGAACTTTTGAAGATGCAAATATCATAACATAGAACGGGTACCATGCTTTACTCTAACCGTAAACGGTTTGATGGAAAAATGAAGATTGACCTTGAAGTACACTTCAACCTTTATACTTTACCTATAGTCTCCACAGATCGTATATCTGAACTCCATCAGGAAGGGTGATTCCTCAATGAACATGTATATCCATAATCACAAACGCTCGTTGACGAGCTTTCTATTCGAGAAATATATCGGAACGTTGGATACCAAGAAAATTTTTTCAACACGCGAGCTTACCCGCAAACACCTGGATCATATGGGCTTGGAAAACATTAAACCTTATACCTTGGGTAAAACGAAACTGTCATCTTCCATCAAAGAGCGCTCCCATGAAGATATGCAGGTATTCACCTTAAACGATCAGCATTCCCGTGAACAGAGGGTCATTCTCTACATTCATGGCGGGGCGCATACACACCAGCCTCTGTCTTTACACTGGAAATTCATGGACCGCATGGCTCAGGCTCTGAATGCCAAAGTTGTTGCTCCCATCTATCCAAAGGTTCCTCATTTTAATTATCAGCACACGTATCCGAAACTGCTCAATCTATACCGGGATCTCCTTGCCTCCGTGGACGACCTGGCACAACTCACCATTATGGGGGATTCCGCAGGCGGGAACATATCCCTTGCCTTGGCCCATTATCTGAAGATGCATAATCTCCCGCAGCCCAAAGATATCATCTTATTATCACCTTGTGTGGATATGGTGCTGGATAATCCGGTCATATTTGATTACGAGACCCGCGACCCTATGCTCGCTGTGGAAGGGTATGACGTCATCCGGCGGATCTGGGCAGCTGATAAACCGTTGAACGATCCGTTAATCAGTCCAATCTACGGAGATTTCGCCGGTCTGGGCAAAATCAGCATCTTTATCGGGACTCACGAAGGTTTGTTTCCTGATAATATGAAGCTCGACAAGCTGCTTACGGATCAAAGAATCGATCATCAAACGTACGTTTACCCCAAAATGAACCATGTCTTCGTCCTCTATCCGATTCCGGAAGCCAGAGATGCTCAGCGTAAAATTGTTAATATCATTAATAGCTCAGCATATGAAACTCGACAACAAGCTGTAACACCTCTCCCATAGCCCTTTGGCAAAAGGAACGAAAAAAAGCTCAATCCCTGGACTACCGCCACTGGATTGAGCTTTCTTGCTGTTATTCTGTCATCTAAATATGATATGAACCATATTCAAACCAGTCAAAATCGGCTACCTGATCAGATGAAGTCCCGTTGCTGCTGCTGAACATTCCGATACAGCAGCCAACAAAGCCGCCGGCTACTTCGGTGCTCAAGCTGCTTGTATCCACCTGTTCCGCCACCAGATGATACTGACTTCCATCTGTGCTGTAATAGAAGTTTAGTTGCTGACCTGTCGCCGCCAGTTTGATATACACTCGCGATACATCACCCTCCAGCGCGATTTGCGCAATGTGGGTATCCTGACCATCTATACAGTTCAGCACACGCAGCACCTGCTGTTTCTCGGCCAGAGCACGCTCAATACGTACGTGATACAGATCGTTCTGAATGACGACAAGACCAGCCGTTTCGTTGGCATTCCCGGGCACAAATTCCATCGCTGTAGCTGCGACATAATCCATATGCCTTTGACGCAGACATACAAAGCTGGAATTTTCTTTTTCCTTCAATGTTTGCGGTTTCAGCTTCAGCCGCAAGTATCCTTTTCGTTCGGTTAATGAATAAAGATCCTCCTGAGGATTGCGCAAAAACATCCATTGCAAGCCCAGTTTATCACTGTCAAAATGGTCAAAACGCAGTTGCGGCTCTACCGGAACAGGCTTCAAATCCAACGTGCCCTGCTCCTCCAGGATTCCGCGGCCCTCATTGACAACGGGCCATCCGTCCTCCCAAACGACAGAAGCAAGGAACGTCTCCCGCCCCAGGTTGCTATAGCTCCCCCCATATGGACGCGAAGCAAGCATGACCATAAACCATTGACCGTTCGCAGCCTGCACCAAGTCGGCATGTCCTACATTAACAACAGGGTAACGCTTACCCAAATGGCGATGTGTAATGATTGGATTATTCGGATTCCCGACGTATCCTTCGGTCAAACTTTTGCTACGAGCAATGGTCACGGCATGGTTTGGCCCTGTGCCTCCCTCTGCAATCAATAAATAGTAATATTCATCGATCTTATACAGATGCGGGCCTTCCGGCCAGATGACATCCACCATCGCCCCGCGCCACAGAACGTAACTGTCTCCCACCAGCTTCATACTGCTCAGATCAAGTTCCCTCAGCCAAACTTCCCAATTGCCATTATAACGAACTCCCTCAGAGCAAGGACGTGTACCAAGGTAATACGCTTTTCCATCATCGAAGAAAATCGTAGGGTCGATGCCTTCTGCGCCTTCAATAAAATAAGGATCAGACCATGGCCCAGCCGGGTCGGTAGCGGTTACAACAAAATTGCCGCCATGTGATACATTGGTTGTAATCATATAGAAGGTGCCTTCATGATACCGAAGTGTTGGAGCGAATATCCCTTGTGAATGGCCTGCTCCCTGAAGATTTAACTGTGAAGGGCGGTCCAGCACATTGCCAATCTGTTTCCAATTCACTAGATCACGGCTCTGAAAGATCGGAACGCCAGGAAAATAGGCAAATGTTGATGTCACCAGATAAAAATCTTCACCCACCCGGCATACGGACGGATCTGGATAAAACCCGGGCATAATCGGATTGTTAAACGTGCATTGTTCGCTTTGATTTGCATTTTTCATTCTTTTACCCCTCCAATGGTTAGTCCAGTCACAAAGTATTTTTGCAAGAACGGATACAGTAAAACAATCGGCATTGCCGTCACAACCGTGATTGCTGCCCGAATGGATACAGGCGTCACCATGTTGGTTACATTTTTGAATGAATCCACGTTGACGGTTCCCCCCTGTGAGGTCGCAGAGGATAACAATTTCATCAGCTCATACTGCAAGGTGGTCAAATTACGATTTCCCGCCGTGTACAACATGGAGTCAAACCAGGAGTTCCACTGACCTACAGCAATAAACAGTGCAACCGTAGCCAGAACCGGCTTGGATAGGGGAAGCACGATACGCATGAAAATCCGAAAATCTCCGGCTCCATCCATCTTCGCGGATTCAATCAATCCCTCCGACAGTCCCTGAATGTAGGTACGAATGACGATCATGTTGAACACCCCGATCAACCCGGGAATAATGTATACCCAGAAGCTGTTCAGCAGCCCCACTTGTTTGATCAGCATGTATCCCGGAATTAAGCCGCCGCTGAAATACATCGTCATGACAAACAGCGTCGTGACCAACTTGTTAAACATATACTCCTTGCGGCTCAGCACATAGGCCAGCATGGCTGTACAGAACAGCTGTACAACCGTTCCCACCACCGTTCTGGCGACCGAAACAAATGCGGCTTGTGTCAGATTCGGGTTTTGGAATACGGAGACGTAATTTTGCAGCGTCCATTCCCTCGGCCAGAGATAGATTCCTCCACGGATCGTATCCAATCCGTTATTGAAAGATACGGCAATGGTGTTTAAAAAAGGATATAACGTAACAACCATGACAAGCAACATAAATATGCCATTGGTGATGGAAAAAATAGAGTCTCCCAAGCTTCGTTTTCTACTAAATCGTTTCACAGCTCTGCCCCCTTATCATATCAATCGCTCTTCACCAAGAGACTTGGCAATCCCGTTGGCGATAAATATGAGCACCAGACTGACCACACTTTTGAAAATGCCTGCTGCGGTGGCAAGTGAGTAGTTGCCGAGATTAATCCCGTATTTCAAAACAAAAATGTCGATCGTCTCGGATACATCCTGCACAAGTCCGTTCCCCAGCAAGTATTGAATCTCAAAACCTGCGTTCAGTACGTTACCAACGTTGATGATGAGCAGGATAATAATCGTTGGTTTGATGCTTGGAAGCGTGACATTGAACATTTTACGAAACCGTCCGGCTCCGTCGATGGAAGCTGCCTCGTACAAGCTCGGATTAATCGACGCCATGGCCGCCAGATAAATAATCGTGCCCCAGCCGATTTCCTTCCACATGCTGGACAGACCCACAATCCCCCAGAAGTATTTGGGTTCGGCAAAAAAATTGATCGGTGCATCAATCAGACCCAATTTGGTCAGCAGCACATTCACAATTCCTGTTTCCGTTGACAATACATTCGCAACGATACCTGTTACGATGATCCACGACAGAAAATGTGGAAGGTAGGAAACCGTCTGTACCACACGTTTGAACAATACCATTCGCAGTTCATTTAATAACAGCGCCAGACCAATCGAGCCGACAAATCCCAGAAACAGACTGATCAGACTCATCGCCAGCGTATTGCGAATGACACGTACAAATGTAGGGTCTGTGAATAACGTTCGAAAATGATCCACCCCAACCCAATCCTGCTCCATAAAACCAATGCCCGGTCTATAATTCTGAAACGCCATCAACCAGCCCCATAATGGTCCATACGCAAAAATAGCGATAAACGCAATAAACGGAAATGACATCCACATTAATTGTCGCTGACTTTTCATTCTGGACAGGTTGTACCCGATCCAGCTTGTTCCCGCTGGGATATGGCTGGTTTTTAACGAAGGCTGCAACTCCTTTTTGGCCATGTTTTTTCTCTCCTTGCTTACGAGTTTATCTATATCACCCAGTCTGGGTGAATCGATTCCATTCCTATCCAATCTCCCAATCTAGCGTGTAAGAAAGGCTACGGGGTTCCCCATAGCCTTTCTGTGTGACAGGCCTTTATCCCCACAGTTCCATGCGTCTGCGGACTTCTTCCGTCAGCGCATCTTCATACGCTTTAATATCTGCACTTTCCTTGAGCGTGGCTTGATATTCTTCCCAAGCCTTATCAAATTCGGCTGGTGAGGTCATAATCACTTTTGGCAGCCATTTGCGTTTTACATCGTCCATTTTCTGTCTGGCGATGGTCTCCGGTTTATTTGGTTCAAAATTATAGGTATAGATTGGGAACCACGGTTCATTTTCCTCCGCAGGCTCAAGGAAGTCGGTAAACTTCGTATATCCATAAGCCTTCAGCACTTTTTTGTCGATGTCATTCAATGTGGCAAGGTACTCCTCCGGCTGCTCCTTAGGGTCAAGGGCATTCTTCCCGTCAGCGGTCATGCCTTCATGATGCGGGAAATAGACCAACGGGCTTCCCGTATTCGCCAGCACCCAGTCCGGATCTTTGGAATTCGCACGTTGCTCTTCATTCCTGGAGAACACGCCTTTGTCATCGACTTGGTAATCCACGCCTTCCTGTCCCCAGGTTCTCAATACCTCCATCTCAGGGTCCAGCAAATCATTAATATATTGAAGTGCTCCCTCGATATCCTCGCAGCTCTTTGTAATGGCCAAGCCACCATTCACGTTAAGGATTGGATTGTTCTGATAGCGCCCTTTAACATCCTCGGAGAGTGTAATGGACAACGGTACATAGGTTTTGTCATACAATTTTTGCTTCACGAGTGATGCCTCGGCGTCAAGGAACTGCCATCCTTGATCCACCATGCCCAGCACACGTCCGGTTGAAATTTTGGAGATATATTGATCATAGTTTGCTGTAAAGGTTTCGTTATCGACGAGGCCTTGATGATATACCTCATTGATCTTCTTGAAATATGCTTTCGCTTCCGGAATGGTATTATAGTTTTTGGCCGTCAGCGTTTCTTTATCAACGATGGCTGCGCCTTCGTTAGGATAACCAGCCATGAAGAGCGGAGGGTTCTCCAGTGCGAAATAACGCCAGTCATAGGAGATAATTTCAAATCCAATTGTTGGCTGACCATCAACGGTCGGGTGAGCTGCTTTATACCGTTCAATCAAGTCGAAGTATTGGTCAAGTGTTTTGATTGTCGGATAATTATCCCACTCCAGTACGGCCTTCTGAATCCAGAACGCTTCTCCGTCATGGGATACTTTCATCGACTTCTCTTGTATATTGCCGAATTGAGGAATGAAGTAAATATGTCCATCCGTCGTATTTTTCATCTTCTTCCAGTCTTCGCCCAGGTAATTTTTGATGTTGGGATATTTATCGATGTAATCCTCAAGTGGTACTAACGCTCCTGCTGCTACCAGTTGCTGAGTACCATCACTCCCATCGATAAAATCGGGATATTCGCCGCCTGCAATGAGTACACCAATCCGCTCTTTGGCTGTTTGGCCCGTAAGCCAGTCCATCGTGACTCTGACGCCTGTTTTCTCCTCAATAGCCTTTAACACCCGATTATCGTCAGGCGCAATTTTTCCCGGTACGGCAAAAAATGCGGAAAATTGTTTCAATTCCCTTCCATCTGCTGTCTTTTCCCCTTTCGAGGACGATCCCGGTGTACATCCAGTGAGTGCGATGACCAGTATTAAAGCTAGCAAAGCACTATACTTGATTCTTTTTCTAACATCCTTTTTCATCATGACCCCTCCATCGATTATATTGACAGAAGCTTTTTGGAAAGCGCTTTCCAAAGGCTGACTTAAAATTATCATGCTTCCATGCCCCTCTCAACGGGATAAACTATAGATGGAATCCCACTAATTCCAGTACCTGCGAAAAAAATATCCCGCCGCTCCGTCAAGGAGTGCAGGATGTTAATCAAGAGAGTACGCAGCATGGGCACTTTTACGATATTGTGCAGGAGTCTCCCCCATGAGTTTCTCGAACCGGCTAATAAAGTAATCGGAATCCCGATATCCCACCATTGTTGCGATTTCGTATACTCTTTGATCTGTTCTGCGCAACAGCCGGGCGGCTTCCTCAATACGCAATTGATTCAAATAATCACTGAAGCTGATCGAGAAATGCTTTTTGAAAATCTGACCCAGATATGCACTATTCATGTAAAACTGCTCCCCGAGCAACTTCAGGCTGATATTTTCTCTGTAATGCTCGTGAATGAAGGCCTCAATTTTGGCTAATACGCCCATCGCATTCGACTTTTGCTGCTCCTTCAGTTTTTCTGCGCACATGAGCGAGAATTCGCATAAATGTTCAATGTTTTCCTCCATGGATAACATCGCGTAGTTCACCTTCAGAAAAGTCGATTCCATCAGCCCGGAATCTGGCGTAACCGTATCGTTATTCACGAGATCCAGCAAAGTGTATGCCAAATAATGCAAGTGAATGCGGACAATACCAGGCTCGATTCGCTCATCCAGAAAAAATTGAAAAATGGCCTTTGCATGACTGTATAGCTCATCCGTCTGCTGTTCTTCAATAGACTTGACTAGCCCATCAAACAATTGTTTTTCGAACTGTCCCGGCCGATTAACAAATAAAGTCGTATCCATAAGTTCGAAGTAATAAATGGGCCAGCAAGTGGTGAAGAAACGTAAACTTTTCATTATGCCGCAAGATTGATAAGACTCGTGCAGCGCATCCAACTCATGTACTTCCTTCCCGACATAACAAGCAATAGCCGCCTCTTGACCATGGCTCAGATCAGCATGTAATCGGGTTAAATATTGCTCCAAGGTCACTGCCTCACGGTTCACCATCAGGTCCGTAACCATGAGTAGAACCGCATTTTTATCACCTGTGAACGGTTTCAAAATTTGTCCTGGAAAGGGCTTGCCCACCCATGCCTCAACCCGAGCACACCAATCCGTTCCCTGTTCTGGACCGGCTTCCGCCTCAATCAGGATGCAACGCAGTATGCCGGCATCTTGATAGTGGGGCTGCAGACTCGTAACAGCATCCTCCTCAGCCAGCCCAAGCAAGATCGACTGCATATGCTGGGCCATAATCATTCGATCCTTTTTTTGCTGATGTCGCTTCTCTTCCATTCGCGCATTGAATGCATCCCTGAACTCCTCAAGCACCTGAACCAGTTCCGTCTTCACAATAGGCTTGAGAATATAATCATCCACTTGATATTTAATTGCCTGCTTGGCATATCCGAACTCATAGAATCCACTCAGAAGAATCAGCTTGATGTCACCGCTATATTGCTCATACAAGGTTTTGGCAAGCTGCATTCCGTCCATTTCCGGCATCTTAATGTCGGAAATCACCAGATCGGGCTGCATATCGCGTATGCACTCCAATGCCTGCATGCCATTGGAAGCCTGGCCGCAAATCTGGAAACCGTAAGACTCCCAATCAATTAACAATAGAAGTCCTTGGCGAATAAATGGCTCATCGTCCACAATCAGCACGTTGATCATATCCTCGCTCCTTATTCTTGAGATGCCTGCATAAGAGGAATTTGAATGCCAATCGTTGTTCCCTTCCCCTTTTCACTGGATATGTGCACCTGAACGAAATCATCAAAATACATCCGCAGCCGAATATATGCATTCATCATACCAATGCTGTTAAGCTCACTCATTCGATCCATGCTCGGATCTTGCATCATTTTGCGGAGCGAGGCCAGCTTGTCCTGATCCATACCGACTCCGGTATCTCGAATGGAAATGTACAGTTCATTACTTCGAATTTCGAATAATACCTCCACGACCCCATCATTCGACGTCCCCTCAATGCCATGGATACAAGCATTCTCCACAAAGGTGAGAACGGTTAGCTTGGGTATCATCATGGCAGCAATGGATTCGTCTGTGATCCGGATTGCAAATTGCAGCTTTTCGCCAAAGCGATACTGCTGGATACTCAGATAACTCTCCACAAAATTGATTTCCTCTGCAATTGTAATCAGATCGTCGCCCCAATTGATCGTCTGACGTAACAGCAGTGCCAGTTTATGAATGACATCGGAGGTTTCAAGCTCGTCCTTGATCAAGCTCCGCATACGGATCGTTTCAAGCGTGTTGAACATGAAATGGGGATTCACCTGACTCTGAAGGGCTTTCAGCTCCGCCTGCTTCTTGGAGAGCTCAAGTGCTTGCCGCTCCACCTGACCCTTAAACACAATCTCAATCAGGTTCTTGATCTTGATGACCATCATGTTGTAGCTATGGGTCAGGCTGCCGATCTCGTCCTTGCCCGCTAGTCCCGATATCACCTCAAATTTCTCATGCTTCACTTGATCCAGATGCTTCGATATCCGATCAACCCTGATGACCAGAGATCTCGATATCAACCAGATCAGCAGCGTCGGCACCAACAGATTGAGAATAATCAGCAAGGTCACATTAAGCTTGGAATTAATAATCTCTGACAGAATGTCCATTTTCTCTGTGCTGACGATAATCTGCCAATCCTCGGATACGACGGGAATCGTTTGTGCGGATTGAACAGGGTCAATCGGGCTGTTCGCGATCAGATTAAATGGCTGGCGAGTCTGGTTCATTTTTGAATCGTTTGAGAAAATGACCCTGCCATCCGAAACGACATACACCTTCCCATTTGCTCCCTCATTCTTAAGCGATTTGTTGATGAAAGCGTAGTCCAGATCAACCTTTAACACCTTTTCAACCTGCTGCTCCCCAAAGTAATCCAGCTTACGAATAATGCTTACTTTGCGTCCTCCCTGACTTTGCGACATCTCCGCCTGCTGTTTGTCAAAATACGAATAGATCATGATATGGTCGCTCGTGTTCATCAGCGCTTGATACCAATCACTTTTCTTCACCTCATCATCCAGCTTAATGAAGTTTCCTCCATTGACGAAGGTATCATTGCCAACATAAAACGTAATTTGATTCACCTGCTGATAGCTGTAATAGTACCTGACCAGATTGTTGTTGCTAAGCATATCATAGTAGGCAGAGTAATAGTCCTCCTGATCGCGATACTTGGACTCCATGAACCGGTTCAGCGTTCCATCGGTATAGAGAAAATTGGACACATACAAGCTATTGTCTATACTGTTCCGCAGGTTGAACTTGATCCTTTGCTGCATTTCATTGAATCGGCTATGCTCCTTCTCTTCAATGTTACCTTTGATGCTTAGGTAAAACACGGTATTTGTGACCAGGACCGGGACCAGCACACAAAAAATGAACAATATATACAACTTGGTTTTGAGACTCCAATCATCCAGAAACTGAATACGCTTACAATATGTCTTGCGGCTCATGTCTTATCGTTGTCTCCTCTAACCATGTCATATATCAACATTATTATAACGAGTACAGGAAGGGTTGGATACTGCAATCCAGGATTTCCGGGAAGCCTTTCATTCAACTTTCGTATGAACCCGATCTGATCCTACGTCGAAACGGCGATCACGTTATAATTTCAAGAGCATTTCGTACTGGCCCACATGATATGCAAAGCCTGATTTGACCAGGAGGAAATCTTGCATCGGTTTCAGATGAGACTCCACATTGAGGACACTGATTCTAGGAGATTCTGTACGTTGGACCATCTCTGTCAGGATGCTGCTTGCAATACCTTTGCCCCGGTAATTTGGGTTCACTGCAAGCTGTGGAATATCACCTGTTTTTTGATCTATAATGCCATAGCCAACAATGCTGTGATCCTGACGTGCAACCACATAGATAAAAGCCTCCGGTACAGCGTAGATGGAATCAATTGAATTTTGCCAGGAGGGCTCCACATCCCAAAATTCCTTAAACTGCTCCACATCGATTCTCTCCACACATTCCACCGTGCAGGTCGTTTGCGGTATGAATTTATCTTTTTGCAACTGGAAACATGAAAATTTCCTTTGAATTTTGAAATTTTGTTTACTGTACAGCTGAACTGCAGATTCGTTGAATTGGATGACTTCCAGCAAATATTGCTCTACATTTTTTTCTTTTAACAGCTTTTGAATATTCAAGAGCAGCTCGCTTGTTATGCCCTGCCGTCTGCAATCTTTTACGACGCCTGTCCCAAGGTCATATGCAGTTGCCTTTCCATTCCAACTTCGAAGTCCATTGATAACAAATCCGACCATTCTCTCATCCTTAAAGGCTCCCATAGAGATTTCGGGGTGATACCCCCTTCGTTGGAGCATTTGTTGAAATTTCCAAAAAGGCAAATCCATTTTAACCTGGTAGTCGGAGAACGCATCCACAAACGCTTGGTGAAGTGTTTCCATGCTTATCTTGTCCAACATTTTATAACTGTACATTAGGGTACTCTCTCCTTTGAAAAGATGAAAATAATAATATATTAGGGCTCATGATTCTTATCCTGATATAAATATTCTACTGTATAGTGTTAACACTATACAGTAAAATCCGTACGATAAAATCTGCTTCCTTCAGAGTTTTCAGACACGCCCTAATAACTAAAATAGACCGCTCCCTGGTTAAGGAATACGGTCTATCGAGTCATCATTCTATGGCGATACCGATTTTGTTAAACCAATTTTGGTGATCACCGTATCATACGGGTCCAATTCCATGGTCTGTTTTCCATGCTCTGTATTGATCGTCGTTTTTTGAGCTTGCTCACTATTATTGATCACGACCAATATGTTGCTTTCCGGATAATATGCGCACTCGGTATACAAGTTATCCGTGATGTACATCGCGTTAACCACTTCATTCCCGGCAAAACGAATCAAATTTTGCAGTAATCTTGTATTTTCCCAGTTAAATTCGAACGAAGACAAGTAGATTCCTTGACCTTTTCCGAAAGCATGTGTGGACAACGCGATGTTGCCATCTGTCTCATGCAATACCTTAGCTGTCCCATCTGTTAGATAAATACTGCCTTTACCTTTTGACGTGATATTTGCAGCTTCCGGCACCAAACCATACTCATCACTAACCTCATACGTCCATCTTCCATGAACAACTCTTGCACCTGTATCCTCATCTACCCCAAGCACATGCGCCATTCTGAAAAAGCTGTCGTACCCGTGGGCCGCTGAAGGCTGGTTGATACCCATAAAGGTACCGCCTTCGTACACCCACTGGGTTAGGATATCTACACATTGGTGGTCTTTCCAGTGCACTCCACCACTCCAGGCAGAACCAGCGGAACCGGCATTAATGACGACATCCACATCCTTCAATACGCCCTGACGAATATCCTCAAAATCAATAAACTGCACGTCAACCGGCAACCCGGATAAGGCCTCATTCACATGAATCAGATCATGCATATGTGTTTCATGAAAATGACCAGACAAGGTCCACGATCTTAATTTGCCCCAGCTATGCAGAATGGCTACCTTGGTCTTGATCTGATACGGTTTTCCCTCTTGATGCAGCTCTTTCATTTCCCTGAATTCATGGGCAATCTTCTCGATATAATCCACAAAGTCCGGGTAAGGCTCAACCAGATGCAAATATCCACCCAGTCCAATCCGGTCAATCGACTCACGCAGCAGCGCACGCCGGATATTAATCCAATATTTCTTCGCATCCAGGGTAGGGTCTCCGCCCTCCTTGAAGGTAGGAAGCCCACCTAAGCCAACTGGGAACAAGTAGGGATGCAAGCGAATCTCATGGGTATCAGCCTTAACGCCTGAGCACATTCTTGCCTCATAACCGGAGAACACACATTTGATCATGCCGTCGAATCCAAACTCCTGAAATCGATCATTGTACGGCTCCATGCCCACCCAGCTGTCATCATAGAAGACATACGCCAGCTTGTTATGTTTGTGGACAATATCAATTAATTTCTTACCGAATTCAATGACAAAATCATTGATAAATGCCATCCATTCCAGTTTGCGCTGATCCGCAGGCATATGAGTGACCTGATATTTACCGCCATTTACAAAGTCTTCGGCGGAGAGTGAATACCCATATTTTTGAGCAAACAGATCCAGCGCTCTCGAACTTACCGTGAAATCGTATGAACCCCAATCCGAGAACAGATGGCGATTCCGCTCATCACTGCCCCAGATCCAGGCGAAGTTATAAAATAGGGACGTAAAACGTACAACTGTTGTTTCCGGGTGGTCTTGGCACCACTTTTCCATCCAATCCAGCAAATAGGTCTGTGTGTCCGTATAGATTGGGTCAATCTGCATCAGATGCTCTTTGTCCCAATTATTCGTTGTATGATTGTACATGGAGATCTCTTCCCATATCCGATAGACCATGAAACTCACCGTATATTTATGCCAAGGAGCAACGCCGGTAATCACAACATTGCCAGATTCCCTTTCATAATTCCACTGTCCTCTAGAAACTTCTTCCCCAGTCGTTCGATCATAAACTTGCCAATATTTAAACGCTTCTTTGGAATCATTCACCTTAAATTGTTCTGCAAAAAAATCCTCCATCAGATAGATGGATACATAATCTTGTACAGCGACCTTTGGATTCGTCATGAGAAAACATTGCTGCAGCTTATCCAGATTACGGGATGCCCACTCATTATGATCCCGGATAATGCAAATGGTTGAATAGATGCCATATCCGGCATTGATAATCTCATCGGACAATTTCGTACCGTCACTGTCACGGATCACATCGGCACCCCAGCGATCGGCAAGTTCCAGCGTCAGTGCCTCATAACCGGATTCTCCTGGTAGTGTAAAGGAGCCTTTGGTTGGTTTGGACAATTGGGTTCCCTCCTATCTCAACATATCGGACAGAAAAGCAAGTGCCAGGCCCTGGCCCCAGCCCTGAATCCAGTCTTTTGGAATATTACAATAGCCATCCCGATCCTTCATTACCGCCGTTCCGCCAGATACACCAAGCACGCGCCCATCTTCGCTAATGTTGTTCAGGATACCTTCCAGTGCCTTTTGCACGTATTTGGTATGTAGTGGATTGCCATTATTGATCATGGCTGCTGCAATACCCGCGGAAGCTGACACCTCTTCATACGATTCTTCGTCATCCAAAACCGTACGCCACAAGCCGTTCTCGGTCTGCACCAGTTTGAGAGCCGCCAATTGATCGCGAAGGGCACATTCTACATCCATACACTGCGGGTACAAATACCAGTCGTTCAATTGCGGTTTCACTTGAGACATCGTATAGGCTCCCCAAGCGTTCGCTCTTCCCCAGTAAAATCCGGACATGTGGTCCTTGTTGATATTGTTATAACCGTGATACCACAGACTGCTGGTCGGATCTTGCAGGTATTTGATATGCCAGTAATACTGATTCAGCGCATCCTGGATCATGGCTTCATCTTTTAATTTGCTACCTACGCGAAGCAGGAAAAATGCCGCCATAAACAAGGTATCCGCCCAAGCCTGTTCCGGAAAATCATTGGAAACCGATACCGTATGCTGAAGCACATTGTCTCCAAAGCGAAGTGCATGATTCTGGAGATAATCAACCTTGCTGAGGACAATGTCCCAATATTTCTGATCCCCGGTTTCTTCATATAAAGTGATGAGCACATGGCCCATGGCACATGTATTAACCGTCCAACTTGGCAGACCCAGCTCGATATATTCGTCTGCCCATTTCACCAGCCTGTCCAGAATCTCTTGGTTGCCTGTCGTTTGATAGGCTCTGGATACACCATAATAAGCCACTCCACCGGGCCAATCCCATGTCAGATCCATATCCAGTGTTTTCTTGGTAACGTTCTCGATTACGTGTAGAATCTGTTCCCTGTCATATTTCACTTGAAGCATTGTTATTCCCCTCTCCCTGCGCACACGCCCCCAAGTGCGCCCTGAGAGGTGTCCGTCCATTTTTGTAAACGCTTTACTTATTCCATTGTACGCAGTAAAATAGTCTCCATCTAAGCATATTCATAACAAAACTGCGCAATTTCAATCATTTATACATAGGAGTCCTCGAAAATGCCCAAACCGAAGAAACCGGTCATTGAATATCGTCACTATAGCCTGCCCATTGATTTCCCAGTCCTGCTACTCAGTGGAGACCGCTGGAGAATATCCGATATCAAGAGTGAGCATCTTCATTTCCATAACCACATGGAGATTGGCATCTGTTATTCAGATGGAGGCATCATGGAGATTAAGGGGGAGTCTGTGCCTTTTCGGGCAGGTGACGTCACGTTCATTCCCCGTTATCTTCCGCATACCACATACAGTTCACCTAATAACGCCAGCCTGTGGGCTTATATTTTCTTTTCACCGGAAGAACTCTTCCGCCATTCACTCAAAACATCCCAAACTCACATTGAACCGAATTTATGGGCCATTCAGGGAACCGATTGCATTCTGAATAAGGAACAGTATCCCAAAATCCACACACTCGCAACATCAGTGGTAGAAGAGATAAAGCAGCAGTCACCCTATTATCGGGAGAGCGCGTACGGCTTGTTGATGTCTCTATATATCGAACTGCTTCGCATTCATGCGAGCAGCGAACGCTTGTCATCTCAGGATCAGGAACGGGAACGAGACCTCCAAGGGGACTTGGTCATCTCACCCGTGCTGGAGTTTATCACCAAAAACTATATGATGCCTGTGACCATCGATTACCTCGCTGAACTGTGTCATCTGAGTACAACGCATTTTCGCCGCAAGTTCCATGAAATTATGGGAACCACACCACTTGATTTTCTGAATAGTACCCGGATTGAAGAGGCATGCAAACGATTAAAAAGCACCGAGGCCTCCATTCTATCCATCTCCGAGCAGGTCGGCTTCCGATCCATCTCCAGCTTTAACCGCTGCTTCGCCAAACTGATGGGAGAATCACCCAAAGCCTGGCGCAAAGGGGCTCATACAGAAGCACAGTCTGCAAAAGCGTCGATATTGGAATTCACGGGGTGGGTATGAAGGAATTTGTCGAAATGTGATTGCACCCCCCAGAGATATTCGCTACAATGCCGATAGAATACAAGAGATTTTGTCCGAAGCTACCAAAGGATTGAACAATCTCTAAAGGAGCAGCATTTCGTGTTATTAAAAATTTCAGGCGTTGTCCTGACTGTTGTACTCGCTATTACCGTACTGCTGCTGTCAACGATCAGAGAACCACAATCTGCTGCGCTTCATGCCCGTCAGGGTGTTCTGGACCTCTCGGCCTGGGACCCAGAACAAGACGAGCGGATCAAACTGGACGGGGAGTGGGAATTTTACTGGGAGCGATTGCTTCCTGACGAATCTACAACTCCGAATCAGGCTGGTCCAACGAAAGCACCCGATACCTATGCAACCGTTCCCGGCTCCTGGAATCGACTTAAAGTGCATGGCGAACGACTGCCAACCCATGGCTTCGCCACGTATCGACTAGTGCTGCGTAATGCACCTGCCCGGGGAACGCTGGCGATCAAAAAAATGAACATCCGTTTTGCCAGCGAAATCTACATCAATGGCAACAAGCTGCTGGAAGACGGGCATGCCGTGGCAAAATCTGCAGGTTACCGACCTGGCAACTCCCCCCAGATTGTTTTTTTTCCCTATCATGGCGGTGACATTGAGATTTTGATCCGGGTGGCTAATTACGATTACACGGACTCTGGCATTCCAGGTCCACTCTTTTTCGGCGAACAAGCAGCCATGCTGAAAAAACATCAATTTAACACAGCTATCGAATTTGGCACGCTTGCTGTACTGGGTACCATTTCGATCATATTCCTCATCAGTTACCTGGGGTCTGCACTCTACCGAAACAGGGACGATTCCCTGCTGCTGATTGGTCTAATCTGTCTGTTATATGCACTCTATAACGGCATGATCAGCGAACGTGTGTTATCCATGGCGGGCACGGAAATTTCCTTTAGCACGCTCTATAAATTAAAAGATTTCTGCTCTGTGGCATGTCTGGGTCTACTGACCTTTTACTTCTACCGATTCAAAACAGGCATCCTGTCCGGTATGCTCACGGCGGTGATCCTGATTATCTTTGGAGCTTACTTATGCATGGTCGCGCTCCTGCCTATCTCTGTCTACGGGCTTGCTGCGCCTTACGTCGTCGTTATGTACACGTTGATGCTGCTCTGGTTGCTGTATCAATGTGCAAAACAGTTCCTAACCAGTGAGAAGGGCGAACGGCTCTCTACTTTCTTGTGGTATGCGGCTCTCTTAAGCATCGTGCTGTATTGTCTGGACATTAATCTCTTCTCGATCTCGCTCAAGGAAAACATGAACATCGGGCAGGCTTCCATTGTCCTGTTCAGCATCCTGATGCTGTTTCTAGCGGTGCTTCGGTTCTTCGAGGCCTATCGTACGGTCCGCACCCTCAAAGATCAGTTGCTCTTGCTGGACAAGGTGAAGGACGACTTCCTGTCCAATACTTCGCATGAGCTCAAAACACCGCTGAACGCGATTGTTAACATCAGTGAAAGCCTGCTTAAAGGCGCAGAAGGTCCCCTTACCGATGAGCAAGCGCACAATCTGGCGATCGTGACGGGAAGTGGCAGACGATTAACCTATCTGGTCGATGAATTACTGGATTATTCGAAAATGAAACATGGCGACATCCCGCTCCACCGGTCTTCGACCGATCTGTACTCGTTTGTCGAATCGGTCATGCGTATGCACTCCTTCCTGCTTGGCGCGAAAAAGGTGGAGCTAATCAACCGCATCCCGGCGCATTTCCCGCCGATCTATGCAGACGGCAATCGACTGATTCAGATTTTGCATAATCTGATCGGCAATGCAGTTAAGTTCACGGAACGTGGCACGGTAAGCATCAAAGCTGCGGTTGTGCAAAGCAAAGCGGAAATACGCATTGTGGACACCGGCCGTGGTATCGGTACGGACAAGCTGGAACATATCTTCCTGCCGTTCGAGCAGGAAGCAGATACGGGGCCAGTCGTTGCTGGAGGCACCGGTCTAGGACTGAGCATTACGCGCAAGCTGGTTGAGATGCACGGCGGAACCATTTATGCGGAATCAGCACCCGGCATGGGTGCTACGTTCATCCTGACCTTTCCGCTGGCAGATGGCAAAGGTGAGAAACGTTCCAACGTCATGCCGCTTACCATCGCTCCTACAGGTCCTGGTAATCAGCTACTCCGGTTCGAAGAACCAACGATTGTACAAGGGAATAAAGACGAATGGATCATCGTTGTGGATGACGACTCAGCTAATTTGCAGACAATAGTGAATCTCTTGAAGCTGGAAGGATACAGTTACGCAGTCACTTCACGCTCCCCTTCCGTACTGGAGCTGCTGGACAAGCTACCTGCCGTGCATCTCATCATTGCTGATATCATGATGCCCGACATGTCGGGTTACGAATTGCTGGAACGGATCAGGGAGCGCTTCTCTCCTTCCGAATTGCCTGTACTCATGCTGACGGCGAGTAATAAAGCTAATCAATTGAAGCTGGCCTTGGAGAAAGGCGCCAATGATTTCGTATCCAAGCCGTTCGAATCGGAGGAATTGCTGGCACGGATCGGCGGTTTGACCCGGATGAAAACGTCAGTTCAGGCCGCGCGAGATGCCGAGATATCCTTTTTGCGTTCACAGATGAACCCGCACTTTCTGTATAACGCCCTGAATGCCATTGCCGAATTGTGTGTGGATGCGCCGAATCGGGCAGAACAATTGATTTTGCAATTATCGAGTTACTTACGGCGGAGTGTGCACTTTAAACATCTGGACTCAAAAACTAGCCTGATGAACGAACTGGAGATGATCGAGGCATACGTAGCGATTGAGCAAGCACGCTTTGGCTCAAGGTTGGAGGTCATTATCGATGTGGATGCCGACGTGAACCGGAACATGGACATTCCACCGCTCACGTTACAACCCCTGATTGAAAACGCGATTCGGCACGGCCTCATGTCCAGCATTCGCGGTGGTCGCGTCATGTTGTCCATTCGTAATCTGAATGATACGGAAACACGTTTCACCATCGAGGACAACGGAATCGGCATAACTAAGGAACGGATGGACGAAATTCGCCAATCCACGGACGGCAGTAACGGCGTTGGACTATGGAATATTTCCAGCCGGTTGAACCTGCTGTATGGCAGACACCTTCAGATGGAAAGTCTGGACGGCGAGGGAACGCGGATTACATTTGATCTTCCAAATCAACGTATAAGCACAGATGGGAATGGGGGTTTTGAAACATGATGAAAGTCATCATCGTAGATGATGAGGATTTGTCGCTCAAGCGACTGAATCGCATTTTGACAGAAAGCGGAGAAGTTGAGGTATGTCGTGCGTTTCATGACCCGGAGGAAGCCTGTGAATATGCGGCAGAGAATAGCTTCGATGCGGCATTTCTGGACATTACGATGCCTCGCATCTCGGGTATGCAACTCATTGGTGAATTGCGTAAACATCACCCTTCGCTCCCCATTGTGCTGGTGACCGGATATGAGGAATATGCGGTGCAGGCTTTCGACAAAGAGGTGATCGATTACGTCATCAAGCCAGTCACGGCTGAGCGCCTGAACCGCAGCATCAAGCGATTGCAGGAAAAGCTTCACAAGTCCGTGACAACACCTGAACTAGCGGTACCTGGACCCAAACTGAACGTTCGTCTGTTCGGTGAATTCACTGTGTTTGGCGGTGCCGGAGCAGACAGTCCCATCAAGCTTAGAACGCCCAAGACGGAAGAATTGCTGGCATTCTTGCTGTATGCCAAATCAACCACACGCGATGCCTTGGCCGATACGTTGTGGAAGGACCTCAGTCCGCAGAAAGCCTGGACCAACATCAATTCCACACTGTACTACGTGCGACGTGCCATCGGTGATAACAGTGACGTGCCGATCATTCTTAAGGACAGAAACGGTATCCGTATCGACCGGGAAGCGATTAACTGTGATCTGTACGAGTTCGAGGCTTTGTTCCGGCAGATGCGTCAGGCATCGGCACATCGCCCCGAGCTCTTCGAGCGGATGGATACGTTGTATACGGGTGAACTTCTGAAAGGAAGGCATTATGAGTGGGCTTTCGCGTGGTCCAGACAGCTGGAGCTAGATTTCATCATGACGATGGAAACTGCGGCCCACTATCATGCGAAGGCAGGGGAGCCGTTACGGTCGCTGTATTATTTTGAACGTATCCTCCAGATTGATTCGATTCGGGAAGATATTCATCGCGAGATCATCCTGTTGTATCTGTCGCTTGGACGAAGAACTGAAGCGCAGCGACAGTATCTGGTGCTGGAGGAATTGCTCAAAGAGGAGCTTGGCTCCAGTCCGGCAGCAGATATCAAACAACTGTTGCGACAATCATGAAACAGCAAAAAAGCCCATGCCTTGGCGATAATGAACTGCTCCCATCGTAGTCTTCTACGGTCTACTATGACAGGGAGCAGTTCAGTGTTGCTTTAGGCTTGGGCTTTTTTTCAACATAGATGGACGTTCGTTCTGGACGGATGATTTTACATCATCATTGTCTAGAATCAATTACTCATTTATAAGTTTTTCTGTATTAAGCGTAAACCCTTCAATCACGACATCTTCGTCCACTTCAATCATGATGCAACGTCTGCCTTGATAATTCACCTGCTTCACATATCTCAGGTCTTGCGGGCTAACCGAAATCGTAGCAACCTTGGTTTCAATCTTAATGGACTTGGACGTAAACTTCGGCATAACACTAGTTGCCTTCATCTCATAGTTCTTGTTGTCTACGATCGTTTCGAAGGCACGTTCTACTTTCTCCGTTGTCAGATCCTCTATACCGCTTGCGGTCAGTACACGTTCCAGATCTTTATAATCCAGCTTCGGAGGTTCTTCCTCATGGGACTCTTCGTTAATCTCAATGACTCGGTTGATCTCCTCATATACATGTGCAATGGTGGCTGAATCGAGTTGTTCCCCGACCACTTCCTTAACGATATCTTCGAAGATCGCCCGTTCTTCCAGTGCGGTTACGGATCTTTCTCCATTCAGTACATTTTCAACAAAATGCGGATCCGGGAAATTGGATTTCCCTGTACAATATAGAACACGATTCACATCGGAGTAGTTGTCCGTTACGCTAGGGTACAGGAATCCTTGCTCTGGCGTGCTTAATTTGATAATCGGATCTACAATGATGTTGTATTTGAATTCTCTCTCCACGTAATCAAACAAGAGTGTCTTCCGCTGTTTCTCCGTAGAATTCACGCTGCACAGAATGAACGGATGGGCGAACACCTCATTCTTCTCACTCTCTTCCGTAGCTTCGTTTCTAGCCTTGGTCGGCAGATAATACTGTCCACGCACAAACGTAGCTACCATATCCCGCTCAAACTTCGCATCCACCAACATTCGATCCACGAGCAGTAACATCAGATCCTGCCATTCATCCGGATCACCTGTTACCAGCGCCTGGTGAAGCAATACCTGTGCCGGGTCCTCCGCCGCTTCTTGGAACTTCAATTCAAACAACTTCTGATCCAAATCACCTGTCAGCAATTTTTTAAAATTGCCCATGTACAGCTCCTGTTTCTCTCTATCCACCAGTTCGAACGGGTGACGCTCCCAGTGATAGACCTCATTGGTTTCCTTCGTAATATACACATTGAGAATATCGTAAATATTCAGTAGATCGTGATCGAGTTTAAACTGCTTGCGTATATGCGCGACTTCTTTTTTATTCATGATTCGTTAGACAACTCCTCAAGTAAATTGGCTTTACAAGTATAAACTATATAAAAAACCTTCGCTATATAAGTTCAACTAAAGAATATTTCCACTGGTACTCCGGTGACAGAACAACCTTCCGATGCAGCTTGTAAATGTTTAATTGAACTTATATAAAAGGATCTTTATCGTTATATGTCATCTGCAGTAATAAAAAAAGAAAGACGCAACAGGAATGACTCCCGTGCGCCTTTTTTCGTTGTTTAACGATTCTTAAATAATTAACTACTGCTCGGCAATATATCCGTATTCAACAGGGGTGCTCTGCTGGAAGAAACTTTCCTTGTTTCCCGCAGAAACAGTAATCCCATAAACAAGGACACTCCGCCAATAATAATCAGCAATGCCCCCAACTCCTGACTGTAGGCTGTCAGCGCACCGTCCCGAAACGCCATTCCACGAATCAGGCGGTTAAGCCAGTTCATGGGTAGTGCCCATGCGAACATTTGGAACGGTTCTGGGAACGCCAGTGGCGTTAGTTGAATTCCCGTAGCCAGAAAGGAGGGATACAATACAAAACTGGTTCGTAGGCTTACTTTCGACATATCTTTGGCAGTGTATCCAATCAGCATACCCATGAGTGACAAGGCAAAAGCATAAACAACTAACGGAATGATAAAAAGATAAGCCTCTGCTTCAAACCGCATTCCCCCCACCTGCTTTAATAATCCATAGGATAGAAGCAGCGAAAGTGAACTCAACACAGCGTAAGGTACACTCCGAACCCATAGTTGAAAAGGTGACTTTCCGTTGGCAAACAGTTTCCCTTCCTGACGAAGCCGAGGTACAATCGATCCCGCTGCGCTTGTCGTAATCATTAATACTACGATATTCACAAATCCAAGCACCATAAAACCAACATAACTGGAGGTTGGATTAAACAGCATCCGCTGCTGAAGGGATAACGGTGACACGATTCCTTTAGCTGTTTCGGTAGCCATCCCTTTTTGGATCAGACGTGTCATGGAAAGGGTCATATTTTCCGTCTGGATGATCTCCTGAATCGCAGTGCGAATACCGGTCAGCCCCGAGGGCATCGTGTTATCCATCATTATACCGATATTCGTCGATTTCCCTTCTTGTTGACGCAATCCCAACTGATTGGGAAGCATAATGACCGCTACAGCCTGCTCGTTGGCAAGCAATGTTTCAGGACTCATTCGGCTTGCATATACGCTTTTGACGCTCATGTATTGAGACGCATTTATTTTGGAGATCAATTGCCGTGAATATTCGCTATGATCCTCATCAATGACCACAACTGGTGATTTACTGAGTTGATTCTGCGAGAACATTAAGCCGAAAAATAAGGCTGCAATCATTGGCCCAATAAAAATTAGCCGTATATACTTACTGCCTACAACGTACTTCCACTCGTCAATCAGTGATTTCATCAAGTTTCACCTCTGCCGTCATCCCCGGAAGCAATTCAGAATTCGAATCCATCGATATTCGGACCAAAAACATACTCAAATCGGCTTGACCTTTTTCCCGAGACATCCGTAAGGTTGCGAACTGAGGAGCAGTTGAAATGGAAGTGACGCTCCCCTTCACCTGCGTTGGCTGATCCAAATACGGAAAATGAACATCAATGCTTTGATTCACTGCAAGCTGTTGAATTTCACTTTCCTGTATGTAAAGGTCGGTGTAATACGTATTCTTTTGCACAACTGCTAGCGGAACTCCTGCTTGGACTTGATCCCCCTGCTTTACAGCAACTCGGTCAACCAACCCGTCATACGGTGCGAGTACATCCACATCTCCCTCCCCCGCTGATTTCACTTTGAAAAGAACCTCTCCCTCTTTCACAGAGTCCCCCGTAGATGCACCCACCTCTGCAATCGTCCCGGGACTATTCTGATAATATAAAGTCGTTTGCTCTGCCTCAAGTATGCCTTGTTTCTGGCTCTCGGCCTGACTTACAGCATCCTTCCCTTTAACCGCAAGAAGTGAACCTCCAATAATAAACACCATCGCAATTCCGATATACAAACCTGCTTTTATCTTCATTCTTATATCTCTCCCATTCCCAATCCTCGTGTATGGTTAAATTTGCTGACTATTTTTGCTTTTTCATTTTGGTGACTGCGTTCTCGGCTGCCTCCATGATCACTTCTCCCAAAGTGGGATGAGGGTGAATCGTCATGGCCAGATCTTCCACGGTTGCACCCATCTCGATCGCAAGTGCGAGCTCCGATATCAGTGTAGATGCCTCCACGCCGACGATTTGCGCGCCAATGACAATTCCTGAAGTCGGGTCAGCCACTATTTTCACAAAACCTTCGGTTTCCCTTAACGCCAATGCTCTTCCGTTGATCCCAAAAGAAGATTTTCCAATAACCACCGGAATGGCCTGTGCTGTGGCTTCCGTCTCACTTACTCCAACACTGGATAGCTCCGGATTAGAAAAGACAACAAGCGGAATCACCTTGTAATCGACTTTGGAGGTGAGACCCGCAATGGCCTCTGCAGCTACTTTAGCTTCATAGGATGCCTTGTGAGCAAGTGCCGGACCGACTGTAATATCTCCAATAGCATAAATGTGAGGGCTAACCGTTCTGCACTGTTCATCCGTCTCAACCAGTCCTTTGTTCGTTACGGTCACACCTATGCGTTCCAGTCCTAACTGGCCGTCTGTATTGGGTTTCCTGCCGATCGTAACCAGTACATATTCTGCTGTAACTTGTTGCTGCTCCTGATTTTTTGAATAATGCAGTGTAATGGAATCCGCATTGTGCTCCACCTTTTCGGCAATCGCTCCGGTTACGATCTGGATGCCGTCCGCCTTCAGTTGTTTGACTACAGGGGCTACAAGTTCCGCCTCGAATCCAGGCAATACTTGTGCGCCTCCCTCCAGAATCGTTACCTTGGTTCCGAATTTGGCATACATCTGTCCAAGCTCCACTCCAATATACCCTCCGCCGATCACAACCAGACTACTCGGAACCTCCCCCAAAGACAGTGCTTCTGTGGAAGATAAGATGCGACCTCCAACTGGAAATGCTGGCAACTCAATTGGACGAGACCCCGTTGCCAATATGAGATTTTTAAAAGAAATGCTTTGCTCCTGTCCAGTTTGCTGGATCATGGCTGTGTGCTCATCCACCAGACTGGCCTCTCCTTCCAGAATGTTCACACCCGCAGTCTTTAACAAATAGTGGACGCCACCTGCCTGTTTATTCACAACCCCCTGCTTAAAATGCTGAGCAATCTTAAATGTTGATGCCGCGTCAGCTTGATTGAACTGTCTGAACCAATCATAGCGATGCGATTCCGCAATTAAGGCTTTGGATGGTATGCAACCCACATGTGTACAGACCCCGCCGAGCTGTTTACGTTCAACAATCGCCGTTTTCATCCCCAACTGCGAAGAACGAAGCGCCGCCACATATCCACCTGGACCTGATCCAATAACTAACGTATCCACAGACTCAAGCTTGCTCATATTCTGATACCTCCCGATTTGAAGTCGTTTTAAAATATGATGACCATAATATATTATAATCATCATATTTTAAGATCGTCAACAACCGTATTTTATCCTTTTGTAAAGCAATAGATATTCGGTCGCCAAATTGACAGGCTTTATTATGATGACTATAATATTTTAGAAAAGCAGAATGATGAAACTATGGAGTGAATGATCATGCCCTATCCCAAAGGACATAAAATAAAAGTACGAGGTAAGATTGTTGAGAGTGCGGCTCGAGCTTTTCGCACCAATGGTATCCAGGAGGTGAGTGTCCCGTTTATTATGAAGGGAGCTGGATTAACTCACGGAGGGTTCTATTCACACTTTGACAACAAGGAACAATTAGTTGCCGAAGCCTGCGAATATGCCATCAGTGATACCATTGCACTTCTACAGAACGTGGCTGATCAGGAAGAGCAAAATCCCAAAATCAATAAAGTAATCGATTATTATTTGAGTCCGTATCACCGCGACCAAACGGAAATGAGCTGTATTTTCCCCGCCCTTTCCAGCGAAATATCCCGTTCGTCCGAAGAGGTTCGGGAGGTATTTACCCATGAATTGGAGCGGATGATCGCTTTTATCTCCAATCTGGCTGAGATCAATGTGTCCAGCGGTCGTGCACTGTTCAGTACAATGGTTGGCTCGCTTGTACTTGCACGCTCTGTTAGTGATCCTGAGCTTAGCGACAACTTTCTCTCGGCGGGCAGACAGCAGGCCAAAGAAATGGTTAAAAGGAACGATATGTAGCCTTGATGTTGCTATACGCTGATTATCTAGCTGTCAACAAAAAACACGCCTATAAATGGCGTGTTTTTCTTATCTGTTTGCAACTAAATAAATTCCATACTAGCCACTGTAACGCTCTTCTCGTATTCAAAGTACGAGGTCATTAACATTCCCAAACTTTTATAAAACGAATTATTGTTCATCTATTAGCTCTAAGAAAAATATGGTATACTCACAGAGCAATGGAAAGGCTTATATGGGCGGTCGGCTAATCTCCCGGAAGGGAGGTGATGCCTTGTGACAGTATTTGAAGCAATTATGCTAATGCTTACCTTCGGTTTGCTGATTATAGCGCTGCTGTCCAATAAAGACAAATAGACCGCCCTCTGGCTAAGGGATGCGGTCTATTTAGTCGGTACCCTGCTTGTTAAGCCCACCGCCCTTAAAAGCGGCTATTGCGTCAGAGAGTCGTGTTAGCGCACGGCTCTCTTTGCATTATAAGCTGTTTCTGTCCTCATTATAACATGGAGCTTGTGAATTTCAATCCCACGATAACTATATGTTCCGTATGTTAAAACTGACGATACGGCGAAAGTTTCAACATCTTACATATTTACGCTTGAATCCCGTCCGCCCTTTATCCACGGCCTTTTGGATATTCTCAGAGGCATTCAGCAGCTTGCTCTTGGGCTTGTCCTTGTCCACTTCGACAGGTCCCACAGCCTTGGCTATCTCCACTGCCTGATCGTGCAACGGTTGATAGGATGTTGCAACGGTATACAGGAAGTTGTTCATCGAATATTTCGTTCGTTCCGGAGATTCGTGAATCGTCTTTTTGACCTGTTCAAGCATCTCCATTAGTTTATTCTCCGAAAATTCAGCATCCTTTCGACTGCCGAGCAACCAACAGTAACAGCTCCATCCTGCTGACATTTTCAGCTCATCTCCGCTGGCGATCCACTTATCCGAAACTTCTTGAGCAATATCCGTCTCTGCCAACGTGACGGCAACGATGAAGTCAGAGATCATGTAAAAATAAGCAGCGTCAATCCAACGGTCAAAATCAGCTTCTGTCATCGCTTGAGGATCGGCTATAACGCCTGCAAAGTACATCGCATCATAATTACCCGTCGCATATAGTTGCTCTGCCAAAGGTTGATCCTTTTTGATCCGCTTCGCCATTGGTTTCATCGCCCCGGTTGCCACGCCAAATAGCGGTTCATGCGCACCGTTGGAGATATAGATTTTTTTCGTTCGTTCTTTGCCCAGCGCTTCAAGCTCCTGCATCACTTCATCTAGATTCATTTCGTGACACTCCCCATCCTATAAATTTTATATCTGATCATATCATACAGACACTTATGTTTAACGAAAAACCGATGGGAAATTGCTCATTATCCTGTTCAAGCATTATCACCGATCATAACATCTATACCCTTGTTTCGGACAGATCCCTGAAAAGATAGATATAACTTCTTCCCAGACGGACATTTTTCCTTTCTTATGCTTCTACCGGCAACTTCTGAATACCTGCCGAGAACCTGATTGGAAGAGGGAATTCCCCCAGAACAAGCAGAGCAACATATGTCCATGTCCAAGCAACGTTAAGCTATGGCACGATACGTCGCTCATCGTTTATGTTCAGTTTAGTATTGTATCGAAACCGAGATGAGGAAGGATGCGTGAGCATGAGCAACAATCAAGTGTTAGGCTTTGCCCCTGCCCTGGGCTGGAATTCGTGGAATACCTTTACATGGGATATTAACGAACAATTAATTCGGGACGTCGCTGATGTGTTTGTATCGGAAGGTTATCTGGCCGCTGGTTACGAGTATATTGTCATTGATGATTGTTGGAGCCTGAAGGAACGTGATGCGAGCGGCAATCTGGTGGCTGACCCGGAGAAATTCCCGAGTGGAATGAGAGCGCTTTCCGATTATATCCATAGCAAAGGACTAAAGTTCGGCATGTATTCATGCGTGGGTACACATACATGTGCCGGGTATCCAGGCAGCTTCGAGCATGAATTCCAGGATGCTGCCCTTTTTGCCGAATGGGGCGTTGATTATTTGAAGTATGATTACTGCTTCAAGCCGCGCCATATCTCAGGAGAGCTGCTGTACAAACGGAGGAGCCTTGCGCTCAAAAACTGCGGACGCGATATCCTGTTCTCCGCCTGCAACTGGGGAGCCGACGACGTATACGATTGGATTCGGGAATCGGGCGCTCATATGTACCGCTCTACCGGCGATATCCGCGACAATTGGGATTCAGTGAAGGAACTTGCCCTGTCTCAACTCGGGAAACAAAGCTACACCGGCTCCTTCTGCCATAATGACATGGATATGCTGATTGTTGGTATGTACGGTGGAAGCAACAATGATTATATTGGCAGCATCGGCGGATGCAACGACATCGAATATAAAACCCACTTCTCACTCTGGTCCATCATGGGTTCCCCATTAATGATCGGATGTGACGTGCGCAAGGCTAACCAGATTACAAAGGATATTCTCCTGAATCCTGACCTGCTTGCCATCAATCAGGATGTAGAAGCGCGCGGAGCTTACCGCATCAAACCAGAGCCGCAATGGTTTCACACAGACGATGTATTTATGCTGGTGAAGGTACTCACAGATGGTGATCTAGCTATTGGTTTCTTCAACCTGAGCGACAGCCAGCGGGAATTGTCTTTGCAATTTTGGGATATGGGTCTGCCTTACGCTGCCGGTTATGCCCTGTCCCTGTATGACTGCTGGGAACATCAAGAGCTTGGCGTATTCCGTGAACGCTTCGCTCCCGTTGTCGCAGCACATGATTGTTTAATTGTGCGTGCCAAACTGGTGAAATAGATGGCTCAACATCGCCTGTGCACCTCCTGTCAGGTTCCGCTCTCTTCAGACGATGTGGGCATCTACCTCAAATTGATCTCGCGCTCTGCCCAGCAATTTCTGTGCATCGATTGTATAGGAGTGAAGCTGAACTGTGGACGTGAGCCTATTGAGAAGCTGATCCGTTATTTCCGAGAGTCCGGGAACTGCGCCCTGTTCCGTTAACGTTATGCCTTGGTCCCGTGCAGCATCATGTACGATGTTGGCGTGTGTGAAGTTGCTTTCTTGAATACTTTGGAAAAATATAACGGATCATTGTAGCCGACAGAATAAGCTACCGATTGAATCGGCAGGCCCGACGTCTTCAGCAGTTCACAGGCGCGCTCGATTCGGCAGGATGTAATATACTCCAAAACAGACTTGCCGGTTGCTGCCTTAAACAGACGAAACAAATAACTGCGCTCCAGATTAACTGCCTTTACGATCTCGGTGACGGTCAATGTTGGCTTCCAGTAGTTCTGCTCGATGTACTTTCTTGCCAGCCAGACATAGTCCTTGGCGTCCACCTGCGGCTCTTTCGGATAATGCTCCATATAGTAGGAGAGTAGCAGACGCAAACGTGCATCCGCCCGCAGTAATTCATAAGATGATGCACCCGCGTTCCAGGCAAGGTGGAAAAAAGGCTGCAATGTCTCCGGCGAGACCGTCACCACGGGTTGTACCTCTGAGAGCTGTGTCAGCCCCAGCAACCGCCCGGCATCCTCACCGCTAAACTCCACCCAGACGTACTCCCATGGATCTTGCGGGTCTGGATAATAGTAAATCTCTTTTTGCGGAAATATGATAAAGCTTTCCCCCGTAACGAGCCGAAAAACGCGGCCGCCCGTCTCCAGCGTCCCTTGGCCGCGGATAATATAGTGCAGTGCGTAAACGTCACGCACGCCTGGCCCCCATTGGTGAGGGTTAGCTGGCTTGTGACCACCGCTGATAAAATACAAATTACTGGCTCTACTGCTCTCATGCCAAATCGGATTCAACCTTGATTCCCCCTTTCTAATGCCACGTTGATCAGATGTTCGGTAACGCTTACACGCTAAATCCAGAGAGGAGAATGTTATATGCTTAGAATGGTGACGGTAGAACATGGACAAGTGCAAGGACTGCCCGCGGCGGACCCGCGGATTACCAGCTTCAAGGGAATTCCTTTTGCCGCACCTCCTGTAGGTGAGAACCGCTGGCGCGCTCCGCAACCGCAGTCGAACTGGGATGGTGTACTGCAAGCTTTTGATTTTGCCCCCATCTCGATGCAAGCCCCAACAGTCATCGATGATAACAATATCTATACCCGCGAATGGGCCGTTGATCCCGACCTGCCCATGGACGAGGATTGTCTGTATCTGAATGTCTGGACACCAGCCAAACGCACGGATGAGAAGCTACCTGTTTTTGTCTGGTATTTTGGCGGGGGCCTGCAAGTCGGCCATACGGCCGAAATGGAATTTGATGGCGAGCGAATCGCTCGTAGAGGTATTGTCGTTGTGACGATTAATTATCGGCTGAATGCCTTCGGCTTCCTGTGCCATCCTGAGATTAGTGCCGAATCCCCCCATGCACCCGCCAACTTCGGTCATCTCGATCAGCAGGCAGGTACCCAGTGGGTCAAACGCAACATTGCCGCCTTTGGCGGTGATCCAGACCAGATCACCATCGGCGGACAGTCGGCAGGCGGAGGAAGTGTACTCAGCCAGATGACCTCTCCGCAAAATAAAGGCTTGTTCCAGCGAGCAGTCATCATGAGCGGTATAGCTACCGAGTTGTACCCGAAGGTCCGCGTGCCTTCTGTCCGTTCCACACTAAGGGATGCAGAGCAAGCAGGGGTTGAATTTTTCGGCTTCCTGGGCGTATCTTCCCTGGCTGAGGCGAGACAACTGGATGCTGAACATCTCCGTAACAAAGCACTCGAATACAAAAGCTTCTGGGGAACCGTCATCGACGAACAATTCTGCGCAGGCGATCCGTTTACTCGTTTTGTTCAGCAGGAGCGCGAGGCGATCCCCGTAATGTTGGGGCATACGTCTTCCGAATTTTGGACCCGTCCCGCCGCAGCCAATCTGGAAGAACTGAAGCAGATGGCTGTGGAGCTGTTTGGCGAGGATGCTCCTGTCTTTTTGCAGCTATGTGAGGCTGATACCGGCCAAATCGAACATGCTCTGCAACAAGCATCGGTCCGCATGATCCAACATGCCATTCTGCTCGCCATCCGCGCGAACAGCGGTCATCCGTCTGAAACGCCTCTCTACTATTATAACTTCGACGCCGAGATTCCGGGCTGGGACCAGCCAGGCACTTTTCACTCCGTCGATCTGTGGTTCTTCTTCGAAACACTCGCCAAATGCTGGCGGCCTTTCACAGGTAAGCATTATGATCTGGCCCGCCAGATGTGCAATTATTTATCCAACTTTATTGCTACAGGTGACCCAAACGGTCCGGACTCCACCGGAAAGCTGATGCCTCATTGGACTCCTTGTACTACGGAACAGCCGTATCTCATGGAATTTGGCGATCAGGCTCAATTACAGAAGGCTGAGCCCGGACCGATGCTCGCGTTTCTAATTGAACAATATTTCAAGAAACAGAATGCACCTGTTGTTTAAAACATGAGGCTTGCCCTCTCGCAATATATGTAAGAGCCATGCTGTCGCATGGCTCTTTTTGTATAGTGTGAATGGTAGAACGATGTTCTTTCGCCTATGCCTATTTAGCGCATCATTTCAAGAGATCCGTTATATATGAGTCTGTGTTGGTTTATTGAAGATGACAGGTAGCTTAATCTGTAGTGAGAAGATATCTTCTTCCTCCGATACTGTCAACGTCCCGTTGTGCTGCTGGATCATTTTCTGACAACTAACGAGCCCAATTTCGTTGCTATCTTTCTTTTTGCCAACATGTTTAATCTTATTCTCCACCTCAAGAATGACCCATTGTTGCCTCAAAGAAATCTGGATATGAACGGGATGCCCTGGATCGGCGTATTTTCGAATATTTGAAAATAGGTTATCCATTACGCGACGCATAGCGACCAGATTGATTTCCAGCAAAAACTCCTCATGATGTGCATCTGTCTGAACCTGCACGTCTATATCGTCCAGAACCACTAATTGCTCATCTATGAGTTGATCGATAAGCGCTCTGCCCTCATACATTTCAAATTCTACTTCCTCTTCTTCAGCGGCGGCGGATACCGTAAAATATTCGAATAGTTTGTCCGACAGCACTTTGATCTGATAGGCCTTCTCCCGGCTATTATGAATATACTGCAACAGATCCTCATGTGTCTTATATTTGTTGAGCTCTATGATATCCATATATCCTAATAGAATCGTGAGTGGCGTTCGCAAATCATGGGAAATCGCCGTAATCAATTCACGGTTGGCCATCCTGACCCTCTCCTCGCTGTCCAGCCGCTCCACAAATGATTTCCTCATCTCATCAATACTCTGGGCCAGAGATGACAATTCATCCTTTCCCGATATCGTAATCGAATAATCCAAATTCCCACCTTCGAGTATTTTGATCTCTTGTTCAAGCACGCCAATATAAGATGTTTTCTTATTAATCATCAGTAGAAAGGAAACAATGAACACAATGGCCGCTATGAAAACACCAATAATCAGAATGAGGTTGTAATATTGATACTCATAAAAGCTAACCAAGTATATCTGGGCATCCTGATCCGCAAAATGGATGGTGGTGATGGGTATTTTTGATGGCACGAATTGAGTTAACAGTTCTTCATTAATGGCAGGATCAATCTCCGTGTTGGAGGAAAATATCAATTTGTCTTTTGCAAAAATATACAGATTTAAGTAGCGCTCATGTCTTATCCAAGCAGACAATTGCTCATGATCTCGGGTTGACACGTTCTGGTTATCCACAAATGCTTCAAATCGATCAAGCGCATCTTGCTGCCTGTTCTCTACAAAAGTGGATTTGCTTAAATAACTATCCAATACAGTCTCGCCAACAACTTGTAAAATAACGAGTGCACTTATGGAAATGACCAAAGAAATGACAACCGCCAGAACCAGTTTAATCTTCAGCTTTTTTCCGATTAGTAATCTATTCAATTTTGTACCCCTTCCCCCAAACGGTCTTCACATATTTAGGGTTCTGCGGGTCATCCTCCAGTTTGCCTCTCAAATTACGGATATGAACCATGACCGTGTTATTACACGTATAAAAGTAGGGTTGACCCCAAACACTCTCATATATGTTTTCTGCCGAGAACACCTTTCGTCGTTTCTTAGCCAACAGCAGCAAAATCTGGTATTCAATTTCAGTCAGAGCAATTTCCTTCTCCCCGACAAACACGGCTTTTGAATCCTGATGGACGGTAAGATCCTTAACGATAATTTGGTCCTGTTCTTCGGTCTTCTCCTTGCCCCGATAAACATAATACCTCCGCAGTAAAGCCTTCACCCTCGAAACGAGTTCTGTATAGGAAAAGGGTTTGGACAAAAAGTCATCACTGCCTGAGGAAAAGGCCAATTGTTTGTCAGAATCCTGCGTTTTCGCTGTAAGAAACAGGATCGGTGCACTTGTTTTTTCACGAATCTCCAGACACGCCTTCAGCCCCGATTTATTCGGCATCATCATATCCAAAATAATGAGATCCGTCTCTTCGTTCACTTTATCAATCGCATCTTGACCATCTATCGCTTCAATCACTTCATAATTCTCACTCTCTAATAAAATCCTTACAATTTCACGAATTTCACTGTTATCATCAGCAATTAGAATTTTCTTGCTCATCTGATCCCTCCGTCTAATTTCAGTATAATATGCGCTATTAGCGACTACCAGCAAATACAATCGACTTAAGAATTCTTCAGAAGTTATGTAGGTATCTCTTAATAATTTCGTCTTATACTGTAAATATGTAGAAGTTATTACACAAAGGGGTCGTCAGGAATGCCACAAACTTCGAAAAAAGTAATGATTAACATATTGTTGGGTCTGTTCATCATGTTGTCCATTGGTCTACTGGTGTATTATTCTCCTGCCCTTATTAAAATCATGTCTTCCATGGACAACTTCAGAGCGTATATTCACTCAACAGGCCATTGGGGTCCGGTCATGTTTATTTTATTCCAGATTCTTCAGATCGTGGTTGCACCTATTCCAGGAGAAGTGGTACAGATTGCAGGCGGTTATATCTATGGGGTTACACTTGGGTCCTTGTATACTACAATAGGTTTGATTATAGGCTCAGCGATTGCTTTTTATTTCACTCGTTTTATCGGTCGCGCTTATATTTCACGACTGCTGCAAAAGAAAAATGATAAGTGGATGTCGTTTATTCATGATGAGAAGAAGTTCTCCGCTTTTTTATTTATCTTTTTCGTGATTCCCGGCTTGCCCAAAGACATGCTTATATTTCTTGCCGCTCTTACATCAATTAGTTCGTTTAGATTCTTCACGATCCTTATCGTCGGTCGTCTGCCGTGGATCATCGCATCTACCGTTGTAGGGTCCACAATTCATATGCAACAATACACAATCGCCATTATTATTTCTGTTATCGCTGTAATCGGGTTTGTACTCGGTTATATCTATAGGGAGAAATTGGTGGGATTGTTCTCCCGGTCAGATAGTACCAAAGCCAAACCCAAAGCTATACCCAGTTATAGTAAGAATAGGGAGTCTCGTAAAATAAAAAGAGATACAACATGAACAAAGCCCATCTATTGATATGAGTACCGGAGGTATATCTCATGCAAACCCTGGAAAGCAATCGATTAATCCTGCGAAATTTCACCGTAACGGACGCAGCCGGACTGTTGGAATACACAGCAAATCCCAGAGTGAATTGTTTTATGGATCAACGAATTTCGACGTTGGAAGACGCGGCGGCAGAGGTCGCAAAAAGAAGCAGTGACGATTCCCACATCGCGGTCTGCCTGAAAGACAGTAACGAGCTGATCGGTGAGCTGTTTGGTATGAGGGAAGATCGGGATTCAGATACGTATCGTATTGGTTGGAATTTTAATGGCAGATTTGAAGGAAAAGGGTACGCCAGTGAGAGCGCCAATGCTTTCATCGAGCATCTCTTTATGGAACAGGGAATAAGAAGACTGTACGCCTATGTTGAGGATGATAACTTCCGTTCCCAGAAACTGTGTGAGAAACTGGGCATGTGCCGGGAAGGTCTTTTTTTGGAGTTCATTTCATTTGTCAAAAATGAGGACGGCACACCGAAATACGAGAATACGTATCAATATGCTTTGTTGAAAAAGGAATGGCTGGCACAGCTTGAATTACAGAAATAAAGAATAACAAGCCTCATCATTCGTTTAAAAAAGTTATAGAAATGAGAACGTACACATATGTATGTTCCACAACAAATACGGCGGCTTCTCCCTGGATAGATTCCAGAGGAAAAGTCGCCGTATTTTTATCATACCAAACACCATTGAACGGGTAATCGTTTATATGCCATAATACACTCAGCTTGAACCTAGACAGTGCTGCCCCAATATTGCTTCGCAATCTTCTGCCCCTGATCAATCTTCGCCCATTGCTGAGCTTCGCTTAATTCGTTACCGCCATCACAGGATGCAAAGCCGCATTGGTGAGACAGCAACAGCCGATCCTTATCGATAATTTTGGATGCTTCGTCCAGCAAACGGACAACACGTGCTTCATCATCAAGTGTACTTGTTTTAGAGGAAAGCAAACCTAATACCACTTCTGTTTCAGGTCTGTCCTTGAACACTTCCAACGCTTCAAGCGAACCCGCACGATCATCATCCCACTCCAGGAAGAAACGATCATACTTCAATTGCTTCAGGAACAGATTCGCAATTTTGGCATACGATCCACCACCCATGTTGCGGGAATCATAATTGCCGCGGCAGTTATGTGTCCACATTTTCAAGCCAAGGCTATGACCAAAGTCAATCACGGTATTATTAATATCAATGAATTCGGTAGCGAGACCCTTTACTTCATCTTGATTAATATTTTCCCCTGTAAACGGAGAGTTCGGGTTGTCGTCTGCAAACAGTTCCCACAAGCAATCATCGAATTGCAGAATTTTACCGCCCACTGCAGCGAATTCCTCCACGAATTCCTTATACGCGATCACAAGACCCTCTTTGAGCTCCTGTATGTTTTGATATACAGAATCCGTACCTCCAATGTTATCTGACCAGGAAAGCTCACCGAAAATATGGGAAGGAGACGGTACGCAAAGTTTCGTTTGTTGCTCGCCAGCCGTGTCTTGCAGTTGTTGAAACAGTTGAATGAAATGATGGTTCTTTCCACTCAATTTATCAGTGATGCGCAGTCCAATATCTTTGCGTGTTTCATACTTCGAAGTTCCGTCCACATCTCTGAAAAAATAGCCGTGATCCGCGATGTAACGCTTCACTCCGCCAAATCCCCATACAAAGTCCAGATGCCACATCGATTTTGAGAATTCGCCATCGGTAACCACGGACAAGTTATGTTCGATTTCCTTAGCGACAACTTGTTTGATTGCCTCTGTCTCACACTTCTCATATCCTTCGTAGTTTTCATAGAACGGATATTGGATATCATCATTATGTTCAATTTGTGTTTTATATTTCAGCAGCTCATCCGGCCGCAATAAACTTCCTACGATCTGGAACTTATCAGTCATGTAAAAAACCCCCTCGTTGTATACAATGATCATATCACGCTGAGAGCAGTTAGAAGGGATACTAAAAAACCATAACTGGTTATAGTTAAAAGCTATATCAAAAGTTATTCAATTTCACACCGTACGACGACGCAGTTCATAAAAATACTGAACGGCTGGATGCTTTAATTTGACCTGCTCCGACATATTTAGAATTCTCTTTTTGCCAACTCGTCTGTCCATTAAAGCCAGAATATTAAACAAGATATCCTTGCTCTCCAGATTATCCTCTATAGAAGTGGATAAATACGTCGTAGCTGCAACGGTAAAATTCGATTTACTAAGTGCGGTCTGAGCCAACAAAAGCTCTTTGGCATGTACGGAGATTTTTCTACTTCTTGCCATGACTTGAAGACGATCCTCGGGAATGGGTCCTTTGGAATCTTTTCGAATAGCTTCAATCTCTTCATCGCTCACAGGAATCATGATCTCCGGATCGCTCTTGATCTCCTGCTCTGTCTGATACCATCGGATTGGGGTTGTTGTATCACTCATGTTGAGTACATTCTTTTTATCTACAGTAATATAACAATTGCCTGATTTATCAGGTGAATAGCGATAGCTGGTAGCACGGTACTCCACCCTTCCAACTAACGCAGGACTAAGAAAACTCTCCAGTTGTTGCTTCAATTTGCTCCAGGACATAAATCCTCCTATTATCAAAAGCCTACCGCATAAATTGCGGCGATCATTTCAAATATTTTTCAATCCGTCTCCAGTATCAACATTCGCCTAAATTATAACATAGCAAAACAAATTGACGATGGAAGAAACCCAGTTATTGGTTTTAAAATTCCCTATGTGATAAAATTGCAGAAAATTATCTGCTTACTTATTAAATCGTCATAGCCTACCATTGGAACATACGTTGTTATTCACAAAGGAGAGGACGAGTGTAATGGCTACGAAGAAAGCAACCTTACCTGCTCATATGGAAAAACTCGTTAAAGATAATGATATCGCAACCGTAAAAGAAATTTTCGAGCAATGCGAATGGGATGCCCGCGGGGGCTACAGCAAAGGTACGGCCCTCAGCTTTCGGCATATTTCGGATGAATTGGTTCGCTGGCTGGTAGAGCAAGGGGCAAACATTAATGCAGGTGACAAATATCAACGCACGCCTTTACATGCCCATGCCTCACACTGGTCAGGAAATGTGCCCCTGTTCCTTGAATTAGGTGCGGATCTGGACGCTGTGGATTACCAAAATGAAACACCGTTACATGCATCGGTCAATGGGTATAGAACCAAAGTGGTTCAAGAGTTGGTAAACCAAGGCGCTACTATTAACGTAGAAAATAAACAGGGAAATACGCCTTTAGCTAAGGGGCTAGTCAATTGCAGCAATAGCGATATAGTCAATCTGACAGAGATTGCCGCAATTCTGCTGGATGCCGGAGCATCGGTCACCCCGGATATGAAAGAATCGGTGAGACGGATCGGTAAGGATTTTGAATTCGTCCGTGAGAAGTTCAATAAGGACAAGGTCGATGAAGTTTCAGACGCGCTGATCAAACTGTACCCGTTATTTGATGTTGAGCCGGTAGCGAATCGGATCATGCACGATGGGACTACCCCCATTCAGGTAAAGGCAACCACTTGGACCAAACAGCACCAAGAGCTGTGGGAATATCTCATTCCGGCCCAAGGCCACGCTCAAACGGTGCAGGGAGAGGTCATTCGCATCACAGGACGTGTATCCCATGAAGTATTGGATAATGGCGGTGGAAACTGGGATGCAGAGTATCGCAAGATGCTGAATTCTCTGATTCGTCACTTGGGCTCTGGTACGCCACTCGCCCCGGCACTGCTCCAAGAGGCAGCAGACTTGGTCAGCAGACTGCGCAATGGATACGACTTTGATGCGCCTGCCAGATTATCCGAGTTGGCTGTGTTATGGGTGCTTGCCAATCCTCAGCCAGTCGCTATAGAGAAGCCAGAGTATACGCGTTAAACAGCAAAGCAAAAAAAGAAGCGGAAAAGTTACCGCTTCTTTTTTTGCTATTAAATCTACCTGAATCATACTCCTATCCATGATTACGTCTTACTCTACTCCACCTGTTCATTACTTTCAAACTGATTGAGCAATTCGCGTACTTTAGAAGTGGTTTTGGCGTTCATCAAGCTGTTTCTCAGCTCACTAGCACCGCGGAAGCCACGAACATAGATTTTGAAAAAACGGGCCAGCGGGCTGAACGAACGTGGTTCAAGCTCGGAATATTGATCATGGAGATCCAGATGCAGCCGTAGCAAATCAAGCAATTCCGTGCTGCTGTGTTCCTTCGGCTCCTTCTCAAAAGCAAACGGATTCTGGAAAATACCGCGTCCAATCATAATGCCATCCACACCATATTGCTCCGCGAGTCTCAGGCCTGTCTCACGGTCAGGAATATCCCCATTAATCGTCAGCAGTGTATTAGGAGCTATCTCGTCACGAAGTTTTTTAATCTCCGGAATCAGTTCCCAGTGAGCGTCTACTTTGCTCATTTCTTCTCTCGTCCGCAGGTGAATGGACAGATTCACAATGTCCTGTTGCAAGATATGGGTTAACCAGTCACGCCATTCATCGACCTCAGTAAATCCGAGACGCGTTTTTACACTGACCGGCAGCCCCCCGGCTTTCGCCGCCTGAATAATCTCCGCCGCAAGGGCTGGCCGGCAGATCAAGCCGCTTCCTTTTCCATTCTCGGCTACATTCGCTACCGGACAACCCATATTGATATCGATGCCTTTAAATCCTTCTTTCGCCATACCGATACTCATCTCACGAAAGAATTCCGGTTTATCTCCCCAGATATGAGCTACAATCGGCTGTTCGTCCGCTGTAAAAGTTAGACGCCCGCGCACACTATGGTGCCCCTCCGGGTGACAATAACTCTCTGTGTTCGCAAACTCCGTAAAAAACACATCCGGTCTGCCCGCTTCACCTACGACATGCCGAAACACAACATCCGTCACATCTTCCATGGGTGCGAGTATAAAAAATGGTCGTGGCAATTCACGCCAAAAGTTTTCCTTTGTCATCTCAAAAGCTCCTCTATACATTCCAGGACAGTCTTTGTCCTCATTAATAGTTAAAATAGTAAAACTCGTAACTCATGCAACTGCTGGCCTATCATTTACATGATCATTCGCAGTTTCGTTGCAATTCACATTATGCTGTCCTTGCTTCTTCACTTATATCATGCAAATGAACTTCCTTCAAACAGCAGTATCTGTTATTACTTCCATTAGAACTTCAGATTATTGAACGTTCGATGATCTCTAAATTGCCCTTTCCCGATTTTATCACGTCTTTATTAGATTTTCAGCCCGATTGCTCTTGCCGAACTGGAAAAGCTCCTCTAAAATGAAGCTCGACAGGCTTTTAACCTGCAAATCGAGATTTTAAGGAGGCCTGAATTATATATGGAAATTTCACTGGATATGATCAAAGACAAAGTCGAATGCTTGCAGGCTTATGACTTTCATGAACTGGCGCGAGCGATTGAAGAACGAATTGAAATCAACAAAGCGCTAATGCTGCGAGTGAAGCAAGTTCAACATCAAGTAACATTTGACCCTATACGTACCAAAATGTTATATAGTGCAGTTGTGCATTTTGCCGTAGATTAATGGACCAAGATTTTCAATAGTGAAAAACAATTCACTGACGCAATTGCATTTAAGCATATCCTATAAAGCATGCAAAAAAGAAGACGCGAATTCGCTCGCGTCTCTTTCCATATCAAACTCCATTTTCTCTTATTAAAACTCCTGCTTAAATAACATCGCCAAGTTTGTTTAAAACGCGGTGTTAAAAGAGGATTTTTGTCACCTGTAATCATATTTTACATAGTTAAATACGGGATCGTACCACTATACAAACAGTCATTTTTGAGGATTAAGGGGGTAATACCATGCAAGAATTAATATTTATGAAGAATTATAAAAACAATGAAGTACTGCGCAAAAGTTTTTTCGAGCTTGCTGTCGACACGTTTGAGATCAATTTTGAAGATTGGTATCAACAAGGATACTGGGGCGAGCGTTACATCCCTTATTCATATGTCGATGGAGACCAGGTTATTGCCAACGTTTCTGTTAACATCCTTGAGCTCATCATTCACGGTGAGAAGAAAAAAGCGATTCAAATCGGCACGGTGATGACACATCCTGATTATCGGGGAAAAGGACTCTCCACACGTTTAATGAATAAAGTTTTAGAGGAATACGAGAACAAGTACGATTACATGTACCTTTTTGCCAATGAATCGGTGCTTGATTTTTATCCCAAGTTTGGATTTAATCCTGTGGAAGAACATCTTTTTTCAATGAATTATACGGCAAAAAAATCACCCGAGCCTGCGAACATCCGAAAACTAAATGTAACTAACGCGGAGGATTTACGTCTTATTCAAAAATTGGCATCGGAAAGATTGCCTGTTTCTCAGCATTTCGCAACCCATCATGCTCAAGGAATACTCATGTTTTATTGCCTGAATGTCTTTAGTGATGATATTTATTACTTGGAAAACGAAAACGTCATTGTTATTTATCAGAAAGAAGACAATCATATTGAGCTCTTCGACGTTGTTAGCTTAAACGAAATGAATATGAAAGATATATTGGATAAGATTGCAGATGAAGATACAGAGAAAGTAACCTTTCATTTCACTCCAGATGCAACAGATGATATCGTTCTAAAAAGTTCGATCACCAATGAAGGTTTATTTGTAAGAACCCATGGTGAACATCTCTACCCTCTGCACGTTAAACATCCGATTACATCTATTGCTTGATGATTTATTTAATAAGACCTACCACCAGACCATACTTAAAAAAGATCAAAAAGGAGCAGGATTTCCCTGCTCCTTCGTTATGTGAAACTTCTTTCTCTCATCAAACGTAAATTCACAAGGTATAATGAAATCAGATGACCGTTCAGCATGATCTTATGACCATCATAATGAAGGAGGGGACATTCGTGGCGTTTATCCCGCTAAACTGCCCCAATTGCAACGGAAAAATCGAATACAAGAAGGATGAGGTTTTAAAGTGTCCCTATTGTGAAACAGAGCTTTTATTGAAGCAAAATCATGTCTATTACGTAGACCAGACTATTAATCATTACCATGGAACGCCCCCTAAAGTACCACCGAAGCAGACTGCCTCCGTAAAGGTAATGCTGATACTGATGTTAGTCCTAACTGGCGCGATCGGTACATATTTTTATTATAGCAACAGCTCCACCTATCCAAAAACAGAAGCCAATCTGCCTGTACGAAAGATGCCTGAAAGCGAGGTTCTGCTCTCATTTTTGCGAGATATCTTTGATAAAGGGTCCGCCTTGCCAACAGAGGAGGAATTGGCTCGTATTCGCTATTTAACCGTAGAGCATTCGGAGAATGATCAGTGGAAGTTTACATATAGCCTCTCCGATCCCTTCAGCGATGAACAAGCCGAGAAGATCACTTATATTACTCAGGACAAGAAACTGAATAGCCAGCGGATTGATCAGCGAGATTTTGAAGCTTTTAAGGGACTGACGGCATTGGACCTGACGAATACCTATGAAATATCCCAGACGGACCAAACCACTTTGGCCCATATGCCCGGATTAAAAAGTTATGGTGGCGCTTTTAACGAATCCTTTAGTACATTTTCGGGCTACTTTGGCGACAAGTCTAAAATTACGGAGCTTACCACTCAGCTTCGCAGCAATCAGGAATTGGCCATGTTGCTGGAATTCCCCAATCTGAACTCTTTATCCATTACCTATGTGGATGAGTCCGTAACAGATTTTCACTTGTTAAACCAATTGCCAATCAAGTCCCTGTCGCTCACCTTTGTCGATGAACTCGGATGGTTGTCGTCCATGACCGGGCTATCATCCTTGTCTATACAGTACAGTGAAACCACAGACCTGCAGCCGCTGTATGCCTTGACCCAGCTTCAGGAGCTTCAGTTGTCCTACTTAACGAACGTAAAGTCCATCGACTTTGTGCAAAATATGCCTGCTCTACAAACACTAGATATCGAAAATGTAAACTTCTCCAGTCTGGAGCACTTGACCGGTAAAAACTCCATTACTACGCTGCGCCTGGCTTCTCTAAGTGAGCTTGGCTCGGTAAAGGCCATAAACAGTCTGCCCTCTCTGCGGGAATTAATGTTGTCCGGTTACTACAAGAATGCAGAAGCGCTGACACTGCCTAAAGTAGAGCGAGTGGAAATTCCAAGCTCCTTTCTCCCCGGGCTAAAGGCCCCGGCTACAACCAGTCTGACGCTCCGTGGCGGAAGTGGGGAATTGAACTTGGCTGCGCTGGGGAAATTCCCGAAACTGGAGCAACTCTCGCTCTGGGAGATCGATGAAATAACCCGTCTTGCCGCCTTGGACGGCTTGTCCCGCCTAGAGACCTTAAACATTTACGACTCGTCACTGTTCAAAGAAAGCGATGCCTTATTTCGTTTGAAGCAGGTGAAATCTTTGGTTTGCTCCGAGTGTAGGCTGAACTTTGAACAAAAGGCGGCCGCGGAGAACAGCGTACTTGAACATTTGACCTTAAACCAGTCATATTTTAGCATGAACAATACCTCTGTTACTGAAATTGATCAAATGATGCCTTACTTTGCCAAAATGTCCGCTCTGCGTTCCTTCACTCTGCAAGACAGCAATTTGGCTTCTCTCGAATTTATGAGTAAATGGAAGGCCATAGAAGAGCTTCATCTCGAGAACAACGCCATTTCCAATATCGAGACCCTAAGCCAGCTGCCTAATCTGCAAAAGGTATATCTATCCGGTAATTCCGTACAAAACAAATCTGTGGTTGGCGCGAGTGTGCATGTGTATTAGACAAGAAGGGGTTCGAGAATTATGTATAAATTCTCGAACCCCTTATGTTTATGTTTAGCTTTCTAACCATCATCGCTACACTCCAGAACGCTGCGGATTGACCGTGCCAAAGATATGATACGGTGTTATCCCCTTTGAAAATAGACTATCGATCAGTTTGATCAATTCCTCCGACGATAGATCTTTGTCGTTGCGTATCCAAAGACGAAACATAGATATTAATGTCGAAATGTAAAACTCAATGATATATGGTGCCAAGACATCATCTGTTGGAAAATCCACAATCAATCGCTCAAAGGGAATTTCTCTTTTCAAGCGTTCCACAAAATGAACAGAACCATAGTCGCCCAATATAGCTTTAAGAACTGAAATCTCCTCTGCATTTTCTAAGCATTGAAGTGCATCTTGAATAGTATGTGTAGAAAACTCTCTGCCTGCCATTTCCTCCTTAATGGATTTCAAAATACGCTCTTCAACGCAGTCCAACAACTCATAGATATCTGTAAAGTATTGATAAAATGTACTCCGATTATATCCTGATTGGTTAGCAATCTCTTGAATAGATATTTTTTCGATGGGTTTTTGGCTATATAAATCGCAGAATACATTTATGAATGTCTGCCTTGTTTTGTCCGTAATTTCAGGTTGCTTTTTCATTATTTGCCTCCGTTTGCTGTTCGATCAATTATCCGACAGATATTAAAAATCTGATGGTTGATGACCGTATAGTGAATCAATACAATAATATTATACAACACGTTGTTGGATCATCAACAAGGATGAATATTGATTATTAGGAGGCTAAGATGAGAATTTTATTTTTCGGTAGAGGTGTAATATCGACCCAATACGCGTGGGCTTTCGAAAAGGCAGGCCACACCATTGAGTTTTACGTTAGAAAAGGGAGAAAAGAAACCTTCGGAAGTCATATAGCGCTTGAAATGTGGGACGCACGAAGAGCGAAACGGTTAATCAAGGAAAACTGGAAAGTCAAGCTGCATGAGGAGATAAGCCCAAATTACGATCTTATTATTGCGAGTGTCAACACGAAACAACTTCCCGAAGCAGCACAATTACTATCGACTACCGCGGGTAACACCCCGATCCTTATATTCAATAATATTTGGCAGGATTTAAAATCATCGATCTTGCCCTTGTCTATGAACAATGTTGTCTTTGGTTTCCCAGGAGCAGGAGGCGGCATTGAGGACAATAAGCTTAGGGGCGGCTTCTTAAAAACGATATTTCTGGAAAAACCACGTGTAGGCACGGAACAGATAAACAACAAGGTCAAAGAACTATTTGAAAGCGCCCATTTTAAAATCAATTGGATAAAGGATATGCAAAGCTGGCTATGGAATCACTTTGCCATGAATGCGGCGATGGAGGCCGAGGTGTTAAAACGGGGAAGTTTTCCAGCACTTATGAATCATCGTGACTCATTCGCAAATGTTGGTAAGAATATGCGGGAAATGGCACCTGTACTTAAAGCAAGAGGCGCAAAGATGGACGCGATTACTCTACTGTTGACCAAAATTCCATCAGCACTTCTCGGCACGCTGTTTAACAAGGTTATTTTTGCAAAGGGCAACTTACCGCGACTTTTCATTGAATACAACAATAGTAAAGCCGGTTTTGCAGTACTTGAAGTTGTGAGAGAAGCAAAAAAGTTAGGTATACCTTCACCACGTCTTACTGCGGCATTTGCAAACACTGAGCAACAACACAAAGCTATTGAAAAAGGATAAACTGGAAAACTTGATATTGTTCAGACCAACATCAACTCTACTAATGGTTATAACAACTATAGCCCGAGCTTTAGAAGCTTCGGGCAAAGTAATTTATTAAAACAGGTAAATGTAGCTTCAAAACACTACACCCTAACCCACATCGCTACACTCTCCACATGCTCTGTATGTGGGAACATATCCACCGGCGTTACCTCAACTGTGCGATAGCCACCATCCTCCAGCACAAGAAGATCACGTGCCAACGTACTCGGATTACAACTCACATACACCACTCGCTCCGGCTTCATCTCCAGGATCGTTTCCAGCAAACGTGGATCACAGCCCTTGCGCGGTGGATCAACTACGATCACATCAGCTTCAATACCTTGTTCTTTCTAGCATGGAATACCGTCCTCGGAAGCACCAACTTCGAACTTCACGTTACGCATCTCGTTCAAGAACGCATTGCTGCGAGCATCTTCAATCGCTTCGGGCACGATCTCCACCCCGTATACCTGATCCGCATGTTGCGCCAGGAAAAGAGAGTTCGTTCCACTCTGTGATGTAATCTGCGAAAGAAGCAAAGCTATACTGCGCCCCCTTGGATACAACATCTGGCTTTTTAAGCCAAGAATTTTCACTCTTAGATAGAGAGGTTTTTTCAATGAGTTGAGTTTTCGGATTTTCGAGCTGAAATTTAGTTTTTTCTGTTTTTGTCAGATATGCCTGTTCGATGAGATATTCTCCACTTACTCTTTCATAAAACCAATGTGTTCTGCGTTGTGACCCTCCTATATTTGGAGCCCACACACGCTGTGAATTGCTTTTCATTTCTTTATGATATGGATTATTTGGAGAAAAGTCAGACCTATTTACTTTATTTTAAGTATTAGCATATTCCGAGACCTTTGATACAAAATTATATTGCTTCTCTTTTTCTTTAACTACTGATAATTTCATTTGAACTGAGACTTTTGATACATCTAATTTAGAATTTTTCTTAGCTGCATAAATTGATGATGTAGTTTGAGCACCATTTACAATTTGAAAATCTATGATTTTACTAATGTTTCCCTGCTCATCAAACTCTACTTCAATAGCTGTAGCTGTGATTCCGTTGTTGTAAGCAAAGAACAATTCAGCATAGTATTCGATCGAATTTCGAATTCCTTTGTTAACACCACCTTTAAATTGAAGAAAAGTCCTTACATTTTGCTCAAAAAGCCTCTGTCCGAATTAATCATAGATCTTTACAAGATCATCACCTGTCATAAATGAAAGATAAGACGGCCTCGTTGAACTAACGGGACACGGTAGTTCAGAGGGAAAAAGAAAAAGAGGGGTTAATTGCCCCTCTTTGCTATTTCCGCCAATACATCTCAACTATTAGTCTTTCCTGACCAACAGTGAGTAACACTCCACATGACTAGTGTGCTGTAACAAAATCAAAAAAAACACGGCATCTCTGCCGTTTGTGTTTAAAGTGTTGATGCAGACAGCGGCGGCGGCTTCTCTGTTCGCGGCGGTTTTCATACGATGAAAAGACACATGCACAGTATGCCTGTTGAAGCGGCTCATTTCTAGCAATATTAGATGTGATTTTACCTGAAAGCCTTTAACATTAAGAATAATTGATTATTAAAATGTACTTCATTCGTATATATTTTTGTAAATAAACCAATGCACTTGTCTATGATTTCCCCAGTGAACTTTTGGGACATGATGGCTTTATTCGAATAGATCCTTACTGTCTTCCAGTCATGAATAATTTGGTCCAATAACGGGTCAAGCGTATGTTTTGCATTGATATGATCAATGTTGTACTTATAGAGAGTATTTAACCTGTATTTCTCAGAACATTTTCTATAAATAGTACTGCTCAGTGTTTCTATAATCGTTTCATTTTTTATAATGAGCTCGTAATTTTCTGCCAACAACAGTATATTATTCAAACTTTCCGTTATTTCATTTTGATACCTGCACATATTTTCTACGAATGTATTGATGGTTGTGTGTGCTAAATTCTTATTGTTCAAGATCTCATGATTACCGGGGGGCACTAGCGCATATTCCCAAAAGTAGTCTGGCATCTTTACGTGTTCCGAAGTCATACATGACCATTTAAATTCTGAAAATGGCAGAGAATATTGTCTGTATTCTGTAATATCATCAACCGTATATATTTCCTCGTTCGTAAGATTGAAGCCATAGACAAAAACAGGGTGCAGTCCATGTTTTTTGTTATAGTAAAAGTCTCTCCCGCGTTGATAAAATAAATCAATAAATATGGAAATCGGATGACCACTTGAAATAGAGTTTATGATCTCATCTTGTAACGTATCTAGTTCAGGGGATTTTTTACGAATAGAGATCCCCATTTCCTCAAGGATCTGATCTCCCTCCTCAAGATCCAACACCTCTAACTTGAAATATCCTCTTGTTTGTATTTTTTGTTTATCAAATCTATAAATACTAATAACATTATTCAAAATCGGCAACTCATCTTTTTCAAAATATCTGGCAAGCGTTAACAACAAATTGTAGCCGCAATTAAAATAAGGAAAATTATGATGAGGATACATTTTTGTCATGCCGTCGAAGGGCTGAAAGGTGTCCAGGGAAATAATTTCTTCCATAAAATATTTCTCCTATACTAAAATTATTGTTGATATTACGGCTATATTACCTCTTAACAAGGTTCATCATACGGTATTGCCGCGTTCCAGCCTTCATCTCTTCATATTTCTTCGAGCCGGGCAATGCGATGAATTCATTGATATCTCCAATATTTGTGCTCGCTTTGGCGTTGCTCGCAATCCCTTGTGTGCCAGTACGCTGCTTCGCACTCTCATCACATGATAGAAGAACATTCGAAGTCACATCCTGATTGCGGATTACAGACAGGCCTGCTTCCTCTAACAGCCTGATGTTCTGCGCTACCTGATCTCCCAGCATCAGCTCCGTATACAGAAATACGCCGCCAACTCTCATTATCCGGTACACCTCTTCATAGAATCGTGATCGGTTCGGATAGGCATGTGCGGATTCTATATTTAACACCACATCGAAGCTCTCGTCTGCAAACGGTATATTCTCCGCATCGCCGACGAGATACAAAGATTCACCCCCTCGGGATTTGGCATTGCAATAGGCAATATTCGCCGGGCAGATGTCGAGACCGACAATAGACAGCGGCTTGAAATATTTAGACAGAGCTGCTATGTTCCCTCCCCTGCCACATCCGATGTCGATCACCTGCCGCTCCCGAATCGCCGTCCTGCCCACTGTCTCAAGCAGCAGCTTGACCGAGTTTCTATTCCATGCATCGTCGGGCTCGATCACCGCATGTTGCTCATTCCCGTGCGGGACGTAACCATAATTTAAGAAGGTGGCGAATCGGCCTATACCGGACAGCGCAAGAGAGTGCGAAATCTCGCTATAATCCCGAATTTCAGCCTCTTTCCGGTTCCATTCGGAAGGGTGGACATACTGCTCACGCCGGTCGAGCATCGATACATAACGGTCATCGTTCGTATATACCGCATCGCAGCTGCAGCATTGCAGCAATGCCTCCGACTGGACCAGCACGCCCTTGCAGCTGGAGCATACCAACCTTGCATGTAGATGTTGTAGCATGACTATCACCCAGCCGACGTATGCATTTGATTCAACGCGTACACATTATAGTAATTTGGGATATTCAAATCTTCGTAGTAATCGATCACGGCATAGAAGCCGTTGGTTTGGAAGATGTTCTCGAGCCTGCTGATCTGCTCTCCGTCCAGTCCGTGTACCTCCATTACAATTTGCCTGATTTTGCCCCAATCTTCCGGTTTGATTCCTTCCAGCACCTCGAACTCACTTTTTTCCACGTCGATTTTGAGAAGATCAATTTGGTTCAGATCATAAAAACGGATCATTTCGGAGATCGTAGTTAGCTTGCAACGATAGATTTGTTCATTCAGAAGCTTCGGCGACATAAGATGATCGACAAAGCGGTTTAGCATTCGCGGGTCAGCGAAATTATCTTCGTAATGGTTGATTAACCCGTATCGGAGATCTTGATCGTGGTTCTCCCTGTATTTGATCTGGACAGAGTCCGTGGACATCGTAGGAAAATAGGCAAACTCCGCTTCCTTGATCTCATTGGAAAGCCCGACGTTAACCGTCGTTACGCGAGGAAGCGAGCTCGTATTCATCTTCAAGAGTTTAAACGTCGGAGGCAGTGGCTCAAAGGCATACACCCTGCAGTCACTCTTGCTGCTGACATATAGGCTGAACATGCCGATATTAGCCCCGACGTCCAGGACCGTGCCATGATCCGGAAGCGTAATCCCGTGCTTGAAATACATCTCCTTTTGGAAAATCTCGTTGTAGAGAAACTCGGTCTCTCCTTCGTTGTTTTGATAGATTTCAATCCCGTTGTGCAGCCGTTTCTTTGTAATGGCCTCTGTCTGCAATGGATGACGCTCATGCTCCGTCTTGCTCATTCAATTCACCTTCTCAACAATTTGTTTGTAGGGCATTTCTCTAACTGCTGGCGCTTTCATAGCGTTTGACGGCCAGCTTCCAGAACAGCCTGACCACTAGAAGCGATATAACGGGAGCTACAAAAATCCATATCCCAAGGAACAAGTCCAATCGATCGATCAAATAAACCGACGGCATGTTGGTGATGAACAAGATCGGCACAACATACAGCCCTATTCTCCGCAGCCATTTGGGGTATATGTACATCGGCATATTGTTCAAATCCCAACATTTGTCGAGTATTTCGAAGATCGAACCGGATTTCACCGTCCAGAAGGCAAGGATTTGCGGAAGTAGAAGCACCGAATAGGTCACGATCGTGCTACTCAAGATCACGCCGATATATCCGGCCACGTGGATCAAGCTTGGCTCGATGTCAAGACGCCGCCAAGCCAGTACGATCATCGTGATCCCGGCGATCAGGTTCGGGATCGGAAACGCGAAGTTAACGTGCCGGAATGAAATCATGAACTGCAGCGAAAGCGGCTTCGTCATATACAAGTCCAGCGTCCCGTTGCGGATATGGCCGGCGAATCTATAAAAGTTATCCATAAACAGTCCTGTATAGATTGCGATCATAATCGTATAGGTCCCCGTGAAGATCAACATCTGGTCAGGAGAAATGCCATTGATTTCGATCCCGAGCTGGAAAACGAACAAGATATAGATCAGCTTGGAAAACAGAAATACGGTCTCCATGATCAAACCGGAGTAGAAATTCGCTTTGTATTCCATGTAACCGACCAAGCTGTTCTTTGCGAAAATAAAGAACATACGTACATGCTTCCGAAACTCCGTCAAGCTGATACTCACAGATCTAACCTCCAACGGCTACATATTTCCTCATCCCGGAATCCCACGACAACTTCGAAATCATCATAAGCACAATTACCCAGACCGCTTGTAAGAGGAGTCCGCGCACGATTTCATGAATCGCCATGCTCCCATTGATGATGTTAACCGGGAAGAATACGACATATTGAAACGGTAAATAGCTGGAGATTCTGGCAAACGTATCTCCGAAAATATTAAGCGGAAAGATGGCACCACTTAGCAGATAGACGCCTTGATTGAACGCGATATAAACGCCCCAAACCTCGGTAATGATGAACGCGAGAGCACTAATCGAATAAAAAAGCAGGAAGTTGATGAGCAGTCCGAACAGAATGCTGACCAGGAACATAACGATCTGCACCCCTCTAAGCTGAAACCCCCAAATCTGAGTAAAAACGATCATCAGTATGACGAATAAGACAAGGACGACCCCGATCTGAACCGTTTTCCCACCGAAAAAATTGCATATCCGATAGCTGAAATAATGAATGGGCTGAGCGATAAATTTGCTCAGTCCACCCGTCTTGATATCATTCGCGATTTCCCCTTCGAAGCCGGCAGAAACCAGCTTGGAGACGACGCCGGACAACACGGAATAAATGATGATCTGTGAATAAGTATAGCCATTAATAATCTCTTGCGGCGAACTGCGAAACACGGCCGTCCAGAGGAAGCATTGGACAAGAATGATGAAGCCGCCGCTGATGATACTCATAAAGAAATCGGTCCGATACTCCATCGCATTCTGAAGCGCAAGGATGTACGTCCTTTTATACTTCTGTAAGGCTTTCATGTCTGACCCCATCTTTCTGATACAAGCTTTCGATGCCCCGCTCGACAGGTATATCTTCAACTGTGAAATCAAGGATCGGGAACCGGTCCAGCATCATCTTGGAAAGCCGCTGGAGGTCATGCTTATCGATCTCCATGACGGCATTCATGCCGTCATGTTGCATGATAGCGCCATAGTCGCTTAGCGCTTGCCTCGGCACTTCGTCCGTAAATTGCAGCTTGATGATCTTTTTTGCATGAAACAGCTCGTTCACACGCCGAAGATCGCCGTCGTATACGATCTTCCCTTGATTGATGATGATTGTTCGTTTGCATAAATCCTCAATATCCGCCATATAGTGGCTTGTCAGAATGACCGTTGCTTTCGTCTGCTGGTTATAATACTTCAGGAACTCCCGAATGCGCTTCTGCGAAATCAGATCGAGTCCGATTGTAGGCTCATCCAGAAAAATCACCTTAGGCCGGTGGATGAGCGACGCAATTAACTCCATCTTCATCCGTTCCCCCAGCGAAAGCCTACGTACCTGAATATTGAGCAGATCTTTAACATCAAGTATCTCCGTAAGCTCATCCAGGACAAGGTTGTAGGGCTTATCCTCGACCTCATAAATGCATTTGTTCAGGTACAACGATTCGTTCGCCGGTAAATCCCACCACAACTGCGATTTCTGCCCCATCACGATCGAGAACTGCATCTTGAATTCTTTTTTTCGCTCCCAAGGGACATAGCCTAATACCGTAGCTTGCCCGCTTGTCGGATACAAGATGCCGGACAGCATCTTAAGCGTAGTTGTTTTGCCGGAACCGTTCGGGCCTAAGAACCCGACCATCTCGCCTTGCTCGATTACAAGTGATATCTCGCTAACCGCTTCTTTGATCAGTGATTTCCGCTTCACTAAATTTTTTAGCGATTTTTTGAAACCCAATTCTTTTTCGTAGTAATTGAAGCTTTTGGATAAGCGTTCCACTTGGATAATGCTCACTGGTTCACCTCATTTATGCTCATGTAGAATAGTTAAACACCGTGCAAATGCAAGACACTGCACTTGGAACATGCCGGTGTCAGTCGTTCATCCATCATTTCCCTTATCCTTCTGTAGGTCATGCCGTGCCATAATTCCTGTACGGACGCTTCATTTAATTTGCCGATCTCGAACTCCTTAAAAAATTTGCATGCAACAATCGTTCCATCGGGCGTAATATCCATCCGGTTCGAGAGAGCCAGGCACTTCTTGTTCATCGTGCCTTTACTCCTCACCTCTTTGCCGAGCACGAAATCTTCGATCTGGTCATAATCCAGATTCGGCTGGTAGCGTAAACGCATTTTCCAGACCCGATTATTCACCCGGTCCAACTCGCTCATCAAAGCAGGGATACGCTCCGGATCGAGCTTGTAGTTAAAGGCGTGCCAGCTTCGTTCGCCCTTGTGCTCGCTCGCCGGAAGGAAGTCGAACTTCTGGTCAAAGTAATCGTCCATTCCCTGCGTGCATTCGTCCGAGATGTACCACGGGAAGCAGACCATGACCATATCTACACCGACGTCCTCCAGAAAGTCCAGCAGATCGTAAAGCTTGTCGGTCATAGCATCGTTAACGACGGTATGGATCGTAATTTTGCCCCTGAATCGGTTTTCCTTGCGCAGCTCGACTAGCATCCGAATAGCATCTATCGCCTTGTTGAATACCCCTTTGCCGCGAAGCGCATCATTCTCTTCTTCGAATCCATCAAGTGCAATGAGCAGCTCCAGATTGTCGGAGATTCTCAGCAAGGCGTCCAGCTTTCGCTCGATCAGCATCGCGTTCGTGCAGATCGTCGTCTCGCGAGGATGGGCTTCAAGCAAATCGGCCAAACGGTCGAAATGGCTGTATACGAGCGGCTCGCCGCCCCAGATATAGAGTCTCGACTTGGCTGGTTCCGTCTCAAGGATCAGCTTCTCCAGCAGCCCGTAGTCGAGCTGTTCCCGCTGCTGCTCCGGTGTCATAAAGTGATGGTAGCCGGTGTCGTTCCATTGATAGCAATGCTTGCAGCGCAAGTTGCATTGGTTCGTCAGTTTAATCCCGACCGACTCTGGCAACGGTGTCGCGTAACCCGCTATTTTCTCCATGTTCCGCTTTGTTTCCACCGTATTCTTGATAGTACGTTTCAATATTTGCAAATCCTTTGGGGAATGTTTAATCTCTGATTTTGGATTCATATCAACACACCCTTCTTAAACTTATTAGGTCATTCACATGAATCAATAGATATAATACCTTGAACAAGCCGTACAAATCGGAAGCATATTTTTTTTCATATACGCGCGATAATCTTTGTACTTGTCACTACTCCAGATATCCAGCAAACTCTCTTCGTTCACGTTGCCGAAGGTCAAATCATAGAAGGCATGGCAGGGCGAAACGTCACCCCTTGCCGTAATCTCCGCATAAACCCATGGAAGGGAGCACCGATTTCGTTTATCAGCCATCTGATGGAATTGCCCCGAGAAATAGTTACTCAAATTTTGTTCATCTATCGTCTTCGGATAGGTGATCACATGGATGCTGTTTTTCAAGCAATACGCTTTAACATTATTGAGCTGTCTCGTCAATTCCGGAATATCGATCTGGCTGAACGAACTGGTGTCCCGCCACACCATCCCCTTGGCATAAGGAGCTTCATGAACGTCGAATTTGTCACTAAGAACCTCCACATATTGGGCATACTGCTCTTCCGTTGCATAGAGTTGCACTTCCATGCTGATATGGTCCAACATTGACAAGTCGATATGCTTAAAGAAAAATTCCTCAACGTACATATAGTTCAAGGGCGTAATGATAAAGGATACACCCATTTTCGGAAATTGCTTGCCCTTGCTTTCCCGAAGCTCATAAAGCTTCTCGATCCCCTTGATTACTTTCTTGAATACGCCTTTGCCTCTCTGCTTATCGTTGATTTCCTCAGGGCCGTCGAGCGACATCCAGATCTTATTTGGAGCAGTCTCGACAAGCATCTCGGCATGCTGCTCAAGCAATGTGCCGTTCGTGGGGAAGTCCGCTTTACTTCCATAGTGATTGATCATGGCGAGAATGTCGCTCAGCCAAGGGTACATCAGCGGCTCGCCGCCGAAGAAATCGTAATACGGCTTGCCCGGGCTGCACTCGACGATGATCTTTTTAATGAGATCCGGATCCAGATGCGCTAACGTTTTTTTGCTTTTGTAGGGCCCTTCGAGTCCCCACTCATAGCACATCTTGCATCGTAAATTACACTCCTCCAACAGCTGCATGACGATCCATCTCGGATAGCTTGTCTTTGTCTTATCTTGGACGACACTCAATTTGTTTACACTCATCGCATAACCCCTTCTGCCATTGAAATCTTACCCCTTCGTTAACGCGACTCTCGCACAATAATGATCCACATAATTCGTCCGTTCTCCGGGTCTGTTCATGATCGCTTGATGCATCTCCCTAAGGACCTCTACGGAAAAATCCATCTCCCGCCACTTCTCGTAGCGTATTCCGAACCCCAGTGATTCCCACAATTCCAAATTGCTAAGCTCGTGACTTCCGAACGGCTCCAGCAGAATAAGAGGGGTTTCGGATGCAAGCGAGTCGATTAATGTGCCCGCTCCCGGCTTGGCCACGATAGCCATCGCCTCCGAAGCGATATCGAATAACCAATGATGATCAACCTCAGCGGCGTATGACTTCGTGTCTTCTCCCGTTATTTCGATGTATGGCGGAAACTCGTGCAGGCCGTTCGCACTCTTCACCCATGCACACCATTCCGGATCATTCATCCAATATCGGTGATCGGGGTCGGGCTTCGCTTCCTTCCAATCGTAAGCTACGATATCAAGCCCATAGTTATGGCCGGCAAGCTCTGGAATTGTACTTTGATAAGTGCCCATCCCCCAGCCGCCGCCATGAACAACAAGCCGCCGCTTCCTTGAGTCGAAGGGCAGTGCAGTACGATGAAGAACTGGGATTTCGCATCGAATCTCCATCTTGTCAGTGTCATAGAGACAAGCATTGTAATAATACTCGTCATAGCTAGAATGAAACTTCTTCAAGCTCTTCCAAGACGGGGCCAGATCTGAATCGACGTAGAGCAGGTCTACATGAATTTGATTCGGCAGCATCTTCTCCCTATACAAATCCAGAATATAGATCCAGTGTCCGGATAACGATATGAATTCGTACCGGTCTTCCGCTTTCCACGCCTCCAGCAATAGCTCGACCTGGGCATAATCAATGCTGTTGCGTATATCCATCGGCATTCGGGCCGATAAATTGGCAAGTGCGAAATTATTGTGGTAAGCCTTTCTGCTGTCTACAATATGATCCATCTTGTCTTGCTCCAAATAGCTTTCGAACACGAGCACTTCCGTCGCGATATCCCTATTCTCGAAATCACTTGCAGCTAACAGACCGGGAATATAGAAACCCAGACCGAAACCCGAGCATAGAATCGTCACTATCCGCTTACCCATAAAATTTCTTCCTCCATTCATGGCTTCAAGCGCTTCGGACTGAATCAGCCAACGATCTTGAAGGATAACGACGACAGCACCTCCTTAACCTTAGCGGTCAATCGTTCGTTATCCCATTCCCCCTGGATCAACGAATAATATAATCTGCCTTTCACCTGCTTATTCCGGATCCCCTTGCACTCGCTGACAACTTTGTTAATAAGGAGCGTATTCGCGCTTAACGGTAAAATACCGAATCCTCGATCAGGCTTATATAGAACACCCTCGCGGTCCAGCGATTCAAGCAATTGATCGAATGATACATCGCATGCAAACTGTAAAGTCGCATGCGTCATGCTCCCGGCCGTGTCGTGCTTCTTCAGGTAGCGGTCAACGTAATGCTTGATCAGACTCATCGATCTTCTTGCATTCACCTCAACAATCGGAACGATGCGGCCGTCTGTCAACAGCATAGAATCGACGCATACGTCGCCGTGATAACCCGACCGATAAAGCTCGCGAGCCGCCCGTTTCATTACATCAAAATACTTCGCTTCCTGCAGCATATGAAGCAACCTATCGTCTGCTGTATAGGAGCCTTGGTAAGCGAAATTGTGATTAACCAACTGCTGCACTGAGATATGTCGGTAAGTACCGTCCGAATCGATGTGGAATTGGCAAGAAAAATCCAATTCCTTGCGGAGGAACGGCTCAATAATAAACCGAACCGTTTTTCCCTTGCTGCACTGATCGGCGACATAAGATGTGACTCGCTGCAAAATCGCTTCCGACTCGATCAGCAAATTCCCTTTCCCGGATACCCCAAACTCATCTTTGATCAGGAAGGGTCCTTGATTCAGCAAAGTCAAGCCGCTTGCCAGCAGCTCTTCGGGAGAATAGACCGTCTGGCTGTCACACCGAAGATCAAGGCGACGGTTCAATTCGGTTGAATACAGCTTCGAATTGACAGTCTGAACCGTTTCGATAGCTGGAAAATCCTGTTCCAGCCCGTAACGCGTTGCAGTACGATCCGCCCCCGGAATGACGGCAAAGGGCGACAACCGGGCGCCGTCCAGCAAGTAGAGATCCATGTCACCCATTCGATCGGCTGATGTGAGCAGGTCGAATATATTGGCGGTTCTGCCTACGCTTCCTACATCAGGACTCTCGAGATCGGTTGAATTGGAAAGAAATTTAAATCCGATCTCATGCAAATACTCTTTATGGCAAACGTTCATTCGATAGCGAGTAATGAGCTTATCCTGCGCCTCGCAAAATGGGAAGAGCAGCTCATCCATGGCCATCACGATATTCTCCATTTCAGGATCGTGAAACGACGGCAGTTTGGCTAGATTAGGGTCGCGCCAGAAGCGTTCCGCATCAAATGTCCCCATAATGAGCTCGAACTTGCGTCTATCGTTCATACAGGCGCTGTTTTCTGCAGCTCCGAGATATAATTGCAGAAGGTCGTTACCGACTCCATAAGATTGAAGTCGAATTGTTCAAAATCGATTTCAATACCGAAACGCTCTTCCACCTGTAGTACAAAAGTAATTAGCTGTAAAGAGTCCAATCCCCCGTCTTCCATGATGTTCGAATGCTCGTTCAAACTGTTTGCCAGTTGGGCGTCTTCCTTGATTTCGCATATCAACGCTATGATCTGTTCTTGCATAGGTACCTCCCGTTTAATGGATATATTGACCCTGGTAATAATGGATCGTTCTAGCGAGTGCATCATGCAAACTGATCGCCGGTTCCCAGTCCATAATCGTCCTTGAAATGGTAATATCCGGCTTCCTTCTCCTTGGATCGTCTTCCGGCAGCGGGAGAAACTCTAACTGCGCGTTGGACTTCATTAGCTCCTTCAATATTTGGGCGACTTCAAGTATGGTGACTTCCTCCGGATTCCCCAAATTGACTGGCTGTTCATACGTGGTGCTCAGCAGTCTCACAATCCCTTCCAGCAAATCGTCGATATACTGAAAGCTTCTCGTCTGTCTGCCGTCGCCATAAATCGTAAGGTTTTGCTTGGACATGATTTCATTAATGAAATTGGTAATGACGCGTCCGTCATTTAAATCCATCTTCGGGCCGAATGTATTGAAGATCCGAATGACCCTTACCGGTACACCGTATTTCCTGTTCATCCAGTAGGTGATCGCCTCTGCATACCGCTTCGCTTCGTTGTAGCAGCTTCTTGCTCCAACCGAATTCACGTTGCCATAGTAGCTCTCCGGCTGAGGGTGAACAGTTGGGTTACCGTAGATCTCGCTTGTTGAAGCCAAGAAGAAAGCAGCCTGCTTTTCTTTGGCCAGATACAGCAGATGCATCGTCCCTTCGCTGTTGACCCTCATCGTTTCGATCGGATAGGACAAATATTTGGGCGGACTGGCAGGACTTGCAAAATGCATCACCCAATCGACAGGGCCTTCAATTGCGAGCGGATAAATGACGTCATGCTCGATAAACTTGAAATTTGGCGACCGTAAGAGATTGTCTATGTTGACAGTAGACCCGGTCAGAAAATTATCGACGCCGATAACGGTATGGCCTTCCCGCAGCAGCCTCTCGGCAAGGTTGGAACCGATGAAACCTGCGACTCCTGTTAATACAATGAATATTATGATCCCCCCCCTTGCTTAAGGTTTGTGAAACCACTATTAATTCAATCGAACAGATATGGTTCTATGCATGAATCACAAGATGTCGGGTCAAATTCTAGGAGAGATTCTTGAGGTGAGTGGATTCGCTGTGGTTGTGCCGGAAAAAAGCGCTTGAAGCAATGCGGATCGTTGAAAGACAAGAAGGCAATAGGCTGTCAGCAAACGGAATCTTTAAAACAAGAGCAACGGTTTGGCTTACTCAATACGCTGTATCGCAACGATTATAATCCCGGCATCACTCCCTCCATAAATATGCCCTGATCACCACCGGCTTCGGGTTAAGGATTCTATTCGGGTACAAGAAGAGATATCCACAACTGACATCATCTGCTCCCTCAACATTACTGAATGCCTACCTTCTTCAGCCATCGTTCAAGGAATATGGATTCTTCATTTTCTATATTCGTTATCAGCGTTTGTAAGCTTTCGGAAATACTCGTATCCTTTGTCAAATTATATTTAATCGCTAGATTCACAAGGATCTTTGCCTTAAGTTCAATGGCTGTGAATTCATCTATATGCTCTTGATTTAATTTAATTAAATTCCGATTATCGTACAAGTACTTGAGTCTTAGCGTCATTATCTTCTTATGATCATAAAGTAAATGAAAGGGTCTTATATCAAGCATAACCTTATGTTCCAATGTCTCTTTCGCATAATTTAATAGAGTTGTGTATATTTGCATGCCGAAGTCAAGATTATCCCTGTCGCCCCCATAGTTGAACATCTGCCAATACTCCGGCGTTTGCTTAGTGAAATAATTTCTTATAGAATTCACTAGGGTATCTGAACTGAATTTATCCTGATATTGATCATTGAATCTATACAGATAAACCATTTCTCTAAGATAATCATGATTGGTTGTTAGATGATTCGTGTCGAACGCAAGATTGAAATCAGTAAATGATATCTCAGCCTGACTATACACGCCGTTCTTAAAGAAATCGGAAACATACAACATCTCTCTATCCAAATCATAGCCGTAAACAAATATGTCATGATGCAATTGAAGTTTATTGTAGCGATCGCTTAGGGGCACGTAGAAATAATTGATCATGGTGTGGACATAGTTATTAGCATTAATATTTTCTATAATAAAATGAATAACAGAGTCCCATTTAGTTGTTACAGTATCTCTATGTATCTTTTGAGTAGTAATCCATTTGCACGCATCCGAAGGCCGTAGCTCATAAGTCACAGGAAAATAAAAATCTCCCCAATGATGTTTATAATCTTTGTTAATAAACAATTGGATATAATTGCTAAATATCCATGGGTGTGCGCACTCGTAATGGGTAAGTATGGACAAGAGATGAGCATGTTGCGTATAGGTTGTAATCATCGGATAACTGACCGGCAATATTTTTCTGCCTAACGTTTGAGTTGAATTCTTCAACCTTTCGTTCACCCCTAGTTATTTGGTTAAATGGCTTAAGGATTCCGAATCAGTATATCTCATTTAGCAATAAGCGCTTCGTACTTGCCCTGTCCAGTTTTCCTGTTTTTGTTTTTGGAATGTTATCTATAATCCTCCATTGTCTAGGCACTTTATACGATGACAAATGCAAGTTGCAATGTCGTGTCAGTGCATCTATATCAACAAGGCATTCATTAAAAACTTTCAGAAATGCGATGGGAACTTCGCCTAACAGATCATCGTGTACACCAATAACCATGACCTCCTCAACTTCTTTCAAGCCGTACAAAAATTCCTCGATTTCTTCCGGATAGATATTGATACCGCCGGATATAATGATATTCTTCTTTCGACCTGTGAGTATAAGACACCCTGATTCATTCCAATATCCCAAATCTCCTGTCTTTAACCAACCCTCAACAATGGTAGCGTTCGTTAACTCCGGGTTTTTGTAATAACCGAGCATCACATTCGGGCCCTTGACCCAAATTTCTCCGATAGCTGCTCCTTCAACCTCATTCTCTTCTTCGTCAACAAGACGAATAGAAACGTCATTTATGGGTGATCCACAGGATAAGCAGCGCTCTCCCCGTTCCATCATGCTCACTCGCGGAGAAGCTTCAGTCAATCCATAGGTTTGAATAATGTCCGCGTGAGGAAATACAGTCTGAAGATGGTCTACTAATTTCGCGGGAATCGCCGCACCGCTAATTACAATAAATTCAATTGAATCAAAGGCACTCCAGTTCTTTGTCTGATGGAAATCGGAAACAAAGTGCATCAATTGCGTAGGCACCGCTGAGAATGCCGTGACCGCCTTATTCTGAAACAGTTTAAACGCTGTGCGCGGCAGCAAGGGCAAGCTGATAAGTTTAATTCGGGTTCCATATAGCATGCAAGAAATCAATTGCGTGACAATCGTAGAACTGAAATGAACGGGCATCGTTACAAGAAACGAATCTTGATCCGTATACCCCACCTTTCCGCCATGTGCCAACGCATTCGTTAATACATTCCAATGGGATAACATAACGATTTTAGATTTTCCGGTTGTGCCCGATGTAGGAAGGAGAATCGCACATTGATTGGGATCGGACTGATTTGTTAACGAGATCGATTCGAACGAAGGCATTGGTTCTTGCGATAAATCCTGAGCGGTAACCCAAGGAATGTCGCAATTTAAATGCGCAGGCTGTGCATATTTGCTGATAACCAATTTGGCGTCACTGGCATTTAAAATATTTTCAATTTCAGTATTGGATGCCGAATAAGGAACCGGTACTAACACATAACCGCAGAATTGAATGCCAAGCGCCGCAATAATGAACAAGGGCTCATTATTTGTGTATAATGCAAGATGACTTCCGGACTCAAGTTCAAAATTCTTGTGGATATATAAAGAAATCAAGTAAGCTTCTGTCATCACTTCTGCGTAAGTCCATTGCTGCTTTAGATCTTCAAGGATAATATGATCTTGGCGATCAGAGGCCTCCAGAAATAGACGCTGAATGATAGTCATCATAGCGTTTTCACAGTCAAATAATTAAGGATTAATCCAGCCGTGGAGAACTTCTCAAATAACAGATCTTCATCAGGGATCGAGATGTTAAACTTCGATTCCATTAAAACAATAAGCTTGATGAAGCCTACTGAATCGATCCCTTGGTCCAACAAACGGGTATCGTGGCCTTCCGGATACTCGATGTCCAGCTCAGCAAAAATTTCATCTCTCAAGATAGATTCTATTGATTTAGACATCATATTCCCCCGTTAGATAATCTTTAGAAAGGCTGATTAAAGAGGATAGTATACGTGATGAGCAAGTGAAAGTGATTTTGAAGAAGAATAAGTTCATAACGATGGACAAGGTGAATTTGCACTGAAAGAGTTGTTTGCAGAGATGCTGCAATTCATGCTGGAGGTGGATTATGACACGGTTCAGGACATAAAAAGCTTGACGCGAAGAGTACAACGACGGAAATACTTGAGGGTTCCCTCGTCAACATCGCAAAGCCTAAAGAAAAAAGCATTTTCCCAAGCAATGAAGCGTTGCTGAAAATGCTCTACAAAACTACGATGAATGTCACTCGTAAATGGACAGTGCGTGTACAAAACCGGGACTAAGTACACCATCAACTCTCCATTTTCTTCCTCGACGGGATTGAACTATATTGCGTAAAGTTTTGCTTGGTAGCGTTTACACCAGTAGATTTACAGCACCAAGCGCTCGATATATTTAATATAATTACAAATATACCAATTGTCAACAGTTTTGAAAAAGCCCGTTGATGCCCTCTGGAATTCCATTCGTCATCTGGTTGTTTCTCTCATTTGCGATTGTTTCAAAATGTGTATGGAGAATACGCCCAATACAATAAACATTGTCAGAATGCTTCATAACCACAATGTCGAAGTGTTTTCGTCTAGGGACTGTTAAGCTTACGAGGAAACAGACGAGCGGAGATATTGATAAGGAGATATTTAACGCATGCTGTGGGGCTGTCAAGAACGAACGTCAATCATTTAAGGAGAACGGCTCGACTTCAAACTGGAATCGCTCATGAACACGATACAGAATCACGTGTATCAGCGTCCAAAGCTGAGTTAATGAAGTTTGCCTCGCTTTGACGTCCAATCGAAATCAGTTATAACTCTAGCACATGGGTAAACACGGTTTCCAGTAACCTCTTTCATCCGTTCGGAAAGAAAGAGGTTACTGGTACGAAAGTCTGGCTGTTGGCCAGCGGCGAGCCACATGAAGATGATATTTTCACGAACCGCCCTACAAGGCTTCTCTACCCACATTTGGCTACAAGCGTGATGATAAGAAGCTTCTACTTGATGAGATCTATGCCCCTATAGTTCAAGAAATTTCACCTCTATCTGTATTAGGATTAGGGTGTGTACAAAATCAGTAATTACTTCATTATTACAGGTACAAAAAAAGACACGGAAGAACAACTCCGTGCCTATATAAAGCAATTATCCCGCTTCACCGAACTTCAAATTGAAGGTCAACAAGTCTTTAAGCAGGCACTTCAAAGACTTATTCAAAAAAATGAAGTTATTAAAGACGGTTCAATCAAAGCCATACATTACATATTTCCCGTCCTCAATCCATAAGGAAGTTGGAACAACGAGAGGCGTAGGAATTAATCCTGCCCCTTCCATTTTAACATCGCCACCGATTCCACATGCACCGTATGCGGGAACATATCCACCGGCGTTACCTCCACGGTGCGATAGCCGCCATCTTCCAACACACGAAGATCACGTGCCAGCGTACTCGGATTACAACTCACGTAAACCACGCGTTCCGGCTTCATCTCCAGGATGGTATCGAGCAAACGCGGGTCGCAGCCTTTTCGTGGTGGGTCGACAACGATGACGTCAGCTTCGATGCCTTGTTCTTTCCAGCGCGGGATGACGTCCTCAGAGGCACCAACTTCGAACTTGACGTTGCGCATCTCGTTCAATAGAGCATTGCTACGCGCATCCTCAATCGCTTCGGGCACAATCTCTACCCCGTACACCTGATCTGCATGCTGTGCCAGGAAAAGAGAGATCGTTCCGATGCCGCAATAGGCATCAATTACCGTCTCTTTACCGCTCAGTCCTGCGTACTCTACGGTCTTCCCATACAGCACTTCCGTCTGCACTGGATTCACCTGATAGAACGAACGCGCCGAGATCGCAAACTGCACATCACCGATATAATCATAAATTACATCACGGCCCCACAGGACGCGGGTCTCATCGCCAAAGATGACGTTGGTCTGTTTCTTGTTCACGTTCTGGCAGATGCTTGCCACATGCGGAATCGCTTCACGGATACTGCCAATCCATTCGTCTTTGTACGGAATGTCTCGACCATTGGTGACCAGAACAAGCATCATCTCGCCTGTACGGAATGCCTTCTTGACGACAACGTGACGCAGCAAGCCACGACCTGTCTCTTCGTTATATGCGCTAATTCCAAAATGACTGCCGATCTCCTTAACCTTCGCGACCACTTCGTCATTGTGTTCATGCTGAATGAGGCAGCTCTCCATATCGATGATGCGATGGCTTCCTTTAGCGTAAAAACCACCTACCAGACCACCCTCAGTAGCTCCAATCGGCACCTGTGCCTTGTTCCGATATCGCCACGGCTCGTCCATACCCATCGTAGGGAGTACACGAATGCTCTTCTCCGTATCCTCTTCGTTCATGACACCTTCGAGACGAAGTCGAATACGATTGCTGCCATTCATTTGTACTTCAGATGGAGCCAGTTCAGTCGTCTGATTCGCATCACCAACTGAAGCGTCATCCTGCACGCGCTGTTCGGCGCCCTCTTTATCATCCTGCGCATTGGATGCCAACGTCTCCGCATCCTCCACCATCACATTCAACTTGCCAATCCGCTGCAAATTATCTACGACCAACTGGCGTTTCCACGCAAGCTGCCCGGCATAGCTCATATGCTGGATCTGGCAACCGCCGCACTGATCGTAGATCGGGCATGGCGCGGACACACGATCCGGGCTTGCTTTCACGATCTCCAGCAGTTTGGCGTAGCCATACTGCTTCTTGGTTTTCATCACGCGTACACGTACTGTTTCACCTGGAAGCGCACCCTGCACAAAGAGCGTGTATCCATTCGCACGACCTACACCCTCACCGTCATGATTCATGCCAATGATGTCGATGACGGTCTCTTCATTTTTGCTAACGGGCAGACCTTCGATTGGTGCAGATTCACGCGCTCTCCCCTTTGGACGAACGGCAGAAAGAGATGCGCCTTGTGGCCGCACCTCTTTTCCCTGCTGACGTGTAGATGGACGAGATGATTGACTTGGCTGACGGGACGCTGAAGCGTTCCCTTGCCCCTGAGAGGCAGCCGAATTCCGGCGGTTTTTTCCACGACCGCTGCGGTTCGTATTAGACAACGTACATTCACTTCTTTCTTCTTATATAGTACCCTGCCTATGCAGGCGAGGGAGAAATCTCTATTTTTCATTTTGTTCCCGATTCTAACGAACCTGGCACACCTTATTCACATCAAAAATAACGTTCCGAATTTCTAATGAACTTCAGAAACGTTATATCAAGTTCGGATGGTGTTTCCCGACCTTTTTCGGTCATTTTCTCCAAAATAACGATACTGAGATTCGTTAGATTCGCAACTTCGGCGATTTCGCCACATTAAGGCTTTCTGAGTTCGTTAGCCGCCAGCCGGCACTCGACCAAACTGTTACATTCAGCAAGATGTACCACATCGCAGTGCCATCGAACTAGACCAACACTTTTAACTTTCACTGTTCAATACTTCACTGTTCGCTGTTCACGTTCACTCAATCACCACAATGTGCCCTGTATCAGCTCAACGCATGGTGACCACATGAGATTATACGCGATCCCACCGTACACAGCAACTGGAAAATACACTTCCATCACGCCTTACGGCAGAGCTGGATCCAACTCTCCTCACCACTTGTGCGATGCTGTGCAACCACTACTTAGGCATCGTTAACTTTAACGCAAGCGACCACATTCTCCGCCAAGTTTAACGATACAACATCAGATGATGACGCAGATTCGTAAATGTAGCTGGCAATGTGCCGCCCAACTCTCCATCGAGGTTCAGTTGCACATAACCTGGCGACGTAACTTCCATATGACTCGTCTGGAAATGAACCACTTTTTTGTCGTTCAGATGCTCCCCACGCAGCGCGAGCGTTACGAGGCGGATCATATCAGCCAGATTACATTTGCGGACACCGATCACATCGAACAGACCATCATCAATGGTTGCACCTGGAGCCAGCTTCTCGAAACCACCGACCGAATTGGTATTGGCGATGAGGAATAACATGAATTCATCATGGATCTCTTCCTGACCGTCGGCACGAATAATCAGCTCCTGAGGAGACAGGCTCGCCATTTTCTCAATACCCTTCATATAATAGGCCAGTTGCCCAATCATCGTTTTCAGACGACTCGGCACTTCATAGGTCAATTCAGTTAATGAGCCGCCGCCGGCGATGTTGATAAAATATTTATCATTCGCTTTGCCCAGATCGAGCGGACGAAGCTGCTGGTTAATGACCAGATCCACGTAATCTTCCCACTGTCTCGGAATGCCGAGTGCACGTGCAAAATCATTCGTTGTTCCCAAAGGAAACACACCCAGCGGAGGACGGTTCTCCCGCTCAGCCATACCGTTAATAACCTCGTACAACGTGCCATCGCCACCAGCAGCAATAATCATGTCATATCCGCGCTCAATCGCAAGTTCAGCTTCCCGGGTTGCGTCTCCTTCACCCGTTGTTGCGTGACATGAAGCTTCAATACCACCTTGATCCAAACGCTGCAAAATATCAGCCAGACGTTTCTTCATTTCTTCCCGGCCTGAGGTCGGATTATATATTAAGCGAGCTTTTTTCATCTCATACGCCACCTATTCCACATTATCCATGAGTCTAAACGACCTCATATTCTTACGTTGCATCAGTCCACAAAAGGGAATATTTTTTACACAATAATGAACTTGCGTTAATGTTGCTCTAATCTTTCGTCTTACCTATATCTATGCATCAGGAATTCCGTCTCATGCCAAAGCCTTTAACTCCTATCATATCATCAAATGTAAAGATGTCCTAGCCTGTAATGTATAAGTATATTTTAACATAACCGTGCCCACTAATCTGCCTATTACCCAATAAACCTCACGCACCGCTCCTGAATCTTCCCCACTACCTTTTATGTAAAATAGTCTCATTAATCAACCATTCTGCCCGCTTGGACAGGAATTAGTCTTCAATTTCGATGATCTTCATCTGATTATGACATAGATATGCTACAAATTTACAAATCTTAAGATGAAAAGATAAATAACATAAACCTTTTTCCAATATAGTTTTAGTGAACCCTCAACTTAGCACCACATCATACCCTTGAAGGAGAAGTGTAAATGAAAAAAATCGTGTTAATGCTCCTGGTCTTTCTTATGGCATGTATTCCTTGGGTCACCGTTGTTGAAGCGGCAGAAATCAATCATGATCAGGTTGTCGGATTCCAGGAAGTCTCACCAGTCACCGTAATGCAACAAGCAGCCAAACGTTTTCAGCCATTTTTGAAGGTCTATCATGGTTGTGTGCCTTTTCCCGCAGTGGATCAACAGGGCAATACCAGTGCTGGCTTGAATACATCCGGGTCATCGAATGGAAACTGTAGCTCAAGTACAGGACAGATCTACTCCCGTTCCGCCTGGCACAATGGGGTGTGGGCCATCATGTATTCGTGGTATTTCCCCAAAGACTCTCCTTCTTCCGGACTCGGCCATCGTCATGACTGGGAAGGAATCGTCGTGTGGGTAGATAATCCGGCAGCAGCCAATCCCCAAATTCTCTCCATTGCGTATTCCGGTCACGGCCAGTTCACCAACGTCACACCGAGCAATACCAATACACAAGGTAACCATCCGTTGATTTCCTATAATAGTACCTGGCCGCTGAACCATGAGCTTGGCGTTACTAATGCTGTTGGCGGAACTCAGCCTTTAATCGGATGGGACGATCTGACTTCTGCGGCACGAAATGCACTCAACACGACAAACTTCGGTAGCGCCAACGTGCCTTTCAACGATAACAATTTTACCAACAATTTAAATAAGGCCTGGTTCAGATAAAAAAATCCCCTTCAAGTGGCAGCTCACTTGAGGGGGATTTCGTTATGAAGTTATCGTAGTATCCCGGATACCTGTATCACTTCTTCAGCCAACCTCAAAATCCGATTTTTCTGCCTGCACGCAGCTGTTTGTACCAGAAATAGACGGTGCAGCCTACACAATAACCCAGCAGCGCCGCGCTTGCAGCCGCGAGAAGCATGACGGAGAATACATAACCTGCGGCTACCCAGCCAAGCGAGAACGAGATGAGTGCCAGAGACAGGAAGAGCACGGCCAGAATATTGTTGAATCGCTGTAGCTCCACCGCCTGCGTCTCTGTACCTTTACCAGTCAACACAGCTTTCCCAATCTGCACAAACAGATTAAGCTTGCCACTGGAAGCCAGACCAACCACCTGAATGACCCACAGCGCTCCCAGAACTACAATTGGATTGAACACAAACGAGAGTAAAACAAATAATACAATACCGACCTGATTTGCTTTCACATAACGCATGGGCACTTCCCGCATCTGTATATCTCCTTATCCCCATTTTATTAGTTGGTTTTATTGTAGTCGGTATTGGGTTAATGAGCAACACTTCATTTTAGGGGAGTAAAATCTCTTTTCAGCACATCCCAATGGGGAGTCGGGGTGCCTGTTATCTTTTTCCAATCGTTAAATGCATTATTTAACGCCTCAATCTCTCCAAAAGAACCCGCGACCAGCTTATGAACCGGAAGCATGCTATAGATCTTCAACAGAAGGTACAACATCCGTTGATGCTTGCGAATCAATCTGCCCTGAATCTCCGGTATAATCGTTATGCCCATAGCTTCAAGAACGCTAAAGCCTTCATCCATCGCCCCAATCATATGTTGGATTTGCTTTCTGTTCCCGTCCAACTTGATCAACTCACGCTCCTCATTAAAGCTCACCGCATTAAGCATCAGAATGGGGATGATATGGCTTTTCAGCCAGGCATCAATATCGCTCAGAACATTTAACTTGTATTTCACATGTTGGAAAGCTTGACCCAGCAAAGGTTTAAAGCCTATTTCACCGTCCAGACTACCGATCACCATTTGTCCGCTGCCTCCACCGACCGATAACATGCGGTCCTTTTCCCGCTTCCCTGCACTCACATGAAATCCAAACGCGACCTGTTTTGCTACCCTGCTGTTTTCCTCCAAAAAGTTCTGCATGCTTCGTGCATCTGCGTTGTTTCCCACAATCACAATATTGCTGCTCTGATTGTCTGCCAGAATAGGTAACACAGAAGGAAAATCATTATATTTCATGACAACAAAAATCAGATCATATTGGTCATCCACTTCCAACGTTCTGGCTACCCGAACCGGATCAACTGTCGTTTTGAATTGAAAAACATGCCGGATGACGATTCCATCCTTCTCCAGCTCCTCTGCCCGCTTCCCTCTAGCCAGAATGGTGACTTCATTGCCGCCGCGCACCAGAACATGCGCCAGTTGACTGCCCAAAATCCCCGCACCATACACTAATATCTTCATTGGTTATCCCTCAATTTCATATTTTATCAATATTCGTTGCTTTATGAACATTTGTTGATAAAATAAGAGTATCAAAGCACCTACTGTGCTTCAATCGTTAAAATATCCGTTTTTGTTGAATAATCAACGAATGATTCCTTATTGTTGAAAACCATCATAGGAGGGGCCATGGACAGACGAGTACTCAAGACACGAAAGGCGATAATTGAAGCTTTTGTGGGGTTACTGGAGGAACAGAATTTCGAGCAAATTACGATAAACGATATTGCTGATCGGGCTAATGTAAACCGAGGAACCATCTATTTGCATTACGCTGACAAGTTCGACCTGTTGGATCAATGCATTGAGACCTATTTGCAGCAGTTGTTGGATGCCTGTATGATCGAAAGCTCTACTACAACACCCGTTACGGCCAAGGATGCGTTGCTCCGAACCTTCTGCTATCTGGAACAACATGCCACAACCTATACCACACTTCTAACCAAAAAAGGTATTCCGGCATTCCGTAGTAAGTTGATGGGATTGTTGGTCCAGGGAGTGGAGGAACAGATGGATGCCTGTGGCATCCAGGAGGGTATGAAAAAAGAGATCACCATACAGTTTCTTGCTTCCGCTGCTGTGGGCCTCCTGGAGTGGTGGATTATGAATTCCATGCCTTATCCGGCCGAGGAGATCGTTGACCAATTAATAGGTTTACTGGAGCTACATCTGCAATTGCACGCACCCATTAATGGATAAACTAATCCTCGTTCAAGTGATCTACAACAAACAAAACCACGTCCTTCGACGTGGTTTGATTGTTTATGAAGCTATGGAGTTCAAATCAATTGATGCGACATCACTGCGAGCGATGTGATCACACACCTATGCCAAAGCGATCACTTCAAGAAGAAGCTTTAACTTCATTACATCTCTCCAGCAAAATCTGGATCTGATGCTCCAACCACTGCCCAAGCAATGGATGTGGCAACAGTGTCTCACCGCTGTACACATAGTTCAGTTCCTGTAGCCGATCCGGAATCACCTTCCTCGTGAAATAACCGGCACTCAAAAACAGCGGCGCCACAATGACTCGGTTCCCCCGCTCTTCGCTCCAGTACTTCACTTTGTCGTACACACTCTCTGGATTCAGCAATGCATAATCCGTATGGGCTACACCACTAACTTCCTGCACACGCTCTGCAAGGGAAGAAATTCCGGCTTCCCAACGCTCGCGAAAACCATCATGAATACTCCCATGGCCTACCAGCAGAATCGTTTCCTTCTCTGGTTGCTGAGACAACAATCGGACTTTGTCCCACACCATCACGGCAATATCCGGATCGTTATCCACCGGATAACCGAAGTGAACCCGAGCCTTCACATCGAACGGTTCCAGATCCGTTTCGCGATCAGGTGTTTCCTTTGCACCAATGGCATATTCAATTTCATCCACATGTGTACTCCCGGACGAAACAAATAGAGGCACGACCAGAATATCGGTTACGCCTTGTGCTTCCAGTCGGTCGATACCGTCCTGGATCAGGCGTCCTTCCACAAGTTCAAGAAAACCGGCTTCAACCGGTAATGGAATAGGCAGATTCAACCGGGAGATCGCGTCATCGACGGATTCCACCCAGGTCTGCTCCTGTGAACCGTGACTGATGATGAGTACACCCGGCTTCTTCATGTTAGCGTCCCAGGCGTTCCAGCGTCATTTTATAACCATCATTGCCGTAATTCAGGCAGCGTTTCACACGTGAAATTGTAGCTGTACTCGCACCTGTCTCTGCTTCAATCTGGTTATACGTATTGCCTTTACCCAACATACGAGCCACTTCCAGCCGCTGGGACATGGATTGGATCTCGTTTACGGTGCAGAGGTCATCAAAGAAAACATAACACTCTTCAATATCTTTTAGCGTCAAAATAGCCTCGAATAGTTGTTCAATGCTTTTATCATTTAGCTTTTTCAGCTGCATTTCATCATCATCCCCTAGCGGTTACTGTGTACCTACATTGTACTCACCCTGAGTTGGTATTTCAAGCGTTACCGATTTCACGCACTACAGAATAAAAATACATGTTATCGCTTACAAATGGTACTATTGTCCTCCCCTCGCGTACATCGGGCGAATTTACCGTGCTATTTCCCAGTTTTCACCTGTATATATCCGATTACATATGTTGGATTTCAATCCTCCTAAATGTTACAATTTTGTGTCCAAACTGCATTTTACTCTTCGGGAACCTGCCATCATACATGCGCCCAAATCCGCAAATATCCCGTTTTCCGGGATACCCGCCTACGCCGTCTCTCCGCGAATGACATACAGTATAACAAAAGGGAGTTCCACAAGGGTCTATGATGTACATCTGTCATGCAACTCATGGAACGCAATTCCGAAATCCAACATAGAAGGAACGTGATCGTTCATGCCACAGCATTATTATCACCGCCAGCCAGCACAAGGGCACCGTCCGTCTTCTCATGCTCATCGGCAGGCACATACTTCTGCCTATATGCCGCCCGGTGTGGTTCCGCGGTCTTTGAATGAAACTCAGATTCAACCGATGTACCCTGGAGTAGAGCCCCATTACCCGGGCTTTGGTGAAGTCGAAGCATCTGCAATCGTACCCTATGGGCAAGGTATAGCTGGCGGGAACTTATATGGAGGTGCAGCTCAGGTTGTTGCCCCTGTTCCGCTACAGGCGCCTGCTACTGGCAGTTCCGGCTTTTCATTAGCCAACATCGGTGAGTTAAAAGGAATGATCGACCGCTTCGGCGGTATTGATGGAATCATGAGTGGAATAGGCAAAATGCAGAAGGTCGTCGGTGGTATCCAGCAGATGGCTCCGATGATGAAGCTCGTTATGGGCATACTGCCTTTTGGAAAAGGAAAAACGGATAGCAGCGCGGCCGATGCAGACTATGAAGAATATAAGCCGTCCCGGAGACGCAAAAACAAACGTCGGAACAAAACAACGAATGTTCCACGTCGCCGCAATACAACTCCAGTCCGCCGCAAATCCAATACCACGAAGCGCCGTCCCAAAAGTCGCAAAGGTTAAAAAAATCCAGGCATCCCCTTACAGAAGGCGGGTGCCTTAACACCGTTCATCCGTATACGAATAAATTTCAGGAACTTACGTTCTTATTTCTGTAATTTGAGGTATACTTGATAGTAACTAAAGGAGGCGGACCATGGAACTTTTCAAAGACAAATACACTCCCGCATTAATCGATCGGACCGGCGAACAGTTGCGTCAATTCTACCCAAAGCTGAATACACAGCAATTTCATGAATTGGTTTTCGCTGAGGGCTGGGAACAGTTGGAATTCAAAGCGCGTATTCGCCGAATCACACTGGCCTTGACTGCAGTACTGCCGGACAATTATGAGGAAGCATTACATATTATCGAACAAGCCGCACCAACGATGAGAGGTGTTGAATATCTGTTTGTACCGGATTTTATCGAAGTGAACGGACTTGACCCGGAGGATTACGAGTTATCCATGAAGTATCTGACCCTCTTCACACCTTATTCCAGCTCTGAGTTCGCGGTACGCCCGTTTATTGAACAGTATCCAATCCAAACGATGAAACATATGATGGCGTGGGCAGAGAGCAACAAAGAGCATATCCGCAGACTTGCCAGTGAAGGCAGCCGGCCACGTTTACCATGGGGTACCAAACTCCAGAACTTTATCACTGATCCAACACCCGTACTTCCGATTCTGCATGCATTGAAACAGGACGAGTCCCTCTATGTTCGCAAGAGTGTCGCCAATCATCTGAATGACATCTCCAAGGACCACCCTGAACTGGTGATGGATCTAGCCACGACCTGGTATGGACAACATGTACACACAGACTGGATTGTCCGGCATGCCAGCAGGTCATTACTGAAGAAAGGACATCGCAAAGCACTCAGTCTTTTTGGTTATAACGAGCAGGATTCGATTCACATTGAGCAGCTTCAGCTTGTCCAGGATACGATTAGCATTGGCGAGGATCTTCATTTTTCGTTTGATGTCGTTAATGAGAGCGGCGAGTCACAGATGCTGCGAATTGAGTATGAGATGGGTTATATGAAGGCAAACGGCAAGCAGGCCCCCAAACGGTTCAAATGCTCCGATAAAATGTACCCGATAGGCAGAACCAAGGTAGCCACTAAACAATCGTTCAAAATCATTACAACGAGAACATATTACGCCGGCCTCCATACGCTAACGATTGTAGTTAATGGTAAAGAGGCAGCAACGACTTCTTTTGTTCTTGAAATGGAGTAAAAGAAAGTCATCGTAAATTATACACAGCTTATTCCGGCAGATAAGTTATTCACATGTGGATAGATTATTTCTAGCACATCTACAGAAGAATCAGAAACGCCACCTGGACAATTTTATCTCCCGACAGTTATCCCTGCCCGAGATCCTTGTCCAGTGGCCTTTTTTCATGAAGGAGCGAAGCATTTGCCCTAAAGCTTTCTAAAAGAATGCTACATTCAAATTCGTAAGGTGTACCCATTATTCACTTAAACCATCCCCGCTTCACAAACCAGGCCACCATACTACCGCCAAGCACAAACATTAACAGCAGCACCGCCCCATACCCAAACTTCCATTGAAGCTCAGGCATATAGGCAAAGTTCATGCCATAAATACCCGCAATCAGCGTGAGCGGCATAAATACAGTCGTAATCACCGTGAGTGTCTTCATAATCTGATTCATCCGGTTGGAGTTCAGGGAAATATAACTGTCACGCAGGTCAGCGGTCATCTCCCGATCGGCTTCAATCATGTCCGTCAGCTTCAATAAATGGTCATAGATATCGGTAAAATAAGCCGTATGTTCCCCTGTTCGCTGCACATGCTGGGAGTTGACCACCCGATAGAGCAGATCCCGCATCGGTACAACCGTTCTTCTGAGCTTCAGCAATCGCGTACGCAAGTCAAACACCTGGTTCATCAAGTCTTCAACCGACTCTTGTCCACCCCGGTTCTCCAGTTCAGCCAGTTCATCCTCAATGGCAAATAAAGACGGAAAATAGTGATCGACCAGCTTGTCCATCACCGTATAGGCTGCTGCCACCGGACCTCGCGCCCAGATGGTACGTTCATGTGCATGGTGCAATAACCGTTCCCAAGCTTCATCCACTTCCTCCAATACACCATGATGAAAGGACACCAGGAAGTTTGATCCGAGAAACAAGTCAACCTCCTCGGCTTCCAGTGTGGACGGGTTCAATGCATGCAACACGAGAAACTGCAGATTATCATAATAATCAAGCTTGGGCCGCTGCAACACATGCAGACAGTCCTCAATAGCTAATGGGTGAAAATGAAAATATGTATCCAGCAAACGGCTTTCCTCTTCCGTTGGCTGGTTAAAATCGGCCCATACCCAGGCGTAATCGTTCAGATCCAGCTGTGTAAGTGGTACGTTAACGGTGACTTGATGATCCCGAGTGATGGCGAGTGTACGAATCATAAATTATACCACGTCCTTGTCTTGTATCTTTACGTTATTGTACACAGTTACCTTCAATCTCGACAACAAAAAAAGCCAACCCTGTTGGCTTCTCTCATTTCCCTATCCACAGTTTCCTGTATCCACAGGAATATCTTCTTTTGGTTTATCATTCCACGGATGGCTATCCACATATCCAGCCTGTCCACACGTTCATGCACAGGCGTCTCTTGATTTTGGTTGTATAATTGTCCACATATCCCGATATTCACAACGTTATAAACAGATGGTCTGGTAACCCCGAATCGTTCAGGATAACTTCTCTCTTTAGAAAATAATCCAGTACAACAATCCTGCCAGTCCCGCAGAAATCGGAATCGTAATGAACCACGTAATAATGATACGTCCAGCAAGTCCCCATTTCACAGCAGAGAAACGTTTTGCGGAACCCACACCCAGAATAGCCGATGTGATCGCGTGCGTTGTACTAACCGGGAGATGAAGCAACGTTGCTGTGAAAATAACGGAAGCGGCTGAAATATCTGCGGCAAATCCGTTGATCGGTTCAATTTTAAAGATTTTGGTACCCATCGTTTTGATGATTTTCCAACCACCGATGGATGTACCCAGAGCCATCGCTGTTGCCGCTGAAATTTTAACCCACAGCGGAACATCCAGATTATCCTGCACACCTGCTGCAACCAGAGCAAAAGTAATAATACCCATTGCTTTCTGTGCATCATTCGTACCATGTGTGAATGCTTGCAGTGCTGCTGTGAAAATCTGTACCGTACGGAAACCTTTGTTCACGTTATGCGGACTGCGTTTGGCAAAGATGTATTTGAGAATCGTCATGACCACATAACCGATGGCAAATGCGATCAGAGGTGATAATAGCAAACCTATGACGATATCAGTGAATCCGCTCCACTTCACTTTGTCAGCACCTGCGCCAACAAGCACGGCACCTGCAAGGGCTCCGATAAGAGCATGTGATGAAGAAGACGGAATACCAAACCACCATGTAACCAGGTTCCAGATAATCGCTGCGATCAAAGTGACTATGACGACCTCTATCCCGTTATCCAGCGTGGTGGGGTCGGTCACACTCCCCCCAATCGTCTTCGCAACGCCTGTGAACATCATCGCACCGACAAAGTTCATCACCGCTGCCATAAGAATAGCTCGACGTGGCGTCAGCGCTCGGGTTGAGACCGAAGTCGCAATGGCATTGGCCGTGTCGTGAAATCCGTTGATGAAGTCAAACGCCAGTGCAAGGAAGACGACTATACCCAATACCCAAATCGTTGTTTCCATTATTCTCTGGCTCCTTAAGAATTACGCATAATGATAGATTCAAGCACGTTCGCTACGTCTTCACAAGCATCCGTTGTTGTCTCAAGACGTTCGTAAATTTCCTTACGCTTGATCAGTTCAATCGGATCAGACACGGTAGCGAAGAGATGTTTGATACACATACGCAGCACTTCGTCGCCTTGGTTTTCCAGATCATTCAAACGAATGGTGTACTCACGGATCGCGAGCAATTTTTTCTGGGACAGTAAATGGATCGCCTTCTGAATTTCGTAAGCAGATTGACGCAAAATTTCAGCAAACTGTATGACGAACTCATCATCTGGATCTGTCAGTTGGTACATGTAGAAACGGGAAGCTGTTGCTTCAAGTCCGTCCAATACGTCATCAAGTGTTGTTGTCAGCTCCATGATATCATCGCGTTCGATCGGCGTGATAAATGTTTTGTTGAGTTCTGTAATAATCGTGTGCACGTAATCATCACATTTCGACTCGTACTTCTTCATTTCATTAGCGAAAAGAGTCACATCCTGAAGGTTGGAAACATGCTGGGAGAAATAATCTGCCGCTTGAACAACCGTATCTGCCATGTTCTCCAGTGTCTCAAAAAATATATCCTTCTTCTTCTTAAGCTTCATAGCTCTATCCCCTTTACGAGAAAAATTGCTGATAACCGATGAAACATGAAATGACAACCTTTGATATCTTATCATATTTGTTTCATGGTTTGTACAAAAGGTGTGATCCTTTTTTATATTCTTATCACATGAATCTGAAATGAATCTTAATTATTTGGAATAATGGTAAATTCAAGTCAAGATTTTACACTGCGTTTACAATTCGACATCAAATTTCAAAATCGACACGATTCTACTTTTCACGCTAAGGACAATTATAATGCCTTTTCGACGACAAAATGAATACATGTTTCATTGTTTTCTTTCATTACATCCTTTTATTGCTGCTCAGCCAGCTTCACATGACTGGAAAATTCAGGTTGATTGGGAACAATGCTGATAAAGGTTTTACCCGGCACAAGAGCAACTTCACTGCCACCCTGAACAAACCGTATAATATCCCCCTGTTTCTTCACCCACTGCCCACGAATCATCTTGCCCTTCTGAAACAACATGGCTTCCCCGCCCTGTTCCAAATTAACGGACAACCGACCTACACTATCGAGCACCTTGTGATCTGCACCTGCCACAATGATGTTCGCTGCGCCAAGCGGGTTCCCGTTATCCAGATCCTGATCTGCCTTACCATTCACCATTCTCATATATCGTCCGCTAACTTCATCATAATCATACGTTACCCGATAACTATCCAATAAATAATGGATATCGAATTGCTTCACTGTCTCTCCTGCAGATGTCGCGCCTTCTTCATTATAGATGTATACCGGGGACTTGAAGTCATGGCTATAGCCCTTGATATCTGCCCCTTCTCTCAGCTTGTCCGCTGAAGTATACAGATTATGTGGAGCTTTACGATCAGAGGAACGCCAGAAGTAAGGTCCACCATTCGAGATTTCATCCATATGCTGTTTCTGCTGCCTTTGCAAAATGGAATACGCCTCCGGACTGCCTCCGGCGTGAACAAGGACCCCATCATAACTCTCGCCCAGCTCAATCAGATACGGACGTATACTGCGCACGGGTCCGACCGTCTCCGCACCGCCTTCACTTTGGAAGATGGCTATGAAACGGGTAATGCCTCCCTCAGCGAGAACTTCAAGAATGATATCGGCTGAACTTAGACCCGATTGGGGCCGAGCTGCGGGTGCATTATTAATCATTACGGCGAGTGGTCGACGTGTAATCGCTTCATCTACAGGCAGACCTGTAAGAGGTGCTGTATAGAGAGACGTGTTGGACTCCTCCACGTATTCTTCTTGTACAGGTGCAGGTGTCGGTTCTGGCTGAACTGGCATCTGCGCCACCTCCTGGTTTTGGCAGGCAACAAGACTTAATGAGAGAATAAACAGCGATGCAGCCGAAGCTGCTTTGTTCCAATTAAAAAGCTTCAATATAGGACCTCCTGAACGATATGGCCTGGTTCTAAGTTGTGATATATGTCTCATGTGGGCAACCATTTCACGTATTTCTTTCCATTTAATCACACCCTATCCGATTTGTCTGCGCCCAGAAGGCCTTGATACAGCGTGAAATTTACATTTGAAACAGCATATAGCCAGAAAAATATGTCCTAAATGTGAACTTCTCAAACCTTACTTAAAATTTGAACTAGATTGTGATTTTAATCACAAACAAAACGACTTTTGAACTATACAATAAAGACATCAAAGGTGATCACTTAGAAAAAACAAAAACAACACACACTAGATTCCATGAAGGAGTGGTTCATATGTTCAGCACAAACCAATGGCTTAGAGAAAACAAAGTAGCAATGTGGATTTTGACAGTACTTCGGGTGTATATCGGTTATGATTGGATGACTCACGGATGGAGCAAATTGACTGGCGGATTCGAAGCTGGCGGGTTCCTTGCAGGGGCATTGGAAAAAACAACGGGTGATCATCCAGCAGTTCAAGCATGGTGGGGAACGTTCCTCGAGAAATTCGCAGTACCAAACGCAGGACTGTTCGACTTCGTTATCCCATTGGGTGAATTCCTTGTAGGTTTGGGTCTCATCCTCGGTTGCTTCACTACATTAGCAGCACTGATGGCTATGGTCATGAACTTCGCGTTCCTCTTCTCGGGAACAGTAAGCACGAATGCTCAACTGGTTGTAATGGAAATCTTCCTTGTCGTTGCTGGTGCAAATGCAGGTAAAATTGGGCTGGATCACTGGGTACTGCCTTACCTTCGCGGATTGTTCACTCGTAACAACAAAGGCAATCTTCCTAAAGACACACCAACGATTAGCCCAACTCAAAAAACAGCTTAAGCAATCATTCATAGAATTCTCGGCCCTGCTCCCAATCCCCCTGGAGAGCAGGGCTTTTTACTTTTCAAAAATAGCCTGGATACTCTGCCTGACTTGCTCAGCCACAGAAAATCGTATTATGATGAAATAAAGTTGAATTTCAAAGGAGTACACGATATGCCGACCCAACGACGTCTTGAGACTGATGCGGATTTTCAGGAAGCCATGAATATGAAGTATAAGGTTCGAGTTTTTAAAGATAATCACCAGATTGACTCCGGTGGCATCATTATCCGTTTTGACAGCAACACCGTAGTGGTACAATCCAGTGTCAGTGAGCTCGCTTATCATTCGCGTACAGACTGTGAATTGTTCGAAATCCGCAAATAAAGATCTATTGCATGAATAAGTCCTCGTATTGAAAAAAGGTTACTGTAGCCCTTCAAGGGTGTACAGTAACCTTCTTTTGTTTTGTTTATATATTGTAATTGTATGCATTAATACACGTTATGTTATCCGTACGAAACTGGCTTCAAGCACCATAATCAGGCTGTTGTCTGTTCCAAGTTACACGCCGTCTCCAAACTGCCAGCAGTTCAAACTGAGCGTTCCATAAGGGTAAGACTGGAATAGACGCTTCGCTGATCGGGACATGTCCGCTGTACCCATGGCGTAGAACAAAGGTGCAATGTGTTCTGTACCATACGACGGAACTGCCGTGCGTGCATGAGGGGCTTTTTTCTCATATTGAAACAGTTCTCTTGTGTTCCACTGCTGCAAGCGCTCCCCGATCCAGTTATCAAATTCCACCGCCCACTCTTGCGGTTCATCCGTATTGCCCAGCAATCGCAAATTGTGAACCGTTCCACCGCTGCCAATGATTAACACATCATCATGACGTAGCTGTTCCAGCATTCGGCCAATATCATACTGTTCCTGCGGCGTACGCAGCGAGTCTACAGATACCGCGATCACAGGGATATTAGCCTCGGGATACATATGGAGCAACGGTACCCATACGCCATGATCCAGCCCTCGGCCTCGAATCGGCTGATGTGCCAGATTGCTGCGGGTGAACAAAGCACATATCTCGTTTGCTAAATCCGGTTGCCCAGATGCAGGGTATTCCATCGTATACATCGTAGAAGGAAATCCGTAAAAATCATGCAAGGTCTGATGTGTATCATCCATCGTCACGGACGGTTCAGGACAATCCCAATGCGCCGTAAATACGACAATGGCTTTCGGAGCCGGCAGCCTGTCTCCAAGCTGGTTCAAGAAGTGAGTGTAGTCATTGCTCTCCACCGCCAGAGCGGGAGAACCATGCGCAATGAAAAGTGCGGGTAATGTCATTGCTGCCAACCTCCAGACACGGATAGAATGCTTACTCCTCTATTTTACCCTTAAGAAGGCGCTTTTCCAAGCTGACATCCCCAAACAGTTGTAATCCTGCCACTTATATCATCCAGTGCTGCCAATCCTGCTCGATCTTCTGACGTTCGCCCAGCCACTCTCTGGTACGCGTAATGAGCTGTTCCCGCTCTTTACCAGAAGAGAAGGTGTGATCGCCCTGGAAGATGATCTCCTTGTCACAACGGCCCTCTTGGCGCATCCAGAATACCTTTTGATACAGGAATGCGTAGTCTACAGGAATAATCTCATCTGACGTGCCATGCACGACGAGAACATCACCGCTAAACTTGACTGCTTCCTGGAATGGCTGTTGTTCAGCAAGAGACTCGAAGAACGTCGGTGTGAATTTGTATCCGAGATAATCAGCCGCACCCTGTTTGACCCCTTCGTCGTATACTTCCCGTCCCGTAATCTTCACGATATCATTGAATGGATAACCCACGGAGGACCACATGACCAGGTTCTTGACACGTTTGTCACGTACAGCAGTTAGCAATGCAACGGCACCACCCAGACTATGACCAATCAGCGTAACACGCGTAGGATCTACATCACTGCAATTCACCGCGTAGTCCAGCACCGAACGGGTCTGCAGCACCATAGACTCCAGTCCCTCCGCTCCGTACTCCCCGCTGCTCTCTCCGCAACCGATATAATCGAAACGCAGGACCAGATAACCGTCTTCAGCCAGCTCCCGTGCAGTTTTTACAAACAAACGATCCACGCCGATCCGACTACCAACGAAGCCGTGGCAGATGACTGCCAGAGGTACGCGTTGCTGACTCTTCTCCTCCTTGATATCTTTCACAACCGGATAATGAATCGTGGCTGTTAATTCTTCCTGTCCATGACGGATACTGATCTGACGTTCCATACCGATTTCCCCTTTCCACGCGTAGCCTGTTGAGCTTCATTCATTAAATATATATAATCCTATAAGTTTAGTGTGTATTAAGATGTTATTCATATATTATCATCCCGTACCCTGCAAGTCAACGTAAGCAAGAACCCTTTCTACGTCGACTACCAATCTACATTTTATCGGATAATAAGCGCAAAAAAATGAGCCACGCTGATGACAGCTGGCCCGGATATCATTTGGAATTCAAACCAAGTGCTGCAGGATCGTTATTCGTAGCTTCTACGGAACATCTCGTGGGTCTCCACCCGTCCATTCCACTCATGCTCATGACCCGAATCACTATTGTCCCAGAAACTTCTTCCCTTCAGATTGCCATCTGTCAGTTCTTCTGCATACTCCGCATCCTCAAGGTTCTCCTCAAAGGATACAACCTCGTCCACGACTCCGCGGGAGTTGCTGTTCAGTAGCAGCTTCCGCGTCAATTCTGTTTGTTTATCCATAAACAAGCACACTCCAATCTTGGATTTCTGTTGGAAATGCTACTATTGTGATGGAATCGGCTGCTCTTTATGCATCCTTCACACAATCGTTAGATCTGTGAGGCGTGAGGGTATTTTTTCACATGAACAGGGGAAAATAAACGAACAAACATAGGCAGCATATGCCTCGGAATCCTTCTGCCGAAAGGAATGAATTCATGGAACATCTACTGGAATGGATTCAACATCACGGTAAACTGGTGCTGTTATGCACCTGTGTTATACTGGCCTGTTTATGGATATGGGCCAACCATGAGCAGCTTTTTTATAAGGAATGACTTTGCGAAACGAGAGCCCTTCCCGTATACTAAAATACCGTCAGGGTCTTCAGACAATTGGAAGATCAGAACGTGTGTAGACAGGGGGAGCAATCATTGGGGATTTCCTATAAGAAGCTTAAAGAAATACAGAATCGGCAAATAACTGAGATGAGTCGAATGACACCTGAACATGTGAAACTGTATGACGAGATCAGCACAATTGCGCGTCATGCGCCAGCGGACGAGAGAACACAGGAAGAGTGGATACTCTCCGCAGGAAAAGCAATCGTACAGGCTCAGCGGGATAACAAACCCGCTCGCGAGTTATACGGACCTGATCTGGAACAAGACATCCATGCACAGCTCGGGATAACAAATACAGCACCGGAGAAGACGGCTGCCGTTGAGGTGGGTAAATCCAGCCCAACCCGTGGTAATAGTCCAACAGCTTCATCGAAAAAGAATGCTAACGCTGTAGAACCCCAGCCAACTGAGAATCCAGAACCTGTGAAACGGACACCAAAGTGGTATGCCATGATCGCTTGGGCGGCTTTGTCTTTTGTCATGTTGATTCAAGGATGTGTGGGATTGTTCGTGGGTTGGACTGGTGGAGATACGGAGCCGTTCCAACACATCAGTCTGTTCTCCTTGATCGTTGCGGCAGTTGGCGGTATTGCATTGGTGGAGATGCTTCGCCGCCTTGCTGAGCGACCGGACGATGAAGGAGCGGACAAGAATACCGTACCTAGAGTTAACCTTAAGGGAATCATCATCTACATCGTCATCGTGGTCCTTGTGCTGTTTGTAGGGTATCCATTGCGTGATAAACTTCCGGTATTTGCACTGGCTCCGTGGGTGAGTGCGGTGATCGGAGTTGTAGGGCTTGCAACGTTACGTCCGTTCTTTGGACAAAAGAAAACTGCATAACACGTTATATAATTGATTAAGGGACTTCACGAACTCGTGAGGTCTTTTTCCATTTGGAGCTGGTTCCGATGTTTGATTCCTTTGCCCGGTGTCTCTCCAAACTCCCGCTTGAACATCCGGATGAAATAGTTCACTTCCATGCCTACGGTCTCTGCCGCCTCTCGTACACTTGCTCGTGGATGCTTGTCCAGCCATTCTGAAGCCTTCTGCAAACGTAATCGTTGCATATATTGATGTCCTGTCACGCCATAATGCTGGTGAAATAATCGATTGAGATGCTGCACCGAATAACCAACTGCGTCAGCGATGTGCTTCAATAACAGGTCATCCTGGTAGTGCGTATGCATCAATGCTACTGCTCGGATGAGTGCATCCTTGCTCGGATCGGACTCCCGATTAGAACGTGTTGTAGTGCCGTCCTGTGCCATCGATGATCCAATACCTCCTATGCCGACATCAGATGGAATTTTCGATTGTGCTAGATCCAAAATGAGCTGGTAGATGAGGGTTGATGTGTTCCACATCTTCGTTGCTTCTTGATCCAGCGCATGCCAGAGATTGGTCAACCGCGACCAGATGATGTCAAAACCTGAGATATGGTACGGCTCGCTCTGAAGCAAACCCGCGGATTGTAGTACCGATCCAGCCGATGCACCGCCAATACCAATATAACCCAGTTCTTCTTTGGATTTGGAATGAGGCACATACTCATGCGCAACCTCGGGTTCCACGATGAATAACTGCCCTGCTCCCATCGTCCATGTCCCTTTTCCCGTTATCTTGAACTGCCCTTCACCACCGTGTGACAAAAACAACTGATACACCGGAAATCCATCCGGTCTATGCAGAACTTTCTCTTCCTGCGTGCCCACACAATACAGGTACAGCGGCAACCGGGAATCCGGCAGGCCCGTCAAACGAAATGCAAGCATTCCATCATTCCTTTCGGCTCATAGGCTTCTTCTACATAAGGTGAACTAAAAATATTTACTCTAGCCGCTCCGTTTCATGTGAATGTTTAGTTCAATCTATATAGCCAACTTCCCTTTATTATCCATTATTTATTCCCGATGTAACAATGGTCTTAGGAACCTTTTTGACGACAAGATTTTCAAAAAGCAAGTTTGAAATTCACGCCATACGATCGTTGTTCAAGAAAAAAAACACCCTTTCCGGATGGAAAGGGTGTTCGAGTTTGTTTCAGTGTAAATTTTTACATTCAGCCCTGTGGAGGTGTTTGCCCCTCACTTGAGGCTGGTGGATTGGTAGAAGGCGTCGGCTCCTGTGTTGGCGTAGACTGAGCTTTTTCAAGCTTGAATGTATCCGATGGGCCTGAAAGTGTATGTTTATTCGTTGTTGTATTTGCAGCAACTGAAAGAATATACACCTTGTACTCGCTTCCTTCCACCAGATTGGCCCCAGTTGAATCTTTAGCTGTTGTAGTAGTTAAAGTAACTTCAACGGCTGCAGGATTTCCAATTGGGTAGCTAGTGTTAGAGTTTGCTGTAGTAATATCCAAATTATCTGTTCCTTTAACAATAAAGAGTCGGTATGCAGAAATCCCAGTTTCAGAAGTTGGTTTAGTAAAGCTAAGCTTATAACTCGCTTCGGTTACAGTACTTGTATTTTGAAGGCCTGTTATAGTGGCAGTTTGAACCACATTTGCTTGTGCAAAGATATTAAACTCATTGGAAGCAGAAGACAGATTGGAAACACGTGACGTACTGTCCGAAACAGACAAGACAAACACTCTGTATTTCTGTCCAGCTACAAGGACACTACCATTAATATCTCGATGTCCACCGTTTAGTACTACCGGACTGCCTGCATTGTTTTTGTTGATTTCAATAAAAGAATTAATTCCAAGAGCAGAACTTGTATTGAATCCACTCACTTGGTTAGCAGGCACAATCAGGATACGATAATTGGAGATATTGGTCTCGTTAGTTGCCTTATTGAAGGTTATTGTTACATCCGAAGGCGTTCCAGACTGTCCTTGATCTTTAACGGTTGCATTCACATTACTCGCCACTGCTACAGCGGAATTTGAAGTCAGTGTGATTACACTGGAGGCTGACGATAATGCATTTGCCAAAGATGTATTATTATTCACAGCCATTACATAAACTCGATAGCCTACATCGTTACGGATCGAGTCACCATCCACTGTTCTCGAACCATTAGATAAAGTAATCGTCTGATTATTTCCCGTTCTACTTACATACGTATAATTCGAGCTATTCACCGTGTTGGCTACGTTCAGATTGAAGCTGCCTGCATTTGCATTTTTCACTACAAACACCCGATAATGATTCACATTTGTCTCATCTGCGGATTTAGTGAACGTCACACGCAGATCACGTCCATCTCCAGTATCCCCAATATCAGTTGCAACCACATTGCTCGGAGCCGTTACAGCTGCATTCTGTGCCAACGTAATTTGGGAAGAGTAACCAGACAAAGCATTCTGACTGGAGTTTCCGTTGTTATTCACTGACAGCACGAATACCCGATAAGCAACGTTATTGGTAATGGTATAACCATTGGTATCTACCGCATAGTTTGGAAGCGTAACTGACAGGTTACCACCCGTTTTGTTCACTTGTGTATAGTTGTTCGACGCATTAGCTGCGCTTAGTGTGAAGCTGCCCACATTAGCGGAACGAACTACATATACTCGGTAGGCAGAGATTCTGGACTCATCCGCAGCTTTATTGAACGAAACCCGCAGATCACGCCCATCACCGTAGTCACTAATATCAGCAACAGCCAGGTTGCTAATGACTCCCGCGTTACCGGTCGTTGTCAGTCTCAGCACAGTGGAGGAAGCTGACAGTGCATTGGTGTATCCATTTTGCTGATTGCCCACCGCCATCACAAAAATGCGATAATCTTGCAGATTCGTTACGTTATAACCACTTGTGTCCTTCATGGATGATGGCAATGTCGTTGTAATGTTGTTGCCTGTTTTGTTCACCGTATAGTACAGACTGGAGGACAGATTGCTTGCCGTCGTCAGGTTGAAGTTGCTGGCAACCGAGTTACGCACCACAAAGACGCGATAATTTGCCACCTTGGACTCATCCGATGAACGGTTGAAGCTCACCTGAATGTCACGACCATCTCCATAATCCGAGTTATCTCTCACTTGCGTAATTACCGGAGATGTTGCTGTGTTCACGGACAACGTAAGTGAAGATGATGCTGTGGACAGCTTGCTGTCTGTTGTTGTATTAGTGCTTACCGACAAGATGTAGACCACATACGCTGTGCCGCTTTTAATCATTTCGCCAGACGTATCCCGTGTCGAAGAAGTCAACTGGCTTTTCACTGCGTTATTGTTTCCTTTGTATATGATCGTGGAGTTTGCACTGGACACTTTGTTCGCTGCAGCCAGATTGAATGCAGAAGAGTCCTTCGCTTTAACAACAAAAGCACGATAATACGTAATGTTCGATGTCGTGCTCGGCTGCGTGAAGTTAATCTCCAGATCCCGACCATCGCCATAGTCACTAATATCTGCGGCACGCAGACTTGTAACCGCCTGTACTGTGGATTTCACATTATTGAGCTTCAATGCTTGGGAAGACCAGTTCAATGCATTTTTATAATTATTGCTGCTGTTACCAACAGTCAGTACATACAGACGATACGTTTCATTGCTGTTAAGCAGATCCCCGTTTACGTCACGTGTCTGCGCGTTAAGTGTCAGTTTCGGGTTGCTGCCATTTGGTGTAACAGATGTATAGTTCGCAGAAGGTACGGCAGTTGCTGAGGACTCCGTGAAGCTATTCACATCGCGAGTTTTTACCAGCATAATCCGGTAAGCAGATACCGCCTTCTCTGAAGTTGGACGTGTGAAGCTCACGGTCAGGTCACGACCATCTCCATTACTTCCAGATACCGACCCGTAGATGTTCCATGCAGCATATTGTGTCTCATCCACTGGAGGTGTTGCCGTTGTCTTGATATCTACACGTTGATTACGTGAGTTCCAGAACACTTTCTCTCCAAAAGCTTCACTGACAAAACGAATCGGAACCATCGTGTTGCCCTTAATCGTGTTTGCAGGTACATCCAGCGAGATCGCTTCCCCGTTGATGTATGCCGTTTTGGAACCGAGTGTCAAAGTAACTTCCTGATCGTCGCGCGTTGCAACAATCGTTTTGGTTCTGTTCGTGTACTGGACCTTCGCATCCAATCCTTCAAATATCGACCGAAGCGGAACCAGTACGCGTCCACCTTTCATGACAGGTGCCTGAGCAGATGATAACTCTGCATCATTAATATATATACTGATCCTCGCAGCTGCATCCATAACCGACGTTGGAAGTGCGGACATCAGCATGGCCGATACAGCCAGCGCTGACATTACCTTCTTCACTTGTTTTCCTCCCGCTTTCCTCATATCCCATATCCCCATTCTCGCATTTAGTTAACATCGAAATAGATTCGCTGTTCTTTTCATTAATTCCTGTATTTACCTATGCACAACTAAGACGTTCAGATCAGCTCAAAGGTTTCCAGTTGTACAAAAAATATTTTCTCAGAAATCTCCCTCTATCTTCCACCCTCCAAAAGTTAAAAATAACAGAAGAATTTGTCACTATTCCGCAACCACATCCTTCCCCAATTGGGTTAAGGTATAGTGACTAGTGAACAACGCCTATCATTTTCTCAACTACGGGAGGTTCATATCTATGACATCAATGTTCCAATCTGCCAAACGTAAAGGCATGCGCACCTTCATTACAGCCACCGCCATCCTCATGCTGCTCCAAACGGCTGTCGCTCCCTTATCCGGAGTCGCTGCTGCCGCATCTTCCAGTACAGATACCAAAGTCACAACTGCCAGTTCAACAACGATATATAAAACATTTCTGTCCATGCTCTACAAAAAGAACGGCTTACCTGCCGCGGATACTTATCTCGAATCTCATATCAATCAAGTCACCACTTATCATGCAACTCTGATGGTCTTACAACTGGAGAATGCCCGCAACAAGGCGTTAACAGCCATGACGGACCGTCTACTGGTGCCTAATGTTCAAGACAAGATGATCAAGACTTACAAGTTGAATGATAGCTTCACCAAACTCATGTCCCGCACCAACGACACCAGTCTGCGTGCACTACTTCAACAGGCACGGGATAGCGGTTATCGCCTGGTTATGCTGGAAGGTTCCCTCTATCCGATCATGAATTATATGGCTTTTCAGAAATATATCTCTTACGTGAAACCAGACATCAAACAATACATTAATATCATGGCAGTCGAAACCAGCAACCTTGCCGCCGATGATGGTGCACTGGTCATTGGCTATCAGGAGATACTCAATCGCGCTTTGAATCAGGAACGATTTCTGAACGAATATCCGAAGTCCAATCGGGTACAAGAAGTGAAGAACCTGATGAATAACTATACCTTGTATACGTTTTATGGCCTGAATAATACGCCTTTATTTGACTATGAAACGAACAAAATGACTGCCAATGCCCAGAAAGGTTACAAAGCTGTCTTACAACGTAACTCATCCGAAGACAGTGCCTTCCTGACGAAACTCGAAAAGTTCATGGACATCGTAACCGAAGCTAAATTCGAGAAAACGGCTGCTGTCGAGAAATGGCTGGAACAGAATGTGCCGGTCAGCGAATATGCGAATTATTGAGTTAATCTGTTCCCAAGGTTAAAATTCTGGTTCAAGTTCATGCTAAGTTCCATCCAACATATCACCATACCAAAAACCGCCACAGGATTCGCTCCTGTGGCGGTTTCTTCTTGCTTCTATAGTCAAAACTGACTTAAACCGTCAATTCCCTGCGCTATTGAATCGGTTTGACCATATGATTATACTCATGTCCTGCGATGACAATCACATCGTCTTTGACATATCCCTGCCGTTCGTACAGCATTAGCGCACGGCCGTTGTCTCGTTCTACAATCAGGGATACCTGTGAGTGACCCAGATCTCTGCCCTGCTGCTCAAAAGCAGCCATCAGTGCCCGGCCGATACCCTGCCCCTGATATGCTTCACTTACCGAGAGAGTATCCAGATAATACTCCCCCGGACGGGTTTCTTTAACCAAAGCATACTTCTCTTCCTGGCTTCGTTCAGGTCGATCCAGAATCGGCTGGTCCAGACGATCTGCTTCTCCGCCATCATAGGCTACCAGAATCCCCGCAATCAGCCCATCCTGCTCCATCACTGTCACATGACGGTAGCTAATCCGATTGTTTTCCTGTACATAAAACTCCTGCAAAATCTGCATCGCCTTCTCATGATCCGCCTCACCCGCAAGCGCGTATGCAATGTCTCCTATCGCCTGATACAGTAACAGGATGACCTGATCTGCATCTTCTATGCGCGCAGGTCTGATCAGAGGAGATTTTTCTTGGTGATCTAATTGCATCTTGGAATCATTCATCAGATTAACATGTTGAACAGATTTAGATTTTTGTTCAGTTCGGTATAGGCGATACCTTTGCGGTTCATGCGTTCAATGAGCGGGTGGTAATCTTCCTTGTACATCAGCTCGATGCCCACCAAGGCAGGGCCATTTTCCTTATCATGCTTTTTCGTATATTCAAATCGCGTGATATCATCATTTTTCCCTAGAACTTCCTCGAGGAATTCACGTAAAGCTCCTGCACGCTGCGGGAAATTAACCATGAAATAATACTTCAGACCTTCATAGATCAGGGAACGTTCCTTGATCTCCTGCATCCGGTCGATATCGTTGTTACCGCCACTAATTACGCAGACCACCGTCTTGCCCACGATTTGCTCACGATACTGCTCAAGTGCCGCAACAGCCAAGGAACCGGCAGGCTCGACAACAATCGCATTTTCATTATATAACTCCAGAATAGTTGTGCAGGCTTTGCCTTCTGGCACTTTCACAATGTCATCAAGTATACTATTGCAGATATCAAAGGTGAGATCGCCAACACGTTTCACCGCTGCGCCATCCACGAATTTATCAATATCATCCAGCGTCACAACCTGTTTGCGGAACATCGCCTCACTCATGGAAGCTGCCCCAAGTGGCTCAACTCCAATGATGCGTGTCTCTGGACTCACGGTCTTCATGTAGGTTCCCACGCCAGCTGCCAACCCGCCGCCACCAATCGTAACGAACACATAATCGGCATTCTCATCGAGACTTTCCATGATCTCCATCGCTACCGTACCATTACCTGCAATAATCTTCGGTTGATCAAAAGGATGGATAAACGTCATGCCTTGTTCGTCACATGCACGCATCGCTTCAGCATAAGCGTCATCATACGTATCCCCGATGAGCACCACTTCAACGTTGCTGCCGCCAAAACGTCTGACCTGCTTCACCTTCTGGTTCGGTGTTGTACTCGGCATGAAGATTTTGCCGTTAATTCCGAGCGCATTACAGCTAAAAGCGACACCCTGAGCATGGTTGCCCGCACTCGCACAGACAATACCCTTCTCCATCTCGGCTGGTGTCAGACTGCGAATCATATTATAGGCGCCTCGAATTTTGAACGAACGCACCACTTGAAGGTCTTCCCTTTTCAGATACACATTACAGTTATATTTGGCCGACAATACAGCATCCCGCTGCAACGGCGTTCTTACAATGACCTCACGCAGCACATGATGTGCGCGTACGATATCTTCCATGCCAACACTGGCACGACCGGGACTTGTGGTTCCCGTTGGTTCTTGTTCAACTGGTTTCATGTTGTCTCCACACTCCGCTTTTATGGTCTAGCAATGTCGCGCACTGCTTTTCTTTGTATTGTATCACTTTTGATCTATTCTTGCGCCTGAGCTCACATCATTTATCATTCGTACAATTTCATCTATAATGACCGCTACCCTCGCGGGTCTGAACAAACGCACTTGAACCAAACGTATGTGAGCTAGGATTAGGATTCATGTTCCCCTCCTGATTACAAGCATAGTCATCTGTCACCGAATCTAATTGAAAATGATTATCAATTACTTCATTATAGAATAATCCATGCTTTACGACAACCATGTTGCTTCAGCAAGTTACAGCACTCCTATCACCTCTGTCACGTTGCTAGGATCATCCTCCGTACCACCGTTCCTTTCCCGCTCCTTTTTCCTTATGCAAAAAGAAAACCCGATCCATGATCGGATCGGGTAACTGTTCCGTCACGGCCCCACTGCTAAATGCAACCAGTGCACGCAGCGGCATATATTTCATCGCCTGGAACGAAAATTCGGAAAAATCTGCTCCTTTCGGAGTTATAAGACACGCCCTAGTAATAGTTACATAACACCAGCCAATCATTTCCTCTTCCTAACAATAATAAAACAAAAAGGAAAAACAGCCCGATCTTCACGAATCAGGCTGTCTCTATCCGTTTCATATCTTACGCCTGTGTCTTAAACCAAGCTGCCGCGGCTTCTGCCTCGGTACGAGTCAACTGATGACCCTGACGCTCCCAATGCGTGTTTACATCGGCACCTGCACCGCTCAGCAACGAAGCAAGTTCCTCCGTTTCACGTCTTGGTACAATCGGATCGTTCTCGCCCGCACCAATGAACACAGGCAGACCTTTCAGATCCGGCAGTTCGAGTCCGTGCAGCGGTACCATCGGGTGATGCAGAATTGCACCTTTGAATACATCTGCTTGATGGAAGATCAAGCTTGCCGCAATGTTGGCACCGTTAGAGTAACCCAGTGCATACACGTTGGACCGATCAAAACCGTATTCCACCGCAGCTGCATCTACAAAAGATCCCAATTCTGCCGTACGAGCAATCAGATCTTCTTCGTCAAAAATGCCTTCGGCCAGCCGGCGGAAGAAACGGGGCATCCCGTTCTCCGATACGTTACCCCGCACCCCAAGTATGCCAGCTCCTGGTGCGATCATTTCCGCCAGACCTACCAGATCATTCTCAGTTCCGCCTGTGCCGTGTAGCAACAGGATTGTTGGCGCATCCGGCTGAGCACCTGCTTTATAGATATGTTTCATTGTATTGGTTGTGGTCATGATTTGGACTCTCCTTTCCATTCACGTACTTCGATTCGTGGCAACAATTGTTCAATCTGCTCACGCTGTGGTTCATACCATTCAGGCAACATCAGTTTCTCACCCATGCTCTCTGCTGGTTCATCCCGTGCAAATCCCGGAGGATCCGTAGCCAGTTCGAACAGTATACCACCCGGCTCCCGGAAATACACAGCGTTGAAGTATTGACGGTCAATGACTGGCGTTGGATGATATCCGGATTGTTCAAGATCCTGCTGAATTTGTTCATGCTCCACGTAATCTTTGGCACGCCATGCAATATGGTGAACCGTTCCGGCTCCGCCAATCCCGCGTTGGATACCTGTGGACTGAATATCGATGATCTGTCCAATATCGCCACTTGCCTGAAGACGAAGGAGTCCGTTCTCTTCACCGACTTGCTCCAGACCCAGTTTGCTCACCAATACGTCCATGGTTTTCTCAGGAACGTGGCTGAACAATACGGCTCCGCCAAATCCTTTGATGGCATGCTCTGGTGTCACACCATTGAAACTCCAGTTGCTTGGCTGACCGCCTTCACGCTCAACCAGTTCAAGCAACAGACCGCCTTTGTCGAAGAAACGAATGTACTGCTCACCAAATCTCGTTTTATTTTCATATGGAATGTCTAAGGAAGCAAGACGTTCTTTCCAGAAAGACAGGCTGCCCACAGGAACCGCATATACGGTAACTCCAGTCTGACCGGAACCAATGACACCTCTTCTTGAATTTTGCTGTGGGAAAAAGGTAATGATTGTGCCCGGTGCACCCTGCTCATTCCCGTAATACAAGTGATATACGTCTGGTGCATCAAAGTTAATGGTTTTTTTCACCAGTCTGAGCGCCAATACACCTGCATAAAAATCAACGTTTTTCTGTGCATCGTCAACAAAAGCTGTAATATGATGAATTCCTGAAGTTCTGAACATAATCTCCACTCCCTTGGTTTTAGTAGTATCATAGGTTAGTTTTGCTTCTTTTATTTATTTCGTTTTCGTTATTTATCTTTAAATTAAGATTCTTTAAATTTATATTAATCCAATGGACCATGATATGCAAGCTTTTATTTTAAAATTAAGATTTAATACAAAAAGCAGGCCCCGATCACATCGGGAACCTGCTTATCATTAGAACGATTGATTAGGTTGCTTCGCTAATCCTGTAATATCTTTGTATCACTTATTCTTAAACCAGTTTCATTCTTTTTGGTGGATTCACCAAATCTTTGTGCTCGTATTCATCCTTGATATCTCCGACAATCTCTTCCAGGATATCCTCCATCGTAACCATACCTACCGTAGCACCTGCCTCGTTTTTCACGGTGGCAATGTGTACACGGCTTTGCTGCATCTGGATCAGTACATCCTTGATTGGAGAACGCTCGGAGAAACTCGGCGTATTGTGGACAAATGTCTCCATATTGAAGTCTCTGCCCGCAGCCACACTCGTCAGCATTTCTTTGGTGTTAATAAAGCCAACAAAATGAGCCTGATCCCCATTCGCAATAACAGGGTATCTCGTATATTCATGTCGATTCAGCATCTCAATGATCTGATCAATCGGCATTTCTTTATTCAAAGTAACAATTTTATCTCGTGGAATCATGATCTCCTGAAGCAAACGCTCATCAAAAGCAAAAATGTTTTTGAGATAGTCCAGCTCCGTCTGGTTGATCTCACCGCTCTCAAAGCTCTGTGCCATAATCAGCTTCAGCTCTTCTTCGGAGTGAACGGTATCATGCCCGGCAGGTTTTACACCAAATATGCCAAGCAACAGACGAGCAGCTCCATTCAGCGCGTAAATAAATGGATTCATGATTTTACCGAACCAGTACAGTGGTGGTGCCAGCAACAGCGTCATTCTCTCTGCAAACTGAATCGCCAGTGTTTTCGGTGCCAATTCACCAATAACCACGTGCAGGAACGTAATGATCGCCAGAGCGATACCATAGGAAAGCACGGTAGACAATGCCGCCGGCACTTCCATTCGCTCAAAGAGCGGATGCAGCATTTTCTCAACGGTAGGTTCACCCAAGGCTCCCAATACCAGCGCCGTGATGGTAATCCCCAATTGACATGCAGACAGATAATAATCCAGGTTGTACGCCACTTTTTTGGCCAGTACTGCCTTTTTGTTCCCTTCCGAGATCAATTGATCGATTCGGGACATCCGTACTTTAAGAATTGCAAATTCGGCTCCAACGAAAAAGGCTGTCAGACCTATAAATACGGCTACTAAAAATAAATTCAAGGCTATTATTCCGTCCAATGATTTCCCTCAGGTTGAGGGATTCACCTCCATTAAATTTTAAAATAAGGTTGCACGAGTGACGTTCCGGTGACGGCTCGTTCTTCCGATCGCCATTGCCTCCAAATTTTCCTGATTATTGTTTTCAAAGGTTTAAAATTGGTTTGCAAACGCGAACGCTACGCTTCTTCAGAATCGATTCCGTCCCCTACACTGTTACGTTGCCAAAACGTTTTAAATTCTGAGGGCAGTAGCCAAATAGGCAGTCAAACCCTAGATTACAGTCAGATCGAACCAACCAAGATCACGCCAGATCGCTAGTAGCTTCCTCAACCTGTGCGCCGCTCACTCGTTCCAGAAGAACTTGTTTGATGTGATAATTTTCGGTATCCACAACGGTCCAGACATAATCACCGTGTTCTACCGTGTCTCCTTTTTCCACACCTACACCCTTCTGGTATTGGATCCATCCAGCAACGGTATCCATCTCTTCATTACCTTCAAAGCTAAGCCCGAACTGCCGCTCCACTTCATCCAAAAGTACCCGGCCATTAATGAGATATTGATTCTCTCCGGTCTCCTGAATATCAGCCACCTCATCGGCATCGAATTCATCGCGAATCTCACCGACAAGTTCCTCCAGAATATCCTCCATCGTAATGATACCCGAGGTACCGCCGTATTCATCCACGACCACGGCCATGTGTACACGTTCCTGCTGCATTTTAATCATTGCATCCTGGATACTTGTAACTTCGGAAACAAATGGGATCTCACGAACGAACTCGCTTAGTTGATACGATCTTGCGGCTACCATGTCAGGCAAAATCTTTTTCACATTCACAACGCCGATAATGCGGTCCTTGTCCCCATCCTCGATGACAGGGTAACGTGAGTAGTTATGTTCATCCAATATAGGAATAATATCGTCATAGGTCATATCCTGATCTAATGTCACCAGTTCTGTACGCGGTACCATGATGTCTTTGGCATCACGTTCGTCGAACACAAATACATTTTCCAGATATGAAAGCTTGGTCTTGTTGTTCTCGTCACCTTCATAGCTCTGGTTCATGATGATTTTGATCTCGTCCTCCGAGTAGGCTTGATCATGTTTGGCAGGCTTTACACCGAATCCTCGCAGAAGAACACGTGAGGTTCCATTAAGCGCCCAGATGAACGGATACATGATTTTACCAAACCAGTATAGCGATGGGGCAAGCATTAATGTCAGTTTTTCTGAAAATTGAATCGCCAACGTTTTCGGTGCCATCTCACCAACAACCACGTGTAAGAACGTGACGAGGATAAAGGCGATCGCATAGGAAGCAATCGACGAGATTGAAGCAGGTATATCTAAATAATTGAATACCGGATATAACAATCTCTCAACCGTCGGTTTTCCGAGCGCTCCCAGTCCTAGAGCAGTGACCGTAATACCGAGCTGACAGGCTGACAGATAATAATCCAGGTCCGAGACAACTTTTTTAGCCAATACGGCCTTTTTATTGCCCTCCGCGACCAGTTGATCCACTCTTGATGTACGAATTTTGACTACAGCAAATTCCGATGCTACGAAAAATGCAGTCAATGCAATCAAGATAATAAGTAAAGCGATATTCAATATGGTAATTATGTCCAATGATTTCCCCGGTTCTCAGGGATTCACCTCCAGAGATAGTTACAGCGTGATCCGTTAACTGTGTTAACCATTCATCAACTGTTATTCTTTCAACACGACGTCTGCCTTATATAAAATCGATTTCAATGATATCTTTTGTATAAGTCTTACGTTTGACCTTGTAAAATTACAAAACAGGAATTCAAGATGAAGTCAATGACTTGCAGAAACTTCTTCATTCAAATCGGGTTACCCCTCATGCTGTCAATTGTTCCTCGCTTAACTCCACCTAGATTCGCCATTTGGACAATTTACAATATCGCCTACCCAATAGATATCCACCTCCCCTCGTACTCATTCCTGTTTCCGAAAAGTATACCATGTTTCCCGCTTAACCATCCAGTTGCACGTTATGGTTTGCCACAAGCTTATAGTATAATGTTCACAAATCAGTCTCTATGTATGTTACGTACTTTCTATAATATGATTGTTATTACCTCATAATGTGATAATCTTCACATGTTTAGTATAGTCCAATTTATAAAAATACTACCCTTTAGTTTAGGGCATTAAACAAACGTGATCGCCCTGATTTAATCTAGTTTCGTATCTTCCCCATGTTCTTTCTCGTATGGACAAGTCCGGCCATTTGTACAAGATACATCTATATACGTTGGAAAGAGCCCGCAGGATGCAAATACCTTTCCGGTATACATCCTTGACGGGCTCTTGTATTCATTCTATACCAGTGCTTTGGCAGCAATGTCTGTCCGCTGATGTTTACCATCAAAATGGATACGCTCCGCCTGTTCATAGGCTTTGTTTCTAGCTTCGGCAATATCCGTACCAAGGCCAACTACGCCCAGGATCCGTCCACCATTGGTGACCCAGTCTCCTGCTTCACTACGCGCCGTACCTGCGTGGAATACCACGGCATCTTGCACTTGATCCAGTCCTTCAATGACTACGCCTTTGGCATAAGGACCCGGATAACCTCCTGAAGCAAGCACCACACATACTGCGGCTTCATCACTCCATTCAATCTCAATATCAGCCAGCTTGCCATGAACGGTTGCCCAGAAGATATCAAACAAGTCACTCTTCAGACGTGTCAATACAACCTGTGTTTCGGGATCACCGAAACGTGCGTTGAACTCAATGGTTTTGGGTTTACCATCTGGGGAGATCATCAGTCCGGCAAACAATACACCCTGGAATGGACGTCCCTCGGACACCATCGCTTTGGCAGTTGGTTTAATGATCATCTCCACGGCTTCCTCAATAATAGAAGCAGGGATATGTGGCAAAGGTGAGTATGTACCCATACCGCCTGTGTTTGGCCCTTGGTCATTGTCGAATACAGGTTTGTGATCCTGTGCTGCGGCCATCGGACGAACCGTCTCCCCATCGACAAAAGCCAGAATGGACATTTCCTGCCCTGCGAGGAATTCCTCGATGATCACTTTGGCTCCTGCTTCACCAAATACTTTGTCCACCATGATACTGCGAAGTGCCTGATCAGCCTCTTCACGCGAATAAGCTACCGTCACACCTTTGCCCGCTGCCAGTCCATCTGCCTTGATGACAACCGGAATTGCTTGCTCATTCAGGTATGCTTGAGCTTGTTCGTAATTGTCGAATTTTTCATAGGCTGCGGTTGGAATGTTGTATTTGTGCAGCAGGTCCTTCATGAACGTTTTACTTCCTTCGATCTCTGCTGCATTGCGACGAGGTCCAAATACCGGAATACCTGTCGAATCAAATGCATCCACGATCCCATCCGCAAGCGGATCATCCGGACCAATAACCACTAATCCCACTTTAAGCTCTACAGCAAGAGCCGTTAGTTTATCGAATTCATTTACCGCAATGGCATGACACTCAGCGAGCTGAGCAATACCTGCATTTCCCGGTGCACAGTGAATCTTGTCTACCTTTGGACTCTTTGCCAGTGCCCAGATGATTGCATGTTCCCGGCCACCGCCGCCTACTACCAGAATATCCATTCGCTCTGTTCCCCTCCGTGCATAACTGAATTTGTTACGCTAATGCGTGTTGAAAGAACCTAAAAAAGAGGGGGTGTACCATAAGTCATAAGTATGACTGGCGACACCCCTTATTTAAACCTTTTTCGCTCTAGTGTTTGAAGTGACGAACGCCTGTGAAGACCATCGCAATTCCGTATTCATTGGCTACTTTGATGGACTCTTCATCTTTGATCGAACCACCAGGTTGAATCACCGCTGTAATTCCGGCTTTTGCTGCCAGTTCCAGTGTATCACCCATTGGGAAGAACGCATCAGATGCCAGAATAGCACCTTTTGCTTGCTCGCCCGCTTGCTCAATCGCAATTTTGGCTGCACCCACACGATTCATTTGTCCAGCGCCCACACCTACCGTCATATCATTTGCAGCAAGTACGATCGCGTTGGATTTCACGTGTTTAACTACTTTCCAGCCAAACAAGAGCTGTTTCAGTTCTTCTTCCGATGGCGCACGATCAGTTACAACATTCAACTCGCTCGCTTCAATGGAGTGTACATCGGACTGTTGCACGATCATACCACCGTCGATGGACGTTACCACGAATTGGCTTTCCCGTTTACGAGCAGCATTCAATTCACCCGTTTTGAGCAAACGAATGTTTTTCTTCTTCGTCAGGATATCGAGTGCCTCTTGTGTAAAGTCAGGGGCAAGTACGATTTCCAGGAAAATCTCGCTCAATTTGCCTGCTGTATCGCTGTCGATAATGCGGTTCGCTGCCACGATGCCACCAAAGATAGACGTTGGATCTGCAGCATATGCCTTGCTGTAGGCTTCATAGATACTTGCGCCAATACCTACGCCGCATGGGTTCATATGTTTTACCGCGACAACGGCTGGTTCTTCAAATTCTTTGACAATCTGCAATGCTGCGTTCGCATCATTAATGTTATTGTAAGACAACTCTTTGCCATGCAATTGCTCGGCTGTTGTCAACGTATCTTGAGCAGCCAGCGGTTTGCGATAGAATGCCGCCTGCTGGTGTGGATTTTCGCCGTAACGCAAATCCTGGAGTTTTTCGTAAGTAACCGTCAGACGCTCTGGTAGTGGATCACCATTTACGTTGGACAGGTAGTCGGAGATGAGTGCATCGTAAGCCGCCGTATGACGGAACACTTTTGCCGCAAGCCGTTTGCGAGTTTCGAGAGTGGTATCTCCATCGTTGCGCACTTCCTCCAGCACTTGGCTGTAATCAGATGCGTCTACAACAACACTGACAAAGGCATGGTTTTTGGCTGCCGAGCGAAGCATCGTTGGACCACCGATATCGATGTTCTCGATGGCATCTTCATATGCCACGTCTGGTTTCGCAATAGTCTCTTGGAATGGATACAGGTTCACGACAACCAGATCGATATAGCCGAGACCGAGTTCTTCCATCTGGCGTGTGTGCTCTTCGTTATCACGCACAGCCAACAACCCACTATGAACTGCCGGATGCAATGTTTTGACACGTCCGTCCATGATTTCCGGAAATCCGGTCACATCCGAAATTCCGATGACAGGTACGCCTTCCTTCGACAACAGGCTGCTTGTACCTCCTGTCGAAATAATCTCCACACCCATTTGCGACAGCTCGCGGCAAAAGTTCACGATGCCTGTTTTATCCGATACGCTGACCAGCGCTCTTTTGATACTCACAATATGCTCCTCCTTTAATGTCCCATGGCTTCGCGTTTCCTGACGAAACACAGCCGATTTATTTCCCGAGAAATATCACAAAATGCGTACCAATATTCGACTTCTGTTATACAGTTGATAAATAGATTTTCACACTAAAACACTACGAGTCCAGAATAATCTTTCGATCGCTGTTATTCCTAGATTTTTTTGAACAATTTCTCAATGGTAAAAATCCAGTAATAAAGGCGAGCGCTTCGCTTCTACAGCTTATTTCTGTCCTCTCTGTTAATGTGTGAAAAAGTTTAAAACTATATCAAACCGGTTTGTTAACAGTCACGTGACGTCCGTCTAACTGAACCAGACCTTGCGCGAACCAGGAAACCACTTCAGGGTATAACTGCTGTTCAGCCGCATGAATGGAACGGCTGATTGACTCAGGCGTATCCTCTGGCAAAATGGGAACCGGATGCTGGGCAATAATCGGTCCAGTATCCATGCCTCCGTCCACAAAATGCACGGTCACGCCCGTAACTTTCACACCATATTCGAGAGCCTGTCCAATCGCATCCTTGCCTGCAAATGCCGGTAGCAAGGACGGATGAATGTTAATCAACCGTCCTGCGTAACGATCCACCACAACGGAAGTCAGCAATCTCATATATCCAGCAAGAACAACCAGGTCGATCTTTTTGGATTCAAGCACTTCCACGATCTCTGCCTCATAGGCTTCACGGGAAGCATAATTTTTCGGAGTAAACAGATGACAATCCACGCCTGCGTCCTGTGCCCGCTGCACAACGCGTGCAGCCGGTTTATCACACACGAGCAGATCTACAGATGCATCCAGCCCACCGTTTCGTACTGCATCAACCAATGACTGAAAGTTAGACCCTTCACCCGAGGCAAATACAGCTATGCGGTAGTTCGCCATTAAACATCCGCTCCCGTGAAGGTTACTCGCGCATCTCCTTCAGTAACACGGCCAATGATGTACGCTTCTTCACCTGATGCTTTCAGTTGTTGCAGTGCTTCCGTTGCATCTGCTTCATTAACGACCAGTACAAGCCCAACACCCATGTTAAATGTGGTGAACATGTCACGGTTCGAGACAGCACCCTTTTCCTGTAACAGGTTGAAGATCGGCAGGATCGGCCAAGAACCGTAGTCAATATCCACATTCACGTTGCTCGGCAACATACGTGGGATATTCTCAATGAAGCCACCACCTGTAATGTGTGCCATGCCTTTTACTTTTACCTTTTCAAGCAGGGTCAACAGGGGTTTAACATAGATCTTCGTAGGTTCCAGCAGAGAATCACCCAGCTTACCGCCCAGTTCCGCTACTTCATCATGCAGATCAAGTCCCGCATCTTCCAACAAAAGTCTGCGTACCAGCGAGAATCCGTTACTATGCACACCGCTGGAGGCAAGTCCGATCACTGTGTCGCCAGGGGCGATGGTTGTACCGTTGATGATCTTTGCTTTGTCCACGATACCCACCGTGAATCCGGCAATATCGTATTCGCCTTCACTGTACATGCCCGGCATTTCCGCTGTCTCGCCACCGATCAGCGCACAACCAGATTGATGACAGCCTTCAGCGATGCCCGCAACAATAGCTTCGATCTTCTCAGGAATGACTTTGTCACATGCCAGATAGTCAAGGAAGAAGAGTGGTTCTGCACCCTGTACCACAATGTCGTTCACACACATCGCTACCGCGTCGATTCCGATGGTATCGTGACGGTCCATGGCAAATGCAATTTTCAGCTTGGTGCCTACGCCGTCTGTACCGGATACAAGCACCGGCTCATCGTATTTATCTTTGTTCAAACCGAACAGGGCACCGAATCCACCCAGATCTGTCATCACTTCCGGACGGAAGGTACGCTTCACGTGTTTTTTCATCCGTTCAACCGCTTCATTACCTGCCGCGATATCAACGCCGGCCTTTTTATATGCTTCGGACAAGTGGAATCATCTCCTTTTTTTTCGCCCCACCTAAATCCTCCCGCCCGGGAGGACCCCATAGGACCTTGGCAGGCCCTCTGGACACCCGCCAAAAAAGCGGTGCAGAGGTGGCTAGTGTGATCTTGCTATGGTTGGTTGGTTCGTGTGCTCGCGTGGTTGTTCGCCGATTCCGCTGGCTGCAAGCCATCGGTCGGCGAACCCCGCTCAGCTGCGCTGCGGGGCAAGCCCGCTGGGCAGCTGCTTCGCCTGGC
>NZ_ANHX01000056.1 GCF_000316035.1 Paenibacillus sp. PAMC 26794
CGCCTGGCTGCCCGTGCCCCTGTTGCTCCGCAAGGCGGGGCTTAAGGGCTCGGGCTGTGCCCGGAGGCAGCTGCTTCGCCTGGCTGCCCGTGCCCCTGTTGCTCCGCAAGGCGGGGCTTAAGGGCTCGGGCTGTGCCCGGAGGCAGTTGCTTCGCTCGGATGCCCGTGCCCCTGTTGCTCCGCAAGGCGGGGCTTAAGGGCTCGGGCTGCGCCCGGGGGCAGCTGCTTCGCCTGGCTGCCCGTGCCCCTGTTGCTCCGCAAGGCGGGGCTTAAGGGCTCGGGCTGCGTCCGGGGGCAGTTGCTTCGCTCGGCTGCCCTGGCCCCTGTTGCTCCGCAAGGCGGGGCTGAGGGCTCGGGCTACGCACGGGGCGGCGAGATACGTTTGTCTCGCCACATAACAGCTAGCAGCTGCAGCCGAATTTTTCTTCGCCGTTGAAGTCCAGGCGGGTTGGGTAATCATGATCAAAACATGCGAGACATAGTCCGCCTTTAGGATCATCCTGATTATCTCCCTGAATCGATGCAATCAGTCCATCAGGACTGAGGAACTCCAGGGAGTCCGCATTAATTTCACGGCAAATTTCTTCCACCGACAACTGTGAAGCAATTAATTCACGGCTGTCAGGCGTATCAATACCGTAGAAACACGGGTTTTTGAAAGGTGGTGATGTAATCCGTACATGCACTTCCGTTGCTCCTGCATCACGCAGCATGTTCACGATCCGCCGGGAGGTCGTTCCCCGTACGATGGAGTCGTCAATCATAACCACGCGTTTGCCTTCTACAACGCGACGCACAGCGCTCAGCTTCATCTTCACGCCCTGCTCCCGCAATTCCTGGCTCGGCTGGATAAACGTACGTCCAGTGTATTTATTCTTGATCATACCCATCTCATATGGAATACCTGTTTGTTCCGCATAACCAATTGCCGCGGAAATACTGGAGTCCGGCACACCTGTAACCAGATCGGCATCCACAAACGACTCAATCGCCATCCGGCTTCCCATCCGTTTACGGGCAGCATGTTGGTTCGTACCATTCATATCACTGTCTGGACGGGCAAAATAAATGTATTCCATCGCGCATAGCGCCTTGCGGTGTTTGTGATGATCAAAACGGTCTTCGTGAAGACCATCCGCATCCAGCACCAGTAGTTCACCCGGCTCAATATCACGAATCAACTCTGCGCCGATCGTTTCGAGTGCACACGTCTCGGATGCAAACAGATACGCATCTCCCAGCTTACCCATCGTCAGCGGACGAAGTCCGTGCGGATCGGAAGCCACGAGCAGCTTGTCATTGGTCATGATCAGAAACGCATAACCACCCACAATGCGCTGGAACGCCTCTTTTGCCGCTTCCACAAGCCCTTTGGAGGATCGTGCAATCAGATGCGCAATAACCTCGGTATCACTTGTTGTTTGGAAAATGGACCCGCTCTGCTCCAGCTCACGCCGGATCGTTGGTGCATTCACAATGTTACCGTTGGTCGCTACCGCCAAATCGCCATCACGGTATTTGAATACCAATGGCTGTGCGTTCGTCAGTTTACTGTCACCACTTGTTGAATACCGGACATGCCCAATGGAAATATCCCCGGTCAACGTCTGCATCAGGTCTTTGGTGAACACTTCCTTCACCAGACCCATGCCGCGGTGATAGTTAAACTGGCTGCCATCACTCACACACATGCCTGCACTTTCTTCGCCCCGATGTTGCAGCGCATGTAGTCCATAATAGGAGAGCGAGGCCGCGTCAGGGTGTCTGAACACCCCGAACACGCCGCATTCTTCTTTCAATTTGTCGAGTCCTTCCTTGCCGGACCCTTCATTATAATAATCGCCTGTCCACAAAGGTCCTGTCGTCAGTTCATGAGACATGGAATCGCATCCTCCCAGACCTGAGTTAAACCTCCTACAGGTTCGCTCACGGCTGATGTTCCGTTCAATTCAATCGTCAGGTTACTTCCTTCTACACGTCCAATCACAGCTACAGGTACACCGCGCTCACGTACAAATGCTTCAAGCTTACCCGCTTGCTCCGGCGTAGCCGACAACAAGATACGGGACTGGCTCTCACTGAACAGAGCGTGATCTCCACGCAACGTCGTCTCCACATTCACCTGTGCTCCAACGTTACCGCTGATACAAGACTCTGCGAGTGCAACAGCCAAGCCGCCTTCAGACAAGTCATGCGCAGAGCGAACGAGACCGGATTGAATAGCTTCCAGCACCGTGCTGAGCAACGCTTTTTCCGTTTGCAAGTTCAGTTCTGGTGGACGACCTTCCGTCTGACCATGAACCGCGTATTGCAGCTCGCTGCCACCCAGTTCAGCTTTCGTTTCACCGAGGAGGATGATAACATCACCTTCGGATTTGAATGCTTGTGTCGTGATATGATCCGTATCATGAACGAGGCCTACCATACCGACAACTGGCGTTGGATAGATGGAGCCTTTGGCGTTTTCGTTATACAGACTTACGTTACCACCGATGACCGGCGTATCCAGCACACGGCAAGCTTCTGCCATACCGTCTACCGCTTTCTCCATTTGCCAGAAAATATCCGGCTTCTCCGGGTTACCGAAGTTCAGGTTGTCCGTGATCGCCAGCGGCTCAGCACCAGAACATACAATGTTACGCGCTGCTTCACTTACGGCAATCCGTCCACCAACTTCAGGATCAAGATACACATAACGTCCGTTACAGTCGGTTGTCATCGCTAGACCTTTGCGTGTGCCACGAATCGTAACTACAGCTGCATCCGAACCTGGACGAACGGCCGTGCTTGTACGCACCATGTAATCGTATTGATCGTACACCCATTTTTTACTCGCTACCGTTGGGGAAGCCAATATTTGTTTCAGCGCTCTGCCGAGATCCGACACTTCGTCATAACGAAGCGTGTCGATGGAAGCACTTTGCTCGTAGTACGCAGGAACAGAAGAAGGTTTGTCATACACTGGACATTCGTCAACCAAAGCCGTTACCGGCATATCTCCGACCACATCGCCGTGGTGGATCAATTTCAGACGACCATCATCCGTCACTTTACCGACTTTGGCACAGATTACGCCCCAACGTTCAAAGATTTCCATCGCCTGCGCCTCATCCTTCGGCTCAACAACGAACAACATCCGTTCCTGGGACTCGGACAACATCATCTCGTAAGGCGTCATGCCTTCTTCACGCTGTGGCACCTGATCCAGATACAATTCCAGACCGTTACCTGCTTTACTTGCCATCTCTGCACTCGAACATGTCAGACCCGCAGCACCCATATCCTGAATTCCGAGCACGATGCCCGTGTCGATCAATTCCAGACAGGATTCCATCACCAGTTTCTCCATAAACGGATCACCAACCTGAACCGCTGTCCGTTGGGACTCGGATTCTTCCGTCAGTTCAACCGATGCAAAGGTTGCTCCATGAATACCATCCCGGCCTGTTGGTGGCCCTACATAATACACAGGGTTACCTACACCTTTAGCTACGCCGCGCTGGATCTTGTCATGATCAATCAGACCCACACACATCGCGTTAACCAGCGGATTGCCTTCGTAGCTCTCATCAAACATCACTTCGCCACCAACGGTAGGAATCCCGATACAGTTTCCGTATCCAGCAATACCTGATACGACATGCTCGAACAGATATTTAACGCGATCGCTCTCTAGCTTGCCGAAACGAAGGGAGTTCAGTATGGCTATCGGTCTTGCACCCATGGAGAAAATATCACGGATAATGCCGCCCACACCTGTTGCCGCACCTTGATAAGGCTCAACCGCGGAAGGATGGTTATGGCTTTCAATTTTGAATACAACGGCCTGGTTATCACCGATATCCACGATACCGGCACCTTCACCAGGTCCCATCAGGACACGTGGTCCAGTGGTTGGGAAACGGCGCAGTAATGGCTTGGAGTTTTTATAAGCACAATGCTCGGACCACATTACACTGAACACACCAATTTCCGTGTAGTTTGGCTTGCGCCCCATGAACTCACAGATCAGCGCATACTCGCTGTCAGATACGCCCATTTGTGCGTAAAGTTTATGTTCTGCGACCTGTTCTGCTGTTGGTTCCTTAGCGGATAGCTGCTGCGTCATGCCGATCCCTCCATGCTTTCAAAATAGATGTAAACATACGTTTGCCGTCTTCCGAACCAAACAGTGAATCCACTGCACGCTCTGGATGCGGCATCATGCCGACCACGTTTCCACCCTCGTTACAGACTCCCGCGATATCACCCAGGGAACCGTTCGGGTTGGTACCATACGTAAATACGATCTGGTTGTTCGCTTGCAGACTCGCTAGCGTCTCCTCGTCGCAATAATAGTTGCCTTCACCGTGAGCAATCGGGATGATAATCTCTTCGCCCGGTGCATAGTCACGTGTAAATGGTGTATCCGCGTTTGCCACTTTCAATACCGTATCGTGACAACGGAATTTCAGAGAAGTGTTACGGATCAATGCACCTGGAAGCAATCCGGCTTCCGTCAGGATCTGGAATCCGTTGCAAATACCCAAAATATACTTACCTTGTTCAGCAGCTTTCGCTACCTCGTTCATTACCGGTGCAAAGCGGGAAATCGCTCCGCAACGCAAGTAGTCACCATAAGAGAAACCACCCGGAACTAAAATACAATCATAAGCCGAAAGATCTGTAGCCGTGTGCCATACATAATCAACCTCTTGCCCAATGGCATCTTCCACTGCCTTGTAACAGTCGATGTCGCAGTTGGAGCCAGGGAACACAAGAACTGCAAATTTCATGAGATTAACCCTCCAATTCGTAGCGGTAATCTTCAACAACGGTGTTGGCCAGCAGCTTTTCACACATGACTTTCAATCGTTTCTCCGCTTCCGCACGATCTGTTGTATCCAGGTTCAATTCCATGACTTTACCGATCCGTACACTTTCCACTTCGTTGAATCCCATGGAATGCAGGGCTCCTTGAACAGCTACGCCTTGCGGGTCGAGTACGCTTTGCTTAATAGTGACATATACGGTTGCTTTGATCATGATCCTTATGTTCCTCCTCAGTAATGAACGGGATAAATGCTTTACGCTGTTAAAAAAAGTGACTTTTGGTGCTTGCTCCGGGGCGGATTGTTCTTCCGGTCGCTTGTTGTCCCCAGGTTTTTTTGATTGTTTTGGCCCGCTGTGCGGTCAAAACCCGGGGACAAAGGCGAACGCTATCGCTCCTTTAAGAACAATTCCGCCCCTACGCTAGTCCATGCGACGTTTTTTAAAGGCCTAAACCTTTTACGTTGCACGGTGTGTAATGGTCTAGCCTGACCATTACGTGAAAACAGTAAATGGTCTTTAAGTTACTTTAGTAATCTTACTATTTTTATATTTGTAGACTTCCTGTATGTGAAGAGAAGTCTGTGTCTTTAATTGCCTCACCCACCAGTTTGAACACTGGCGGAGGGAAAGATTTGAGCTAGAGAAACGAAGTGCTCGCCTTTGCCCCCGGAATGTTTCCTTTTGAAAAAAGGATTCCAATCAAAACATTCCGGGGGCAACAGCGATCGAAAGCCAAAATTTCCCATAGCTCTCTCTCAAACGTTAGCTTCCTCAAACTTTCCCGTAGCTCACTCAAACGTTATTATTTCGTTAAACGGTTATAAATATCGACGTATCTTGCGGTTGTTGCTTCAACTACCGCTTGTGGGAGTGGATCGGGTTTGCTGTTCTTGTCCCAATCGGTTCCGGCGAGATAGGTGCGCACTGGCTCTTTATCCATGCTGTCGATCTCGATGTCGAGTTCATAATTCTCTTTGGCCCAGAAGCGTGAAGCATCTGGGGTGAAGATTTCGTCAATCAGGATGACCTTGCCATCCACGATGCCGAACTCGAATTTGCAGTCTGCCAGAATGATGCCACGCTGATCACAGTAATCACGGGCGAATTCGTACAAGCGTAAGCTTTTTTCCTGAAGCTCCATTGCAAGTCCGTCTCCCACCAGTTCTTTCATGCGATCCATTGGGATGTCCTCATCGTGACCAACATCGTTTTTGGCTGCCGGGGTGAAAATGGGAACTTCTAGCTTGGCGTTTTTGCGAAGTCCATCAGGCAGTTTAATGCCATTCACTTCACCGCTTGTCTCATATTGTCTCCATCCCCCACCAGTGATGTATCCACGCACAACACATTCAATATCAATGCGTTCCGCTTTGCGGGTTACCATGATGCGGTCTTTGAGCAATTCAGGGTCTGTGATGAGGTCACCCAGTTGATTCACATCGGTATGAACGACGTGGTTCTCCATCATGTCACCTGTCAGTTCAAACCAGAAGCTGCTGAGTTTATTCAGTACGTTTCCTTTCTCAGGAACTGCCGGGTCCAGCACGTAATCAAATGCCGAGATTCGGTCGGTTACCACGATCAGAAAATGTTCACCCAGATCGTACAATTCACGTACTTTTCCTTTATATAACAGAGGTGCTTTAACGAGATCTGCCGCAGTGGACAGTGCCATGGGCTCACCTTCTTTCAGGAGATGTAAGGCTAAGGTCAGAATCCTGATGGTGCGGGCTCCACTCCGATGACAGAACAATCTTCCGATCGCTGTTATCCCCAGATTTTTTGATTCCACTTTTGCAAAGTGAAAATCCGGGGATAAAGGCGACCACTTCGCTTCTTCAGCTTATTTCTGTCCTCTGCGTTCCCTGCAAAACCATCATTCTGCGCTATAGCCTTATGGGAGTTATATATTAATCGTTCAAGCCGAGCTTTTTGAAGATGGTGTCTACGTGCTTCAGGTGCCATGACGGGTTGAATGCATCTGCGATTTCTTCTTCGTTAAGCACTTCCGTGATTTCCGGTGTGGATTTCACGATATCCTGGAACTGGCGTTGTTCTTCCCATGCTTGCATCGCACGTGGTTGAACGGTATCGTACGCTTGCTCGCGGCTGAAACCTTTGTCAATCAGCTTTGTCATGATGCGACCGGAGAATGGTACCCCGTAGGTGCGCTCCATGTTGCGTTTCATGTTCTCAGGGAAAACCGTCAGGTTCTTCACGATGTTACCAAAACGGTTCAGCATGTAGTTCAGCAGCATCGTTGCATCCGGCAGAATGATACGTTCTACGGAAGAGTGCGAGATGTCACGTTCATGCCAGAGCGTCACGTTCTCGTATGCCGATACCATATGTCCGCGAATGACACGGGACAGGCCGGAGATGTTTTCACTTCCGATCGGATTACGCTTGTGCGGCATCGCGGAAGATCCTTTTTGACCTTTTGCAAAAGCTTCTTCCACTTCGCGGAACTCACTCTTCTGCAGCGCACGTACCTCTGTAGCGAACTTGTCCAGGGACGTTGCGATCAACGCCAGTGTAGCCATATATTCCGCGTGACGGTCACGTTGCAATGTTTGAGTCGAGATTGGAGCTGCTTTGGTACCCAACTTCTCGCAGACAAACTCTTCAACAAACGGATCGATGTTCGCGTATGTTCCTACTGCGCCTGAGATTTTGCCGTATTGTACATTGTCTGCTGCATGACGGAAACGCTCCAGGTTCCGTTTCATCTCTTCATGCCACAATGCCATTTTCAGTCCAAATGTTGTTGGCTCAGCATGCACCCCGTGCGTACGTCCCATCATTGGTGTGTGCTGATAAGCCAGTGCTTTTTCGCGAAGAATTTCAATGAAATTCACGATATCCTTTTCCAGAATCTCATTCGCTTGACGCAATACATAACCCAGAGCCGTATCTACGACATCCGTGGAAGTCAGTCCGTAGTGCACCCATTTCCGCTCCGCACCCAGACTTTCAGATACCGTACGTGTGAATGCGATAACGTCATGACGTGTTTCCTGTTCAATCTCATAGATGCGGTCGATGTCAAAAGATGCGTTCTGACGAAGCAATGCTGCTTCATCCTTAGGGATAACACCCAGTTCAGCCCACGCCTCACATGCACAAATTTCAACCTCCAGCCACGATTGGAATTTGTTCTCTTCGGTCCAAATGGCTCTCATTTCGGGTCTGCTATAACGTTCAATCATGAATTTGTATTCCTCCAGAGATTAGTTTGTTCAATCCATTGCAATCCTTCTTCAACATCCTGACAAAGCAGATTCACATGCCCCATCTTACGTCCTGTTTTTGCTTCGGTTTTACCATATATATGAAGCTTGGGAATCACACCGAGGTCTATCGCTTCTGCATCAGGTTGCCCTGTTCTGGCGATAATGCCTTCCAGATGTTCTCCAAGCACATTGACCATAACAACCGGACTCAATAACGAAGTGTCACCGAGTGGTAATCCGCAGATCGCACGGATATGTTGTTCAAATTGCGAAGTCGCACAAGCTTCCATCGTATAGTGACCAGAATTATGTGGTCTTGGCGCCAGTTCGTTGACGTACAGTCTTCCATCCGCCGCTACAAACAGTTCAACGGCAAGCAACCCAACAGCCTTCATTGATTCTGCCACCGCTGCTGCCAGCTTTTGCGCTTCAATCTGAATGTCTGCAGCAACTCTACCCGGTACAATTGAAGCATGCAAAATGTTATTTACATGAATGTTCTCCGCTGGCGGGAACGTTTTGATCTCCCCATTTGTACTGCGCGCTACTACGACCGAAATCTCGCATTCAAACTTGATGAATTGTTCCAGCACCAGTTCCGCACCTGTAGCTGCAAGTTCTTCGTATGCCGCAACAGCCTGACTTGCTTCCCGAATTACACGCTGGCCTTTGCCATCGTAGCCTCCAGTAACCGTCTTTAGTACACATGGCACTCCAAGTTCGCTAACAGCAGCAAGCATCGTATCCGCACTTGTGATCTCACGATAAGGCGCGACTCTTACTCCAGCGGCTTCAATAGCCCGTTTTTCACGCAATCGATGTTGTGTGGTGTACAATAACGCACTTCCTTGCGGAACGTAAGACTCACGCTCGAGCAGCCCAGCGACTTCTGCATCCACATTTTCGAATTCATACGTAATGACATCGCATTGCCGAGCCAGTTCAAGTGCAGCTTTGGCATCGTCATATCCTGCTTCAATCTGACGAGCAACTTGACCACAAGGCGCATCCGGAGCGGGATCAAGAGTAACGAATCGATACCCCATCGCCGTGCCTGCGAGCGTCATCATACGTCCGAGCTGTCCGCCTCCAAGAATGCCGATAGTTGTCTTCCCGGGCAGCAGGACTTTCTGTAGCTCTCCTGCTATGCCGGATTGGTTCGTGGCTCTACTCATAGTTCTTCACTGCTTTCGAGTACTTCTTGTTTGATGCGCTCTCTTCGAGCTTCAGAGCGACGTTGGACATCCGGGTCAAATGCACCGATCATCTGAGCTGCGAGCAGCCCTGCATTCGTTGCCCCTGCCTTGCCAATCGCCACAGTTGCGACGGGAATACCACCAGGCATCTGAACAATGGACAACAAGGAATCGAGACCGTTCAATGCTTTGGATTGAACCGGTACGCCAATGACTGGAAGCATCGTTTTGGCGGCAACCATACCGGGCAGATGTGCTGCCCCGCCTGCCCCTGCAATGATCACCTTGAATCCTCGATCAATCGCCTGCTCTGCGTATTCGAACATCAAATCCGGTGTACGATGGGCTGAGACAACCTTTTTCTCATAACCAATCTCCAGTTCATCCAGAACCTCGCACGCATGCTTCATCGTTTCCCAATCCGACTTGCTGCCCATGATTACAGCGACTTGCAGTGACATGAATACATCCAACTCCCGTCTGAGCTTTTTTGATTACACCTGGTATTAAAGAATTCATTTTACGTGTGAAATGAAAAAATCCGCTACCCGCGAAAACATCACATTTTCTTCGGACACCGGACTCCAAGAAATACGTATCCCTCATTTGGGCATGCCAAAAGGGGGCTTGCTGTCCGCATCTGGTTGCATGCGACTCTCAGCCGTATCTCCTCGTAGTCCGGAAATTTACGGTTCCCGGGTAGATACTTCCGGGCCCTATTCCCGGCGTTATACGAGCAAATATCTATCAAACTATCTTCGTTCATTTTTGTAATCTCTTATTACATATTTCGTTCCTACTCGACCTTATTCTTACCTGATCGACACATCTAACATTCTAACAATCCCCTACAGCTAATGTCAACTTAAAGACGAACATTTAACATATTGACAAATATAATGTTCGGGAATTGCTTCTTTAAATTCGCTTAACCATCCATTTCATCCCATAAAAGAAAGCCGGCTCCTCTTCAATCTCTCGAAGACAACCGGCTTCCTGCTTTTCAGTGCGTACACACTTCATCCATTATTTTACGATCAGTACTGGAACCCGCGCATGCTGCACCACATTGTGACTGACACTACCCAGAACAAATTCCCGAATTCCACCCAGTCCGCGGCTACCAATAATAATGATATCGGAATCATTTTCTTTGGCAAAATCAAGCAATACTTCCGCTGCCGCTCCTTGAATCAGATCCACATTGGCCGTTACACCCGCAGCCTGAATTCGTTCTTTCGCTTCATCCGTCGTCTGAACCGCCAGATTGTAGTAGTCATTATTAAGTGAAGGTGGCAGTGGAGCCAACCCCTCACCGATGAATACACGCGGGAAATCAAAAGCATGAATGACATCCAGTACTGCATTCGGGGACACTTTTGCTAGCTCAATCGCACGATCAAGTGCTTTATTTGAAGCTTTGGAACCATCATAAGCCACTAATATTTTGGAAAATAACATGTGAATCCCGTCCCTTCCTTTATATGTAGAGCACGCGAAGCAAGCTTCGGTCTGACATGTAATAAACTAACAGAACCATATAACTCCTTAAACGTTCCGGAACCACAATGAACCATTTATACGAAATAATTTACATAACAGACGAATTAATGATACACCTTTCACTTCAGCGTAAGTCTTGTTCGAATGGTTACGCATGTGTTCCATGTCTTCATTGAATAAAGTAACCATAGATTACCGCATTCAAGAACAACAACAACGGAATGCCAATGGTGAAGCTGGGATGTTTGGTTTTATGCCTTTTCCGATACATCGCGATCCAGACTCCCAAAGCACCGCCAATAAACGCAAGCAAGAATAACGTCCGTTCGGGTGTACGGTCACGACGCTGTTGTGCACGCCTCTTATCATCCGACATCACCAGATAACCAACTACATTAATAAATAAAAACCACAATATAAGTCCGGTTTGCATATAATTCTAGCGATCCCCCTGTCCCGGGACATCTCCCTGTCACCATTATAGTCCTCATCAGAGACATGTTCAACGCACCGGATAGGGAACCGCAATTTTGTGTAATAACGCTAACCTCGCTCTGACCTAGGACTCCTGCTTTGGAATACCGTTCAGACTTGGTGCTCTTTTGGCTGCTTTGTCCGGGCGTACAGCGATACTCTCTTCCCGAATACTGTCTTTGTTTTGCTGGTTATGGATTTTCTCTGGTTTGTTATGCGGCATGTAGGTATCACCTCCTTGGCTTACGTTGCCTGAAAACGGAGGATCTTATACGACGTGGCGTGGATGAGTAGAGAAAAGTTATAATCAGTCCCTTTGGAGTAAATGAGTACATCATTCGCATGGCTCGTACCGCACGAGGTACTACCTCAACTACCTTAAGCGTGTTACTCTCCCTTTTTCTCCATAGCCGCTTTCAGCAGATCACCGAGATTGGAGCCAATCGACTCCTGCTTAGCATACTGTTTAACCAGCTTTTGCTGATCGCGTTTGTTCACATGTTGTTTATCCTTATCCAACGTTTCTGTAATACCACAAGGTAGACATTGTACGTATAACCCCGCCTTGCCTTCTTTGATTTCCATCTTTTTGTGGCACTGCGCACAACGACGATTGGACAGTCTCTTTTCTGCCGAACGACGATACCCGCAGTCCTCGGTAGGACATACAAGAAACTTGCCGCGCTTGCCTTTCTTCTCCAACAACCGTGCGTTACAGTCCGGACAATGGCTATTGGACACATTATGCGGCTTATACTCCGCTTTGCTGCCTTTTACCGTAGACACCAGCTCTTTCGCCATGGATCGGATACTATCCAGAAACGGCCCCGGTTTCCCTTGCCCACGAGCGATGCGTTCCAGTTCAGCTTCCCAGCGAGCAGTTAGATCCGGTGAACGAAGCTGCGGGGCAGCCAGTTCAATCAACTGTCTTCCTTTGCCAGTCGGGTGCATGCTGTTGCCTTGACGATCTATTGTATCGGAACTGACCAGTTTCTCGATAATATCCGCTCGTGTCGCCGGAGTGCCCAATCCATGCTTCTCCATTTGGGAAAGCAAAGCAGCTTCGGTATACCGTTTGGGCGGCATCGTCCGTCCACTTTTAATATGGCAACGCTGAACCGTCACGGACTGCCCTTGCTGCACATCTGGCAAAAGCGCACGCTCATGGTCTGCTGCATCATCCACACGGTCATCGTCATCATCGCTGTAATCGCCGCCGTATACTTCACGCCATCCACTTTCTTTCACCGTTGTACCTTTGACATGGAAAGAGTCGTTCCCCACCTGAACGGTGATCGCAACTGAATCGTACTTCGCTGCCGGATAGAACAGGCTGATAAAACGACGTACGATCAGATCATACAATTTGCGTTCCTCCGGGTTCAATTGATTCAGAAGCACCGTTTGCTCCGTCGGGATAATCGCATGGTGATCGGTCACTTTGCTGTCATCCACAATACGTTTGGTGATATTCAGATTTTTGCGCAGCAAAGGACGCGCCAAAGACGCATAAGGTCCAATGGCTACACTGTCCAGACGTTCTTTCAATGTAGCTGTCATGTCCGATGTCAGGTATCGGCTGTCTGTACGGGGATATGTCACGAGCTTGTGCTGTTCATACAGACGTTGCAGGACGTTTGATGTTTGCTTTGCAGAGAAACCATATTTCCGGTTGGCATCCCGTTGCAGTTCCGTCAGGTCATATGCCAGTGGATGTGGCTCTACTTTTTCGCTTTTCTTCACTTGGGCAATCGTGCCCTTGCGTCCATCTACCCGTTTCTTCAATTCTTGCATTTCTTGAGGGTCAAAGATTCGCGAATCTCCCCCAGTTGCCCGCCACACAGCCTGAAAACCGTCCAAATCTGCCGTTAACGTCTCATACTCCTGCGAGCGGAAACCGTTAATTTCACTTTCCCTGTCCATAATCATGCCTAATGTCGGGGTTTGTACACGTCCAGCTGATAACTGCGCATTGAAACGAACAGTTAGCGCACGGGTCACGTTAAGTCCGATCATCCAGTCGGCTTCCGCACGGCAACGTGCAGATTCATAGAGACGGTCGAATTGACTGCCTGGCTTCAGCGAAGCAAATCCGTCTTTGATCGCCTTATCTGTCTGGGATGAAATCCACAGGCGTTTAAAAGGTTTTTTCCACCCCGCCATCTGCATGATCCAACGGGCCAGCAATTCTCCCTCACGTGCTGCATCCGTCGCAATGACAAGCTCACCCACATCCTGACGCTTCATCAACTGCTGCACTGCTTTATATTGATGGTTGGTTTCTTTAAGTACCTTCAGTTTCGTACGCTCTGGCAAAATGGGCAGGTCCTCCAGATTCCATGTTGCATACTTCTTGTCGTAATCCTCCGGTTCAGCTAATCCCACCAGATGTCCAAGCGCCCAGGTAACGATATATTTCGGGCCTTCCATATAACTTTTATGTTTATCACGCGCACCCATAACTCTGGCTATTTCGCGTGCTACAGATGGTTTTTCTGCGAGTACCAATGTCTTCACTTCATATCTCTTCCTCTCTGGTAGAACGTTATGTCTCTTTTATCCCTATCTTTTCATTATATCATTTCACACTAAAGGTATGCTCTGTCATCTCTCTTTTCTAATGAATGCACATCATGTAACCACATGTTTAACAACAATGTTGTATATGTGTTACATTTCATCACACAAATTAATCTGATAGTTTTCCTGAGTACATGTAAATAGAAGCATGAATAAGTATTAACACTGTAAAGCAATGATGTATACGTTTTTTTGGATAAATATAAACCTTGTAAGTTTACCTAACATGACTATACAATGTGTCAAAAGCATCGAAACAGAATTGCTGCTAACACACATCAATGAGACACAGGAAGGGAGCGTGGATGCATGACTTATCATGGATCTGTATTGAAAAAAAGTGGGGCTTTGTTACTGGCAGGTGCTGTTGTTGCCACAACATGGGGAGGAACGGTACCTTCGGCATCAGCCGCAACGGCAACGCCTACGAGTAAAACAACAGTAGCAGCTGTATCCAAAGGAAAAGCGCCAGCTACTCCGGCAGCATTTGTTAAGGCCATGGAAGAAATGGCTACACTTGCAGGTGTTCCTTTCACCATGGACAAGCTCTCCAGCACAACCGTACAACGTAAAGATGCTGCGGTCGCCTTGCAACAATGGCTCAAGCTGGATTCGAATACCGAATCATTCAAGGATGTCCCGGATGAAGCCACTTTCGCAGGTGCTGTTGGTGCATTGAACACTGCGGGATTGATGAAAGGTTATACGGAATCACTCTTCCTTCCAAACGCTGTACTTACCGAGAATGACCTCTCCATACTGAAAGATCGCATTTATAACTACATAAAACCGTTTGTTCTGGAGGAAGCAACCATTATGGATCTCCAGACCGCTATGACGCAAGGAAAACTGACATCAAAAGAGCTGGTTCAAAAATATCTGGACCGCATTGAAAAATACGATGATCAAGGTGTAAGCATAAACGCCGTATTAACGCTGAACCCGGATGCACTCCAAATTGCGGAGCAATTGGATGAAGAACGTGCAGCTCAAGGTGCCCGTGGACCTCTGCATGGCGTTCCGATTTTGGTGAAAGACAATTTCGATACCAATGACATGCCGACAACCGCAGGTTGTATCTGTCTGAAAGATTCCATCCCTGCCCACGATGCTGAACAAGTGAAGAAGCTCAAAGCAGCTGGCGCCATTATTTTGGGCAAAACAAACCTGCATGAATTCGCATTTGGCATCACAACATCCAGCTCATTGGGTGGACAAACATTGAACCCATACGCCTTGGACCACTATCCAGGTGGCTCAAGCGGCGGAACAGGTGCTGCCATTGCATCTAACTTTGCCGCAGCCGGTATGGGTACAGACACTGGCGGTTCGATCCGTATCCCTTCCAGCTTCAACAGCCTTGTGGGTATCCGCCCAACCATCGGACTGTCCAGCCGTGAAGGCATTATCCCATTGGCTTTGACACAGGATGTAGGCGGACCTATGGCTCGTACGGTTAGTGACGCTGCAATCATGTTGGATGCTACAGCCGGCTATGATAAAAAGGATGTCGCTACAGCTTACGCAGTTGGAAAAATCCCCTCCAGCTATACAGACTTCTTGGATGTAAACGGACTGAAAGGTGCACGCATCGGTGTGGCCACAGAACTCATCCCAAGTACCAAAGCTGAAGAAAAAGCCGTTGCTGACGTCATCAACACCGCTGTGGAAGAACTGAAGACACTAGGCGCTACCGCAGTTCCAATTTCCATCCCGAACTTGACTGAGATCAACAAATACCCAAGTCTCAGTGGATATGAATTCAAGTTCCAGCTGAATGACTATCTGGAGTCATTGGGTGCAGATGCTCCATATCACAGTCTGTCCGAGATCATCGCTTCCGGAGAGTTCGACAAGTCTCAGGAGCAATCCATGAAAACTCGGGATGCACGCCAAACATTGGAGACTACCGAATACAAGGACATCGTCCTGAAACGTACCCAAGTTACACGTGAGTCCCTGCTGAAAGTTATGGCAGATAATAATCTGGATGCCATCATCTATCCTACGTCCACGCAAGCCGCTGGTGTTATCGGCGAAGGACAAAACTCCGGTGGTAACAACCGATTGAGTCCTTTCTCCGGCTTCCCGGCGATTACGGTCCCTGCTGGTTTCACAACTGATGGTTTGCCTGTAGGTATGGAATTCCTGGGTCGTGCCTTTGATGAAGGAACCTTGATCAAGCTGGCTTACAGCTACGAACAAGGAACTCATCACCGCCAAGCGCCTAAGCTTACGCCGTAAAATGTTTATGGAATTAAGCAATTCCGGTTAACACAAAAAATAGATGCAATCATATCACTTTTTTGTGTTAACCTACTAAAGAGACCACCCTCTTCATGACTGCATGAAGTTTGGGTGGTCTCTTTTATTTTCTTTATTTATTTTTGGGTTGCATACAGTCCTATGTTACTCATTCCTGAACCTTGTCCGGCACGCCCCATTTCAGCACCAGACCTGCGTACGTCAGACCACCGCCAAAGCCAAAGAGAGCTACGCTCTGTCCTTCTTTCAACTTCCCTTCATCCACTGCAAGCTGTAAAGCAAGCGGAATGGAAGCGGCAGATGTGTTCCCACGATACTCAACACTGGTTAAAGTACGTTCCAAGGGTACCGGTCCACGTTCGCAAACAGCTTCAATCATTCTCATGTTGGCACTATGCGGGACAAACCAGTCAATCTGCTCAGGTCTTAATCCAGCTTTCGTTATAAGATTACCTAATTGCTCTGGGATCGTCCGTACAGCCCACTTATAAATCTCTCGCCCATTCTGAACAAGGCATCCCTCACCCTGCAAAAGCACACCATTTATCTCCGAAGACAGACCACTCTTATAGAGATGTACACCGCCCTCTCCATGTGTACCTGATATGGCTGCCATAAAGTCACCTTCAGCACCCGATGATCTCTCGACCAAGAAGGCCCCCGCTCCATCACCAAACAGTACACAAGTCGTGCGGTCTGTGTAATCCGTAATTTTAGATAACGTCTCTGCTCCAATAACCAGTACTTTGCGGTACATTCCACTGGTCACCAGACTGTCAGCTAGCTGCAGCCCGTAGGTAAAACCTGCGCATGCAGCATTTAAATCCAGTACGCCCGTATGTGGGATCTTAAGATTATCCTGTACTCTGGATGCCGTACTTGGGAAAGCATATTCCGGTGTGCTGGTAGCCACAAGAATCATATCCACATCTTCTACACTTACATTATAACGACGTATCATATCTTCCACAGCCTTCGTAGCCAGGTCAGATACAAATTGATCTTCAGCTGCAATTCGCCGTTCTCTCATACCTGTACGCTGTACAATCCATTCGTCACTTGTCTCGACTAATTTCTCCAGATCAGCATTCGTTAATATTCGATCCGGTACATACGTCCCCATTGCCGTGATGGTTGCCTTTGATTGATGATTCATACCGGTAGTCACCTCATTTGTTTTTTTATTATTATAGCACTAAGTCTTAGTACTTGGTACTAAAATTAGTTTTCGCTATCTATTTTGCGAACATCAATTGGAAACAATCTGTTATTCTCATCCTGAAACGAAAGCATATTATATAGCGCAATAAACAAAGTTAAAATTTGTTTTCGAAGGACACTGCTCGATATGTCTGATATCCATGTTTATTGACATAGAAGAACTACACAAAAAAACAGGCTGCGTAACAACCACAGACTGTTGATATAAATTTGTTGAATCCAGATTATTCTAGACTTCGTGCCAGCTAATCAAGTCCCTTGCAGAAGTTTATATTCTAATTCGATAATAGTACGCAACTTGTCTCTAGATCTTAAATCGTTTTTCTCTCGTCGACCAGAAACCATATTTCTGAATATTATATTTTTAAAAATCTCCCATTCCGAAGCCAGTTCCAACGACTTTTCTGCAAATTGTATTAGTTCAATATCACTAGCTTTATCTTGTATTGTCCTAAGTAACATATGACTATTTTTTTTATGATTTTGTACAAATGAAGTTGTGCGAAGCGCGAAAATACTTACATCTTCGCATCTACCAATAATCTCATCAAATTCTTCATAATAATGCTCTAGTGCAGTTATACCTACCTGATAATATAGGTCATGCGCTTTAACATATCTTACTTCACTTAATAATACCTTATTTTTTATTTCTTTCACTATTAGATTATAGTTATCTATGCGATAATTTTTTATCTCTTCCTCTAAAGGTGTCACTTTTCTGAAAACAACTTCCTTTCCTTCCTGTAACAAATGTTTTGTCGACGCTATGACGGCTTCTTTCGGGATCTCATAGGTATGCATTTGACCTGGCGATAGACAATCTTCAATTGCTGAATAGGTTCCATCTTCTACAGAGTATCCATACAAGAAAATCGGATGAACAAAATGAAACTTCCCAGCCTCTCTTCCAGATGGGTAAAAAAAGCGATCAACGTTCAAAAAGATAAATTTACTCTCTGAAAATGCGTTACATATTAGTTCATGTATTTCATTTACGTCATTATTCTGAAAAATCCCTTTTTGGATATCAAAAAAAGCTTCTATTGTATCAGTCTGATAAATAATCTTTGGAATAAATAAACCCTGTTCCAATAAGCTATTATATGTAGCCTGTGAATCGAATTTTTGTGATATATTTTTTTTCCAATATTCAAATTTTATTGTTGCAGGTAACATCTCAAAATTACTATCATAAGAAATTAGTATAGACATTAAATTGTTTTGAAAACAATCTAACCAGATCCCATTATAAGGCTCTAAATTGCTACTAACATTGTAATCCATATAAAACTCTCCTTTTATTAGTTTGTACGGACTCAATCAGGACTCAATAGTAGCCCAGTGCAGCAAGCAGAAACCTTAAACCACAATTCCATATCCATTGTTAACGAATGTCATACCTCGACAAAATTAGAGTGAATTTGTGAATTGCTTGCTTTTTCGAAGAGGACAGAACGCATCCTTTAATTTACAGGCTTCAAGCACATCACTTATAAATGACACTATTTACATCTCGAAATGAAAGGAGGACATTTCCTATTTGTGGGGTTTCTCTCCAGTTCCGATACTTTGCAAACATTCACTTCCACACTATATCCCAGACAATTCTTTACAAGTGAAACTAAATTACTAACTAGATTGTCGTTCATATGATTTACATTTTCAACAAGGTTAATTGTAAAAATATCTTCTTTTTCCTGTATTATTTGAAGTTCTCCAATTCCCTCATATCCCGGATCACCAAAATGGTCAAACAACCTTCTTAAAACTACAGCGTTTAAGTAGCCATTTGGTGTTTTTATTTGATCTCCAGTTCGCCCCATCATTAAGGTCAATTCTATTGTATTTCCACACTGACATTCGCAATAATTTATCATACCGATATCTCCAGTCCTATAACGGATAATCGGCGTTAATCTGTTTGTTAAAGAAGTAACCACAATTTCTCCTGTTTGACCTATTGGCAACACTTCAAAGGAATTCATATCAACCACTTCTATATAAACATTCTTCCCACTAATATGTAGTTTACCGTGGGGACAAGAATACGCAATAGGATATGTTTCACTTGCTCCATACATGTTTGAAAGCTTTCCTAAATAACGAGTAATGTCATCAAATTGGCTATTCTGTAAATGTTCTGATCTGTTCTCTACTAACGTAATTTCTAAAGGCTCCAACCCCCTTGTACGAATAAATTGTGCAAATTCATATAAGACAGAAGCATACCCTTGAAGAATGTCAGGTTTGAAATCACGAAGTGTATAATAGTACAGAAAAAAACGTTCTTCAGAAAGATTATGTAGCGAAAGTGATGTTATTTTCCTCTGATTACCGTTGTAAGTGTAAATAATTGGCTCTTTGTGCAAGCCAAACATTGCAACAATAGGATTTCGAGGTATTTTGAAGGAGTAACGTAATTCTTGAAGAATTAGCCCTTCTCTAATCTTGTCTTCTTGACTACGATCATACCGTAACGGAAACCCAGTTGTACCAGACGTATAAACAGTATAGATGTTTTCATATGATCCGGTTCGATCTCTAATTAGGTCAGAATTTTCAACAAGTTTTTTTTTGGTTAAAAGAGGTATATTTTCAAATTCGGACTTCGAGAATTTTTCAATGTTAAGTTGTGATAAGATATCATGATAATATTCGCAGTTATCTTTACAGTGTAGAAGGATTTTCTGCAAACTACCCTGGACTTGTTCAAATAATAAACTCATAGAATGGCTTCTCTCTCCTTGCCCCCATATATTTTGTTGATTGTCTCCATACGATCAACTTTTCCCGTTTTCGTAAGCGGGAAATCCGATAAAAAATAAAACGAACGTGGAACCTTGTAGTTTGAAAGTCTTTTGTAGCAGTGACTTTTCAGTTCATCAATTTGGATATCTCTATCACATCTTATTATTGCAGCTGGCACTTCATCTAAAATAGGATCTTCTAAAGGGAAGACAATACAATCCATAATGTCTGGATGCTCCTTTAGACAATTCTCGATTTCCTCTGGGTATAAATTTTGCCCTCCAGATATGATCATATTTTTTGTACGTCCTACTACATGTAGATCCCCATTTTTATCCAAAAATCCTATATCCCCCGTTTGCAGCCAACCATTTTTTAAGACTCGTTTTGTTTCTTTATAATTGTTATAATATCCCATCATAATATTAGGACCTTTTACATATATTTCACCAACTTCATTAATTCCTCTACTAAATCCTTTTTCATCCTTGATTTCAATCCTAACATTTTCTACTGCATTTCCACATGATGGATTACCGTCTCCCATAATAAATTCACCAAGTGATATTCGTGGAGATGCTTCTGTCATCCCATAAGTTTGAATTATTCGGAATGGACGTAGATTCTCAAGGATCAAATTACCTAACTTTAAATCCAGAGCTGCACCTGACACACAAATATACCTCAGCTTAGGGCTACTAGTTACTTCAGCTTTTTCAACTAGTTGCCTTAACAGACTAGGTACAGCAGCAAAACAATTTACTCTTTCCTCAAAAATAGTTTTCATAATTAATCTAGGCAACATAGGAATATTTCTTACAATGAGGGTTGCCCCTTTGAGTAAATAACTGAGTATCTGAGTTGTCAGCACAGAACTAAAATGCATTGGCATTGTGATTAAAAAACGATCATCTTGATTTATCCCCACTGCATTAGCATGTGCAAGTGCGGTTGATATGATATTTTCCTCTGATAGCATAACCACTTTGGGGTTACCTGTGCTGCCTGAAGTTTGAAGAAATAATTTAGGTTCATTCAAAATATCTTCAGTGTTTGTGTTTGAAAGCATATTACAGTGCTTTTCAAGACTTAACCAATCGATCAGAGGAAGATTATCATTTATTTGAATAAGCTCAGTAGACGAAGTAATTATAAAATCAATTCCTATATTTGATACGCTATTTTTTATTTCATACAATTTTGAGTAATACGGGATAGGAATACAAATATTGTTAGATGTAATGATCGCTAGATAATGCAAAATAAAGTTTGTTTCATTTTGCATTATCAATCCAATTTTCTTACCTTTAATTTGATCCATATATCCCTTTATACGATTAACTTCATCCCAAAGTTCTTCATAGCTATACACCCTGAACAAGTCTTCAATAGCTACTTGAGTAGTAAACCGCTTACAAATAGACTCAATTTCTTCAGCAATAATGCCAACGGAATACACTTAAACACTCCCATCTAATTTAATTCTTCGAGCAAATCCACAATATTTTGAGCTGTAGTGAAATTTTCAGGTAATAATTTATATTCGGGGATTTCTATTCCAAAACAACTTTCAAGTTCAACAACTAACTCTATAAATTGGAAAGAATCATAACCAAGTTCCCTGAATAAATCTGTTGTCAGGCTAACTTCCTTTTGAATAACTGCCTTTCTCTTTACAATATCACAAACCGATTGCATTTTAGCATTCATGAAGGTTGTCCCTCTCTCATTTCGCGATTATACATAATAAAACCCAATACTTTTAAAAATTTTCGTTAGTCCCAATGAACCATTTTTGTAATTCTTATTTATGCTACAATACGAAAAATTATAACTTTAAATTCACCCTAAAATTTTCATAGTTTATATGACTTCAACTTCTCTAGCAATAAATCTATTTCGTCCCCTGTTCCAATCGATATACGGAGCTTGTCATTAATTCTTGGAGATTCAAAATACCTAATGAATATTTTATTTTCAGCTAAAAACTGATAAATACTTTTTGGATTTGCGCTACGAGGCTTACACAACAAAAAGTTTGTATCTGATTGTAGTACATCAAATTCAAGCAACTCCAGCGCATGTGTAAGATATTTTCTGGAGCTAATTATTTTTTTTATATTCTCCATAAAGTACTCATTGTCTTCAAGCGCAGCAATGGCCAGATATTGGCTCATAGTGTTTAGATTATAAGAGTCTTTACACTTATTTAATCCTTCTATTAGAGCCTCATCACCAAGACAGAAACCAACTCGAGCACCACATAGTGAGTAAGATTTAGAAAATGTTCTAAGAACTAGAAGGTTAGGATATTCATCAATCATTGAAATCGCTGATGCCCCACTATCTGCAAAATCAATATATGCTTCATCAATAACTAATAAACCATGGTAGTTATCTAAAATGTAACGAATCTTATCTAATCCCATTAGTAAACTAGTTGGTGCGTTGGGATTAGCGATAAATATAGCATCTGAATGTGAAGCCAATAAAGCATCAATATCAACTTCAAAATTCGAATTTGTTTCAACACATTGACACGCTACTTTGTGTATATCAGCTACAGTCTTATATACGGTATAAGTGGGATTCGGTATAACTATTTTGTCTGCTTGTTCTAGAAATACACGAAATATCAAAGATATAATTTCATCAGATCCATTACCACAGAAAATTTTATCTTTATTTATGCTGAATTTATGAGACAAAGCTTCTCTTAATGATAAACTGGTTGATTCTGGATAATATCTAAGCTGATCAATGTTATTAATGAATTGAGAAAGTACATTCTTTATTTTAGGTGTTGGGGGGTACGGATTTTCGTTAGAATTCAACTTGATCACTTTTTGGGTCATATCAGGTTGATAACCCGGAATATACGGAGTCAGACGATTTACATGCTTGTTAACTAACATGAGAGCACCTCATTGTTTTTTTTATCATCACAACATGTGCAAATCTTGGAACTATAATGCAAAATGTATTTTCTGTTAAATTAAGAATCTCATGATATGCTTCACGAATAATTGATGGACATGGTCCTACATATAAATTGGAAGAATATATAAACCTCCCCTTGTCATTCATTACCAAACGTTTGCTAGAATCCGTTAAGTTTTCCTCCTCAAATCTTAAATATTTAGATAAATTAATGTCATTCTCTTTCATGCTATATTCTGAAAAAACATCTAAAAAACAATCAAAAATTTCATTCTCGAGAAGATTAAGATAGTAGTGACTTTTCATGTAATTCGAAAAATTTATTTTCAATTCTTCAATGCTATCACCAAAAAATATTTGAGGATCAAATATACTTTTCCTTTGTACATCAGCCTGGTAGTTATCATAAAAATAATCACAAATATAATCAAAATCTTCTATAGTTAAAAAAGGATGACTGTGCGGTTCATAACTATAACGATCCACAATTTTGCTCATTATATCAACTGTACTGCCTCCAACAAAACCATCATGTAGTACTAGCATCCCCTCTGGTTTTAGTTTGTTATAAGCATTTATAAGTGATTTTAATCTTAGTTCTGGAGCAATATGGTGAAATCCATAAGCAATTAGTGCCCAGTCTAAGGATTTATCTTTAATAGTAACTGGATTAGAAATATCACAAGGGACAACCTGACATCCTTTTTGAATACCTTTCAAGATTTGTTTAATGGATATATCTCCGGTTATAAAACCATTGTACTTCTTATTAGTAAATTTAGTAATCACACGTTCTACTTGTCCGGATCCACCCAAAAAATCTACTCCAACACAATTTTCAAAATTGTCCACTGTATTTTTTGCAATTAAATTATGTAGTTCAACAATTCCGATTAATTTTGAATATGGATACATATCAGAAGCTTTTGTATAAAGTTCGACGCCTTCATCGGTGTTAAAATGTATAGAATTATCAAATGTAAGATATGTCTCAAGAAATTTTTTATCAGACCAATATTCTGATAATACTGTTCTTTTTGCCTCTGGACTTAGCGCATTATAGCAATCATAAATTAACGAGTTGATATTTTCTTGTATATTTATTATTGATTTCAAACAAATTCCTCCTTTGTCCAACTTGGTAATATTAGATGTTTCGAATACAAAAATTCTAAAACCCTATTTACCGATTCTTCAACTGACTCTTGATGTGTATCAATTGTTAGATCAGGTTGTCTAGGTACCTCGTATATATCGGTAACTCCTGTGAAATTAGGTGTTTTATTCTGAAGTGCTTTTGTATAAAGCCCTTTCACATCCCTTGCAATACAGTACTCGATAGGACAGTGAACGTAAATTTCATAAAAATTCGCTATACGATTTTTCAACTTTTCTCTCGAATCACTATAAGGAGATATCAACGAAACAAGTGTTTGAACTCCATTCCGCGAAAGCAATTCTGCAATAAAGCCAGTACGTTCAATATTTATAATCCTATCTTCCTTAGTGAAACCTAGATCTTTACATATCGTTTCTCTCAGAATATCCCCATCTAATCTCTCTACAAGAGTTCCCATATCCCTCAATTTCAGTTCTAATTTAGTTGCAATTGTTGTTTTACCTGATCCACTTAGGCCTGTAAACCATAGTACGTATCCGTTTCTCATTTACTATCATCTCACATTTCTCTTTGATCTTATGGTATTAGTCTAAATTTGTACATTTCTTCATAAATCGGCAAAAATATATTATATGCCTTCAACAATTTTCCACTAAGGGGTTCTTCCGGTTTTTTGTTCCTTCTAATGCTTGTACTACTTAATGCATCAAGATGCCAAGACTTCCATTCATCCCACTCGGGCACTTCACGTTCTTTCCAACTCAAGCTTTCTTGAATAAAGGGTATATCGAGAGCTTTACAATATGCTTTTACTACTGCTTGTGGGTTATCACAAAGATCGTCAGCATCAATAACAATAACGTTTTCACCATGAATCTGAGTAGCCATCTGAAATAGTTCATATTGAATCTGGTATCCGGCTTCCTCCATATTGAAATCAGGAAGCATTGCGTACAGAGAAGGTAAAACATATTTTGGATGTCTAATAATAAATGTGTTTTCGAAGTTACTAATCGTCTCAAAGTTTAACTTTGGTTTCAAGTGATAAGCCATATCTTTTAAGAATAAAGGCCCTTGACTCGAAGAATTGATCAAATTAGCAAGTACATTAGAAAAAGAGAATTCATTTTGTGACTCAACATCTGAATAACGGTTACTGCAACGTTCAAAACTATAATAGTAACTTACTGAAAAAGGTTCATGAACTATGGTGAAATCCCCTCTTTCAATGAAAATTCTTTCAAATGCTGTTGACACAGAACGAGGTATAGCCCATAGTGCGATTATCTTATTCATGTCTTTGCTCCTTCTTAATTACCTGAACTCGTATATCTACTTAGACTAAAGTTAAAAAACATAATAGAAGCATAAAGTAGTAACAAACCAAGAATAAAAGTAAATATAGAGATGAATTCACTTACATTTCTATTCATAAGGATAGCAACAGGGTAATAAGATACAAAAGCATACGGAACAATAAATGTTATGATCACACGAATTACATTATTAAAAATATTTATCGGATATCGTGACATTTGCTGCAGCTCACTAACAATTATCATGGAGAAAGTAAGAGACTTTCTAAAATAAAAGTTGCTGGTTGTCAAACATATCAATATTGAAATTTGTAACATAGTGGAGTTCACAATTAAAAATATTAACTTCGAAATAAATAATCCGTTATTTACGACATTTAAATTTATCAAGGAATAGACCATAACACCTCCCCCAATAATGGTTTGCCCAATAAACGTGTATTGAAAATTTTTAAAAATCAAGAATATCAGTGGGTGCAATGGCCTGATCAAGTAATTATCAAATTCACCTGATAATACGAGTTGCTCCATTTGTACGAATGGGGACCAAAACAAAAAACCTGCTAGCCCCCACGATAATAAACTAAAACTAAACATCAACATAACCTCGAATGTGTTCCAACTTTGCAAATGGTCCAACTTTCCGAGAATGATATATATAATTGAAAAAAAACTTAGTGGAGTAATCATGTTGACGAAAATGTCTAGAAAGAATGAGACCTTGTATTCCATTTTAGATTTAAAGTATTTACTAATGAACTTTCCATAGATCTTCAAATAGCTCTTCATCTTAACCCCCTTGAATAAAGATTCTCTTTTGCAACTTTATTGAAAGAACGACTATACTTACAAGGAAAATTACAACCCATAAAAAACCTAACAGCAACTCTTCATAAATTTGATTTAAGCTATATTCTCCCAGGAGAATATTAATAGGTATAAAAAACATGTACTTAAACGGAAGAAACTCACTAATTTTCAGCAAAAATGCGGGAAACATCCACAGTGGTACAAAAAATCCCGATAAAATATTTCCAATATCTCTGACGAGAAACTTAATTTGCCATGTATGAATAACCCAAAAAGATAATAAACCTATTAGATAATCCATACAATAAGATAGAAAAATTGCAATCAAAAGACTTATAGCAAAAAAAGTATAATTAATTAAACTGCTCTCAATTTGTATGTATTTATTGAATAGTAACGAACAAATAACAAAAAGAAATATACCTCTAACACAAAAATCCGCTATTATCGTAGAAAAATGTCTAGAAAAACAAAAAATAAAAAAGTTATATGGTCGAATTAAACTCAACTCAATATTTCCTTTGTTAATCTGTTCTGAAATGTAATCAGAAACATTAACTGTCGTTAATATACGAACAAAAACTCCAATAAAAATGTATGATATGACTAAAGAGAACTCAATTTTATTTATTGAATTATTGGCGTCATAAATAGAATACCAAAGAGAGAATTGCACTAAAGTAAAAATAATTGTCGATATTAGTGTTAAATATAAGTTTGATTTATATGCGAATGAAACAGCAAGCGTTTTCATGAATACACTACAATATTTTTTCACAATTGTTTTCCTCTTTATTCATTTGATATACTTTTGAAAGCAAGCTCTCTAAATCTGCACCTTTAACCTGAATATCCGATATTTCATATTTAGTGATAATCTCCTGTAAAACATCCTGGATTGATATGTTTTTATTTACATTCAACCATATCTTTTTCCCTTCTCTATGCTTCAAAACTACTTTCGGTATATTAAAGTTGGTATTTCCACTTTTTAGTGTAACTAAAATTTCATTATCTTCATCATATAGTGATTTAAAAGATTGTGTTGAACCATCAAAAGCTTTTTTGCCGTTATTAATAATTATTATTCTATTACATATTTTTTCAACGTCCGTTATATCATGCGTTGTTAATAATATTGTAGTCTTTTCTAATCGGTTTAATTCCTTGAAAAATTCTCTCATTTTATTTTTAACAATGATATCTAGCCCAATCGTTGGTTCATCCAAAAAAAGAATATCAGGACTATGGATCAATGATGCAGCAATTTCAACTCTCATTCTTTGTCCTAAACTCAATTGTCTAACTGGGATATTACAAAATTCATGAAAATCAAATATATTATTATACATATCAATTTTAGTCTTATAGTCTTTACTAGAGACGTTATAAATATCTTTGTAAAGTTCTAACGAATCTATTGCCGGTAAATCCCACCAAAGTTGACTTCTTTGACCGAAAACTACACCAATTTGTGATGAATACTTTTTTCGTTCTTTGTAAGGAATAAGACCATTGACTCTAACTTCACCTTCAGTAGGATATAGAATTCCAGTTAACATTTTGATTGTAGTTGATTTACCAGCGCCATTCGGACCCAAATAACCAACAATTTCACCTCTATCTATAGTAAAAGAAATATCAGTTACTGCTCTTTTTGTTGTGTATTTTGGAAATATCAAACTTTTCAATCTATTAATCATGCCCTCCTCGCGGATCTCAACCTTATATTCTTTGGATATATTACTTACACTGATAAATTCCAATTTATCGTCCTCCAAGTGTTTGTTTAAATCTTCGACAGGTAAACATTAATTCCAAGCATCTTTATAATCTGTAAAGGTCAGTAGTCTTTAGTATATTCAAAAAAATAATATAAATTATTCCGATCTGTATTCTTCTGGTTTTCAATATCCAGATCATATTATCATAGATTTAATTGTTATAAAAGATATATTTTTCTTTATAATTCCACTTTTTTCTTTTTTTTTCGACAAATCAGTATTAATTACCCACACACTATTGATAAAACTGATTAAAAATAATGGTATTCATATATATTTAATCCCACCCTCTAATCATGTTTTAAATCCTTTTATTTATAAATTAGTATTATTTATACTATATAATTTAAGTATTAAATGGTATTTTACACCTTAATTATAATTAACTCCTTTTACAGGATTATAAATTTCTCTTAGCTAGTAGCTACGGTAAGCACTCCGCCATCCAAGTTTCGGACTTTCACCCTAAAAATTACACTAATGCTGGGGGTACAACAAAAAGACACACTCGAAATCATTCAAGTGTGTCTTCCTATTG